>JAGCGS010000011.1 GCA_017649485.1 Bacteroidaceae bacterium | reverse complement strand
TTCGGCTGGATCAGCTGCTCTCATAAATGTTTCCCCAATCAAGAATCCACGATAGCCAATTTCTCTTAACTGTTTGATTACTTCAGTATTTGAGATACCGCTTTCACTTATCAAGACTGGCTGATTTGGCAAGTCTTTCGTCGCTTCCTGTAGCATGGATGCTAATCTGTAAGAATTTTTTACATCAGTTACAAATGAGCCTAAATTACGGTTGTTAATGCCAACCATATCAGGTGAACCTTTGATGTAAGACAATTCTTCAGGGCTGTGAATTTCTAATACTACCTCTAATTTCAGGTCATGGGCTTCTTCCATGAGTGACAGACACTCATCAGGCTCAAGGCAAGCAGCTATCAAAAGTACTGCATCTGCACCTGTTAGTTTGGCTTCAAACAACTGATGGCGGTCGATGATAAAGTCTTTTCGTAATATAGGGATATGTACTGACTCTCGAACCTGACGAATATACTTTATGTTTCCACCAAAATAGGGCGTATCTGTCAGTACTGAGATGGCTGTAGCTCCAGCTGCTTCATAGGCAGGTATCACTATATGCGGCTGGGCATCTTCATGTATCCATCCTTTCGATGGCGACTTGCGTTTGAATTCTGCTATAATACCTGTGGATGATGCTGCCAATGCCTGGCTCATGCTCCTGGTAGGCTGGTCTTTCAGTCCTACAGCCATCTCTTCCAAATACTCTGCTGGAATCACTTGCCTGTGCACCTTGAGTTCCTCGCGTTTCTTATCTACTATTTCGTGCAATATATCTTTCATTGTTTTAGCTGTTTATTTCAACAAATTTCTTGAATGTACGCAAGGCTTGCTTGCTGTCTAATGATTCACTGGCTATTGCCACACACTCTTCCATCGATTTCTGAGGTTCAATCACATGGATGGCAAAAGCTGAGTTTACCAATACTGTTTGCCTTTGTGAAACGGTGGATGTGCCATTCAGTACACTATCGAATATCCTGACTGCTTCCTGTGGTGTGCTGCCTCCAAAGAGCTCCTCACGGGTAGAAAGGTTAAATCCCAAATCGTTGGCTTGGTAGATTTGTTCATCGATATTTGTCATCACTTTGTAGCCACTGGTAAGTGAAATCTCATCGTAACCATCGAGACTTGTAACAACGGCAAACTCCATCCCTAAACGATTCAATACATTGGTATATAGACGCATCTGACTGAGATTGGCTACACCCAGAAGCTGATAGGTGGGCTTGCATGGATTGATTAGCGGACCTAACAAATTAAAAACAGTGGGTACTTGCAAAGCCCTTCTGGTTGGACCTACATATTTCATGGCAGAGTTGAACAACTGAGCGTGTTGGTATGCCATATTACATTCTTCGATGCTCTTTCTCAGTTTATCCTGATTGTTTGTGAATTTCACACCATGTAGCTCCAGTACATTGCTGGCTCCACTCACAGAAGAGGCACCATAGTTGCCGTGCTTAGCCACTTTGTATCCTGCGCCTGCTACGACAAAACAAGAACAGGTGGAGATATTAAAGGTGTTCTTACCATCACCTCCAGTACCCACAATATCAATGGGATGGTAGGGTGAGAAATCAATAGGTATGCGTGTTTCCATCAATGCCTCACGGAAACCAATCAGTTCGTCCACTGCTACACCTCGCATTTGTAAGATGGTGAGCAGTGATGCTATCTGAGCATCAGGATACATCTCCTTCGTGATGTTTAGCATGATTTGCTTTGTCTCTGCTGAACTAAGTTCCTCATGATTCAGCAATCTATTTATTATCTCTTTCATAATCTTATAGTTGTATTAAATATTTTTTTTATTGTATATGTATATTGTTGTTTGTGCCACTTACTTATTCGTGATTTAGCCAGTTGCTGATGATGGTTCTACCGTCTGGTGTCAACACTGATTCTGGATGGAATTGTATGCCTTGCACATCAAATTCTTTATGTCTTAATGCCATGATATGGCCTTCATTACTGACAGCAGTTATCGTTAATGTGGCTGGGAAACCATCATGGTCAACTACCCATGAATGATAGCGACCCACTGTGATAACATCAGGCAGTCCTTCAAATAAATAATTATCGTTGGCTTTTAATAAGAAAGCAGGTGACTGCACACCATGAAACACATCCTTCAAATTGGTGAGTTTTCCACCAAATACTTGTCCGATGGCTTGTTCGCCTAAGCATACTCCCAAGATGGGCTTTGATGCTGCATAAGTCTTGATGACATCTAACAGTAGTCCTGCTTCGGATGGTATTCCAGGGCCAGGAGAAAGAATGATTTTGTCGAACTGTTTCAAATCATCCATCTCAAACTGATCGTTACGCTTTACCTCAACATGCGCACCTAATTCTTTTAGCAAATGAGCCAAATTGTAGGTGAAAGAGTCGTAATTGTCTATGATTACTATGTTTTTCATAATTGTATGCTTTTTAGAATTCTTCTGCTTTCTGGATGGCTTTTTTCAAAGCTCCCAACTTGTTATTTACTTCTTGCAGTTCATTTTCAACATCGCTCTTGGCAACGATTCCTCCGCCAGCCTGGAACCAAAGCGTATTGTTTCTACTTACAAATGTACGTATTGTGATGGCTTGGTTCAAGCTGCCATCCAGTCCGATGAAACCGATACAACCGCCATAAGCACCTCTGTTGTGAGGTTCCAATTCACTGATGATCTGCATTGCGCGAACCTTTGGAGCCCCGCTCAATGTGCCAGCAGGGAACGTGTCGATGAAGGTCTTGATAGTGTCGGCATTGTCATCTAATGTGCCATTTACACGACTTACCAAGTGAATGACATGACTATAGTATTGCAATTGCTTGAAAAACTCAACCTTCACGTTGTGGCAATTGCGACTCAAGTCGTTACGTGCCAGATCCACAAGCATCACATGTTCGGCATTTTCTTTAGGGTCTTGACTCAAGCGTTGTGCATTAGCGTTATCTTGAGTTGAATCTCCGGTACGACGAGTGGTTCCTGCTATGGGGTCGATAGAGGCTTTTCGACCTTCAATGCGACAATGAGTTTCTGGTGACGAACCAAAGATTCGGAAACCTCCAAAATCGAAGTAAAATAAATAAGGTGAAGGATTGATGCTACGCAATGCTCGATATAGTTTGAAGTCATCGCCTTTAAATCGTTGCTCAAATCTGCGTGACAACACCACCTGGAACACGTCACCTCTCAGGCAATGGGCAATACCCTTGCGGATGTTTTCCCTGTGTTGGTCATCAGTCAATGAAGAAGTTGTCTCACCTACAGCCTCAAAGTCGAATAATCGATAACTTCTATTGCTTATAGCCAACTGAATTGTCTTTAAAGATTCTTTTTCACCCTCTGCCACCATTTCTAACAACATCATCTCGTGCTGAAAATCATGGAACACAATTAGATACTTATATAAGATGTAATGCATATCTGGCGCATCATTCCTGAATTCTGTGCTGTCTTTCACATCAATGTTCTCGAAGTATCTTACAGCATTAAACGATGTGTAACCATACAAACCGCAATACTGATTGTATTCACCCTCAACCTTAAAACGATTTAGGAAATCATGCAGAGCCTGGTCAACGGTATAGTTCTTGCTAATTGGATATTCTTCCACACTCTCATCTGGCATGCGGAAAATGGCAACACCGTGATGGATGCTAACACTGGCAAGCGGACAGAGTCCGATGAACGAGCGATTGTTCTCACTGCCGTGATAGTCGGAACTCTCCATCAATGCACTTTGTGTAAACAAATCGCGTACTTTTAAATAGGTGCTTACTGGCGTATGTAAATCGCCCAGCACTGTTCTGTGTACTGTTTTGTAGCTGAATGTTTTCATATTTATATTTGTTTGATTTTCAAGTATGTTTCTAAATCTTTATCTCCTCTGCCTGACACAGTAAGTACAACAATATCTTCCTGCTTGAAAGTCATTTTTGGCAAGGCTCCCAAAGCATGGGCACTCTCTATGGCAGGAATTATGCCTTCTAAACGAGTCAGTTCATAACCTGCAGCTATCGCTTCATTATCGTTCACAGGTATCACCTGTGCTCTTTGTTGAGCAGATAGGTTGGCATGCATGGGACCGATACCTGGATAATCCAAGCCAGCTGATATGGAGTAGGGCTCGACGATTTGTCCGTCTTCATCTTGTATTACGTAAGTCTTTGCACCATGAATGATGCCTGTCTTGCCTAAGGCAATAGTTGCTGCTGTCTTGCCAGAATCAACTCCTTCACCTCCTGCTTCAGCCAACACAATCTTCACTCTTTTGTCGTCGATGTGGTGATATATGGTACCGGCAGCATTGCTTCCACCGCCCACACAAGCCATTAGATAATCAGGATAATCCCTGCCTTCTTTCTCTTGAAGTTGTGTTTTAATCTCTTCACTGATAACTGATTGTAGTCTTGATACCATATCTGGATAAGGATGAGGACCAACAGTTGAACCGATGATATAGAATGTATCTGTAGGGTGACAGCACCAATCGCGAATAGCCTCGTTAGTAGCATCTTTCAATGTCATGTTTCCACTTGTAACTGGCACTACCTCAGCTCCTAACATCTTCATCTTTTCCACATTCACATGCTGACGTTTTACATCAGTTGCACCCATATAAACCACGCATTGCATATTCATCAAGGCACAAACTGTTGCTGTAGCCACTCCGTGCTGACCTGCTCCCGTTTCAGCAATGATGCGTGTTTTACCCAGATGACGGGCGATGAGAATTTGTCCGATGGTGTTGTTAATCTTGTGAGCACCTGTGTGATTCAGATCTTCTCGCTTCAAGTAGATTTTGCAACCATAGCGTTCACTCAGGCGTTTTGCGTGGTAGAGTGGGGAAGGTCTGCCCACATAGTCACGCAACAGTTGGCGATACTCTTTTTGAAAACTTTCGCTCTCAATTACAGTAAGATAATTCTGTTGTAAGTCATACACGCATTTGTGTAGTATCTCAGGTACGTAAGCACCTCCAAATTCGCCATAATAACCTTCTTTGTCAACTAAAAAACTCATATT
Source organism: Bacteroidaceae bacterium (assembly GCA_017649485.1). GTDB lineage: Bacteria > Bacteroidota > Bacteroidia > Bacteroidales > Bacteroidaceae > Bacteroides. The sequence goes on along the minus strand of JAGCGS010000011.1, from coordinate 10,706 downwards.
ATTCGGTGTTAATTGTTATTCAAAATAAAAAATGCCCTGTCGCAGGTTGCGACAGGGCTTCGTTTTATCCTATTATATGGTAGATATGCATATACGAGCGCTGCTCCCCTTACGACTCTTGGAATCTTAACGGGCGCCACCACCAATACATATTAACCATAAAATGTTTCATAACTTACAATTTTGTTGTTTTTCCGCTGCAAATATAAAGGGTTGTTTTGAAACCACCAAATATTTTTATGAAAAAAAATGCTTTTTCGTTTGTTTTTTTTGCTTTCAAAGCTATTATCAGTCTTTCAGGGAGTAAGTCACTGTGGTTACCACACGTAGTTTTTTGATGTAAGGAGTAGTCTCATCACGATCGTCAATAGAGAAAGTACCCTGTGTTGCCTGCATGATACCACCCAGACGACTATTGCTGTTCTCTGCAAACTGCAAAGCAGCCTGTTCTGCATTCTTGATGGCCTCTTGCATCATCTTCAATTTCATCTCTTGGAAGTCAGTGAAATCGTAGTTGATGTAACCCTCATCTACAGCAATACCCTGATTCAGTAACTCGCCTATTTTTCCTGATGCCTTGCGTACCTCATCTACCTTCTTGGTTTTAACGGTGATGCTCGCTGTCATCTGATAGCGGTAAGGTGATTTGTTTTCGCTCCACATGTTGCTGTTGCGATCATAAACGGTAGGAGAATTGATGGTAATCTCGTCTTCACTCAGTCCGTTTTCCTTGATAAATCGCACAATGATGTCGCGAGTTCTGTTCACACTCTGATAGAGTGTAGGCAGATCGTTGCCTTGTTGTGAGAAGCTTAGTGGCCAAGTCACAGTGTTGGCAGGTACTTCATTTTCAGAAAGACCCTTCACAGTAACTTGTCTGTCTTTGTTCACAAAATTGTCGATGCCTGCTTTGAGGCAATAACCTAACACGATGAGACCGAATGCTATAATTGCAGCCTCAATGATTTTGTTTTCTTTCTTCATAATTATATTCGTTTTGAATTAAAATACTCATTCGCTTGTTGTAAAGTTTCCAGTTTGCCTATGTCGAACCAAGTGATGTCCTTTAACTCATATCCCTTTAGATGCAACAACTGGCATACTGACAGATAAAACGGTATGATGGAAAACTTGCCTTGCCAGGTTGTCCCTTCACCCATATAATTAAATAAGGTAGGAGAAATGATATGGATGCCTTCAAAAGCCAGTTCCCGATGTCGTGAAATATCTGGTACAAAGCCGTCAGGCTTGACTTCACCTGTAGTATGATTCAGCCATCCATACAATCTCATGTTTTTGTCGAACAACAACTTGCGGGTGGTGGTACGATCGCTCACCAACAGAGTTGCATCAGCACCACTTGCTATATGGTTTCTATATACCTCCAACAAATCAATATTACTTAGAATATCCACATTATGCACCAAGAAAGGCTCATGACCTTCCAGAAAAGGCTTGGCTTTCAAAATTCCTCCACCTGTATCCAACAACTCATCTCGTTCATCGCTGATATGGATATTCATGCCAAAGTTCTCGTTTTCATGCAGAAATTCAATAATTAGCTGAGCAAAATGATGCACATTAATGACCACATCATTAAAGCCAAAACTCTTCAGTCGCATCAATACACGCTGCAGCATAGTTATCCCACCAACAGGAACCAAAGCTTTTGGTATGGAATCTGTTATGGGACGAAGACGAGAACCTATGCCTGCTGCGAAAATCATTGCTTTCATTTTGCACTCAATATTTGTTGAATATTCTGCTCACGATGAATCAGATTCACCTCCACACCAAACTTCTCATTCAAGTGTTCTGCTAAATGTTGAGCAGCATAGACTGAACGATGCTGGCCACCTGTACAACCAAAACAAACGGAAAGGTTGGTAAACCCTCGCTCCATGTATCGCTTTACCGATGCATCCACGAGTGCATATATATGCTTGAGGAAAGTGAGAATCTCACCATCTTCCTCTAAGAACTGAATCACAGGCTTGTCCAAACCGATAAACGGTTTGTATCGGTCATACTTGCCTGGATTATTTATTGCTCTACAGTCGAACACATAGCCACCACCATTGCCAGTAGGATCATCAGGAATACCTTTCTTATATGCAAAACTCGTCACTTTTACTACTAACGGTTTTTTCAACTGATCCTTAAATTGCTTTAGTTCTGTTAGTTGCTTCAATACTTCACACAGATAAGGGTACTCTGGATAGGGTGATTTCATCAACTGACGCAGATTTTCCATTGCAAAAGGAATACTCTGCATGAAATGGGGTTTCTTCTCGAAATAACCTCGGAATCCGTATGCACCCAACACCTGCAAGGTGCGGAACAACACAAAGTGACGTAATGTGATGAAGAATTCAGTTTCATCTATTTGCTTATACACACGCAGAGCATCGAGATATTCTTGTAGTAACTCTTGACGGAGACTCTCTGGGTAGTTGGCTTTGGCTTGCCACAAGAAAGAAGCTACATCATAATAGAAGGGACCTTTCCTACCACCCTGAAAATCAATTAACCAGGGTTCTCCGTTCTGTATCATAACATTACGACTCTGGAAGTCGCGATACATGAATGTTTCCGATGAACTTTGCAACAATACATCTGCTAATCGTTGGAAATCATCCTCTAACAGATTTTCCTGAAACGACAATCCTGTGGCTTTAAGGAAGCAGTATTTGAAATAGTTCAAGTCCCAGAGAATACTTCGCCTGTTGAACTCAGCCTGGGGATAGCAGATACTGAAATCCATACCTTCTGCACCTTTGAACTGAACTTTGGCCAACAGGCGCATAGTCTTTTTGAGTAATATCTTCTCATCCTCGCTGAACTGATGGGTCAACCGTCCTTTCTCAATGGCCTTGAATAACAAGGTATCACCCAAATCTTGTTGGAGATAATACATCTTATCATCGCTCTCTGCAAATACTTCCGGCACAGGTAATCCTTTGCTTCTGAAATGGGATGCCATATATAGGAAAGCAGCATTCTCAGCCTGCGATTCTCCTCGTACACCGATTAGTGTGGGATTACCCTTTAGTCTGAAATACAATCGGTTGGAGCCTGATGATGGCATTTCTTCAATAGCCTCTGGCTGGTGTCCAGTATAAGTTATATAAAGCTTATTTAATTCTTCGTTCACCATATTCTTCATTTTACAATGCGAATATACGGCTTTTTAAATAAATATTGTTATCTTTGTAAGATAAAAATTGCATAAAACCATGAGACTAATTCCACAATTTATGATTGCAGCTCCCTCTTCAGGGTCAGGAAAGACCACTGTAAGTAGGGGATTAATGGCTTTGCTGACCAGAAAAGGCTTTAAGGTACAACCTTATAAATGTGGACCCGACTACATTGACACCAAGTTTCACGAGAGAGTTTGCAATCGTCCTTCATACAACTTGGATAGCTTCTTTGCATCTAAGGAACATTTGCTGGAGCTTTATTTCCAACACGCGCAAGAGGCTGATATCTGTGTGGCGGAGGGGATGATGGGCTTGTTTGACGGCTATGATCGTGACAATGGTTCTTGCTCTGAGGTTGCCAGGATATTGGATTTACCCATTGTCTTGGTGGTGAATGCACAGAGTGCTGCCTATTCATTAGCTGCATTGATCAATGGGTTCCTGCATTTCAGGTATGATGTGAAGATTATTGGTGTGATATTTAATAATGTGGGTTCTGAGAAGCATGAGCGGATGTTGAGTTTTGTATGTTCGGAGTTGAAAGTCCCTTGCTTTGGCTATATTCCCAAGCGTTCAGAACTGATGCAACAATCCCGGTATTTAGGCTTGGACTTCAGTGAGATAAAAGGTGATGATGCATTGGCCGACTTGATAGAGAAGCATGTTGACTGGCAAAGAATATTGCAGGCATCGATGAGAGTCGTGCCGACGATTGTGATGCAGCAACAGCAAGAATCAAAAGCAATGAAAATATGGGTGGCGCGTAATGACGAATCTTTCTCTTTCATCTATGCCGAGCACTTAGACCTGTTGCATAGCATGGGGCTGGTGACGTTCTTCAATCCCGAAGAAGACCAAGAGATTCCTCTTGATATTGATTTGCTTTATTTGCCTGGAGGATACCCTGAAAAACATGCGGAGGCGTTGGTAGAAGCAAGGAACACACGGGCATCTATCAAGCAATATATAGAAAAAGGTGGAAGGACGTTGGCCGAGTGCGGAGGTATGATTTATCTATCACAAGGCATAGTGGGGGATGAGGACATGTATTATGAAATGGCTGGTGTCTTGCCTTTCAAGATTTCTATTCGTAAGCAAGACAGAAAGTTGTCGTTGGGCTATCGTGACTTTGATTGGGAAGAACAACGGTATCGTGGTCATGAGTTCCATTATACTCAGTTCTTACCAGAAGAGCCAGTGCCACCATCTTCATTCAAAGTATTTGATGCAGTGAGCCGTCCAATATCGACGCCCATATTCAGGTATAAGAATTTGATAGCTAGTTATACCCATCTTTATTGGGGAGAAACAGGTTTTATGAATCTATTTGATTATGAAGAAGATTTACACTAAAACAGGAGACGAGGGAATGACCAGTTTGCGCGGTGGGGTGAGGGTGCCGAAAGACGATGTGCGTATTGAGGCCAACGGGACGATAGACCTGCTGAATGCTTTGATAGGCAAACTGCGCGTGATGCCTGAAATAAGTGATGAGTGGAAACCTTATTTGCAAGATATTCAGAAGGAGCTGATGACTGTGATGAGTCATGTGGCCACCCCTAAGGATAAGACCAACCCGAGAACTTTGCATGTAGTTGAACTGACCGTTCGCATGGAGCAGAAGATGGACGAGGTGATGGCAAAAATAGAAGAACACACGCACTTTATCTTACCGACGGGTTCATTGGCTTCGGCTGAGATACACATTGCCCGGACGATAGCCCGACAGGCGGAACGCAGATTATGGACGGTAAATAGGAATTATCCCATTGACCCATCAGTAATGCAGTTTATGAACAGACTGAGCGATTTTCTGTTTGTGATGACAAAAGAGCAGTTGCAACGCGAAAACGTTCAACCGGAGAACTGGAAATAAGCACGTTACTCATCAATCTTGTTGCCTTTGTTCTTGCCGAAAAGTACCATCGCCACGATGGGAGCACCAATCAGTGCCGTCACTGAGTTGACGGGCAATACTCCTTCGTAGCCAGGCATACGAGCAACCAAGTTGCAGAGCAGTGCCAAAGCAGCTCCAGCCAACACACAAGCTGGCAGCAAGGTGCGGTGGTCGGAAGTGCGGAACAAGGCTCGGCAGAGGTGAGGCACCGCCAATCCCAAGAACATAACCGGACCACAGTAAGCGGTAACGATAGCGGCTAACGTACCAGAGCACAAAATGACCTCAGTACGAGCCCACTTGATGGACAAGCCCAAGCTACGCGCATATCCGTCGCCCAACAATAACAGGTTTAATGGTTTGATTAAAGTCATCGAGAGGGGTAGGAGAATGGCCATAATGGTGACAAAGAGCAGCATCTGATCGCCTGAAACGCGCGAGAAACTACCCAATCCCCATACCACAAATGCTTTTACATCTTCTTCATTACTAAAGAATTTCAGCACACCGATAATGGCCGTAGCCAGATAACCAATCATCACGCCTATTACCAACAGGGTGACATTGCCTTTTACCTTGTGAGATACCCACACAATGAGAGAGAGCACTGCCAAAGAACCGATGATGGCAGCTACCGACATAGCGGCATCGCCTAAATAACCCAAACGACTGAGGGCTACGCCTCCTAAAGAGCCAGAAAGCAACACTACAAAACCTACACCCAAAGTGGCACCACTACTGACACCCAGCACCGACGGACCAGCCAGGGGGTTGCGAAAAACCGTCTGCATCTGCATACCGCTTACGGCCAATCCGGCACCTGCAACCATAGCAGTAAGCGCTTGTGGCAAACGTGAACGCATCACAATATTGCTCCATATTTCCTGTTGGGAATTGTCACCCATCAGAATTAGCCATACGCTTTTCAAAGGAATCTCGATGGTGCCCACGGCCAGATTCAGGGCAAAAAATACGATGATCAGTAGCAACAATCCTATGAGGTAGGTGGTAGTCTTCATTTCAATAACTTGTAGTAAGTGGGTTGATAATCAGTAGGTAGTACTTCTGGATGGAATACATATACCAGATCGGAGAGCAAGACATCCGGTTCTACTGGAGCTTTCTCGTAATAAGGACTTCTTTGCATATTGCAATAGATGACCTGTCGCTCTTTGAACGACTTAAACATTTCGTTTCTGGGCTCGCTGGCTTTTAGGGCATCATAGCTGAACTCACCAGGAAAACTGTTGAGTATGCGCCAATAGTCGGCATCTGCCGCCATTGCATACAACTTCTCAAATTCAATATTCACGCCACCACTATTGGGGTCGTCCTTCAGTACATAGTCGGCTCCGGCATCGGCAAATATCTGTGCCAGGAAACTCTTGCCACCCACAGCATACCAGTTGCCACCATGCATCTCTCCACTCAGTACAGTAGGGCGATGCTCTGCCTTTGCTGCTAATTCCTTGATGCGGTCATAGCGTTCGCAAATGCCTTCGTATAGCGTGTTTGCTTTTTCCTCCTGTCCTGTAAACAAACCAATGAACTTCAGCCATTCGGCTTGTCCCAATGGATGTAATTCCTTGTAACCTAAATGTGGTACCAGGGTAATGCCTGTTTGCTTAATGGCTTCATAACCACCGCGTTTGAAGGGGGAGATGAAGATAACATCGGGATTAGCTGCCATTACCACTTCGGCATCGAAGTCGCCTTCAGAACCAATTTGGAATATCTTACCATCCTTCACCCTTTGCAATACATTCTCATTATACAGGTTATGGGTTCTGGTGATGCCGGATACCTGTTCTAAGGCATTGAGCGCAATGAAGTCGGCCAGTTGCAACATGGTCATACAGATAGCTTTGTCGATAGGTGTGCGTACAACAGTGTAATCTTGTGGCACCTCGAATGATGCTAACTGTTTAGGCACCAAAGCAAAATGCCAAGCGGTAGATTCTTCGGCCTGTGGGTCTTGGATGTCAATCAGTCTGATGCCTTCGGCCAGGTTCTTTACTTGAAAGCCCTGGGCGTATCTTAATTGACCATTAACCATTGACGATTGAGCTTCGCTCCTATTTCGTCGCGACTCGGCAGAACTCAAGCCAGCTTGACTCTGCTCTCGCTGCTCCGAAAAGTGACCATTGACCATTGACGATTGACTATTGGCATTTTTACCCTTGCAACAGCAGAGGAGGCATGCCAACATGCATAAACCAAGCGTTTTGATAAAATTGCTCATATAAGTATCTTTATTTTATTCTTTTACAAACTCAATATCCAGTTTTCCGTTAGGGAACAGGGGAGCACAATGCGCATAACAATGTTGTAATACCACTGATATAAATGCATCTAACTCGTTGGATGGTAGTAAACTGATTAGGTCACGTGCCATGTTCAAGTTGTCGGTCAACTGTAAACTGTTTTCACTGCATCCTGCTTCGCGCATCATCTCTTTGATGAAATCCTTATTCATGGTAGCCATTCGGCTATGTGTATCTAAATGTCCTTCTGCCAGTTTGACGGCTTTGCCCAACATTATGCCGATGGTGATATGAGGTATCTCCTTCTCGTCGGCCAGTTTTAGTGCTTCTCCCACATAATTGCCATATTCTATAAAAGCTATGTTGGGCAAGTCGGGATGCCTTTCCTGCAGAATATGTTCGCTTTTAGCTCCTGAGTGTAGCACCAGATGGTTGCATCCCATCGCTTTTGCCACATTGATGCATTTGCGTATTGAATTGATGAATCCCTCAATGCTAAATGGTTGGATAATGCCTGAGACACCCACTATGGATATGCCTCCCATAATGCCCAAGCGGGGGTTGAAGGTGCGATGGGCTAATTCGACTCCTTCTGGTACTGAAATGGTTACGATATAGTTTTGTTGAAGATTGTTCCATATCATCTCACGAGGCACTTTGTTAATGGCTGGAGAACCTGGAGGATAGTCGAATCCTGATAACGTGATAGTGCCAACGCCTTCACCGCCTCTTATTTCAAAATGGTCGGATTTCTCAACGGTGGCCCTGATTTCTATGCCCTTGGTGATGTCGGGGTCGTCTCCACTGTCTTTCAATACATAGGCATAGTTGTCACCATAGTGCACATCTACATGAATGGTTTCGCCATTAGGTAGAATAACAGGGACATTATCTGGATGTTGACCCTCCAATTGAAGGAGTGCAGCTACGGAAGCAGCTGTGGCACAAGTGCCTGTGGTGATACCGCTATGTAATGGATAGAACTTGGGCAATAGTTTCTCTACCATTCGGCGTAAACCATGTTCGCCATTCACCACATGAAAAACCGGGGGAGTGACGGGGCGACAGATGGCAAATACTTGCATGCCTCGCTCTTTGGCCATATCCACTTTCTCCTGAAAACCTCCACTGAGGCCACTTTCTTTGGTAATCATAGCGTCGAACTGTACACCGTAGAATAGAAGGTCATTATTATCTGTATCGTAAAATAGAATGTGATCATTGGCTAAACCATTTTCATGGGCAATCTTCAGCGAGCTCTCTCTATTTAGTATTCGGAAGTAACATTCTATTCCCTGCTGCATCAGAGGTTTGAGCTTGGCAATGGTCTGCACACCTGTTAGTGCCAGCAGTCGTTTTACACCATGTCGTTGTACTTGTTGGATAGCATCGGCATAATCGTTACACCAGATGATAGCTGGATCTCTTGGAGGATAGATGCGCTCGAAACGAATGGCAGGGATATTAAGTTTGGTGGCAACATCGGCTACTGTTTGATGTAACATTTCAGCAAAAGGATGTCCGGCATCAACCAACAATTGGATGCTATGCTCCATACAAAAAGCCTTCAACTGGGTAGCGTCCATCGCCCCAGTCAATCGGATGCCATGATGCAACACCACCTCCTGCTCATCACCTCGCGTTGAGTAGTAATAGGGGTTGCCTGCTTCTTCGAGCTTCCTAATAGCAATCCTGCCTTCTGTTGTCCCACCAAAAACAAGAATCATTCTTTCCCTTTCCTAAATAAGTGAGTAAACTGTTTGTTATACAGCTCTGATAAACCCTGTCGATTGTCGATAGCATCACCCACTACCAACATTGTTGTAAGCGTAAGGTTATTATCTTTTACTATTTTAGCCAAATCCTTTAAAACACCCCGATAAATACGTTGGTCTTTCCACGTGAGGTGATAGCAGGCTGCTACGGGGGTGTCTTCAGGATATTCCATCAGCAATTCGCTTTGCACTTCGTCAACAATAGCAGCACTCAAGAAGATGCACATTGTACTCTGACTACGTGCTAACAAATGCAACTTCTCTTTCTCGGGCATAGGTGTGCGTCCTTCTCCACGAGTCAGAATGATTGTCTGTACTCGCTCAGGAATCGTAAATTGAGAACGTAGTTCTGCAGCTGCTGCTAAAAAAGACGAAATGCCTGGGGTGATGTGATAATTCATGCCCCATTTGTCGAAGTAGTTCATTTGCTCTTGGATAGCACCAAAAATACAAGGATCGCCCGTATGAAGACGAACAACAAACTTGCCCTCATCGTAGAATTTCTTCATCAGGTTCACTTGTTCCTCTAATGCCATAGAGGCTGAGCTGAGCACTGTAGCACCAGGCTTGTGACATTCGGTCAGTTCTTTTGGCACAAGGCTGCCTGCATAGAGAATAAGGTCGGCTTTTTCCAACATCTTCCTACCACGTACAGATACCAAATCAGGATCACCTGGACCAGCACCCACAATTTCGATATGTCCTTGTTTGGGCAATCGCAAATGTGCATAGTCAATCGCCAGAGCAGCTGTCCAGTTCTTGCCCTTCACCTTCTCAATGATTAGTTTGCCATTGTTAGAACCTAAGATGGCAGCTGCTTCACATACATTTGGAGTGCCTACATGCTTCAATACAGTGTCGCTGGGGTGGGGCACATCAACCTTTGCCAGTTCTTCAGCTGTAAAAAAGCACACATCTTCATTATGAAACTCATCTTTGAGCACATCAATGAATGGCTCATCAGCCTTCACGTCGATGGTACAATACTTATGAGAACAAGGCAGTATGCCCCTTTGGGCAAAGGCCTCGTCTATCTCATCGTAAATGGCAATGGGATTAGTGGCCTGATGTGCTAAGCCAAAGCCGATGGTGCCTACCATAGGTACGAAATGCAAATCCAGTACTTTCTCTGGGACTGAATACATGAAAGGAGACACGATGATGACCAGTTTATATTTTATAGGTGTCACCTCGTCGATGCTATTGACGATAGTAACGTGGGCGGGCAGGCTACTCTCAAGATAATCAGTACCTTCATCGCGCACATCCATCAGCAATGCCGTTGGCTCGCCTTTTACAAAAGTGGCAATGATTTTGTTCATGTCATCTCCCCAGAGGTTACTTGCAATGGGCCAGTCAAACCTTTTCTCGAACGTATCAAGTGCCCACAATCCGCTAAGGTCGCTCTGGGTAGTAATAACAGGAATAGCCCTTAAGATATTGGCAAGCTGTCGGGTAAGTTCGTTAGCACCACCCACATGACCAGATAGCACAGAAATCACTTGCTTACCCAAACTATCGATACATATAACGGCAGGGTCTGTATGTTTATCGTTGATATATGGGG
>JAGCGS010000010.1 GCA_017649485.1 Bacteroidaceae bacterium | reverse complement strand
TGTCGGCTGAACATACAGCAAAGCTCTGGGCATTCAGAGTACTGGGCACTTGAACAGTGCGATTCATGCCAGTCGCACCGAATGTATTGTTTCCACTACGATGTTGTGCGCCAAACTGATATTTTAAGACATTTTGGGTAAAGCGGGTTTCGTCAGCTCCCTGCATATCGCAACCGATGTAGGCTCCACTAACGAATATGTTGCCACCAATTGCGGTGTAAGCTCTGATGATTCGTTGCATCTCAGGACTGAATGTTTTATATCTCTGTCCGAATAGTGGGCGGGCATTAGGGTCATCCTTCTCCATACCCAAGATATAGTCGATGGCAGCATAACCTTCAGGAGTAATATAGCCTGCTTCTAATGCCTCGTCGCTGGTGGAAGAAAAACTATAGTTCACAGCATGGGCAATGGCTTGTCCATGAATGTAAGGATAGTCGAAAGTGTTGCCACCAAAGGTCAAACCCTCCCATTCCTTGCCACTGTCACCTCGAACACTCTCTTTTGCCTTGCGACTGAAATTAATTTGCCTACCTCCCGTTGATATGTCGTGATGATAAGCTACGCCAGGATCGGCATCAAAGTCGAAGCCAGCCTCTTCTTCGGTATTGATAACAGCAGGAGGAGCAATGCGGTCGAATCCATTTACTACCAAAATTTTGGCAGTCTCTTGGGATGACTTATAAGCACTTAGCGTCTCACTGGGCATACTTTCGCCACCTTTGTTAATGGCTGTAACTTTGAAAGAATAAAGCACATTGGGTTGCAATTGGATATTCAGTGATGTGTTGTTTACGCGCACTCCATTGTCGAAGTCTCCATCACCTATACGAGTATATAAAAGGTATGCATCTGGCGTGGCGGTAGGCTCCAAGGGGTCGGTGACAGGTTGCCAACTAAGTTGTAAAGTGTTGTCACTGCTAAACTGAGAAGCAAAGTGACTAATCGGTAAGGGTTGTACTGTATAATCATCGCCATGTTGCGTACTGATGAAACGAAGTACAGCCTTATAGATGGCACGGGCAAGGGTAAATTTAAAGTTAGGGTCATGACCAAAACGCATGTCCTCAAAATTCTGGTGACTCAATGTTTCCAAGATAGCAGAAGGCATTGCGGGCAATCGCGTTTCGGAATAATTGCGGTCCCACATGGCGCGCCTACGCCAATATATGGGATAAGTAGAGCGGATGTCGTTTACTACTTGGGTGTGTATCAGATCTGCCAAGTCACGTGATGCATATCTATCAACACCTGATGCCAGCAAACCCTCATTAAAATCAGTGGTATAGACCGTTAGTGAGCCAAAGATACTATCTTCCTTGGCTATACCAGCATCGCTGTGCACCGAGAATACTGTCTCAAACGGTACCTTCATGCCCACCTCGTCGGGATTAAAAATGGAACCACCCGAGAGATAGTTCACTGTCTTAGAACGCACATTGATATCGTCGTTGTAATCATTCTTGCCTTCATAAGTAGAATAGATACTGTCGTTCATGCCGGCCCATTGTGCCCAATAGCGGGCTCCTTCCAAATAGCGAGGCATACCACTGAGTGTCCCATCTCTGAGCATATTGCCCATACCACCACCCAAGCGTATGGCATCAGCTGTAACGATACCATCCTCACGACTTTCATTGCTGAGTGTTACCATATTAGTCAGATTACGACCTTTCGTAAAATGGTATGTGCCGAGATAAACCCATGTACCTCCACCCATCTGTTGATTTACCTGTATCTCTGTTACAATACCACTGTGATAGATACAGTAATGGGCATCGGATATACTGCGAGGCAGGGTTTGGTAGCTGACATATACAGCATATTCACCTGTCTCGGGTATATCGGGGACCCATTGTATCAAAGCATTGCCGCTTCGTTCAGTGAAAGCATAGCGGGTGGTACCAGTTTTGAACGGATTTTCTCCGTAGTTATAGTTACGTTTCCAGTAAGCAAAGCCCACGCTGTCGCTTTGCATCCAGCTTGACTTTACACTTTCTATCTCTCGATATTCAGAGCGCGAGAACTGCATACCATCGTTATCTACCACCACCTCATGTGTTTGGATATCTCTTTCACGTGGTGTATATACCACAGCTCCCGCATTTTCCAACATAGGGATGAGGAAAGGGAGTACGATGCTTTGCGTAAACTGGTCTTCTGTGGTACCGTATAGGCGTGGACGTTGCCATCTCCATTCCTTACGCTTCACATCGTAGTAATATCCATGACTTTGCCACAACGCAATGTGTCGATTGTCCAGACCCTTAGTGGGAGTGAAAGGTTTCGAAAGGTTATTAGTCCACGGTTTTCCTCGGTATTCTATATTTCTAAACAGACGATGACGATCTTTTTCCTGGGAATAATAATTGGGAATCAGCTGATCAATAGCACGTTCTCCGCTAAGGATAGTCAGTTTGTAGTTTTGATATTCCCTTGGGATAAGTTGAGTGAAGTCTTGGTAGATTTGCTGAACATTCTCTTGTCGTAAGGGGATATAAGCCAAACGTAGATTGACGAAAACATCTAATTTGCGAGATTCGTTATCAATTTTAATGCTATCAACCGCTATTTTCTCCACCTTAACATCAGGATCTAAATAACCTCCTAAGTAATAGTTCAGCTTTTCCATCAGTTCATCCTGAGGAGTCTGTGCAGATAAACTGATAAAACTGCCTATCAATAATAAGCCTGATAATATGTAACTTCTGATGGTCAATGTTAAATGTTCAACTAAATCGTAAAATTCTCCGGATGCTTTCCTTTATAATTTTGAAAATACTGTTTAATTTCAATTATGTCCTTATCATAGTCGCCTGTAGGTATGAATGATTTCGTACATTCTATTATTTTCCGGCTATAGTCCAAACCGAACAACATCACAGGTACCTGTGCATTCAAGGCTATATAATAGAAACCTTTTTTCCAATTTGGATTAGCCTTGCGAGTTCCTTCGGGTGTTACTGCCAGACATAACTGATTGCGTAGTTTGAACAACACGGCTAACTGTTCAGTCAGAGCCGTCTTTTTCTTACGATCTACAGGAATGCCTCCCATCCATCTGAATACAATGCCCAAGGGAAAGAAAAACCAGTCTTTCTTCATCAGAAAACTAGCGTCCCTTCCCAACGCACCCCACAAGAGCTTGCCTACGAACAAATCCCAGTTAGAAGTATGCGGGGCAACACAAATCACACATTTGTCTTCGATGGGGACGGTAAAGTTAAATTTCCATCCCAGTAGTTTAAAATAGATAAATCCAAAAAGTTTCTTTTTTATCATTTATCTGCTAACGTTAATTTGTCGATTGCGTCGATAATCTCGGAGACTTTCTGGTCGAATTCCTCATGGAATTGCTTATAGAAGCCCTTTACGTTACCCGGTTGGGTATGACTGATTCGACTCAAGAAGTCATCCTGTGTTTTTAAAATGTCTGTCAAAACCTCGTCAGCCATGTGTGGATTCACGCCTTTGATATACAACTTAGCGGCCAAACACTCTGCAAATAATGCACTTGATACTTCATTCACGAACTGCTTTAGATCTTTTCTTTTAGCCATAAATATTCCCTCCTGTAAATTGATTATATTGTTTCAAGGGGTAAAGATAGTAAAATAAATCTAAATCACAACACAACATTGAAATAATTATTTGCATATCTGCTAAAAAAAAGCTAAATTTGCAGCTCAAAATATGTTTAAACCTTATTTAGATAGAAAAAGATGACAAAAAGTGCATTGCAAATCGCAAGGGCTGCATACCAGCCCAAATTGCCAAAAGCGCTGAGAGGTAATGTGAAGACCGTTGCTGGTGAGCCTACTCAGTCAGTTGCTGACCAGGAAGAGATCAAGAAGCTGTTCCCTAACACTTACGGAATGCCACTGATCAAGTTTGAGAATGCTGACGAAGCTGCAGATTTTGCACCTATGAATGTGGGTGTGATCCTGTCTGGAGGCCAAGCTCCTGGTGGTCACAATGTGATGTCTGGTTTGTTTGACGGACTGAAGAAGCTGAATCCTGCTAATCGCCTTTATGGTTTCCTTATGGGTCCTGGCGGTTTGGTTGATCACAACTACATTGAGTTGACAGCTGACATCATTGACGAATACCGCAATACAGGTGGTTTCGACATCATTGGCTCAGGTCGTACCAAATTGGAGAAAGTGGATCAGTTCGAGAAGGGTCTGGAAATCTTGAAGGAACTGAATATTAAGGCTGTGGTAATAATTGGTGGTGATGACTCTAATACCAACGCTTGCGTTCTGGCTGAGTATTATGCTGCTAAGAACTATGGCATTCAGGTAATTGGTTGCCCAAAGACCATTGACGGTGACTTGAAGAACGACCAGATTGAGACTTCTTTCGGTTTCGATACCGCTTGCAAGACTTATTCTGAGGTTATCGGTAATATCGAGCGTGATTGCAACTCAGCTCGTAAGTACTGGCACTTCATCAAGCTGATGGGTCGTTCTGCATCTCACATTGCACTGGAATGCGCCCTGCAAGTTCAGCCTAATTATACTATTATCTCGGAGGAAGTAGAAGCTAAGGATCTTTCTTTGGATGACATTGTTACTGATATTGCTCAGACAGTGGCTGATCGTGCTGCAGATGGTAATAACTTCGGTACCGTATTGATTCCAGAAGGTTTGATTGAGTTCATCCCAGCTATGAAGCGTCTGATAGCAGAGCTCAATGATTTGCTTGCTGCTAAGGGTGCTGAGTTCGCAGAGATTCCTGCAAATAAGCAGCGTCAGTATATTATTGATAACCTGTCAAAGGTGAATGCTGAGATTTATGCTTCTCTGCCAGAGGGCGTAGCTCGTCAGTTGTCATTAGAGCGTGACCCACACGGACACGTACAGGTATCACTGATTGAGACAGAGAAACTGCTGAGCGAGATGGTTGGTAATAAGCTGGCAACTTGGAAGAAGGAAGGTAAGTATGTTGGTAAGTTCTCAGCCCTGCATCACTTCTTCGGTTACGAAGGCCGTTGTGCAGCTCCTTCTAACTTTGATGCTGACTACTGCTACTCATTGGGCTTCACCGCTTCTGTGCTGATAGCTAATGGTAAGACTGGTTATATGGCATCAGTAAAGAACCTGACTGCTCCTGCAGAGCAGTGGATTGCTGGTGGTATTCCAATCACTATGATGTTTAACATGGAACGTCGTAACGGTGAGATGAAACCTGTAATCCGTAAGGCTTTGGTTGACCTGAATGGTGCTCCTTATAAGGCATTGGTGGCTAATCGTGCCAAGTGGGCTAAAGAAACAGCATTCGTTTATCCTGGTCCAATTCAGTATTTTGGTCCGTCAGAGGTATGCGATCAGCCAACCAAGACTTTGCAGCTTGAGAAAGCATAATTACACCATATTGATATAAATGTGCGTGACCAGAGAGACTTTCTGCTTTTCGCAGGAAGTCTCTTTTTACAAATGAAGAAGACAAAAACAACAAAGAAACCTGTAAAGCGGAAACGTAAGAATAAGTCTAAGGAAACGCCGACTTGGTTACGTAACCTTCTTGCCGTGGGCATTGTGCTTGCCCTTGGTGCAGCTTTCTATTTCTTGTTTGTCAACCCCTACAGTTTCCGTTGGAAACCTTGCTATGGCTTTAAAGGATATGGGGTTTGCTTACCTTGTACATATCAGGTACATGGTATTGATATATCACATTATCAGGGAGAGGTGGATTGGCCTTCATTGGCATCTTCGCAGAACGACCCAGAGTTTCCGTTACGCTTTGTGTTCATGAAAGCAACAGAGGGTGGTGACCTTACAGATGATACATTCCAACATAATTTCCAACGTGCTAAAGATTATGGTTTTGTACGTGGAGCTTATCATTATTTTATCCCTACAACAGATGCTCGCAAACAGGCACAGTTCTTTATCAACCAAGTTAATCTCGGACCAGGTGATCTGCCTCCTGTGTTGGATGTGGAGATCTCACCTAAACGCAAGAATCAACAGCAATTTACACAAAATATAAAAACGTGGCTCGATGTGGTAGAAGCATATTATGGTGTAAAGCCCATTCTATATGCTAGCTATAAGTTTAAGGAAAAATACCTAAACGATACCATCTTCAACCGTTATTCATATTGGATAGCTCACTACTATGTTGACTCTGTTCGATATCAAGGTCGCTGGGATTTCTGGCAACACACCGATGCTGGCACAGTTCCTGGTATCAAGGAGCAGGTGGACTTGAATGTTTTCAACGGCAATCTGGAACAACTTTTGGATATGACTATGCGTTGAATGAGTTGGCTTAGCATGGCTACTTAAATTCTTTTTTTTAAATTAGGAATCAGTTCAGAAAAAATAAACATGTTTATTTTGTTCTGTCTCCGTCTTTTACTATCTTTGCCAATGATAAATCTTTGGAATGATTATGAAGACTATTAATTATGCTTTCGTGCGTGCCATCTGTGCCTTGATTGCAGGTTTGGTATTGGTGTTGTTCCCAAACGAAGCTGGAAATTACTTCGTCATCACCGTGGGAGCACTGTTCATGCTACCATCCCTGTTTGGGCTAATTAGCTATTATGCCCATCGTAAGGAATATCCCGCTTTCTTCCCTGTGGATTCTGTGGGAGGTGTTTTGTTTGGCTTGCTCTTGATGTTGATGCCTGGCTTTTTTGCTAACTTCCTAACTTTCGTGCTGGGATTTTTCTTGTTTATTGGAGGAATACAGCAACTCTCAATGCTGATTGCGGCACGTCATTGGTCAACAGTGCCAGTTGGTTACTTTATCGTGCCAAGTTTGATACTGTTGGCTGGTATATATGCATTGGTGAATCCTAATGGCTCACGTAATACAGCATTTATTATAATTGGTATAGCATGTATCATCTATGCCTTATTCGAGCTTATTAATTGGTTTAAGTTTACCCGAATTCGCCCGAAATTGACGGAAACACAGGATATCACACAGCTAAACAAAGATGATTTAGACATTGAGGATGCTCAGATAGTGGAGGATTGATGGAACTGAATGAGATATTAAAAAACCTTAGGATTAAGGAGCTGAATCCCATGCAACTAGCAACGTTGCAGGCGTATGGGGTAGATAAGAACTTGGTACTGCTGTCACCAACAGGGTCAGGAAAAACTTTGGCTTTCTTATTGCCATTAGTACAACGAATGGATGCTCAGAGTGATGAGGTGCAGGCTGTGGTGCTAGTACCTTCTCGTGAATTGGCTTTACAGATAGAAACTGTCTTTAAGCAGATGGGAACTTCCTTCCGTGTAATGAGTTGCTATGGGGGGCGACCTGCTATGGATGAGCATCGTACCATGAACGGCATTCATCCTCAGGTGATAGTTGGTACACCAGGACGAATGAATGATCATCTACAAAAGCGGAACTTCAATGCCAAGACGGTACAAACACTTGTGATAGATGAATTTGATAAGTGTTTGGAGTTTGGCTTCCAGGATGAAATGGCTGAGGTGATTGGCCAACTGCCTTCTTTGAGGAAAAGAGTGTTGCTCTCTGCAACTGATGCCGACGAAATTCCTCAGTTTACGGGTGTTGTTACGGCTGAGGATGGTAAGCTGATGAAGAATAGAGTTATCAAACTGGATTTCTCTGCTTCTGAGGATGGTTCACCCAGACTTGTATTACAAACAGTAGCATCGCCAGAAAAAGATAAATTGGAAACATTATACAGGTTACTCTGTCAGTTGGGCAATCAGACTTCATTGGTGTTTGTAAATTACCGTGAGAGCGTAGAACGTGTAACCGGCTATCTGCAAGCCAAACGTTTTCCGTGCGATATGTTCCACGGAGGTATGGAGCAAGACGATAGAGAACGTTCGTTGTATAAATTCCGCAATGGAACTTGTCCAGTGCTTGTTTCAACAGACCTTGCATCACGAGGCCTTGATATTCCAGGTATTGACAATGTGATTCATTATCATCTGCCAGTGAATGAGGAAGCATTTACTCATCGCAACGGACGTACAGCACGTTGGGATGCTACTGGTCAAGCTTTTATGATTTTGGGACCAGAAGAACATCTGCCAGATTATTTAAATGAAAATACACCAGCATACGAGTTGCCCGAAGAAACCCCAAAACCTCCCAAGCAAGAGTGGAGTACTATTTATATTGGCAGGGGCAAGAAGGACAAGCTCAATAAAGTGGATGTGGTGGGCTTTTTCTACAAAAAAGGGAGGTTGGATCGTGATGACATAGGGCAAGTGGATGTGAAAGACCACTATGCTTTTGTGGCTGTCAAAAGAACTAAAGTCAATCAGTTACTGAAACTCGTGGCAGGTGAGAAGATAAAAGGTATGCGTACCATTATTGAAGAAGCTAAGTAAAAATGCTCGTGTTTCTTGGTCATAAGGAAATAAATTGCTAACTTCGCACCGTTAAAAATGATATTTGAATACGATATTGTTTAATTTTATAAACAAAATGCTTATGAAGAAGTATAATTTCAATGCAGGCCCTTCCATTCTTCCTCGTGAGGTGATTGAGGCTACTGCCCAGCAGATTCTTGATTTCAATGGTTCAGGTTTGTCTCTGATGGAGATCAGCCATCGAGCAAAAGATTTCCAGCCAGTGGTGGATGAATCCGTTGCGTTGATTAAAGAGATTCTCGACATTCCTGAGGGTTATTCTGTGATATTCCTTGGAGGTGGTGCCAGCCTGGAGTTCTGCATGGTTCCTTATAACTTCCTGGAGAAGAAAGCTGCTTACCTGAATACAGGTGTATGGGCAAAGAAGGCTCTGAAGGAGGCAAAGGGTTTTGGTGAGGTAATAGAGGTTGCCTCATCAGCCGACAAGAATTTCACTTATATTCCGAAGGATTGGACTTGTCCTTCAGATGTGGATTACCTGCATATTACGACAAATAACACCATCTATGGTACAGAGATCCGTAAGGACTTGGATGTGCCAGTTCCTATGATTGCGGATATGTCATCCGACATTTTCAGCCGCCCTATTGATGTTAGGAAGTATAAGTGCATCTATGCAGGAGCTCAGAAGAATTTGGCTATGGCTGGTGTTACAGTAGTAATCGTTAAGGACGACGAGCTGGGTAAAGTGAGTCGTTATATTCCTACGATGCTTGACTATCGGACTCATGTAGCAAAGGGTTCTATGTTCAACACACCTCCTGTGGTGCCTATTTATTCTGCACTTGAGAATTTGCGTTGGATCAAGAAGTCTGGAGGTGTTGAGGAAATGGATCGTCGTGCTAAGGAGCGTGCCGAGATGTTGTATAATGAGATTGACCGTAACAAGATGTTCCGTGGTACAGTAGTTCCCGAGGATCGCTCTCTGATGAACCTGTGCTTCGTGATGGCAGATGAGTACAAAGACTTGGAGAAAGATTTCTTAGACTTTGCTGTGGCCAATGGTATGGTTGGTGTTAAGGGTCATCGTGATGTGGGTGGCTTCCGCGCTTCCTGCTACAATGCCCAACCTCTTGAGGGAGTGAAAGCACTGGTGACTTGTATGCAATTGTTTGAGGCTAAACATTAAAAAGATGAAAGTATTAATTGCTACAGAAAAACCGTTTGCCAAAGTGGCAGTAGACGGTATTCGTCAGGAAATAGAAGCTGCCGGTTATGAACTGGCTTTGCTGGAGAAATATACCGAGAAAGCTCAATTGCTTGTTGCAGTGAAAGATGTTGATGCTGTGATTATCCGTAGTGACATCATCGACAATGAGGTTCTGGATGCAGCTAAGCAACTCAAGATTGTTGTACGTGCTGGTGCAGGTTACGATAATGTTGACTTAGCAGCAGCTACTGCTCATGGTGTGGTGGTGATGAATACACCTGGTCAAAATTCCAATGCGGTGGCTGAACTTGTATTTGGATTACTGGTATTTGCTGTTCGAAATTTTTACAATGGAAAGGCTGGAACAGAACTAATGGGTAAGAAATTAGGAATTCTGGCTTTCGGTAATGTAGGTCGTAATGTGGCGCGTATTGCTGCCGGCTTTGGCATGGATATCTATGCATATGATGCATTCTGTCCAAAAGAGGCGATTGAAGCTGCTGGCGTTCATGCTGTTGACTCAACCGAGGCTTTATTTGATGTTTGCGACATCGTTTCCTTGCATATCCCAGCTACGCCAGAGACCAAGAACTCAATCAATTACGATCTGGTGAGCCGTCTGCCTAAGGGTGGTATTCTGATTAACACAGCTCGTAAGGAGGTAATTGATGAGGCTGGGTTAATGAAATTGATGGAGGAACGTGATGATTTGAAGTATATTTCTGATATTGCACCTGCCGCATTGGATGACTTCATTTCTAAGTTCCCAGGTCGTTTCTTTGCTACCCCCAAGAAGATGGGAGCTCAGACGGCAGAGGCAAATATCAATGCAGGTATCGCAGCTGCCAAGCAGATTGTAGGCTTTCTGCGTGATGGTATCACAAAATTCCAAGTCAACAAATAACTTTGGACGATACATATAAGACGATATCAAAATTGGCTGAAGGAACTTACACCGAGAAAAGGAGTAAGTTCCTTGCCTTTGCTATCCCCGTACAAACAATTGAGGAGATAAAAGAGCAACTCAAATTTTACGAAAAGAAATTTTACGATGCGCGCCATGTCTGCTATGCCTATATGTTGGGAGCAGAACGCGCAGATTTCCGTGCTAATGACAACGGAGAGCCCAGTGGAACGGCTGGTCGTCCTATCTTGGGACAAATTAATTCCTTCGGACTTACTGATATACTCATTATAGTCGTGCGCTATTTCGGAGGTATCAAATTAGGTATCAGCGGCTTGATTGTAGCTTATAAAGCCGCAGCACAAGAAGCACTCAACTCTGCAGACATTATCGAAAAGACCGTTGATGTAGACATTTCTTTTTTATATGAATATCCGTTCATGAATGATGTGATGCGAATCGTGAAAGAAGAAAGTCCTGAGATTATCTCCCAGGACTTTGATACTGATTGCCGAATGACGTTACGTATTAGGAAATCTCAATTTGGTGTTTTATACAATCGTCTGTCTAAAGTCGATACCCTTCGTTTTGATGATTAGTCATCGAAAGATTGATAGCGGGTTGACAAAAGCTTGCGATCGCCGAGCGTATCATTCACACGGGCCACATTGATCCAGAATTTATTCTCCTTCACACTATCAATAGGATAAGCTGCTTTCTCACGGCTATAGCTGTGGTTCCATTCGTTTGCCACCACCTCATATTCCGGATGAGGAGCATTCACCAACACATTGTCAGTCTTGTCTGCAAGACCATTTCTTACTTCCTCAATCTCTTGCCAAATTGTTTGCATCACCTCAATGAAGTTGTCCAGCTCAGCCAAACTCTCACTCTCAGTAGGCTCCACCATCAGGGTGCCATGAACTGGGAATGAAAGGGTAGGGGCATGATAGCCGTAGTCCATCAGTCGCTTTGCTATGTCCGCTTCACTAATCCCCACTTCTTCATGTAGCTTCCTGCAATCTAAAATCATTTCGTGACCTACAAAACCATTTGCACCGCGATAAACGATTCCATAGGTGTTTTGTAAGCATGCTGCCAAATAGTTGGCACTCAAGATAGCAATCTTAGTGGCATGAGTCAGACCTTCTGTGCCCATCATGCGGATATAGCCATAGGCAATAGGCAGAATGCCAGCACTACCAAATGGAGCTGCAGCAACCTCGTTAGAAGCATTGCCGAACAAAGGATGTCCCGGCAGGAATGGGACTAAGTGCTGTTTTACACATACAGGACCTACGCCAGGACCTCCTCCACCGTGAGGAGACGAGAACGTCTTATGTAGGTTCAGGTGACAGACATCAGCGCCTATGGTACCAGGATTAGTTATACCTACTTGCGCATTCATGTTAGCTCCGTCCATATAGACTTGGGCACCGCAGGCGTGGATGATATCACATATATCCTTGATTTCAACCTCGAAGATTCCATGTGTGGAAGGATAGGTTATCATCAAAGCTGCCAATACTTCTTTGTTGGCTTCAGCCTTCTCGCGTAAGTCGTTCAAATCCACGTTTCCCTTCTCATCACAAGCCACAGTAACTGTCGTAAAGCCAGCCTGTACGGCTGAAGCTGGATTCGTACCATGCGCAGAAGCAGGAATCAGCACAATGTTACGCTGGGATTGACCGATGCTTTCCAGATAGGCACGTATGATTCGCAAACCAGTGTATTCTCCTGCTGCTCCCGAGTTAGGCTGCAGGGTCACACCGTCGAAGCCGGTTATAATCTTTAGCTCCTTGCTAAGGTTATCTATCAGTTGTCGATACCCGGAAGCCTGTTCTGCTGGCACAAGTGGATGCAGGTTGGCAAACTCTGGCCGGCTCAATGGCAGCATTTCAGAAGCTGGGTTCATCTTCATAGTGCATGAACCCAAAGAAATCATCGAGTGGGTAAGGGAAATGTCTTTGCGATCCAATCGCTTGATGTAACGCATCATCTCCATCTCAGTATGATACTTCTGGAACACCTCATGTGTCAGGTAAGAAGAAGTGCGGGACAACACCTTATTTATTTTAAGAGCTACAGGAACATCATCAACAGTTTCTACTTCATGCTGGGCAGCTGTTGCAAAGATGCGCAACAATTCATTCACTGCTGGTATGTCTGTGGTCTCATCAATACTCAAACCCACATGACCATTGCTGAAATAGTGTAAATTCACCTGATGTTGTAGGGCTACAGCTTTTAACTGTTCAATGGTTACGCCCTTAGGTAATCCAATATGCAAGGTGTCAAAATATTGCTCGTTGAACTGTTTGTAGCCATAAGATGTTAGTTTCTGGTCTAAAAGGACTGCAATGCTGTGGATGCGTTCAGCAATGGTGCGGATACCTTCTTGACCATGATAAACAGCATAGAAGCCTGCCATGCTGGCCAAAAGAGCCTGAGAAGTACAAATATTCGAAGTAGCTTTTTCACGCTTTATGTGTTGCTCTCGTGTCTGCAAAGCCATACGGAAACACAGTTTGCCATATTTGTCTTTCGACAAACCAATGATGCGGCCAGGCATCTGGCGCTTGTACTCATCGCGAGTGGCGAAGAAGGCAGCCGACGGTCCTCCATAGTACATAGGTGTACCTAAACGTTGCGAACTGCCGAACACAATGTCAGCACCCCATTCGCCAGGAGGTGTCAGTAGGGCAAGACTCAGAATATCAGCGGCCACAGCCACTTTACAGTCAGCTGAATGCGCTTTTTCTACGAACTTGCGGTAGTCTTCTACGTTACCCTCTGCATTTGGATACTGGATGATGCAAGCGAAAGTCTCTGGCATTAGTTCTGCGGTCTTGTAATTGCCCGTCTTGATTACGATGCCCTGTGGAACGGCACGTGTTTTCATCACCGCCAAGGTCTGTGGGAAGATGCTCTCATCCACGAATACTACGTTGGCGCCAGCCTTTTGCTGAGCACGTGAGCGAAGGTTGTACATCATTGTAACCGCCTCAGCAGCAGCAGTTGCTTCGTCCAAAAGCGAACAATTGGCCAATGGCATGGAAGTCAAATCTGTAATAGCAGTCTGGAAATTCATCAATGCTTCTAAGCGGCCTTGAGATACCTCCGACTGATAAGGAGTGTATGATGTGTACCAAACCGGATTTTCCAATACATTGCGCATAATAACAGCTGGAGTAATGGTGTTATACCATCCCATACCGATGTAAGTAGTGTAGAGTTTGTTCATGGCTGCCAAGCTGGCGATATGTTGAGCAAACTCGTATTCAGTCATAGCTGCAGGCAGGTTTAATGGCTGCTCCAAACGAATGTTGGCAGGGATAGTCTTGTCTATTAACTCATCTAGACTCTTGACACCTATCTTTTGAAGCATCTGTTTTTCGTCGGCCTCACAGATACCGACATGACGATTAACCAATAAGTCAGTTTTCATGAAAATAAATATTTATAAGTTAAAATCGGAAAAAAGGATTTTCATTCTTTTCTACGCCAATTGTTGTTGGAGCACCATGACCTGGATAGACGATGGTTTCGTCAGGAAGAACGAACAACTTGGAGCTGATGCCTTCAATTAAGGTATCGAAATTGCCTCCTGCCAAGTCAGCACGTCCTATGCTGCCTTGGAATAGCACATCACCAGAGAACAAACAGTTATCTGAGGCACAGTAAAACACAATACTTCCAGGTGAGTGACCTGGCACATGAATTACTTCTAACTGAGTGTTACCAAACTTGACAATATTCCCTTCATGTAAATGAACTGTTGGCGGAGTGGGCAACTGTTCCAATCTTACCCCAAACATACGACTCTGTTTAGGAGCCTCCTCTATCCAGAACAAATCAGCCTCATGGGCTTCGCTCTTCACCCCGAAAGTTCTCTCACAAAACGGATTGCCACAGATGTGATCAATGTGCAGGTGTGTGTTTAGCAGATGCTTTATTGTCAACCCGTTGTTGGTAATAAAGTCCTTCAAAGCAGTCTTCTCCTCTTCATAATAGCAACCTGGGTCAATTAGAACTGCCTCATGGTTTTCGTCCCATAGGACATAGCTGTTCACTGGGAACATGTTGAATTCAAATCTCTTAATTTTCATATTGCTGTAAATACTACTTTCTTAGTTTCAAAATAGGTTTCTTCAAAATAGTCTGATAGATCCCAGAAGATACTTCTGTTTTTCAGATGAACTAACTCACGTTCCAGCTCACCTCCTTTTAGACATATCAGTCCGTTAGGCAATGCGTTTTGTTGCGTCTTGCTAACATTCTTACGAACCAGTCGCACTAAGTCTTCCAAGGGCATTACTGCACGACATACCACAAAGTCAAACTTTTCTTTTTCCTCCTCAACCCTCTTATGAGCCAATGTTACATTCTTCAAACCTACGCTTTGTGCTACTTCAGTAGCCACTCGAATCTTTTTGCCGATACTATCTACCAAATGAAACTGTACCTCTGGGAAAAAAATGGCTAGAGGGATGCCTGGGAAGCCTCCACCTGTGCCTAAATCCATCACTCGAGTTCCAGACTTAAATTTGACAACTTTGGCAATGCCTAATGAATGCAGGATATGATGCTCATACAGGTTGCTAATGTCCTTTCGGGATATTACGTTTATCTTTGAGTTCCAATCTTCATATAAATCACCCAGTGCATCAAACTGTCTCTGTTGCTCTTCTGTTAGTTCCCTAAAATATTTCTCAATAATACTCATTTTCCTTTTAGTTCTTTAATGATCATATATTCAGTATTTAATATTGGATCCAATTGTTTAAAACTTAAGTCTATCTCCACAGGACCTATTACATACGGAGCTATTTCATAGATGTTATATAAGAAAGAAATCCCACCAGGTGCCAATTTAAAATTTTCTGTTGGTATAATTTCTGCAGTTGTACCATAACCCATTTCCTCCAAATCATCTTTAGTTTCTGCTCCAGTGTCCTCCATCAGTTGGGCAATTAACATCTCAGTTAATTCTTCGTCATATTCACCAATCAGCAAATCATTCAGTTCTATTTGCTTTAATGTGCGTAGGTCGATGTTCTGGAAATAGGTGAAATATACAGGATGAGCTCCACCTGTAAATTCTTCCATATATAAGCGGTAAGTAAGAAGATGCTTGTCATAATATTCCACTTTTGTTTGTGCTTCACGCTCGTAGGAGTACCATACTTCATCAGGTTCACTGCCTGATGTAGCTACTTCGTCACGGTACATTGGTTCCAAGTCATGGCGATAGGTTGAGAAATAGTTATCGGTAAATGCTCGTACGGCATCCTGTGGAGTTTGGGTTGAAAACTTCTCACCAAAAACTAAAGTCTGTAGCATGTGGTTAATGCTGTCCTTCATTTTATCGTCTGTTGATTCCTTAACAAATGAAAAATCCACTTTCACTTCTGCATGAGGTTTGCCATTATCGGCAAAAAGATGCTGGCTTTCCTCAAGTGTGATATTGTCAAACTTCAGGTTGCCTACCAGTTTGCTCTCCTGTCTGCATGCTCCAAGAGTAAGGCCGATTGCAAGCATTATGCAATATGCACTAACAAATTGTAACTTCATACCTTTTGTTGTTTATTAGGATAAGTAGTTTCAGATAGCGAAGATACAAATAATTTTTCGTATCTTTGCAATCGAAATAAAAAAAACGCATGGGAAATTTGATTACAGAAGATTGGGGGCTGATTGATTACGGCGAAGCATGGATACGACAGGAGATGCTTTTTTCTCAAAGGTTACAAAAAAAAACTGATGATGATTCTGATGCAAATGATCTCATAATCTTTTGCGAGCATCCTCATGTTTATACCTTAGGACGTAGTGGAAAGGCTTCCAATTTGTTAGTGAGCATGGATCAGCTTAAGCGCTTTGGCGCTTCATTTTACCATATAGACCGTGGTGGCGATATTACATATCATGGACCTGGACAACTTATCTGCTATCCTATACTTGACTTAGAACGTTATGGCTTGGGCCTCAAGGAGTATGTCACTTTGATTGAGGAAGCAGTCATTCGCGTGTGTGCAACTTTTGGCATCCAGGCCGGACGTCTTGAAAAAGCTACTGGGGTATGGCTGGATGCCCATGGTTCTAATGCTCGTAAAATATGCGCTATCGGTATAAGAAGCAGTAGGTTTGTTACTATGCATGGACTAGCTTTTAATGTTAATACTGATCTGCGTTTTTTTAGCTATATCAATCCCTGTGGATTCATCGATAAAGGGGTGACTTCATTGGCTCAAGAGCTACAATATGAGGTGCCTATAAGTGAGGTGAAACGACTCCTCAATAATAACTTGTTAGAATTATTAAAAAAGTGAAAGATGAAAATTAATACTGCCGAATTTGTAATTAGCAATACCGATGTAAGCAAATGTCCCCAGACTGGACTGCCTGAGTATGCTTTCATTGGACGAAGTAATGTGGGTAAATCAAGTTTGATTAATATGCTTACCAACAACAAGAAACTGGCAATGACGTCATCTACTCCAGGTAAGACTCAACTCATTAATCATTTCTTAATTAATAAACAATGGTATTTAGTAGATCTTCCTGGCTATGGCTATGCCAATCGCAGCAAGAAAAGTGTGGCTGATATTCAGCGTATTATTGGCTCTTATTTAGAGCAGCGATTGGAGATGACTTGTTTGTTTGTATTGGTTGATAGCCGGCTTGAACCACAAAAAATCGATGTGGACTTTATGAATTGGTTAGGTAAGAATCAAGTGCCTTTTGCCATCGTTTTTACTAAAGCCGACAAACAATCTAAGTTAAAAACGGATAATAACGTGAAAACCTATCTCAATACACTATCTGAACAATGGGAAGAGTTGCCTCCTTTTTTTATCACTTCATCACTTAACGGCAGTGGAAGAGATGAATTATTGTTTTATATCGAGTCTATCAATACCGAATTGAAGAAAAAATAAGGTTTTTTTCACTTTTTTGCTAAAAGTGTGCAAAGATACCAACATTTTTTAGTAACTTTGCGGTCTGCATTGCAAAATATAACTTATAGTTTTAAAAGATTAATTGAAAATGAGCTTACTATCAGAGAAGTTGGGTAAATACCAGGAGCCTCAATATTACAAGGCTAAAGGCATATACCCCTATTTCCGAGAGATTGATAGCCATCAGGGCACAGAGGTCATGATGAGCGGTAAAAAAGTCCTGATGTTTGGATCAAATGCATATACAGGACTTACCTATGACGAAAGAATAATCAATGCTTCTATCGAAGCGACAAAGAAATATGGCACTGGCTGTGCAGGTTCACGCCTTCTTAACGGAACCCTCGATTTGCATGTTCAATTGGAGAAAGAGCTGGCAGCATTCCTTGGCAAGGATGAGGCTATGTGTTTCTCTACTGGTTTTACCGTAAATGAAGGTGTCATACCACAGCTGGTAGGACGTGGTGATTATATCATTTGCGATGACCGTGACCATGCTTCTATCGTTGATGGTCGTCGTTTGTCATTTGCCACTCAGTTGAAATACAAGCACAACGATAT
Organism: Bacteroidaceae bacterium; assembly: GCA_017649485.1. Classification (GTDB taxonomy): domain Bacteria; phylum Bacteroidota; class Bacteroidia; order Bacteroidales; family Bacteroidaceae; genus Bacteroides. The sequence continues at coordinate 62,289 of JAGCGS010000010.1, read as the reverse complement.
GGAGGCTTTGGAGAAGGAGTTGAAGAAATGTGACCCCAATGCCATAAAACTGATAATTGTTGACGGTGTGTTCTCTATGGAAGGTGACTTGGCCAATATGCCTGAGATTATTCGTTTGAAGAAGAAATATAATGCTTGCGTCTATGTGGATGAAGCTCATGGTATAGGCGTTTTCGGGAAGCAAGGTCGTGGAGTGTGCGATTATTTTGGTGTAACAGATGATGTTGACATTATCATGGGTACATTCAGCAAGTCACTCGCTTCTTTAGGTGGATTCGTAGCCGCTGAGTCTGCTGTCATTAATGCGTTGCGTCATAGTGCTCGTTCATATATCTTCCAGGCCAGTAGCACTCCTGCAGCAACTGCAGCTACCATTGAAGCTCTACATATCATCCAAAATGAGCCGGAGCGGCAAGAAAGACTATGGGAAATTACTAATTATGCCTTGAAGGAGTTCCGTGAGGCAGGATTTGAGATTGGCGATACCCAATCTCCAATTATTCCTTTATATGTACGTGATACTTATAAGACTTTCGCCGTTACTAAGATGGCATTCGATGAGGGTATTTTTATCAACCCTGTTATACCTCCTGCTTGTGCACCACAAGACACGCTGGTTCGTGTGGCTCTGATGGCTACTCATACCAAGGAACAAATTGATTATGCAGTAGAACATTTATCTAAATGTTTCCACGAATTAGGCATAATTCAGTAAAAAATGCATGATAAATATAAAAATTTGATCAAATTATTTTGATTATTAAAAAAACATATCTATATTTGCATCAAATTTATAAACAGACAAAACAAATTTAATCTCTCTGTAAGTTTTTGAATTAGATGTTGTAGTGAATGGGGGAGGGGGAATGTGAATTTCTCCTCCCTAATTTTTGCTTTAAAAACTCTTCTTTTCTTTTGCAAATCACCCAATTTCCCTTATCTTTACGCAAGAATTAACTCAAAAATAAAAGAATCCATGAGAACGTATATCTTGTTAGTAGCAGTTATGATAGCTGCTTTTTTGCCAGTATTGGCTCAGAACCAGGGTGTTACTCATACTGGTAGGAATACAGGGCAACCGCTGTATCCTATAAAAGAGTATCAAGAATTGGCAAATCCTGTGCCAGTGAACCAAGTCTTGTGGAAGGGAATCAAAGGAAAAAAGGTAGCTTGGGGATCCATCGATGAACGTTATAGGCAGGAAGTGCCACCCCAGATTTTACAGGGTAAGACACTGGAAGTGAATGCGTGGAAAGGTGAAAGAGTGCACGCTCAGTTTGCCGTTTATGGCGATGAATATATCCATAATCTTTCTTTTGAGGTGTCTGATTTAAAATCAATGCAGGGGAGGGTGATTAGCCAAGACCGCCTGATGAAAGGTTTTGTACGCTATGTCATGACTGATGAACTGAACAAAGATGGGAAAGGTGGATGTGGTAATCGCTCTGATGCCACTCAATGGGACTCCACGCTGGTGGCTGATGTGATTGACCATCTGGCTACAGAAATAGAAGTTAAGGCTTTTAACACACAGGGAGGATGGATACGCATTTGGGTACCTCAGGATGCTCAGATTGGTGTTTATACTGGCACTATCACTGTGAAGAATGGTAACGAATTGTTGGATAATCTCGTGTTGAAGGTGAATGTAAAGAATCATGTGTTACCAGCCCCATCTGAATGGGCCTTCCATCTTGACCTGTGGCAAAATCCATATGCTGTAGCGCGCTATTACCAGGTAGAACCTTGGAGCGAGGCACATATGGAAGCCCTGAAACCTATTGCTTTATTATATCAGCAAGCTGGAGGAAAAGTTATTACTACATCGTTGATGCACAAACCATGGAATGGACAAACATTCGATTATTTTGAGTCGATGGTGACTTGGATTAAAAAGCTCGATGGTTCATGGTCATTCGACTTCGCTGTTTTTGACAAGTGGGTGGAGTTCATGATGGATATGGGTATCAACAAAGAAATAGGGTGCTATTCTATGGTGCCTTGGGCATTGTCGTTTCAGTATTTCGACCAAGCAAGTAATACTATTAAATACGTACATACAGAACCTGGTGAACAAGCTTACGATGAAATGTGGACTGCCATGCTGCAGGCCTTTGCCAAGCATCTACGAGAGAAAGGATGGTTCGATATAACTCATATTGCCATGGATGAACGCTCGATAGACGTGATGCTAAAGACGTTGAAAGTAATTCGTAAAGCTGACCCTGCATTCAAAATATCTATGGCTGGCAATTTATATGACGAATTAGTAGATGAGCTTAACGACTATTGTATCACGATGAGCCAAAAATGGGCAGATGACATTATTCAGAAACGCCGTTCAGAAGGCAAGGTTACCACATTCTATACCTGCTGTGCAGAGGCTCATCCTAACACCTTTACTTTTAGTGCGCCTGCTGAGGCAGAATGGTTGGGTCTCTATGCCATGAAATCCAACCTCGATGGCTATTTGCGTTGGGCATTAAATAGTTGGGTACCTGAACCTTTGCTTGATAGCCGATACATCTCGTGGGCTGCTGGTGACACTTATTTGGTTTATCCTGAGGGGCGTACCAGCATCCGCTTCGAGCGTTTGGTATCTGGTATTCAGGATTATGAAAAGATAAGAATATTACGCCGGGAGCAGAAACCTGCAGCTTTGAAACGATTGGACAAAGCCCTAGGATCTTTAGACGAGGCCCAACTCCCTACCATTCCTGCCTCCATGTATGTGAATCGTGTGAAAACAGAAATTGATAGGTTTTAGTAGGGTGAAATTGGTGATTTAGGGCTATAGGATTAGCACCTTGGCTCATAGCTGAATTTATCCTGCACTTTCCCTGTCACTAGGTTATGAATAATAACTTCCAGTTTGCTATTTACAACCTTGCCTTCGATGACTGTTGGGAAACGCTCTGGTGCTTCACGTCGGTTCTCTCCGTTACCAGTGAAACCCATCTCGGGTCCACCTCCAACAATTTGTGCCCAGGATCGAGTATTTGACGGAGCAAAATAGCGGTACCGGTGTTGATGTGCGGTGATGACGAGTTGACAACCTGCTTGTTCGAGCAAAGGTGACCATAGTTGTGCACAAGTACGTTGCCAATTGGCAAAGTCTGTGCTGTATTGTGGATCCTTGTCTGCTGGAGCTACATCGCCTGGATTACTGTGAGGGTCGTCATCAAACAACGGAATGTGACAGAAGGTCACTAAGAAAGGAGCATTGGCTATCTCTGGTTTTGAGAGGGCATCACTGAGCCAATATACCTGTGCTTTGCGATATGGGGCACTGGTGAATAGTCCGGCAAATAGTGGGTTCGTGTCCAGTTTGTCTTCGGCAGTATCGAGTCCAATCATTGCGACATCACCCATGCGAACAGCAAAGTTACGTCCCAAATCCCAGTCGCGTGACTGCCGTTCTTCAGGCTGTCGGTACATCCATACTTTATCTAAATGACGATTTGCCATACCTCTTGAGTCGTGGTTGCCAGGGCAAAAAAGATATGGAATGGATGCTGCATAGTCAGAGCGTTCAATCTCTGGTTGCAGGAAGATGCGTATCTGCGCTTCAATGGTTTCCTCCACATTGCTGGCGTCACCATTCCAGATAACACAAGAGGGAGCCAACTCTGCAATCTTGTTTATAGCCAGTCCGAAAGGTTCCCAACGAACATGCGTGTCGTTAATAACACAGAAATGTGCCTGACTTCCTTCGCCAGCTGTGGTGAAATTGTAGATATGTTCATCCTCTTCATTGCTCAGAACCTTCATACTATAGCCTCCTTTGTACTCGATGCGGTCTGCACCTATTTTATAATAGTAAGTTGTAGAAGGTTTTAGACCAGTCAGCCGGATTAACTGTACACGGTCGGTGATGTCAGTGGTGCGAAAACCGCCGCATAACACTTTGCGGGCATCACTGAGGTCGGGATGTTCGCTCACCAAGACATAACCATTTGCTAAATCACTTACAGCAAATGCTATACCCATGGATGTAACTGCATAGTTCTGTAGCATTGGGGCTGATATAATCAGTTTGCCTTCGTGAGAAAGTCCTTGGGAATGTGAATGTTCTTTTGCTTTAGCTACGTTCCCCATGCCCGTAGCCATTGCCAACAAGGTAGAACTTTTGATAAAATCTCTGCGTTTCATGGTATCAAGGTTTATCGTTGTTTTATGCAAAGATAAGCATAATCTACAGCATTATATCAAGTTTTTTATAAAAAAAGTGGAAGAAAGTTTGCACGGATAAAAAAAACGTAGTAAATTTGCATCGCTTTTTAAGAAACATTCGGGGTGTAGCGCAGTCCGGTTAGCGCACCTGCTTTGGGAGCAGGGGGTCCCAAGTTCGAATCTTGGTACCCCGACTAGGAATGGATTAAGGTTGATAAATAAAAAGGAAAGACAGTTGCGAGTATTATATTTCGTGACTGTTTTTTTTAAAACCAGATAGCTATGAAACGGGAAGATCAAATTGAAAAGTTACGGAATTCGGAGAAAACCTGGGACTTTGTAGTCATTGGTGGCGGTGCTACAGGCTTGGGCTGTGCCGTCGATGCAGCTTCCAGGGGTTATCAGGTTGCTTTATTAGAACAAGACGATTTTGCGAAATGCACCTCCAGTCGAAGCACTAAACTGGTACATGGAGGTGTACGATATTTGCAAAAAGGTGATGTGATGTTGGTTTTAGAAGCTTTGCACGAAAGAGGCCGCATGAAAGATAATGCTCCGCATCTGGTCAAGGATCAATCTTTTGTCATTGCCAATTACACTTATTGGAATAATTTCTTGTATTTTTGCGGACTCACCTTATATGACATACTTTCTTTTGGCTTTGGCTATGGTCATTCTAAGTTTATCAGCAAGGAGAGTGTGATGCATAGACTACCAGCCATTAAGCGTGAGGGCTTGAAGGGTGGCGTTGTGTATCATGACGGACAGTTCGACGATTCCCGCATGGCAATCAATCTGGCACAGACCTGCATCGAACAAGGAGGAGTGGCTGTCAATCATGTAAAGGTCAATGGTATTTTGCATAATAAAACTGGTAAGGTATGTGGTGTTCGTGTTATTGACCAAGAAACGGGTGAATCTTTTGAGTTGCATGCCAAGGTAGTGATCAATGCTGCTGGCATTTTTGTTGATGAAGTGATGAAGTTGGATGTCTCAGGGCACAAACCAATGGTAAAACCCAGTCAGGGTGTGCACTTGGTATTGGACATGAAATTCCTACAAAGCACGGATGCATTGATGGTGCCGAAGACCAGTGATGGCAGAGTGCTTTTTGCTGTGCCTTGGCATAACAGGGTAGTGGTGGGCACGACCGATGTGCTACGTGACCATCCTGAGAGTGAGCCACGTGCATTGGAAGAAGAAATAGAATTCATTCTTAAGACAGCAGGATTGTATATGGTTCCTGCTCCTACACGAAAAGATATTATTGCTGTATTTGCAGGACAAAGACCTTTGGCTGCACCCAAGAGAGAAGGTAAAAGTGCTAAAGAGATCTCTCGTAGTCATAAGATTATAGTTTCAGATAATAATTTGATAACTATTACAGGTGGCAAGTGGACAAGTTACAGGTTGATGGCAGAGGACACCATTGACAAAGCCATTGCCATGAAATTGGTTGAAAATAGAAAATGTGTGACCAAGCACTTGAAGATTCATGGTTGGCGACCCAATCCTGACCTGAATAGCCATTATTATATATATGGTAGCGATGAACCCGCCGTTCACCAACTGGAGCAAGAGTATGTGATGCTGAAAGACAAAATATCGCCCAAGTATGATTACACTATGGGTGAAGTCGTTTGGGCAGTACGTCATGAGATGGCGAGAACACTTGATGATGTGTTGGCTCGCAGGGTGCGATTACTCTATATCGATGCACGTGAGGCTTTGCGTGTAGCCCCTGAGGTGGCTAAGATTATGGCAGCTGAAAGACATCTGCCATTATCATGGGTAGATGAGCAGTTTGAATCATTCAAAGAGATAGCCCAAAACTATATAGTTGATTAATAAATGGAAGAAAAATTATTCCAGACAGGCAAGAAAACTGTACGTTTCCGTCAGTTCCAGAATAGTCCATATGCAGTTTTCAATAGTCTGAAAGTTGAGGTAACCATTGGTGTGTTAGCAATTACTACATTGACTTTTTCCACACCTGATACGGCATCTGCACAGGTTGTTACCACCCAACAAGGACAGGAAAAGCTATATGAACTGGAGGAAGTTGAAGTGACAAGCAGTCGTGCGCCACTGACTCTCGGACAGTCGGCACGAATGGTAACAGTGCTGGATCGTGAGGCGATAGCCGCCGCTCCTGCGCAAAGTGTTAACGATTTACTCAAACTCGCTGCTGGCGTGGATGTCCGCCAACGAGGACCCATAGGAGCTCAAACAGACATCAGCATTCGTGGGGGAACCAACGAACAAATCACCCTCTTACTCAACGGCATTAACATCAATGACCCTCAGACGGGACACAACACAGCCGATTTCCCAGTAGACATTTCTGATATAGAACGCATTGAGGTTCTCGAAGGGCCTGCAGGGCGGGTATATGGCACTTCATCGCTGGTAGGAGCCATTAACATCGTTACCCGTAAAAGCAACAAGACTAGCGCTGATGTGCACTTAGAGGCTGGTTCCTTTGGCTATGTATCGGGAGGTGGCAGGATGAATATGTCTCATGGCAACCTTAATAACCAGCTGTCGGCCTCTTATACGCGTAGTGATGGATATACCCGTAGCCAGGCAGGAACCCTTAACAGTGATTTCAATAGATTGAAGTTGTTCTATCAAGGTCACTATAACAACGATGATATAATCATTTCATGGCATGCTGGCCTCAGTGACAAGAACTTTGGTTCTAATACTTTCTACAGTGCGAAATTCGACGATCAGTTCGAGCATACCGCCAAACTGTTTACTGCCATACAAGCTCAGACCAAAGGATTATTTCATTTCATGCCTTCCATATACTGGAACCGTAGCCATGATAGGTTTGAACTTTTCCGTGGCAGTGAGGCAAAAGTGCCATTCAATTACCATCGCACCGATGTGTTTGGAATTAACCTCAACAGTTTTATAGAGTGGTCATTAGGTAAGACTGCTTTCGGTGCAGAGTTTCGCAACGAAGATCTTGTTAGTGGGAACTTAGGCGAGCCCTTGAATAAGCCTTTGTCCATACACGGCACTGACAGGCAATATACGTTGGGCTTGAACCGAAGTAATCTTAGTTTCCATTTTGAACATAACCTGTTGCTCAATCATTTCACTTTGAGTGCAGGCGTAATTGCTGTGAAAAATACATGGAATGAAATGCCTTTTCGTCTTTATCCAGGTATGGATGTCAGCTGGCAATTTACTCGACATTTCAAAGCATATGCTTCGTTTAATACATCTTTACGTATGCCTTCTTTCACAGAGCTATACTATTCTGTAGGTGGACATCAGGCAGACAAATTCTTGAAGCCAGAAGAGATGCAGGCATACGAAGCGGGATTGAAATATCTTTCTGAATCTGTGAGGGGAAGCGTCAGTATTTATCGTCATCATGGTACTAATATGATCGACTGGATCAAAAATACACGTGAAGGAGCAGATGCTGTATGGAAATCTGTCAATCACACCAAACTTAATGCTACAGGATTTGAGGCTATTCTTTTTTTAGACTTGCTAAATCTTATTCCATCGCAGCGTCTGTTGAGGCAGATAAACATTTCTTATAGCTTTATCGATCAAGACAAAGACTTGGAGTCATATATGCAGTCGCAGTATGCGTTGGAGTATCTCAAGCACAAGTTTACAGCACAGGCAGACTTTAACATAATAACTAATCTCTATTTGAATCTGTCTTATCGTTTCCAAGAGCGCAAAGGCAATTATCAACTGCTCAGTGGTGATGCAAAACCATACGGTTCCTATTCTTTACTTGATGCTCGTTTGTCTTGGAAAACTAATCGCTATCAGCTTTCTCTAGAGGCCAACAACCTCTTTGATAAGACCTATTATGACTATGGTAACGTGCCACAGCCTGGCCGTTGGCTGATAGCAGGTTTTTCTCTTAATTTAAAGTAGATTTTTCTATAAAAGCAGCTCCCCTTAGGGAGCTGCTTTTGTTGACTAGTATGATTAGGTTTTATTCCCAAGGTGTATATGCTAAACCAAAAGCATCAGCTACAGCTTTGAAGGTTATTCTCCCATCTACCACGTTTATGCCCAATGCCAAGGCGTGATCATCCTGGCATGCCTTTCGCCAGCCTTTATCTGCCAATGCCACAGCATAAGGCAGGGTGGCATTTGTAAGGGCGAGGGTAGAGGTATAAGGCACTGCACCAGGAATGTTAGCCACACAATAGTGAATAATACCATCGAGTACATACACAGGATCACTGTGTGTGGTGGGATGTGAGGTTTCAAAACAACCTCCTTGGTCAATAGCCACATCCACTAACACACTCCCTGCTCGCATTAATTTCAGCATATCCCGAGTAATCAGATGCGGAGTGGTTGCACCTGGTATCAGTACGGATCCAATCACCAAGTCTGTGGTAGGCAGCTCATGACGGATATTCAGTTCAGAGGCATAAAGCGTCTTTACATTTTTAGGCAAAACTTGCGATAAGTGACGTAAACAATCTAATGAACAGTCTGCTACAGTTACTTCTGCACCCATGCCGGCAGCTATCAGGGCTGCATTGCTACCAACCCTACCACCTCCTAAAATTAGAACTTTAGCTGGCAAAACACCAGGTACACCGCCCAGCAACACACCACGTCCGCCATGAGACTTCTCCAAAAAATGTGCACCTTGTTGCACCGCCATACGTCCTGCTACCTCACTCATTGGGATCAACAACGGCAAGCTGCGGTCAGACTTCTGTACTGTCTCGTATGCGATGCACACAGCTCCCGAAGCCAGCATGGCATCAGTTAATTTACGGTCGGCTGCGAAATGGAAATAAGTAAACACTACTTGACCTGCCCTAACCAAAGGATACTCTGGCTCGATTGGTTCTTTCACTTTCACAATCATGTCGGCAATGGCATACACATCTGCAATGTCCGGCAAAATCTTGGCACCAGCTTTAATATATGCCTCATCGGCAAATCCACTGCCCTCACCAGCTGTATGCTGAACATATACTATATGACCGTGAGCGGTCATCTCCGCAACGCCCGTAGGAGTCATTCCTACGCGGTTCTCATTGTTCTTAATTTCTTTAGGTACTCCGATTTTCATACGTATTTAGCATTTAGGTTGTATATATTTTGTGTAAAAATACAGAAAATATGAAAACGATGATATTGGTAGTCTTATGTTTTTAGACATTTTTTTAATAAAAGTTACTTTGCATTTCTTAAATTGGCGGATTATCCTTATATTTGTCAGATGAATTGTAACAAACGATACATGAAGAAACTATATTTGATTATTTTGCTGACTTCTCTGGGTTTGAATGCCCAGTCGCAAGTCAGTACCGATATATACCAGCCACCGTTTGACTTCCCCATGGTCTTCTCTGGCAACTATGGCGAGATACGTGCCAATCACTTTCATGGAGGACTGGACATCAAAACACAAGGAACGACAGGCAAGCCTATTAAGGCACAGGCAAATGGCTACATCTCACGTATCCGTGTAAACACAGGTTCAGGATATGTGCTGAACGTAACCTATGATAATGGTTATTACTTGATATACCGTCATTTGACAAAGTTTGCCGATGAGGTGGAACAGCGGGTAAAACAATGGCAGTACGAGCATGAACAATGGGAGGTGGACATCATTCCAGAAGCTGATGAATACCCCGTAAAGGTGGGTGATGTGATAGCCTATAGTGGTAATACTGGCTATTCGTTTGGACCGCACTTGCACTTGGATGCCGTGGAGATTAAAACGGATGAGTTTGTGGATCCCTTGCCATTCTTCCGTCATGTAGTGAAGGATCATACGGCTCCAACGGCAGAAGGTTTCATGGTGTTCCCACAACGAGGCAAGGGTGTTGTGGATGGACAAACAAAACAGAAGAGTTATGCCATTACACCCAATACACCCATGAAACCTATTTACGCTTGGGGCGAGATAGGTGTAGGCCTGAGAGCCTATGACCACATGGAGGGAGTGACAAACAGATATGGAGTGAAGTTATTGGTGTTGGAAGTGGATGGCGAAGAGGTGTTTCGAAGTGATGTATCACGTTTTGCCGAGAGTGAGCACCGCTATATCAATTCTTGGACAGAAGGGCAGTATATGAAGTCGTTCATTGAGCCAGGCAATAAGTTGAGAATGCTGAAAGCTGGCAATGGCAACCGTGGCTTGTTGACTATCAATGAGGAGAGACCTTATAAGTTGGTCTATACTTTAACCGACGGATTGGGCAATACCTCTAAGGTTCAATTAACCATCATTGGGAAGCAACAAGAGATACCTGCTGACGAGACCGATGAGAAAATGCTATTCCATTGGGATGAGGTAAATATCTTACAGCAACCAGGTATTGACCTTGTGGTACCTCGTGGCAGATTGTATGATGACCTCCCATTGGATTATACCGTGAGTAAAGGCGCACAAGATGTAGCGTTTACTTATCAGTTGAGCAAACGTACCATGCCCTTGCATGACTATGCTGAACTGAGTATTGGCTTGACGCAAGTGCCAATAGATGATATGACGAAGTATTACATTGCGGGTGTCGATAGTAAGGGAAAGCGCTATAGCTTGGGTGGCAAGTTCGAGGATGGCTATATGAAGGCGAGGGTGCGTGAGTTAGGAACTTTCACCGTAGGCATTGACACCATTCCACCTACAGTCACACCGATGAACCCTCAGCAGTGGGGAAGGAGCGGTACCATAACCTTACAAGTAAAGGACGAGCATACAGGCATCAGTAATTATCGTGGAACTATTGATGGGCAGTATGCCTTGTTTGGCAAATATAACTCAGTGAATAATCACATTGTCTGCTACCTTGACCCTGACCATGTTCAGAAAGGTGAGAAGCATGAATTGATGTTCATGGCAACGGATGAGTGTGGCAATACAGTAACGGAATATTATAATTTTAGTTGGTAAATATGAAGAGACTATCAATCACAATGCTGGCCGTTATGGCAGCAACTATCAACGCTTTGGCGTGTACAAACCTGATTGTCGGGAAGAACGCATCCACCGACGGTTCAGTCATGATTTCTTATTCAGCCGACTCCTACGGCATGTTCGGATACCTTTACCATTCTCCTGCAGGTACGCATGAGAAAGGTGAATTAATTGACATTTACGACTGGGACGATGGCACCTATCACGGACAAATTGCTCAAGTGGCTCAGACCTACAATGTCATAGGCAACATGAACGAGTTTCAAGTGTCAATTGGTGAAACGACTTTTGGTGGCCGTGAAGAATTGGTGGATAGGAATGGCATCATTGACTACGGTTCACTGATATACATTACTTTGCAACGTTCACGCACTGCTCGTGAAGCCATCCGTGTGATGACTGATCTTGTACAAGAATATGGCTATGCCAGCAGTGGAGAGTCATTCTCTATTGCTGATCCCAATGAAGCTTGGATCATGGAGATGATTGGCAAGGGCACCGGCAACCGTGGTGCTGTATGGGTGGCAGTGAGAATTCCTGACGACTGCATAGCAGCCCATGCCAACCAAAGCCGAATTCATAAGTTCAATATGGATGACAAACAGAACGTGATGTATGCATCAGATGTTATATCTTTTGCTCGTGAGAAAGGCTACTTCAATGGTGTGAATAAGGATTTTGACTTTGCCAATGCCTACAATCCTTTGGATTTCGGTGGCTTGCGTTATTGTGAGGCTCGTGTATGGAGCTTCTATAACCGCTATACCGACCGCGGTAATGAGTTCCTGCCCTATATACAGGGCACTTCTTCAGAGCCTATGCCACTATACGTAAAGCCTAACAAAAAGCTCTCTTTACAAGATGTCCAACAGATGATGCGTGACCACTATGAGGGTACTGCTCTTGATATCACACAAGATGTGGGTGCTGGTGCTTATCATACACCATACCGCCTCTCCCCATTGTCATTTGAGGTAGATGGACAGCAGTATTTCAATGAGCGTCCTATCTCTACCCAGCAGTCAGCTTGGGTATTTGTATCCCAGTTGCGTTCTAATCTGGTTGATCCTGTGGGTGGTGTGTTCTGGTTTGGTTGCGACGATGCTAACATGACTGTCTTTACCCCTGTTTATTGCTGCACCGATGTAGTTCCAGCTTGCTATAAAGAAGGCATTGATGGAGCCAACGATGTGACATTCTCATTTAACTCTGCTTTCTGGGTAATGAACTGGGTGGCCAATATGGTTTATCCCCGTTATGACTTGATGATTGAGGATGTGAAAGCCATCCAGAATGACATAGAGAATACTTTCTTCCAAGCGCAGGATGCCGTCGAGGCTACAGCCCTGACACTTTACCAGCAAGACCCTGCTAAGGCGAAGGCATATCTTACCAACTACAGCAACATGATGGCGATGAACACCATAGACACATGGAAAAAGTTAGGTGAGTATCTCGTGGTGAAATACAACGATGGTGTGGTGAAGCGTATGCCTACCTCTACTTACATTGGTAAGAATACTAAGCAGATTGACCGTAAGTTGGTGCGTCCAGGATTCCCTGAGGAGTTGAAGCAGGAGATTGCACGCCATACGGGCGATCGATATAAAATGCCTAAATAATTAACATAAATAACAATTGTATCATGGAAAACCAGGAATTAATCAAACAGGTGACTGAGAGAGCTCAGCAGTGGCTTACCCCGGCATATGATGCCGAAACTCAGGCTGAAGTGAAAAGAATGCTGGATAACCCTGACAAGACAGAACTGATAGAGTGCTTCTATCGAGATCTGGAGTTCGGTACGGGCGGTTTGCGTGGCATCATGGGAGCTGGTACTAACCGTATGAATATCTATGTGGTGGGAGCTGCTACTCAGGGCTTTGCCAACTATCTAAAGAAGAATTTCAAAGACAGAGAACAGATTTCTGTTGCCATTGGTTATGACTGCCGTAACAACAGCGACCTCTTTGCTAAGAAGTCGGCTGACATCTTCTCTGCCAATGGCATCAAGGTGTATCTGTTCGACGATATGCGTCCTACACCAGAGATGAGCTTCGCTATCCGTTATTTGGGATGCCAGGCTGGTATAAACCTCACTGCTTCACATAACCCTCGTGAGTACAATGGCTACAAGGCTTATTGGGAAGATGGCGCACAAGTGCTGGCTCCACATGATAAGGGCATCATCGATGAGGTAGGCAAGGTGAAAGTTGAGGACATCAAGTTCGAGGGTAACCCAGACTTGATTGAGATTATCGGTGCTGATATCGATAAGGTTTATTGGGACCAGGTACATACCATTTGCATTGACCCAGATGTGATCAAGCGTCAGAAGGACTTGAGTATTGTATATACTCCATTGCATGGCACAGGTATGAATGGCATACCACAATCTCTCAAGCTGTGGGGATTTGAGAATGTGCATTGTGTTCCTGAACAGATGGTCAAGAGTGGTGACTTCCCAACGGTGGTTAGTCCAAACCCAGAGAATGCAGAGGCTTTGACCCTTGCTATCAAGCTGGCGAAGGAGATTGATGCAGATATCGTTATGGCGAGCGATCCTGATGCCGACCGTGTTGGTATGGCTTGTAAAAACGATAAGGGCGAGTGGGTACTCATCAATGGTAACCAGACCTGCCTGCTCTTCCTCTATTACATCATCACCAACCGCAAGAAGTTGGGCAAGATGGTGGGCAATGAGTTTGTGGTGAAGACCATCGTGACCACTGAGGTAATACGTCAGATTGCGGAGAAGAATAATATCGAGATGCGTGACTGCTACACAGGCTTTAAGTGGATTGCTCGTGAGATTCGCCTGTCAGAAGGCGTAAAGCAATACATCGGCGGTGGTGAGGAGAGCTATGGCTTCCTGGCAGAGGACTTTGTTCGCGACAAGGATGCAGTTTCAGCTTGTTCATTGCTGGCTGAAATCTGCGCATGGGCAAAAGACCAGGGCAAGACTCTTTATGAGGTGCTGATGGACATCTATCTTGAGTACGGCTTCTCTAAGGAATATACCGTTAATGTGGTGAAGCCTGGCAAGAGCGGTGCTGAGGAGATTCAGCAGATGATGGTTAACCTGCGTGAGAAAAGTCCGAAGGAATTGGCTGGTTCAAAGGTGACCTTGGTAAAGGACTATAAGACTCTGAAGCAGACTGATGGTGAAGGCAACGTATCTGATATGGATATGCCTGATACGTCTAACGTATTGCAGTTCTATACCGAGGACAACACCAAAGTCAGCGTTCGTCCTTCTGGAACAGAACCTAAGATCAAGTTCTACATGGAAGTGAAAGGTACCCTCAAGAGTGTAGCCGACTATGCTGAAGCAGATGCTGCTGCAGCCAAGAAGATAGAAGCTGTTAGAACTTCGCTCGGCATCTAACCGTTGACCATTGACCATTAACCATTAAAGCTCGGCATTTGCCGAGCTTTAATATTTATATATTTAATCTTCAATCTTCAATCTTTGATAAGCAAGCCTCTCATCACCATTCAAGAGGTAGATAATCCCACAATACTGAAAGCCATGCTTCAGCAGGTTGTGTTGCATGATGTGGTTATCCCGGTGTGTGTCAATCCGGATATTATCCGTTACCTGAAAACAATAGTCCATAGCGGCGGCAAAGATGCCATGACTGTCAGGCGTGCTTGCCATGCGATGTATCACATAATACGGCTTCAAATCTTCAACCCAAGCACCTTCATAAATCTTTAGATACGTTGGATCAGGACCTGGTATGAAAGCAAATGTACCCACGGCTTTTCCGCCTTCTATGCACAGATAGCTATGCCCAAGCTCTATATCCTTGACGATTAAATCTGCCGACGGACTGTCACCGCTCCATTGGTGCATATTCCCGTCATTACGCATAATCTGCCTGCCACTCTCAATCAGAGTAAGAATGGTAGGCAGGTCTTCAGGTGTTGAGTGTCGTATTTGCATTAATATAATGGTCAATCGTCAATGGTCAATAAACCCTAAATCCAATAATCTTGCGCACCTCATTCAGCGTTTCCGCTGCACTTTGGCGAGCATGGTCGGCTCCTTCCTTGGCTACCTTGTCCAATAAGGTAGTATTTGAGCTGTACTCCTCTATCTTTTCGCGGATAGGAGCCACGATATTCACTAAGTCTTCGGCAATCTGCTTTTTCAGGTCACCATAACGCAACGTGCAGTCGTTCCACTTCTCATCGAAATATTGATAGGTGTCTGGAGTGGAGGCAATCTTCAAGAAAGTAAAGAGGTTTTCTATTACCTCAGGACGCTGACTGTTGGGCTCTTGAGGCCCATTGTCGGTCACAGCCTTCATTACTTTTTTGCGAATCGTCTTGTCATCGTCACGCAGGTAAATACAGTTACCCTCGCTCTTGCCCATCTTGCCACTGCCGTCCAGTCCTGGCACCTTCAGTGCCGTAGCGTTGAAGTAGAAATTCTGTGGCTCTGGGAAGAATTCTATACCATATATATTGTTAAAGCGGCGGGCGCATTTACGCATCATCTCCATATTCTGCTCCTGATCTTTGCCTACAGGCACCTTGTGTGCCCTGTGTTGCAGCACATCTGCAGCCATCAGAGTGGGGTAGGTAAGCAGACCTGCGTTCACGTTATCTGGCTGTTTGCGAGCTTTCTCCTTGAAGGTGGTTACTCTTTCCAGTTCACCCAGGTAAGTGTTCATGTTCAGATACAGATACAGCTCCAAAGTTTCCTTCACATCGCTTTGTACATAGATAGGTGCTTTCTGTGGGTCTATGCCACAAGCCAGATATTCTGCTAAGATGGTGCGTGCGCTATTCTGTATGTTTTCTGGTTTGGGGTGTGTGGTCAGAGAATGCCAATCGGCAATGAAGAACATGCATTGATACTGGGCTTGCATAGCCACGAAACTCTTTACCGCTCCGAAATAATTGCCTAAGTGCAGATTGCCTGTAGGTCGTATTCCGCTTACTACTTTTTCCATTTCTTTTTGATGTTTTATTAAATTGTGTGCAAAGATAGTGAATTATTTGTTAACTTTGCACTCAATTAGTAATGAAAGTAAATAATTGATTGAAATATGAAGAAGAATCTGGAAACTATTTGTGTGCAGGGCGGATGGAAACCAAAGAATGGAGAGCCTCGTGTATTACCTATATATCAGAGCACTACGTTTAAGTATAGTAGCACTGAGGAGATGGCGGATTTGTTCGACCTCAAGGCCGAAGGCTATTTTTATACACGTCTGGCCAATCCAACCAATGATGCAGTTGCAGCTAAGATTAGCGAACTGGAAGGCGGTGTGGGGTGTGTGCTGACCTCATCGGGTCAGGCAGCTAACTTCTATGCCATCTTCAACATCTGTCAGGCTGGCGACCATTTCGTTACTTCCAATACCATCTATGGTGGCACGTTCAACCTCTTTGGCGTGACATTAAAGAAGTTGGGTATCGAGTGTACTTTCGTTGATCCTGACTGGAGTGACGAGCAGATTGAGGCAGCTTTCCGTCCTAACACCAAGTGCTTCTTTGGCGAGACCATCTCTAACCCTGGTGGCAATGTTTTTGACATCGAGCGCTTTGCCAAGATGGCACATAAGCATGGGGTACCTTTGATTGTTGACAATACCTTTGCAACACCTATTAACTGCCGTCCGTTTGAGTGGGGATGCGACATCGTAACCCATAGCACTACCAAGTATATGGATGGCCATGCAACTCAAGTGGGTGGTGCAGTAGTGGATAGTGGCAATTTCGATTGGGAAGCATACGCCGACAAGTTCCCAGGCTTGACTACCCCTGATGAGAGTTATCACGGACTTACCTATACTAAGGCATTTGGCAAGAAAGCTTACGTAACCAAGCTGGTGAGCCAGCTTATGCGTGACTTAGGCTCTATCCCAGCTCCGCAGAATAGCTTCCTGCTCAATTTGGGTTTGGAAACATTGCACCTTCGTGTGCCTCGCCATTGTGAGAACGCACAGAAGGTGGCAGAATGGTTAGAGGCTAATCCTAAAGTGGCTTGGGTGAACTACTGTGGTTTGAAAGGCAATAAATATTATGACTTGGCACAGAAGTATCTGCCCAATGGCTCTTGTGGTGTCATAGCATTTGGCTTGAAAGGCACCCGCGAAGATGCTGTTCGTTTCATGGATGCCCTTGACTTTGTAGCCATTGTCACCCATGTTGCCGATGCCCGTACCTGTGTGTTGCATCCTGCCAGCCATACCCATCGTCAGCTCAGTGATGAGCAGTTGCTTGAAGCAGGTGTTGCTCCTGACCTCATCCGCCTTTCTGTAGGTATTGAGAATGTGAACGATATCATTGCCGACTTGGAACAGGCTATGCAAAAGCTTTAATGCTTCCTACATGGTTGTTAGTGAATTATAATTATAAATAGGTATAAGAATAGATAAGAAGGAGGAAAGATAGTTTTCGTATCACTCGACGGAAGCTTTTCTCTCATTCGTCCGAATATCTGCTATCACTCGTCGCAATATCTCCTATACCCCTATAGGAATGCCTCCTTTCACTGGTGGGAGATATTGCGACGGGTAAAAGGAAAGCCTCCGTCAAGTGACAGGAGGCTTTCCTTTCAAACAAGTCCCTAAAAGGGTTGTACTATAGCATTATTCTCCCACAGCCTGGCGGTATGCTAAGAGCCTGTTTTGATAGTTTATGTAGGCATCAGTTCGCTTGTCGAGCGCTTGCTGGTAGAGTAGCTGTGCCTCTAAAAGGTCGCTCATGGTACTGGTGCCGGCTTGGTAGAAATTACGGTTCAATCGCAGGTTCTCACTTGCCTGTTCGATGCTTCGTTGGGCAATGTCAAGCTGTTGGTAGGCCTCTTGTACGTTGTTCCAAGCACTCTGCATATTAATTTTCAGCAGTTCAGAATTGTCAGCCAATTGGTCGATAGCCATCTGCCGCTCAATCTTCTTGCGCTTGATGGCATGGGAACCTCCCCACCAGTCGGAGATTGGAATGCTCACGGTGGCCATCAGCATACCGAATGAACGGCCAGACTCCATCATGTTATGATAAACAAGGCCACCTCCTACAGCTACTGTAGGCAGATAACTTCCAACTGTCATCTTATGCTGTAACTTAGTGGCTTCCACCTGTTTGCCTAATAGCTGATATTCTGGCGTGTTGAGCAATGCTTGCTGGTGGTCTTGCTTTTCCAGCATGGGTGACAGTATCTCAGGATTATAGTCCAAGATAAAGTCTGTGCTTTGCAGACCGCAGTATTGTGCCAACACCATGCGCAAGATGGAGATATTGTTGTTCAAGGTGAGCTTTTGGCTCTCCACGTCGTTCTGGCGGAGCTCCACCTGCAAGAGGTCGTTGCGTAAAACTACGCCTGCTTTTACTGCTACTGTCACATCCTTGTTGATGTCTTTCAGTAAAGTCTCTACGGCATTGACAGTCTTGAGTTTCTCCTCCAAAGATACAATCTGCCAGTAGTATTGCTCAGCAGTCTTCTCCACTTCGTTCTCAGACAGTCGCAGTTGCAGGCGGCTCACATCCTCACCCACCTTGGCAAGTTTGTTGCCGTTAATTATTTGTCCACCGGCAAAAACTGGTTGCATCGCCACCACGCTACCCATCACACCTTTTTTCATCATCTCCATGCTAATGGGTTGACTCAACGAAGCCAATGCCTCAACAGGCAGGATGCCCGACTGGGCAATGCCGGCTGCCATCTCAGGGGTGATGTAATCCGACATATTAATATCCATCTTCGCCATACCTTTGTTGGCAGTGAAGCCAAAACCAGTGGCACTTATAGTGGGGAAATACTTGGTGAACGCTTCCTTACGTTGTTCTTGGGCGGCATCGATGCTACGCTGTGCGTTGCGCAAGGTAATGTTGTTATGGCGGGCAGAGTCAAGAATCTGTTCGAGGGTATATACTGATTGACCATTGGCGATTGACCATTGACCTTTGGCTATTGACAATGCAAATAAACAGGCTATTATGTATATTATTCTTTTCATATAACTATTTCACTTAAGATTCACCTTCCAATAAACTACGGGCAATACCGTAACTACCATAATTAGTGAGCCAATGCCACCAGCGAAGATGGTTACACCTACGGGCATCCAGAACGATGACTGGGCGATAATCATGGGTACCACACCCACTGCAGTAGTGGCTGTAGTGAGGAAAATGGGCACCATACGGCGACTACCGGCATCTCGCGCAGCCTGCTTCACTGCCTCGTTATACGCTTTGCGGTCAACCTTCCAATCGCCATGTTCTGCCACATATCGTTTTATCAGGTCGTTGGCATGCTCGAATATCAATATCTCATTGCGCATGATCATACCCATGAGCGTAATAAAACCCATCACAGAGGTTAATCCTAAGGTGCGATCCATCAGTCCCAAGCCAATCAAAGCACCTGGCATCATCAAGCCCAACGCCGCGATGCAGACGGTAGTGATGCCATACTTCTTAAAGTTGAATAACAAAAAGAAGAAGATTATCACGATAGAGATAGCCACGCCTCCGAAAATCTGTGGCATAGCCTCTGCATCGTATTCTATTTCGCCACCTACCTCAGTGCGTACACCGTCTGGCAGGTCAAGTTCTTTTTTCATGATTTCCGCAATGCGGCTCTCAACGGGAGCGGCATAGATGCCTTGGGCAAACTGGCCAGTTACAGTGAGGCAACGCTCACCACCACGATGCATGATGCGGCTCTCTCGCCAAGCAGGGGTTACTTTGGCGAACTGACGCACAGGTACACTACCGTTGGCTGCAAAATTGTTGCCTGCTCCTTGCATACCAGCTGAAAGCACGGCAATAGGAGAGGTGATACCTAAGTTCTCTATATCAGAATAGGTGAGGTCGGTATTATCCTTTACTACGATAGGTAGGTTATAATCTCCTTCCCACAGCTCTCCAATCTGTAGGTTGCTGGTGACGGTAGCGAGACCTAATGAGGCTGTGGCGCGGTTGATGCCCAGCTGGGCCGATATCACAGGGTCGAGGGTGATGTCGATGATTGGCGAGGGCTGAAAGTAATCGCTGTGCACCCATTCAACCTCGGGCATCTCTCGCATGCGGGTCATCAGCTGTTCACCTGCTTCGTGCAGTACCCCAATGTCATCACCATAGAAACGATACTCTAATTCCGTTACCTCCAAGTAGTCCAAACGCTTGAAGCGGATATAAGCCTCAGGGAAGGCCTCACTCCATTGAGGTTGGTACTTTGCTAACAGCTGTAGGGTGGCTTTTTGCGACACCGTATTTACGATGAACTGAGCATAGTTGCGCCCTGCTATCTGGGGAGCATAGGTTACTTGGAATCGGGGTGAAGAGCAACCAATGAAACTGGTGATGCTCTTAATGTCTTTATCCTCTTGCATAACTTGACGCAGTGAGTCGGCAATAGCACGCGTATCTTGCAAGCCCTTACTATCTGGCATGAAAATCTCAACGGCAAACTGGTCACGGTCAGCATAGGGGAACATGCGAATCTTCAGGAATGGAACAATGGCACTGGAGAGGATTACCAATCCGATACCGATGGCTATGGTCATCCATGGATGGCGGAAGGTAACGGCCAATACTTTGTCGTAGGTTTGTTGAACGATGTCAGTCAGCGAACGCTTGTTCTTCTTTTTACTATTACTATTCAGCACCTTCTCTGGCTTGATGATCAGCACTTCCAAGAATGGGATGACCAACACGGCCAAGAAGAGTGATACCATCAGGTTGATGGTAATGGTTAATGGAAACTCTTCCAAGGCATCATGGAAAGCTCCCTTCATGGTATAAAGCAAGGGGTAGAAGATGATGCAGATGCAGAGGGTGGCAAGCAACATCGGCATGAAGTATTGCTTCGCGGAATCAATGGCAGCTTTCTTGGGTTCATAGCCTTTGTTGATATATTCCAAATAACCGTCGATTACCACGATAGAGTTATCCACCACCATTCCTAATACCACAATCAAGGCGGCCAAGGTTACCATATTCAATTCAATACCGCACAGGAACATCACTGATACGGAGATGAACGTACTGATTGGGACAGTGATACCTGCCACGATTGCTGAGCGCAGAGGGAACAACAGTAGCATCACCACTACGATGACTATCATGGAGATAATCAGGTCGCGAAGGAATGAACTCACACTATTGCCTACTACCTTGGGCTGGTCGGCTATGCGAGTAATAATCACATCTTCGGGGAAAATATTCTCACGGAAGTCGTCAAGTACCTCATCTACTTCTTCGCCATACATCACGATGTTGTGACCTGGCACCATCTCCATGGATATCAGGATGCAAGGGTGTCCATTTTGCTCGACGTAGCTGTCAGACAGGTCATATTCACGAACAACACGGGCTACATCACGTACACGTACTACCTTGCCTGTGACAGGGTCGTTGTAGATTATCTGGTTTGCAATCTCTTCTTCGTTGTTTTCTACTGGTTCGATATGAATAGGTGTTTGCTGGGTATCGCCCACAATACTGCCACTCAAAGTGGTGAGTCCTTGAGTTTGGAGTTGGGTCATCAGCGTCTGCTGCCCAATACCGTAAGCCTGCAGTCGTTGGCGATCGATATAGAGACTGATCTGCTCTTTCTTCTCACCATAAATATTGACATTGGCCACAGACTCGATACGACGCAGTCGGTCGCTCAGTTTGTCACTATAGTCGTGCAACTCCCGATAGCTGCGCTGGTCACTCTCGATTGCGATGAGCAGGGCACTGGTATTGCCAAAGTCGTCGTTTACCATGACCGTCAGTACGCCACTGGGCAAACTGGTCTTGAAAGTGTTGATGCCATGCTTCACTTTGCTCCACACCTCATCTTTGTTGTTTACCTCATCGTTGAGGCGTACCATCACGATGCACATACCATTTTGTGAGGTTGAGGTGGTTTTGGTACGGTTAACCTCTTCGTAAGTGAAAAGGTATCGCTCTAAAGGCTTTGTCAGTTGTTCCTCCACCTCCTCGGCAGTTGCGCCGGGATAAACACCAATCACCACACCTTGACGGATAGTAAATGCTGGGAACTCATCTTTAGGCATCACATACATACCGTAAATGCCCATGAAAAAGAAGATAATGACCAGCAGCAAGGATATTGAATAGTGCTCTAATGGCCACTTGAACCAATTGATTTTCTTTTCTTCCATTTTGTCAATAAACTACTTTGGTTCCCTCACTCAGTTTCTGGTATCCTTCTGTCACTACACGCTGTCCGTCTGTGATGCCATTTGTTATGGCGATGCGAGTACCCATAGTCTGTCCGATGGTTATTGTTTTGCGATGTGCCGTATTGTCGGCATCCACCACCCATACGAACAACGAACCATCAGTTTTCTTCTGCACACTGGTTACGGGCAGGGTAGGGATGGCGGCTGTCTCGCTATTGCCATGACCCAGTTGGACATTTGCTACCATACCAGGCAGGAGTTTGCGGTCAGCATTCTCTACGTTGATGCGCACTGGATAGGTATGGGTAAGGGCATCAGCCTGTACACCTTTCTCAATCAGACCTCCCTTTACCTGTTTGCCTGCAGCCTCTACATCAATGATGGATGTTGTGTTACTGTCTATTTGCTTGATCTCAGACTCAGGAACGGAAATCTTTACTTTCACGCTGCTGATATCTAAGATGGTTACCACAGCCACAGAGGGCATGGCCGTCTCGCCTGCATTGATGTTCTTCTTTCCAATGATTCCACTAACAGGAGCCCTGAGTTGACAGTCGGCCAGGTTCTTCTGGGCGATGGCGAGTTGTGACTCAGCCTGTTGTACCTTGCTCTGTATCTCAACCCATCTTACTTCGGGCAGTGAGCCATTGTCGTGCAGCATGCCATATCGTTGTAGCGCATCGTTAGCCTGATTCATGCCCGATTCAGCCACAGCTAACATATTTCGAGCTTGAGTGTCGTCCATGTCGGCAATGAGCTGTCCGCGACTTACTGCTTGACCCTCGCTAACCAGCATGTGGCGTACCACACCCATACTGGTGAAACTTACTGCTGTGCCTTCACGTTCTTCCACTATTCCCACATAGGTTTGGCTTGCTCCCTCGCTGGTTGATTTTACCACTTCTGTCTTTACTCGCATGGGAGCTTTTTCCTGCTTGTTTTTGCCATCATTGCAGCTCATCACCATGAGTGACAGGAAGAGTAGCCCCATAAAAATCTTTGATTTCATGCTTATTGTCATTTTATTGTTATATTCTTTTTCGTATGCAAAATTCGCAACTTTCTATGGATTATCAAAGTTCTATACAGGATAAAATATGGTTGATTTTACACTTTCGCATATTACATGAAGATGACGAGGACATGATTCCTTATCAATGTCCTCGTCATACCAATCTGTAGTCTCATACATTACTAATGTCAGGCTTGAGAGATTACTAATGTCTGACTTGAGAGATTAGTAATGTCATAATTCCAACACCAGTGTCTCACGTGGCTGCATCTTCAATTCCTTTCCCAACTTAACGGTTTTGCCTGTTAACACATCCTTGCCTGTAGTATGACCTTGCAGGATTTCATTGTAGATACTGAGGTTGGCAGTAGTTTCCTTATCGCTACCATTCAACATCACAAATACCGTCTTGTCATTAAGCTGACGTGCGTATGCATATACACTGTTCTCCACCAGGAAGTGTGTCATGCTGCCTTGGCTAATTACCTCATTGCCTTGACGCCAATGCAGGATGGTCTTGTAGAAATTGTAGCACTCGTTCTGCTCTGACGTGCGATCAGCAGCGGTGAAGGCATTTTGTTTGTCGCCCTTCCATCCTCCGGGGAAGTCCTTGCGTACATAACCGTCGCTTCTCGTCTTAACACCATTCATCAGTACCTCTGTGCCATAATATAATTGCGGAATGCGAGGTATGGTGAGCAACATCGTAGCCGCCTGCTTTAGCGAAGCAAAGTCCTGGCCTTCTTCTAAAAAACGGTCAGTATCATGATTCTCGATAAAAGTTAGCACCGACAACGGGTTGGGGTAGAGGAAGTCATACACAAAGTTGTTATAGATGCGGTCGAGACCTTGACCTTGTCCATTGCTTTGCTCTTTCTTGGCGATGTTCACCTTGTCGAAGAAGCTGAAATCCATTACTGTAGTCAGGTTGCTGTTCAGAGGCTTGGCTATCTTGGAGTCTTTTTGGAACCAAGCTGTGAAGGCTGGTTCAGTTACCCATGACTCGCCCACCACGTTGAAGTTTGGGTACTCCTTATTTATAATATACATCCACTGACTCATCGCCTGGTAGTCGGCGTAGGGGTAGGTGTCCATGCGGATGCCATCGATGTCAGCATACTCCACCCACCAGATACTCGTCTGCAACAGATAAGTCATCACATGAGGATTGTTTTGGTTAAGGTCGGGCATCGTTCGTACGAACCAACCGTTCGCCATGCGGTCGAAATCATGCTTCGAAGCATAGGGATCCACAACTGGTGTGAGTCGGTAGTTGGTTTGCACGAAAGCCTCCTCATAGTTGGAATGGTTGAACCAGTCGCGTGAGGGTATATCCTTTAGCCAGACATGCTCACTACCACAATGGTTGAATATCATGTCCATTACCACCTTTAAGCCCTTTTGATGTGCCTCGCTGATGAGCTGACGGTACTCCTCATTGCTACCAAAACGTGGATCTACCTTGTAATAATCAGTGGTGGCATAGCCGTGATAAGAGCCTCCACGCATGTCGTTCTCCAAAACAGGAGTGAACCACAATGCTGTTACACCTAAGTCGGTGAAGTAGTCGAGGTGCTGTTCTATACCTTTCATATCTCCTCCATGGCGACCATTCGGATTACTGCGATCCACTTTGTAGTCAGACATCCCTTTGATATTGTCAATGCTCTCATCGCCATTAGCAAAGCGATCAGGCATCAGCAGATAGAGTACGTCACTGCTGCCAAAGCCTACATGGTCTTCACCTCGCTTAGCACGTGCTTTCAACTCATACTCTTGCTTCAGTTCTTGATTGTCTTTCTTGAAAGTGAGCTGCATCTTTCCTGGTTTGGCATCCTTAATATCCAGATACACCAACAGGTAATTCTTGCTTTCCAGAGTGACTGTGTTTGTAATCATCACTCCTGGATAGTTGGTGCTTACCTGTGAGAAACCAATATCATTGCCATACACCATCAGTTGCAACTCATGATGCTGTAATCCGGCATACCAATAAGGCGGGTCAATTTTATTAATCGTAGCGGCATGGGAAATGATGCTGAGCATCAATGCTCCCAACAAAAAGAATAGTTTCTTCATGGTATAAGTTTGTTAGTTCTATACCACAAAGGTATAAAGAAAAGCGGAGAAAGCATCAAGCTTTCCCCGCTTTTTTATGAACGATTCAAATAAAACTTTAAATCAAGAAGCCCAACAGGATACCAGCAGCTACTGCTGAACCAATCACACCTGCTACGTTAGGACCCATAGCCTGCATGAGCAGGTAGTTAGATGGGTCATATTCCAGACCTACGTTCTGAGAGATACGGGCAGCATCAGGCACAGCAGATACACCAGCGTTACCGATTAAAGGATTAATCTTGCTACCTTCTTTCAAGAACAGGTTGAAGAACTTCACGAACAGCACACCAGAAGCGGTTGCAATCACGAATGACAATGCACCCAAACCGAAGATGAGCAGAGAGTTCACGGTGATGAACTCAGAAGCCTGAGTAGAGCAACCTACGGTGAAACCCAACAGGATTGTTACCACGTCAATCAACTGGTTGCGGGCAGTCTCCGCCAAACGACGAGTCACACCACTTTCCTTCAGCAGGTTACCGAAGAACAGCATACCCAGCAGAGGCAGACCTGAAGGAACCAGGAAGGCAGTCAGCAACAGACCAACGATAGGGAAGATCACCTTCTCGTTCTTGGAAACGGCTCTTGGAGGTTTCATGCGGATTACGCGCTCCTTCTTGGTTGTCAGCAGTCGCATGATAGGTGGCTGGATCACAGGCACAAGTGCCATGTAAGAGTAAGCTGCCACAGCGATGGCACCCATTAAGTTTGGAGCCAGTTTACTGGAAAGGAAGATTGCGGTAGGACCGTCAGCACCACCGATGATACCAATAGCACCTGCTTGCTGAGGATCGAAGCCCAGAAGCAGAGCCAGCATATAAGCGCCAAAGATACCGAACTGAGCTGCAGCACCGATCAACACCAGGCGAGGCTGGGAAATCAAGGCTGAGAAGTCGGTCATGGCACCGATGCCAAGGAAGATCAGTGGCGGATACCAGCCGTTAGTCACACCTCCGTACAGAATGTTGAATACGGAGTTAGATTCATATACACCCACTTTCAGACCTGCATCGAGGTTGAAAGGTACGTTACCTACCAAGATACCGAAACCAATTGGTACGAGCAACATAGGCTCGAACTCCTTGGTCACAGCCAGGTAGATGAATACCAAACCCACAAGAATCATGATCCAGTTGCCCACTTCGGCATTAGCATAGCCAGTGTACTCCCAGAATGTTTGCAGGTTGGATCCTAAGAAACTAATAAATTCTCCCATATTCTTTATTCAATAAATATCAGATCAGTACCTTCAAGGATAGAATCACCCTTGCTTACATTAATAGCAACAACCTTACCGTCGCGATCGGAAGGAATGTTGTTTTCCATCTTCATGGCTTCCAGCACCATCAGTACCTGTCCGCGCTTTACTTGGTCGCCTACATTCACCTTGATCTGCAGGATTACACCTGGCAGAGGTGACTTGATGCCGCTCTTGCCACCACCAGCTGCTGGTCTGCTAACCTTTGTTTCTGGTGCTGGAGCTGCTGCAGGAGCTGCAGCGGCAACTACTGGACGAACTACCTTCTTAGGAGCAGCCGGAGCTTTCTCCATCTCTACCGTGTAGGGAACTCCGTTCACCTCTACATGAGCGATGTTTTCTTCAATATCGCCAATGGTAACATTATATTTGTTGCCATTGATTGTATATTTATATTCTTTCATTGTTTATATCACTACTTTTAAAAATGGTGTAATTATTTTCTTACTACAGGTAACTGTCGCATAGCGAACGCCTTGTTGCTCCATGCAGACTCCTCTACTTTCGGGTCGGTGTGGATAGTCAGTACCATATCCTCGATATCGTGAACATCATTCTGCATGTCATGCAGGGCCATACCGATGGCAGCGAACACTTCGCCAGGAGTCTCACCAGCCTTGTTGTCAGTAGCAGCTGTTGTCGGCTTATCACTACCAGCCTGAGCCTTCAGCTCATTCTTCTTAGCCATATTCATAGAAATCTTGGCTTGCAGAGTGAATGCGAAGAACAACAGAATCAAGCAGCTGAACACAACAGTCATAGCCGTGATAGCCATACCTATGCCAGCAGGGTCTTTCTCGCGGAAAGTCACCATCTTCTGGTTTACATCGTTAACACGGTTGCTGGTGTTAGGAGTAACGTAAGCATCATCATCCGTGTTGTTGTCCTTAACTTCCCAGTTCTCTGCACCCAGCTCAGTTGAATTCTGGTCTTTTCGACCGTATGACTGGTCAGCACGCAACTTGTTAGCAGGAATCTTTACCTCGTCGATCAAGTCCTTGTTGGAGTTGTAAAGACGTATGGTAGTAGTCTTGGTTGGATCCAAGGTAAAGTCAGTGTGCAGGACTCCCTTCTTTGGTTGATTATCTGCAAACAGCACAATGTGCTGGCGAGCAGGTATAATCGTCACTTGGTCGCCCTTTGGAATAGTATATTGCTGAGGTGTACCACCCTCTGTCTGTGCTTCAAGGATGTAGCCAGCAACATCTATCTGTCCATAGTATTTAACGAATAATTCTACCCATGGGCTGCGCTCACCATATTCGTCAGTAGCGTTAGTCTCATTCTGCATCATAACCTCGTTGATCAACACTTTGCTCTTGGTTGATTGGTCACGGCAAGAAGTGAAACTCACTGCCAGCATGAAGGCAAGAATTATTCCAAAATTGATTTTCTTCATAAATGCTTATTCAATTTTAAAGATTACAGTGGAATATTACCATGCTTCTTAGCTGGAGTGGTCTGACGCTTGTTCTTCAACTGCTCCAGAGCGCGGATAATGCGGAAACGAGTGTTGCGAGGCTCAATCACGTCATCAATGTAGCCGTAAGATGCTGCATTGTAAGGATTAGCAAACAACTTCTGGTATTCTGCTTCCTTCTCAGCTAAGAATGCCTTAGGATCTTCTTTCTCCTTAGCTTCCTTAGCAAACAGCACTGCTACAGCACCAGCTGCACCCATCACTGCGATCTCTGCAGTTGGCCATGCATAGTTGATATCAGCACGCAGCTGCTTGCAACCCATCACGATGTGTGAACCACCATAACTCTTACGCAAGGTTACAGTTACCTTTGGTACAGTAGCTTCACCGTATGCATACAACAGCTTAGCACCATGCAGGATCACGCCATTATATTCCTGACCGGTACCAGGCAAGAATCCAGGAACGTCAACCAGGGTTACCAATGGAATGTTAAATGCGTCGCAGAAACGAACGAAGCGAGCACCCTTGCGAGAAGCGTTGCAGTCCAAAACACCTGCCATCATCTTAGGCTGGTTAGCTATCACACCTACTGACTGACCATTCATACGAGCAAAGCCCACGATGATGTTCTTTGCGTAGTTCTTATGAACCTCCAGGAACTCACCATTATCTACGATAGCGCCAATCACCTCATACATATCGTATGCGTGGTTAGGATTATCAGGAATAATCTCGTTCAGTGAATCTTCTACACGGTCGATTGGGTCGTCACATGCCTTGCGAGGAGCTTCCTCCATATTATTCTGAGGAATGTAGCTGATAAGGTTGCGAATCAGTGCCAAAGCATCTTCCTCAGTAGAAGCGGTGAAATGAGTTACACCAGACTTAGAAGAGTGTACACTTGCACCACCCAGGTTCTCCTCATTAACATCCTCACCAGTCACAGTCTTCACCACTTTCGGACCAGTCAGGAACATATAAGATGTACCTTCCATCATGATGGTAAAGTCGGTCAAAGCTGGAGAGTAAACAGCACCACCTGCGCAAGGACCAAAGATACCAGAGATCTGTGGGATAACGCCAGATGCAAGAATGTTGCGTTCGAAAATCTCTGAATAGCCGGCCAGGGCATTCACAGCCTCCTGGATACGAGCGCCACCAGAGTCATTAATACCGATGCAAGGAGCACCCATACGCATAGCGAGGTCCATAACCTTGCAGATTTTCTGTGCCATAGTTTCTGACAGTGAGCCACCGAACACGGTGAAATCCTGTGCAAAAACATAAATCAGACGGCCGTCGATTGTACCGCAACCGGTAACGACGCCGTCGCCCAAGAAGTGCTTCTTTTCCTGACCGAAGTTGGTGCAACGGTGCTGCACAAACATGTCAATTTCCTCGAAGCTGCCTTCATCCAACAGCATGGTGATGCGCTCACGAGCTGTGTACTTACCTTTAGCGTGCTGCTTATCGATAGCCTTTTCGCCACCGCCCAGACGAGCCTTAGCACGAAGCTCGATCAGTTCTTTAATCTTTTCAACCTGATTACTCATTGTATTGTAAGGATTATGATTATTTATTGGGGTTTTCACAAAGTTCTGTCAGCACAGCTGCAGTTGATTTCGGGTGCAAGAATGCAATATTCAGACCCTCAGCGCCCTTACGGGGAGCCTTGTCGATCAGGGCGATGCCCAGTCCCTCAGCCTCTGCTAATGCATTAGCTACTCCATCTTCAATGCAGAAAGCCAGATGGTGCATGCCACCACGGCCACCATTTTTTTCAATAAATTTAGCGATGGTGCTCTCTGGGCATGTGGGTTCCAACAGCTCCAGTTTCACTTCGCCAACTTTCAAGAAAGCAGTCTTAACCTTCTGGTCCTCGACTGTTTCGATGTTGTAACACTTCAGTCCTAAAACATTCTCGAAAAAAGGAAGAGCTTTCTCGATGCTGGGCACTGCTATACCCAGATGCTCAATGTGTGAAATTTTCATTTGTTTATTGTTTTAAAATTAGTATATTCCTATTTCTGTGCAAAGATACATATTTCTATTAAGAGTAGAAAATTTTTTTAGGTCTAATTATTGACAAAATTATACAAATTGCATTATCTTTGTTCCGTCAATAATTAAAAGAAAAGAAACATGTCTGAATTAGCCCCATTGATTGCCGATTTGGCGCTCATACTATTTTGTGCCGGAGTGATGACCTTGTTGTTCAAAAAGCTCAAGCAACCTTTGGTGTTGGGCTATATCGTGGCGGGTTTTTTAGCCAGTCCCCATCTCAGTTTAACTCCTTCGGTTGTCGATAATGAGAGTGTACATGTGTGGGCTGATATTGGTGTAATCTTCCTTCTCTTCGCTTTAGGTTTAGAGTTCAGTTTCAAGAAGATAGTAAAAGTGGGGGGCTCTGCAGTAATCGCAGCTTGCACCATCATCTTCTGTATGATATTTTTAGGAGTGAGCGTTGGTACCCTCTTTGGTTGGAGTCGTATGGACTGTCTCTTTTTGGGTGGTATGCTTGCTATGTCTTCCACCACCATCATCTATAAAGCTTTTGCTGACCTTGGTTTATTTAAGAAGCAGTTCACCCAGTTGGTCATGAGCATACTTATTTTGGAGGATATTCTTGCTATTGTTTTGATGGTTTTGTTGTCCACGATGGCCGTAAGTAACAATGTCCAAGGTCTGGAATTAATAATGAGTATAGGCAAGTTAGGCTTCTTCCTCATCCTGTGGTTCGTGGTTGGCATCTGGCTCATCCCCTTACTGCTTCGCAAGACTCGAAAGCTTATGAGTGACGAAACATTGCTTATTGTGTCATTGGCATTATGCTTCTTCATGGTTGTAATAGCTTCCAAGACTGGCTTTTCTGCAGCTTTTGGCGCTTTCATCATGGGTTCCATTTTGGCAGAAACTGTTGAGGCTGAGCACATCGACCACCTTGTAAAGCCAGTCAAAGACCTCTTTGGAGCGATCTTTTTCGTGTCAGTAGGTATGATGGTTGATCCTTCCATGATTGTAGAGTATGCTCTGCCCATTATCGTTATAACTCTTACTATCCTTTTGGGACAGAGCATTTTTGGCTCAATGGGCGTGCTGCTTTCCGGTCAGACTCTCAAGACTTCTATGCAGTGTGGTTTCAGTTTGACGCAGATAGGAGAGTTCGCTTTCATCATCGCTTCTTTAGGTGTATCTTTGGGTGTGACCAGCGATTTTCTGTATCCCATTGTTGTGGCGGTATCAGTCATCACTACTTTCCTTACGCCTTATATGATAAGATTTGCAGAACCTGCCTCCAATTTTGTAGAGAGTCATCTGCCTGCCAAGTGGAGAAATACACTATCACGCTATGCAACAGGTACGCGTACTGTCAATCATGACAGTGATTGGAAACGCTTCTTGGTAAATATCATCCGCAATACTGTGATATATAGTATAGTGTGTGTTGCTATCGTGACCATCTTCCTTAACTTTGTTCGTCCTTTCATTACAGGCATCTTGCCAGGTATATGGGGTGACCTTCTAGTAGCTATTGCCACTATTTGTTTTTTAGCCCCTTTCTTACGTGCTATTATGGTCAAAGGCAATCACAGCGATGAATTTGTTACCCTTTGGCATGACACCAAGAATCATGCTCCCTTGTTGGCAACTGTGATATTTAGGGTGTTGATAGCTATTGTGTTCTTGATGTTTGTTATTTCTTCCTTGTTCAAGATATCCACCGCCTTGATTTTAGGTTTGGCATTAATCTTGGTTACGGGTATGATTATCTCCCGTGGTCTGAAACAACAGTCTATAAAAATAGAAAAGATTTTCCTTAAGAATCTGCGTTCGCGTGAGGTAAAGGCAGAGTATTTAGGCACCAAGAAACCTGAATATGCAGGTAGGCTCATGTCTAAGGATATCCATTTGGCAGATTTTGAGGTTCCTGCTGAGGTGGATTGGGTGGGTAGTATGCTTAAAGATCTGAATTTCGGCAAACTATATGGGGTACATGTGGTGTCTATCTTACGAGGTAACAAACGCATCAATATCCCTAAAGCCAACGATCGAGTATTCCCTGGTGATAAGATTCAGGTGATTGGTACCGATGCAGAACTGGCCAAGTTTGGTGAGATTATGCAGCCCAAGATGGATATTGAGGAAGATATGTATGAGCGTGGCGAGATGATTCTGCGTCAGTTTGTGATAGATGAAGATTCTCAATTCTTGGGTAAGAACTTGATAGAGAGTGGTATCCGTAACCGCTACCATTGCTTGATTGTAGGTGTTGAGCGAGGCAATGATGAACTCCATGCTGCCAACCCGCAAGAGCTCTTCCAGTTTGGCGATGTAGTATGGATAGTGGGTGAACGGGCTGACGTTCAACAAGTCGTAGGTGGCGGATATGCTATATCTTACGATTAAATCTTTCCTAAGATTTTATCCATCACCCAATTAGTCAATGTGGCACTTTCGCCGTCACAAGTGCATATTTTATGATCCAGCAGGTGGTCAACTACCGCCTGTATGATAGGTTGTTGCACATACAATGGGTTCTCTACCACGATTTCCTTGCACTCGCCTTCCGTAAATATTTTTATAGGTTCATAAGTATAGATTGAGAAGCATAGGGTGCCTTTGTCGCCAATCACCACGATGCGATCTTCACGAGCTGATTCCTGTGCTACGAAACACCATGAGCCGCTGCCTACCAGTCCGCTTTCAAATTGGAAACAAGCACTCAAAGAGTCCTCCACCTGGTACAATCTGCCTCGATTGGCCTTATAGCCTGAAGCTTCCATGATAATGCCGAAGATATATTGAATCATGTCCAACTGATGGGGTGCCAAGTCATAGAAATAGCCTCCTCCTGCTATGTCAGGCTGCAAACGCCAAGGTTGTTTTCCTGTATAGTCGAGGTCGCGTGGAGGCACAGCAAATCGAATCTGAATGTTTGCGATATTGCCAATCATGCCATCCTCTACCAATTGCTTCACCTTTTGGAAATAAGGCAGATAACGACGATAGTAAGCTACGAAGCAAGGTACTCCTGTTTCTTTCGAGATGCGGTTGATCCGGCAGCATTCCTCATATGTAACTGCCATAGGCTTCTCGATATACACAGGTTTCCCTGCCTTCATTGCCAAAATTGCGTATGTAGCGTGAGAGGATGGGGGAGTGGCGATATACACCGCATTCACATCCGGGTCGTTCACCAACTCAGAAGCATCGTCATACCACTTAGATATACCACGTTCCTCCGCATAATCCTTTGCTCTCTGCAAATCACGGCTCATCACAGCCACCACCTCAGAATTTTCAATCTTCTGAAATGCAGGGCCGCTCTTGTATTTGGTTACTTCTCCGCAACCAATGAATCCCCATTTAATCTTTTCCATAGTCTTCTTCCTCTTCGTCGTCTAAGTCAAAATCAAAGTCACCCATAAAAACAGGATCTGTAAAGTCTTCCAGTTCACGACGTTCTTTCTTCGTCGGCCTTCCTGTACCCTTAGCACGATTGATAAACCCGCCGATCTTGCTCACCTCTAAGAGTTCCAGTTGATCTGGTGCGGTAACATTCTCCATCATTTCAGCCACCAGCTTGGCACCTACACGTTTCTCAATCGCCTGCTTAACCTGAAACGACCAAGTGATAGGTGGCTTCTTCACGCTCACCACATCACCCACCTTCACTGTATGAGCAGGCTTAGCCTGTGAGCCATTTAGCAATACACGCCCTTTCTTACAAGCTTCAGCAGCAATGGATCTTGTCTTAAAAATTCTTACTGCCCACAACCATTTATCAATCCTTGCGCTACTCATGTCATTTCTTATTAAATTGGTTCATTGTAATATTGATTCCTGCCAGGCAGAAGCTCTTAATCATCTCACAAGCAATATCTATACGCTCAGGTAAAACCTTTAGGTCATCCTCATCGAACTCTCCCAATACAAAATTCACTTGACCTCCACGTGGGAACTCATTACCGATGCCGAATCTCAACCTGGCATATCCTTGTGTTCCCAAAATATCAGCTATATGCCTCAAGCCATTATGCCCTGCATCGCTACCTTTGGGTTTCAGACGCAGCTCGCCAACAGGTAACGCCAAATCATCCACCACAATCAGCAGATTCTCCAGTGGAATATTCTCTTCTTTCATCCAATAGCGCACAGCATTTCCACTCAGGTTCATAAAGGTTGAAGGCTTCAGCAACACAATCTGCCGCCCCTTGATATTCACCCGATTCACGAATCCATATCTTCGGTCCTCCCACTCAGGAGCGTTATTCTTCTCCGCGAACCTATCCACCACCATAAAGCCCATATTATGACGGGTTTTACAGTATTCTGGGCCAATGTTACCCAAGCCAACTACCAGATACTTGATCATATTTTCTGTAGCCTCGCCCTTCTTTTTCCAGCCAAACAGGCGTAAAATACTCCACATGGTTTAATGAAAAAAGCGGATTGATGCACCATGTGCGTCAATCCGCAATGTAAAACTGTATGGGTTCTCCCTCAAGAATTACTGAGCAGCAGCGTCCTTAGACTGACGGGTTGCAGCAACCATGCATACAACAGCAGACTTAGGATTGATGAGCTCGAGGTTTTCATAGCTCAGGTCAGTAATCTTCTTTGCCTTACCCAGACCCATTTCTGAAACGTCAACGGTTAAAATCTCAGGAATGTTAGTGTAAATAGCCTTTACACGCAGGGTACGCATCAGCTGACGCATCTTACCACCAGCCTTTACACCCACAGCCAGACCTTCCAGCTTAAGAGGCACTTCCATCACGATAGGCTTCTGGTCGTTGATTTCATAGAAGTCAATGTGCAGGATAGTATCCTTCACAGGGTGGAACTGAATTTCGCGCATGATAGCAATGTGAAGCTCACCATCGATAGTCAGGTTAACATAGTGGATGTCTGGTGAGTAAACCAGCTTACGCAGGTCAGCTCTGTTCACGCTGAAGTTAATATTCTTTTCACCACCATAGAGCACGCAAGGAACCATGTTGTTTCTACGCATAGCCTTCAGGGCCTTTGTCTGCTCAGATGAGCGCTCAGCAATAGTTCTTGAAGAACCGTTCAATTCATAACTTTTCATTTTCTTAAATTTTTTGTGTTACTCTAAAATTAAGTTTATTGTGCTTAATTCACCATCACACGGTGTGTGCGTTACACACAATGATTGCAAAAA
Source organism: Bacteroidaceae bacterium (assembly GCA_017649485.1). Lineage (GTDB taxonomy): Bacteria > Bacteroidota > Bacteroidia > Bacteroidales > Bacteroidaceae > Bacteroides. Next base: position 27,023 of record JAGCGS010000010.1, on the reverse strand, counting down.
AGCGGCGCAAAGGTACGAAACTTTTCTGAATTATCAAAACTTCTGCTTAAAAATCGATATCAATTTTAATTGGCTCTTCCAGTTCACCCTCTTCATTAGGCTTTTCTGTGTAAGAAGGAGCACTTTCTTTGGGTTCTTCCTCAGCTGGAGCAGGAGCCTCATAAGGTTGGCGCTCCTTAATAAATGCCACCGCTTCGTTCAAACTGCGACAGAATTTATCAAAGTCTTCCTTATATAAAAATATTTTATGCTTTTCATACGACACTTGTGCGTCATCCCCCTCCCCGTTAAAGATCTTTTTACTCTCGGTAATGGCGAGAAAAAGTTCGTCCTTACGGTTCTTCTTCACATCTAAATAATAAATTCTTTTGCCTGCCTTCACAGATTGCGAAAACACGATTTCCTTGTCATAAAGCTCAACAGCACTTTTTTTCTTTAAATCTTCCATATTCACTCGTTTTATAAAGAATGTATTCAATTCTTCCCCAAAGTTGGGCATTTTTTTTCATCTGACCAAGAAAAAATGAGATAATGTGAGGTTGCGAAAGAAAAAAGCACTATCTTTGCATCGTAATAGAAGAATAATCGATTTTTTATGATAAACAGAGCTCTTATCCGATTGAAGATTGTCCAGATTGTCTATGCCTATTATCAGAATGGCAACAAGAACCTGGATGCCACTGAAAAAGAACTACTTTTCAGTATTTCTAAAGCCTATGACCTTTATAACTATCTGCTGCTTCTAATGGTCAATCTCACTGATTACGCCTTGAAACGCATTGAAAACGCTAAGTTGAAGAAGCTGGCAACTCCTGATGATTTGAACCCGAACATGCGATTTGTGGAAAACAAGTTTGCTGCACAGCTGCAAGTTAATGCGATGCTCAACGATTATGCCAATCGCCAGAAACGCTCCTGGTTCGACCATGAGGATTTTCTGAAACAGCTATACGAGAAAATTCAGACATCAGATATATATAAGGAGTATATGGCGATGCCTTCATCTACTTATGCTATTGATCGTGAGTTCTGGCGTAAGCTCTATAAAACCTTTATTTATGGTAATGCCGACCTGGATAACCTGCTTGAAGAGTTGAGCCTTTATTGGAATGACGACAAGGAGATTGTTGATACTTTCGTGTTAAAGACCATCAATCGCTTCGATGAGGCCAATGGTGCCGACCAACCTCTACTCCCCGAGTTCAAAGATGATGAGGATCGCAACTTTGCCATTCGCCTGCTGCGGCGTTCCATCCTTAATTGCGATGAATATCGTAGATTGATCAGCGACAACACTCGCAATTGGGACCTGAACCGAGTGGCATTCATGGATGTAGTCATCATGCAAGTGGCTTTGGCAGAGATTCTCAGTTTCTCCAATATCCCTATCAGTGTAACTCTCAACGAGTTTGTTGAGATAGCTAAGTACTACAGCACTCCCAAAAGCGGAGCCTTCGTCAATGGAACCCTCGACGGCATTGTGAAGAAACTGAAACGTGAAGGAAAGATAATTAAAAAGTAAGTTAAACGATAAAAAATTAGGAATATGATTACAATGTTACAAGCTCCCGCTGCGGGAATGGATTCATCAATGATGTGGATTATGCTTATTCTGATGTTCGTCATCATGTATTTCTTCATGATTCGTCCTCAGAACAAGAAACAGAAAGAAATCGCAGAGTTCCGCAGATCATTACAGGTTAACCAGCAAGTCATCACAGCTGGTGGCGTGCATGGTGTCATCAAGGAAATCAATGACAATGATGTAATATTGGAAATCGACCGCAACGTTAAGATTCGCGTTGATAAGAACTCTATCTTCGCAGCTGCTGCCGATGCCAATAACCAGCCGAAATGACAAAAAGGTACCTCAATATAGCAAAGCGAATCAAGAACTTTCTGCTTAGTAAGCCAAGCAGAGAGTTCTTCATCTTCATGTTCTTTGTCGTAATCGCCTCAGTCTTCTGGCTGGTTCAGACCCTCGACCGTGAATATGAGATGGAGGTAAAAGTACCCTTGAGGCTCAAGAACGTGCCAGAGAACATTGTCATCACCTCTGATTTCCCATCAGACCTGAGTGTTAATGTGCGCGACAAAGGTAATACCTTGCTCAACTATCGCCTCACCAAACGCTTCTATCCCATCAATATCGACTTTGCTGAGTACCAGACGCGTCGTCATCATGTCACCATTCTAAGCTCCACCTTTTCTAAGGCAGTTACTTCCCAGCTTGGTGCCAACACCCATGTGGTGTCCATAAAGCCTGACACATTAGAGTATTATTACTCTGAGGGCATATCCAAGAAAGTACCTGTTCAGCTGCAGGCAAGGGTTACTGCCGGTCAGCAATACTACCTCAGTGACACCATCTTCACCCCTGAGCATGTTACTGTGTATGCTCCCCAAGGAGCCCTTGACACCATCAAGGTAGCCTATACCAAATATTTCGAGCAGACACAAATAGAAGATACTTTGCGTCGTCAGGTTGAACTGGTAAGCAGTAGGGGAGTCAAATTCGTACCTGATGTTGTGGATCTCATACTGCCTGTTGATATCTACACAGAGAAAAGCGTTGAGGTACCCATAGAAGGTGTCAATTTCCCTGCAGACAAGACCCTTCGTGCTTTTCCTTCCAAAGTAAAAGTCACTTTCCATGTGGGGCTTAGCAAATACCTTGACATCAAGCCCGAGGACTTCCATGTGCTTGTCACCTACGAAGAACTCATGAAGTTGGGCGATGAGAAGTATCAGGTTAAGCTGAAGAAAGTACCCAAGGGCATCAGTCAGCTTCGCATTTATCCCCAGCAGGTTGATTTCCTTATTGAAAATGTAAACAAGGATGAATCCGAGTAAGATTGGCATTACTGGAGGTATCGGAAGTGGCAAGAGTGTGGTGTCCCAAATTTTCCGCACCCTTGACATTCCTGTTTATGACTGCGATGCCGAATCCAAGCGACTCACCATCAGCCATCCTGCTATCCGTGAGCAACTTATCTCCCTTGTTGGCTCCGAAGTATATGTAGATGGTGCCTTGAACAAACCCTTTTTGGCCAACTATCTCTTTACCTCTGCCCAGCATGTTCAGGAAGTTAATGCCATCATCCATCCCGTTATCAAAGACGACTTTCGCCATTGGTCAACTATCCAGAACTGTCCTCTGGTAGCCATAGAATCCGCCATCCTCTTCGAGGCAGGCTTTCAAGATGTAGTAGATCACATTCTCATGGTCTATGCTCCCTTAGAAGTCCGCATTGCAAGAGCTATGCAACGCGATCATGCTACCCGTGAGGCCATTGAAAGTCGCATACGTCAGCAATTAGATGATGAGGAAAAACGTCGTCTTAGTCACTTTGTAATCATGAACGATGGAAAAACACCACTCATTCCTCAGGTTTTGGACTTTATAAACACTTTATCTAAAAAATAATGCGTATCTTCGCACCGTAAAAATTAAAAAACAAGTAAAATATGTTGAATACCATTTTATCTATTTCAGGCAAGCCAGGTCTGTACAAGCTGGTTTCTCAGGCCAAGAATATGTTGATTGTTGAGTCATTGTTAGATGGCCGTCGTTCACCTGCTTATGGTAACGAGAAGATTGTATCATTGGGTGACATTTCCATGTTTACTAACGATGAGGATGTGCCTTTGCGTCAAGTGCTTAAGAATATGCTCGAGAAGGAGCAAGGTGCTGAGGTCGCTATCGACGTGAAGAATGCCAAGAGCACTGAACTTGCCGATTATCTACAGACAGTATTACCTGATTTTGATCGCGACAGAGTACATCCAAACGATATCCGCAAGCTTATCAGTTGGTATAATATCCTTGTCAAGAGTGGCAACACTGACTTTGATGAAAAGAAGGAAGAAGCTGAAAGCACTGAATCATAACATCTAATGTCAGGTTTGACAAACAAAAAAGAACGGAGAGCTTCCCAGCCCTCCGTTTTTATTTTTAAAAGTTATTTGCTTCTTTAAAATTAAGCAAGCTTTGTCTGCTGAGCCAGCAGCTTCTGGAGCTTGCTTTTCAACACTTGGCACATAACGCCATTACCCATTCTCTGATAACGCTCAATGCTATACTTCAGCATTGAAATAGTGTTTGCATTCTTAGTCATATTAACCTCCTTTTTTATGTCCTCTCTCTCACAGAAGACAGGTTAAACAATCTTTTATCTCTCTATTTGCGCTGCAAAGGTAAGCATAATTATTGAGAAAAACATGCTGTGCAGCATAAAATTTGCAGAATTTAACACTTTTCACCTTGAAAGTTCATTCCAAATACATCCCAAAATGCCAAATATTGCATTTGTCGTGGTCATTAGTGGTCAATTGTCAATTGTCAATAAGAAATAAGGATTGGGCATCAGGCTCACTATAATTATAAATATATATTTATAATTATAGTGGTGTTTTTAGGCAACCCCCGAAAGCTTAATGACTATTGACAATTGACCACTAATGACCACCAATAAGACGTTGTTTACCCCTTTCAACCCTCCCAACCTATTACTCTAACTAATTGCTTCAATTTCTCAAAGCAAATGGCTCGATTAGTTGAAATGGCCACCATGTCGCAGCATATCAAGGAAAAAGCATTTTTTTTTGAAAAATATTTAAAATATATTTTGCAGTTTAAATATTATATATATCTTTGCATCGTGATTCAGATGCAGAGCCAAAAGCACCACCAAAGGCCACGGGGTGAAGAGGCAAAGATCAAAAATCACGACATGTCGCTTAGCGACATTGGCCATTAGATAAATCGCTCACGCTCGGCATTCCCTGGGCTTGCATAGGACTGCTCTCGCTTACTCGCGATTTTGTAATCGGTCAGCTTTGAATATATGGATTTTCACTATTGTCCCGTTAAAGTGGACTAATCGGTCTTTGAAATAATTGAAATACAGTTTTTTATGAGGATGCAACAATATGAATTCGTTTCTTTGCAGTCAAAACTGTGAAGAAACCCTATCGCCAAGACTACCCTTTGCTACTGTCAACCAAAATCAGTACACCATAACTTTTATGCCCTTGCGTCATTCCTGCATACGGAAATAGTGGGTGGTGTTTTTATCGATGTAATAGTCGGGATAGAAGGTGTGGCCTTGCAAGGTAAGGGTATAGAGGCTGGCATCTGCACCAGCACCCTCAGACTTGCTGATAGTGGCTTTGCTCAGGCTTTCAAAGAGGTTGAGGGTGGCATCATCCCAAGTCTCAAAACCTGAGGATGCCATAACCATAGGACCCAACATGAAAGCACCTGCCCATCGCGGGCTGTAAGATTGCTTTGTGTTTTTATCAATAACAGCAATATCCATCTTGTCTGGTGCAAAATCAATATGCTTGGTAAAAGGCATGGTAACTGTTACCACATCTTCTGTGGTCCATTCTCGTTCCGGGATGGTGATGTAAGATGATGGTTGGTAGTTCTTGGCGATAGATTTGCCATTCAGTTGCACATCAAAATTTGCAGTTGCCCAATATGGCACTCTTAGTTTCATAGCAAACCTACCTGTGCCTTGCGCGATTCGGATGGTGGATTGCTCAGCTGGCCAGGTACAATCCTGTTTGATGGTAACCTGCTTGGCATCCCAAGTGGCGAGAGTAGGGAGGTACAAACCCACCCAGATGGTGTTGTCACTAACAAAATAAGCAGCTTCCTGATACTTCACATGATTCTCGGATCCTGTGCCTCCACAGCATGATTCATGGGGTGTTTCGTTGCCCCAGGGCTTTGAGGCATTCAGCCCCAAAGCATAGTGATAGGTAGTTTGATACTGATGCGGATTAATAGAGCCAACTATTTGGTTATAAAGCACCCGTTCGTAATAATCCATATACCTCGCGTCATCAGGATTGTAGCAATTCAAGTCCTTTGTCAGTTTAGCCAAATTATAGGCACAACAAGTCTCGTTGAGGGTAGCATCATAGCCCTCATTGTTCGCATTGGTAGCCAGATGATACATCTGTGTGTAAGGCTCACGAAACATCTCCGCATTGCCAACCCCACCTGTGGCATAGCGATATCGGCCTTGAATCATGTTCCAAAAATTCTCGGCTATGTGGTAATAATCGGCATTCCCATTGTTGCGGAAACTGCGTAAGACTCCAGTAATCATGGGGATATGCTGGTTAGCATGACGATTGCGGATGGCATCCACATTGCGAGTTAAAGGGCTGAAAAAGGCAGGACTGTCGAAGTAATTAGCCGCTTCAGCCAGATGAGCTTTCTCAGTAGGATTGCTTACCATCTCAGCCAAGCGGGAAAGCGACTCACACATGCCACCTACCTCGCCTGCAATATACATATTCCACATCTCATAACGGTTGCCAGGCTTGGCGTGACGTTCTTCCTGAGTGCCACCACTCTTTATATAAGTGCGATAGTGCAAGCGGTTCCACACCCACAAACCCATATCTTTGGCAATAAGCAAGGCCTTAGAAGCAATGGCTGGATTATCCATGTAAGTGGCAATGTCAATCAGACCTGCCAACTGTTTGTGGATGGCATAATAAGGAGCCCACACCCAATTCTCATTGTGGTAGGGCCTGTACATCTCCACCAAAACAGCATGTTGGGCAGGGATGGCATTCAAGTAACCATATCCATAATGCTCATAATCTTTCTTATATTCATCGAAAGCCTCCCAAGTGCCCTGCAAGTTACGAAGCTCCTGCTCCGGAGCCAGGTCGCGAGCCTCGCGATATCTTCCCAACTGCTTGTCCCACACGAAAGTACGCTCCTGACAGGTTCGCAGTTCATCCACCATACGAGTGATGTTATTACGCAATATTTCTTTCTGTGTGGCATCCTGACAACTGGCGTAGGCAAATGCCAAAGCCGACATATAATGACCTGATCCATGCCCTTTCAGCTTGGTGGTGGGAGAGTCCCAGCCCGCTGATTTTGTATATCCTTCCGTACTCATCCCATAAGTGTCACGATAATTGTAAAGCTGTTGGCTCACATCCCATTTTAAAATCTCCTGAATGTCCAAATCGCGATTCCAGGTCAGTCGATTATCTCCTGTCAGCTGAGTTTTGTCAAGGGGTAGAGTCTGTGCAATGGGTTGTGAGGAAGGTAAGAAATAAGGCTTGCTGGTCACATATACTTGAGCTGTAAGAGGATAGCCATTTGAAGTGGTGTTATCACCTATGATGAATCCCTGCACCTTATAACAGGAGCCAACTGGCTTGAGTAAGGAGTCTGCCTCTACCTCCTCTGAGGCAGGTGAGGCATTCAGCCACACCACTTGACGAAATTCTGCTGAGCCGTCAGCATAGGTTGTCCACACCTGATAAGGCAGGCGAGGCACAGAGCCTACTGGTGTTTCAACACTGATCTCCTCAACACAGGAAATCTTTTTCTCAGATGGTTGTAAGCCACAAGACACCAGGCAAACCATCAATACAGTCAGACAAGAAATCATATATTGTTTCATACATGCAAAGTTATGCTTTTTTTTAGCCAAACAGGTGTAATTAAGTTTTTTTTTATTATATTTGTGCAATAATTTGGCTGATAATGGCATTTAGTATGCAGTAACGAATTAAAACGGATAGCCTATGAAAAAGATTATTAGTTTTAGCATGTTTTTAACCTTAATAAGTACCATGATTCATATTCCTTTGTTTGCACAATCGTATGATAGCCTGTGGAAACAGGTGAAGGAGGCTGAGAACAAGAGTCTGCCCAAAACCGTGATGGAATTGTCTGACAAAATTTTCCTCAAGGCGCAAAAGGAGCAGAATGCCCCGCAGATGTTCAAGGCCTATCTCTACAAGACACAGAGTCAGGAGGAGGTAACCCCTGACAGTATCTATCCCAATTTCCAGTTTGTGGAGAAATGGGTGAAGGAGGAGAAGAACTCAGTGAACAGAGCCATTCTGCACTCCATCCTGGCTGGTATGTATCAAGACTATATGAGCAGAAACTACTATATGTTGCGTAACCGTACTGAACTGGCTGAGGGAGAGGTACCTGAAGATATGCGAGAGTGGACAAGGAGCATCTTCGAAATAAAGGCGGAGGAGCATGCCAATGCTGTGCTGGAAGATATACCTACATTGCTCAAGACTTCAGCAGAGCAGTATGTGCCTTTTGCAGTCTTAGGTAATGGCAGTGATTTTTATGCCCATGATATGTATCACCTCATGGCAATGCGGACGATTGGCCATCTGAAAGATTTGAATAACAAGCGAGAACGCGTCGAGGAGATATACCAGCAGATGATGCAGACCTATAAAGGCCGGAAAGGCAAGGAAGAAGCCACGCTGATGGTTACTCTCGACTATTGGAAATGGAAGGACAATGCGGACATTAATGTTTATGATGAGCTCATCAACAGTTATAGCAAGTTCCCTGCTGTGATGGAGGTCTATCTGCTCAAGGCATCTTGGCTGGATAACGAAGATCGTCCTGCCGAAGCTTTACAAGTGATAGAAAAGGCTATAGCCCAATATCCCAGATATTATAGGGTGAATGCATTCTATGAAAAGAAAGAAGATATTCTCAGCGCATATCTATCTGCCGATATGCTGAAGATGCTCTATCCAAAGGAGAATATGGACTTGGGCATCAACTTCAAAAACCAGCAAAGCGTAGAGGTAAAGCTGTATAGCACTAACCTGAGTGAATTGCCCGATAACGAGCAGATAAAAGAAGCAACTTTGGAAAAGCTGGGCTTGCAGATGACGAAGGAATGGGAGTTCAACTTGGATTGTGGTGAGGGTGAGAACAACAAATACCTGCGTCACACCAATACATTTAAGGTTGAAGCTCCAGAAAAGCCTGGTGTGTATCTGCTTACTGTAACCCCCAAGGATTTCCCAAAGCTGGCTTGCCACAGGTATTTGGTTGTCAGCCGTTTCAAGGTACTTACCCTGGATTTGGGCGATGGAAATACAGAGGTGGTAACCCTTGACCGCATGACAGGACAACCCATTGGTGGGGTAGAGGTGACCTTCTTCCGAGGTTACGGCACTAACTATAAAGAATATGATAAGGTAGTTACAGGCGATGACGGCAGGAAGGTGTTCAAGAGCTCTATCGACAATTATATGCAATATGTGGCTAAAAAGGGCGATGACGTAGCTATGCTGAAGCAGAGTGTGTATCTGCGTAACACCCCCAAAGAGCATGAAATTGAGACTGATGAGGAGCTGAATCTGTTTACCGACCGTTCCATCTACCGTCCAGGACAAACCGTATTTGTGAAAGGTATCCTCTATGAAAAGAAAGCTGATGATGCACATGTGCTGAAGGACAGAAAGTTCCACCTTACATTGAATGATGTGAATGGCAAGGAGTTGTCGGCTGTTGATGTGAGAACCAATGACTTTGGCTCATTCAACACCTCATTTGTATTGCCTACAGCTACCTTAAATGGTATCTTCCGTATCCGAGCCAACGACGATGATAATACTTCTGCCAGATTCAGGGTAGAGGAATATAAACGCCCTACCTTCGAGATTACCTTTGAACCCATCAAGGAGGCTTATCGCATTGGTGACAAGGTGGAATTGAAGGGACATGTGGAAACTTTCAGCGGAGCTACTGTGCAGAATGTGCCTTTGCTATATCGCATCACAGGCAACCTCTGGAGGCTTTGGAGACCAGGTGATGACCCACAAGCAGCTGATACTGTAATGGTTGACAACAAGGGTGACTTTGTGATTCCTGTTGAGCTGAAGACCAATGACGATAGTTCTACACTGAGTTTCACTGTGGAAGTAACTGTTACCAATGAGGCAGGTGAGACACAGACAGCCAGTAGAAGAATCTGGGCGAGTCAGCAAGCATATTCACTTGGCATTGATATACCTACCTATTTGAAGAAAGACTCGGATGAGTTTTTGTTTACCCCTCGCGTAACCAATGAAGCTGGTGAAAAGCATCAGCGAGATGTCCGTTATAAGTTGTATAAACTGCCAAAAGAAAGCTATGATTACGAGGAGTTGATGAAGCAGGGACCTATAGAGGAAAGCGTGCTGAAAGGCAATGAAGCCCATCAGTTCGCAACATGGAAGAACCTGCCCTCGGCAATCTATCTGATACAACTTTCTGTGGTGGGTGAGGAAGAATTGCCTGAGATACAACAGGCAAGCTATGGGCGCACATTCAATCTCTATCAGCCTTCAGACAAGACCTTTGGCACATTCGTTGATACATTCTTGGATAACCAAAACTATCGCCTTACTTTCGATAGTCAGCAACCTGCTACCTTCGTGTTTGGTACTTCTCACCCAGATGCTTATGTGCTGATGGATGTGTTCTCAAACGATCGTCGCATTGAAACCCGTTCGCTGAAACTCGACAATGAGCTCAATAAGTTTGACATTGCATATAAAGATGTTTATGGTGATGGAGTGACTGTACTCTTTACATTTGTAAAAGAAGATAAGGTGTATTCGCGTTCTGTCATGATTGAGCACAAGAGGCCTGAAAGGAATCTGTCATTGAAGTGGGAGGTGTTCCGCGATAAGCTGATGCCTGGTCAGGAAGAAGAGTGGAGGTTGGTCATTAAGAGCCCTGACGGAGCTCCTGCAGCTGCCGAGATGTTAGCTTATATGTATGATGCTTCACTCGACAAGATTTATAGCCATTACCAAAGCCTCTATGTCTATTTTGGTAGAAATCTCTATTCGGCAAGTCGTAGATCAAGCAGTAATACTCGCACTTACTGGGCGTTCTACTGGAATCAGAAAGAATACAAGGTGCCAGTATGGAGTTTCGACTACCTTGATATACCAAGACTGAGCTTCTATCAAGAACGGGATTATATGCTTTTGGAGAGTGCACCTTTGGGAGCAGGGGCAACCCGCATGATGAAGGCACGTAATGTGGCAGTGGATGAAGATGGTGTGGTAGAATTAGCGATGGCTGAAGAGGAGTCTCTTTCTTCTGCTGCCCAGACGTTAGATACGAAAGAAGAAGTATCTGCTGAGCCAGCTGAAGCTCCAGCTGCTGAACAGGATGATAATAGCCAGGCTTCTGACAGACAGTTGGATGTGAGAACCAACTTCTCAGAAACGGCATTCTTCTATCCTGCTTTACGAACCAATGAAAAGGGAGAGGTGGTGCTTTCGTTCACTATGCCAGAGAGTCTTACCCGTTGGAATTTCAGGGGTATCGCTCATACTAAGGATATGCTGACTGGTAGCCTGTCAGCACAGACTGTTACCCAGAAAGATTTTATGCTGAGGCCAAATATGCCTCGCTTTGTACGCATGGGCGACCAGGTGAACATTGCAGCTGTTATTTCTAACCTCACAGATCAGCCTATCAGTGGTACCGCATTCTTTACGTTGTTTGACCCGATTACAGACAAGACCATTGCTACCCAAAGCCAGACCTTCAGTGCTGACGGACAGGCTAATGTATCAGTATCCTTTGGCTTTGACGTGACTGAGGAATACAGTTTGTTGGGTGTTAGAATGGTGGCAGATGGTGGGCAGTTCAGCGATGGTGAACAACATGTATTGCCTGTATTGAGTAATAAGCAATACGTTACAGAGACCTTGGCGATGCCTATCAGAGGCAACCAAACCAGGGAATTTACTACAGAAACCCTGTTCAATCACCAGCATCCTTCCGCTACGCAGAAGAAGCTCACCATCGAGTTTACTGGCAATCCAGCTTGGTATGCTGTGCAGGCTCTGCCAGAAATCAGTGAGCCTGTTTCAGACAATGCTATCGCTTGGGCATCAGCCTTCTATGGTAACACCCTGGCATCGTTTATCGCCAACAGTCAACCTCGAATCCAGCAGGTGTTCAACCGTTGGAAGATTGAAGGTGGTGACAAGCAGACATTGTTGAGTCAGTTGGAGAAGAACCAAGAGCTCAAGGAGATTATCTTGAATGAAACTCCTTGGGTGATGGATGCACAGGATGAGACAGAACGCAAGCAGCGAATTGGTTTATTGTTCGACCTCAACCAGATGAAAGACCGTATTAATACCGACCTTACCAAACTGCAGGGTTTGCAGAATGGAGATGGTGGCTGGAGTTGGTTCAGCGGCATGAAGAGTAGCTTCTACACAACTACTTATATTACTGGCTTGCTGATCAGATTGGATATGCTTCTTAAGGAGGGAGTTGAGAATGGTAGTAAACCGTCGATGGTAAAAGATCAATGGTCGATAGTGAATCAGATGAGACAGAATGGTTTCCGTTTCATCCATAGCGAGATGTTGGATTATTACAACAGACTGGTTAAGAGCTATGGCAAGAAGAATCTTCCTAAGTATCTATCATATATGGAGATGCAATATCTCTATCTGATAGCTGTTGGCAACATTTCTGTACCTCAGCAGAACAAGGAAGCTTATGACTATTTCCTCTCGTTGGTGGATACCAACCTGAAGGATGGCGATGTAATCACCAAGGCTCAGAGTGCTATTGTGCAACAAAAGGCAGGCAAGCTGAACAGCTCGAAAGATTTCATCAACTCACTGAAGGAGCACATGGTGGATGAGGATGAGATGGGGGCACACTTCGCCTTCCTCGACAAGCCTTATACCTGGGCGATGATTCCTATCCCTCAACATGTGGCAACAATGGAAGCTTTGCAATATGTGGGTGGTCACGATGAGTTGATTGAGGAGATGAAGATGTGGTTGTTGAAACAAAAGCAAACCAGGGGCTGGAACTCTTCTGTCTGCACTGTGGATGCTATATTTGCTCTCTTGTGCCGTGGAGCTAATTTGTTGGAAAACAAGGGTGATGTAAGGATTACCTTTGGCGACAGAGTGATGGAAACCCTTTCTCCAACCAAGAGTGACACCCCAGACCTGGGTTATATCAAGGAAGTGTTCGACGACAAGCAAACCGTTGAGGCACCTGTTATTAAGGTTGAGAAGTGTGACGCTGGAATCGCCTGGGGTGCTGCCTATGCCCAGTATTTCTCTCCGATGACTGATATTCAGCAACATGGTAAGGAGTTGAACCTCGAACGCAGATTCTATGTGGAGCGTATTGATTCAAAGGGAAAGAAGACTCTGGAGCAGATTGGTGACCAGGCGAAGTTGCAGGTAGGCGATGTGGTGGTGTCTCGCATGACCATTGAACTCGACCGAGCTATGGACTTTGTACAGCTGAAGGATCGTCCTGCGTCTTGCTTCGAACCAGTGTCTCAGCTCTCTGGTTACAGATGGGATGGTACAGGCTATTACATGGAGGTGGAAGATGCTGCAACTAACTATTTCTTCGATATGTTAGGCAAGGGCATGCATGTTTTGGAAGTACGTTATCGAGTACAGCGAACAGGTACCTATCAGGTGGGTGCATCCACTGTGCAGTCAGCTTATGCTCCAGAATTTGCTTCACATTCTTCGGGAATTACTATAAAAGTTGAAAAATAATAGCTACCTTTGCAAATTATTGACTGATTTGCATGAAAAAATTATTCTTCATATTGAGCGTGCTGATGCTATGGCAGGTGATAGCTATAGCTCAGCCACGCTTCATTCCCAATACTGATATACAGAAAGTTGGACAGGTACTGTGGAAGCGTCCTGTTGATATAAAATTCTCTATAACTAACGAAGGTGACCAACCTTTGGTACTCACAGATGTGCAACCTGACTGCGATTGTACTGTGGCTCGTTGGACAGAAACTCCTATAGCACCCAACGAAAAGGGTGAGATTAATGTGACATTTGATGCCACTCTTTTGGGAACCTTTGAGAAATCTGTGGCTGTTTATACCAATGCTGAGCCACATGTGGCATATCTTCATTTCTCTGGTCAGGTACTGACTGAGGTGAGGGATTTTACCCGTACCCATCCTTACAAGTATGGTGAAATACGTATAGATACCACAGAAGTTTCCTTCCCAGATGTGCAAAGAGGCACCTATCCGGAGATGCGCATAGGTGTGGCAAATGAGAGCGATCGACCTTATGAGCCAGTACTGATGCACTTGCCGTCTTTTGTTACCCAAGTGGCAGAGCCTGCTGTGTTGCAACCTTACGAACAAGGTGAGATAGTGCTGACCTTGGAGAGCGACCTGTTAGGCGACTATGGTCTGACACAAGGCTCTGTATATCTGAGCCGATTCTCAGGCGATGTAGTGGGAGAGGACAATGAGTTGCCTTTATCTGTAGTGTTGTTGCCAGATTTCAGTTCATTGTCGGATGAGTTGAAGAGCAGGATGCCAACCATTGAGTTATCTACCCAAGATCTGGATTTCTCGGCTTTGCTGGCGAAGAAACAGAAGGTAAAACAAGACATTGTGGTGACCAACAAGGGACAGACACCTTTGGCTATATTCAAGGTGCAGGTATTCAACTCCGCTGTGGGTGTTGATTTGAAGAAAAACGTATTGGAGCCTGGTCAGAGCACCAAACTGCGAGTTACCATCGATAAGAATAGTATAGGCAGAGATCGTCGCCATTTGCGTGTGTTGCTGATTACCAACGATTATAATCATCCCAAAGTGGAAATCAATATTAAAGCGAATTAGTATCCATTTTTCAATAATTATGATTGACCATCCTGAAAATAGTGAAGAATATAAAGGCTTGCAGGTCAATGCAGGTGTAGAGCAAGTATCTATTGTCAACCCTTATCGCAAGAAGAATGCCAGTAGGAGAAAATTGTCTGTAAACGACTATGTTGAAGGCATCCTTAAGGGTGATGTCACCATTCTGAGTCGAGCAGTCACCTTGGTGGAGAGCGTGTTGCCAGAACATCAGTTAGTGGCACAGGAGGTGATAGAGAAATGCTTACCCTATGCCGGCAACTCCATCCGTGTGGGTATCAGTGGTGTACCAGGTGCTGGCAAGAGTACTTCCATAGATGTATTCGGTATTCATGTATTGGAGAAATATGGTGGCAAACTGGCTGTGCTTGCCATCGACCCAAGTAGTGAACGTACCAAAGGAAGTATCTTGGGCGATAAGACACGCATGGAGAAACTATCCCTACATCCAAAAGCTTTTATCCGTCCCAGTCCTTCGGCAGGCTCGTTGGGTGGTGTGGCTCGCAAAACTCGTGAAACCATCATCTTGTGCGAGGCTGCAGGCTTTGATAAGATCTTTGTTGAGACTGTGGGAGTGGGGCAGAGCGAGACAGCTTGTCACTCTATGGTTGATTTCTTCCTGCTCATTCAGTTGGCTGGTACAGGTGACGAGCTGCAAGGTATCAAACGAGGTATCATGGAGATGGCTGATGGTATCGTCATCAATAAAGCTGATGGTGACAATATAGAACGTGCTAAGCTGGCTGCCAGTCAGTTCCGTACTGCTCTACACATGTTTCCTGAGCCAGAGAGTCATTGGACACCACAAGTGATGACCTACTCTGGTTTCTTTGGCCTGGGTATCAAAGAAATCTGGGACATGATTTATAAATACATCGACTTTGTGAAGCTGAATGGCTACTTCGAATACCGTCGTAGTGAGCAGAGCAAATATTGGATGTATGAAAGCATTAACGAACAACTGCGCAGAAGCTTCTATAACAACCCCACCATTGAGGGGCTTATTGAAGGTGAGGAAACGAAGGTGTTACAAGGACAAGAGACTTCTTTCGTAGCCGCCAAGCATCTGTTGGATACTTATTTTAAATTGTTGAAAGGATAATGGATATACAGGCTAACTACATCAGACGAATAGAGATTCACGGATTGTGGAATCGCTATGACATTGCTTGGGACTTGCGCCCTGATGTGAACATTCTAAGTGGTATCAACGGTGTAGGTAAAACCACCATTTTGAACCGTTCTGTCAACTATCTTGAGCAGACCTCTGGACGTGTGAAAGATGGAGCCTTTCAGGGTGTGCAGGTATGGTTCGACAATGAGGATGCAACCTATATTCCCTTTGACGTGATTCGCAGCTACGATCGTCCTCTGGTACAGGGTGATTTCACAGCTCGTATGGCAGACCCTTCAGTGCGTACTGAGATAGATTGGCAAATCTACCTCTTACAACGTCGATATCTTGATTATCAGGTAAATATTGGCAACAAAATGATTGCTATGCTCACTGGCGATGAAGAACAACGTGCTAAGGCTGGTGAGCTTGCTAAGCCCAAAGTCCGTTTTCAGGACATGCTTGATAAATTGTTCAGCTATACTGGCAAACAAATAGACCGCCAGAGCAATGAGTTGTCGTTTAAGCAATATGGCGAAACCATAACAGCATACCAGCTTTCAGCAGGTGAGAAACACATGCTGGTGATTCTGTTGACTGCTCTTTTGCGTTGTGGCGAGCATAGTGTATTGTTCATGGATGAGCCGGAAGCCTCCCTGCACATCGAGTGGCAAGAACAGCTCATTACTATGATTCGTGACCTGAACCCCAATATTCAGCTCATCCTGACCACCCATTCTCCTGCTGTAATCATGCATGGTTGGATGGATGCTGTGACTGAGGTAAGTGAGATTGCACAAGAAATAAATGTTCGTTGATGCCAAAGACGCTTAAACATAGTTTAAGTTCCGACTATCTGGACGCTGCCCGCTTGCTTTCCCCCAAGAAGAAACGTAAGCGTGTGGTGGCTTATGTGGAGAGCTATGACGACATAGCATTCTGGAGAGACATCCTCAATGATTTCGAAACAAGCGAACGCTATTTTGAGGTCATGTTGCCTGCATCTTCTCGCAACCTGGTGCATGGTAAGAAAAGTGTACTGATGCAGTCGCTCCAAAACAGTCAGTTGGGCGAGAACCTCATAGCTTGTGTTGATAGCGATTACGACTACCTGATGCAAGGCGTGTCCGACTCCTCACGCAATGTGAATGAAAGTCCTTATGTACTTCAAACCTACTGCTACGCCATAGAGAATTTCTGGTGCTATGCTGGCTCCTTGCATGAGGTTTGTGTGCAATCTACCTTGAACGACCATCAGATATTTGATTTTAAGCGGTTTATGAAAGAATATTCTGAGGCAATATATCCACTGTTCATGTGGAATATCTTCTTCTACCGCTGCAATGATGTACACACATATCCGATGAAGCGTTTCAATGAGAACACAACTTTGCAATTGATTAATATAAAGAATCCACAACAGGCACTCGACAAATTACGGAATACTATCAACAGGGAAGTAGATTACTGGAAAACCCGTTTCCCTGACTATGTGGAACTGGTAGAAAAGCAGAAGGAGCAAGTCAAGGAGTTGGGACTGACACCTGATAACACTTATTTATTTATCCAGGGACATCATTTGCTCGACAATGTGGTGATGAAACTCCTCATCCCTGTCTGCACTCAACTACGCAGGGAACAAGAAGATCGCATTCGTCGCAAGTCAGTACATTCTCAGCAACTTACTAACGAACTTACGGGCTATGAACGAAGTGCTTTGCCAGTAGAGTTGGTGCTCCGCAAGAATGTGGAATACAAACAGCTCTTCCTCTATCGCTGGATATTGGAAGACCTCTATAATATTTTCCCGCTATAATTACAATTTCATTTTCAGGAACTGCCCCGTATAACTTTCTGGGATTTGTGCTATCTGCTCAGGTGTACCTGTTCCTACAATATAGCCACCCTTGTCGCCACTCTCAGGTCCCAAGTCAATCACATAATCCGCGCACTTGATTACTTCCAGGTTGTGCTCAATAATCACAATTGTATGACCTCGGCGAATCAGTGCGTCGAATGAATCCAGCAACTTCTTGATATCGTGGAAATGCAAACCTGTTGTCGGCTCATCGAAAATGAATAGGGTAGGGTCTGCACTTTCCTGGCTTAGGTAATATGCCAGTTTCACTCGTTGGTTCTCACCACCAGACAAAGTGCTGCTCGACTGTCCCAGCTTGATATAACCCAAGCCCACATCCTGCAGCGGTTTCAGTCGCTTCACTATCTTAGGTTGCTTATGAATCGTGAAAAACTCCATCGCCTGGTTCACTGTCATCTCCAAAACGTCATAAATGCTCAACCCATGAAACTGCACCGCTAAAGTATCAGCCTTGAAACGCTTCCCGTGGCAAGACTCACACTCAAATGTCAAGTCAGCCATGAATTGCATCTCCACAGTCACAGTTCCTTCACCCTTACATTCCTCACATCGTCCTCCCTCACTGTTGAAGCTAAAGTATCCTGGAGTATAACCCATCTGCTTGCTTAATGGCTGATCTGCCCAAAGCTTACGTATTTCATCATACGCTTTTAGGTAAGTAACCGGATTGCTACGCGTACTTCTTCCGATAGGATTCTGGTCAACAAACTCGATATTTCGCAAGTCACGCAAGTCACCTTCTAAAGTTGCATATTCGCCAGGTCTGTCTGCACACTCATCCAGTTCGCGTTTCAAGGCGCGATAGAACACATCGCGCACCAAAGTACTCTTGCCCGAGCCGCTCACACCCGTCACCACTGTCATCACATTCAGTGGAAACTTCACGTCAATCCCTTTCAGGTTATTCTCTCTTGCCCCAGTTATCTTCACGAACTGCTTCCAAGAACGACGAATGTGTGGTACCTCTATCTTTTCCTCACCCAGCAGATAATTCACGGTATAACTATTAGTACCAGTGCGCAAATCCTTCATGTCACCCTGATAAATAATCTCGCCACCCAGTCGTCCGGCCTTCGGACCTATATCGATGATATAATCTGCTTCTCGGATAATCTCTTCATCATGCTCCACTACCACCACTGTATTACCCAAGTCACGCAACTGCTTCAACACCTTGATGAGTCTGTCTGTATCGCGGCTATGCAAACCAATGCTGGGCTCATCCAGGATATACAAGCTACCCACCAAGCTACTGCCCAATGATGTAGCCAGGTTGATACGTTGACTCTCACCACCTGACAACGAATTACTCTGCCTGTTCAGTGTCAGATAACCTAAGCCCACATCCAGCATAAACTTGAGTCGGCTATTGATTTCCGTCAATATACGCTTAGCGATTTCCTGCTGATGAGGCTCCAGCTTCAGGTTCTCGAAAAACTTTGCCAGCTCCTCGATAGGCATATTCACCAAGTCGCTGATATTCTTACCTCCAACCTTCACATAACTTGCTTCGGGTTTCAGGCGACTCCCATGACATTTCGGACAAGTTGTCTTACCCCGATAGCGAGCCAGCATCACCCTATATTGAATCTTATACTGGTTCTCCTTCACCATGTCGAAGAAAGCGTTGATGCCTTCGAAATAAGGTGTGCCTTCCCAAAGCATCCTTCGCTGTTCATCCGTCAGCGCATAGTAAGGCGTAAAAATAGGGAATCCTGCTTTCTCAGCTCCACGAATCACCATATCTCTCCATTCACCCATCTTGTCACCTCGCCAACACACCACAGCACCATCATACACTGACAACGAACGGTTTGGAATCACCAATCGCTCGTCAATACCAATCACATTGCCAAAGCCCTCACACTCAGGACATGCGCCCAAGGGTGAATTAAATGAAAACAACTGGTCGTTTGGCTCCTCGAACGTCATTCCGTCCGCTTCGAATTTTGTGCTGAAGCGATAAAGTTGTGTGGAACCATCATCGTTGAAGAAACGCAACAGACAAGCCCCATCGCCCTCATACATAGCCGTCTCTGCAGAGTCGTTCAGGCGACTGATGGCATCAGCCTCATGCGACACCACAAAGCGATCCACCAGAAGAAACACCACATCCTCTTTCTTGGGAATATAATCTTCCAGTTTCACCACCTTCCCATTCACCTCCAAGCGGTTAAAGCCCTCCTTGTGCAAGATGTCCAGCTGGCGGGTAGTGCTTCGTCCTTCTGGCACAATCAATGGAGCCATCAGCAACATGCGTGTGCCGTCGGCAAACTGTTGCATACATCTACTGATGTCTTCCACCGAATGTTTTCTTACCTCCTGCCCGCTGATGGGGCTATATGTCCTGCCTACTCGGGCAAACAACATACGCAGGTAATCGTAAATCTCAGTAGAAGTGCCAACAGTTGAGCGTGGGTTGCGGCTGCTCACCCTTTGCTCTATGGCAATGGCAGGAGGAATACCCTTGATGAAGTCACATTCCGGCTTACTCATGCGTCCCAGGAACTGACGGGCATAACTGCTCAGGCTCTCCACATAGCGTCGTTGCCCTTCTGCATACAGTGTGTCAAACGCTAACGACGACTTGCCTGAGCCAGACAGTCCTGTTATAACCACCAGCTTATTGCGTGGAATGTCAACACTCACGTTCTTCAGGTTATTCACCCTTGCACCTTTGATGCTGATATATTTGTTTTCTTCCATCATCTATTATCACTTTGAATTGCAAATGTACAAAAAATATTCTATCTTTGCACCATATTTCAATTACTGATTTCGAGACAAAGATGAAAATAAGGCATCTCATTATGTTCTGCATATCGCTCATATTCTTGAATATGAGCGTGATGTCGCAGAATGTAAATCCCAAAAGAGAATTTCGTGGAGCTTGGATACAAGCTATCAATGGTCAGTTTAGGGGCAAATCAACCGCTGAGGTACAGCAAATGCTCACCCAGCAACTTGATGTGTTGCAGCAGGCAGGCATCAATGCCATTATTTTTCAGGTGCGTCCAGAGGCTGATGCTCTCTATGCCTCTAACATTGAGCCTTGGAGCCGTTATCTTTCTGGCACCCAAGGTCAAGCCCCCAATCCCTATTGGGACCCTATGGCTTGGATGATAGAGCAGTGTCATAATCGCAATATGGAGTTCCATGCGTGGATTAACCCTTATCGTGCCAAGACCTCAGCTTCAGCACAGACAGATGCCAAGCACATCACCAACCAACATCCTGAGTGGTTCATTCCCTACAACAACCAGCTTTTCTTTAACCCAGCTATGCCGGAGTGTAGAGCCTACATCCGCCAGGTAATCACTGACATCATCACGCGTTATGATGTTGATGCCATCCACATGGATGACTATTTCTACCCATATCCTGCTAACGGACAGGATTTTCCTGATGAGGCTGATTTTCAGCGTCTTGGTTCTGGCTTTGCCACGAAAGGCGACTGGCGTAGGCACAATGTTAATGTTTTGATTGAGGAAATACACAACCTTGTCAGGGAGCTGAAGCCTTGGGTACAGTTTGGAATCTCTCCCTTCGGCATTTATCGCAACCAAAAGAGCGATCCTTTGGGAAGTGATACCAATGGACTGCAGAATTATGACGACCTTTATGCTGACATCCTACTTTGGGTGCGTAATGGTTGGATAGACTATAACATTCCACAAGTTTATTGGCATGTGGGTCATCCTGCAGCTGACTA
Source organism: Bacteroidaceae bacterium (assembly GCA_017649485.1). Lineage (GTDB taxonomy): Bacteria > Bacteroidota > Bacteroidia > Bacteroidales > Bacteroidaceae > Bacteroides. Next base: position 5,832 of record JAGCGS010000010.1, on the reverse strand, counting down.
TGGCAAGCTGCTGGATTGGTGGGCTAAGCACGCTACCGAGCGTCCTCTGTATATAGGACAGAGCATCCTTAACACTGTGCAGAACACCGATCCCAATAACGCTAACCAGCATCAGATGCCTCTGAAGATGAGGCTCCAACGCCAATATCAAACCATTGGCGGCAGTTGCCAGTGGTACACCCAGAACATTGTCGAGAACGTGGGCAACTATACCGAGCTGTTGAAGCAGGTTTATCACAAGTATCCTGCCATCATTCCTGCCTATACCTTCATCGACAAGAAAGCACCCAATAAAGTCAGTAAGTTGGCAGTTATTAGAACCACTGACGGTCCTGTGCTGATGTGGACAGCCCCCAAGGCAAAGACTGAGTTGGACAAAGCTGTGCAATATGTGGTATATCGCTTTGCGAAGGGTGAGCCATTAGACTTGGAAGACCCCTCGCACATCATGGCGATAACCCGTGAAAACTATTATAATTTGCCCTTACAACAATCTGGGCAATACACTTATGTAGTAACAGCCCTCGACCGCTTGCATAACGAGTCTAAATTGGTTAAGAAAAAAATTAAACTTTAATATATGATTCTATTTTTCCGAACCCCGCAACAGAGTGTGATTGCCGTTGAGAGCGACCACACGCCTAACCAGAGAGAAGCTGAAGAGCTGTCTTGGCTTTTTGGCAACGCACAACCCGAGAACGAAGACAACCTGCATGGTTACTTCGTGGGTCCACGTCGTGAGATGATTACGCCTTGGAGTACCAATGCCGTAGAGATCACCCAGAACATGGGTCTCAAAGGCATCGCTCGCATCGAAGAATACTTCCCTGTGGCAGATGAGAATGCCGATCATGACCCCATGCTGCAACGCATGTATAAAGGGCTCGACCAAAAGGTGTTCACTACCAACCGCAAGCCTGAACCCATTGTCCATATTGACGATTTGGAGGCTTACAACGAGCGTGAGGGCTTGGCACTCTCCAAAGACGAGATGGACTACCTCAAGCAAGTGGAGAAGGACTGTGGCCGTCCACTCACCGATTCTGAGGTGTTTGGCTTCGCACAGATTAATTCCGAGCATTGCCGTCATAAGATATTCGGTGGCACCTTCGTCATCGATGGCAAGGAGATGGAGTCAAGCCTGTTCCAGCTTATCAAAGACACTACCAAAGCACATCGAGGCAAGATTATCTCTGCCTACAAGGACAATGTTGCCTTCGCCTCTGGTCCTGTCATCGAGCAGTTTGCACCTGCCGATCATTCCAAACCCGACTACTTCCAAGTTAAGAATATCAAGAGTGTGATTTCACTCAAGGCAGAAACCCACAACTTCCCAACCACTGTGGAGCCATTCAACGGAGCCTCTACAGGCACAGGCGGTGAGATTCGCGACCGTATGGGTGGTGGAAAAGGCTCTTGGCCTATTGCTGGTACTGCTGTTTATATCACCTCATACCCTCGCACTGATGAAGACCGCGCTTGGGAGAATGTGTTGCCAGTGCGCAAGTGGCTCTATCAGACACCAGAGCAGATACTGATTAAGGCTTCTAATGGTGCCAGCGACTTTGGCAACAAGTTTGGACAACCGCTGATTTGCGGCTCTCTGCTCACCTTCGAGCATAAGGAAGGCGATGAGGTATATGGCTATGATAAGGTAATCATGCTTGCCGGCGGTGTTGGTTACGGAACTGAGCGCGATTGTCTCAAGGGTAAGCCTGAGCCTGGCAATAAGATTGTGCTGTTGGGTGGCGACAACTACCGCATTGGTTTGGGTGGTGGCTCTGTGTCTTCTGTGGATACAGGTCGCTATAGCAATGGCGTTGAGCTGAATGCTGTTCAGCGTGCCAATGCTGAGATGCAGAAACGTACCTACAATGTGGTTCGTGCCCTCTGCGAGGAAGATAATAATCCTGTGGTGTCCATCCACGATCACGGAGCTGCCGGTCATGTGAACTGTCTCAGCGAATTGGTGGAAGATTGTGGTGGTTTGATTGACATGAGTCAGTTGCCTATTGGCGACAAGACCTTGTCTTCTAAGGAAATCATCGCCAACGAGAGCCAGGAGCGCATGGGTTTGCTCATTCAGGAAGAAGCGCTTGATCATGTGCGCAAGATTGCTGAGCGTGAAAGGGCTCCTATGTATGTGGTGGGTGAGACTACTGGCGACCATCGCTTTGCTTTCCAGCAGGCAGATGGTGTTCGTCCGTTCGATTTGGCTGTCAGCCAGATGTTTGGCTCTTCTCCTAAGACATATATGGTGGACGAGACTGTGGAACGTCATTATGAGAATCCCCAGTACGAGGTATCCAAGATTGATGAGTATATAGATAATGTGTTGCAGTTAGAGGCTGTGGCTTGTAAGGACTGGCTCACCAACAAGGTGGATCGTTCTGTCACAGGACGCATCGCTCGTCAGCAGTGTCAGGGCGAGTTGCAGTTGCCGCTCAGCGACTGCGGTGTGGTGGCTCTCGACTATCGTGGCAAATATGGTATCGCTACCGCCATTGGTCATGCGCCACAGGTGGCATTGGCTGATCCTGCCAAAGGCTCCATCATGGCTGTCAGCGAGGCGTTGACCAATGTGGTTTGGGCTCCGCTCGATGGTGGCATCGATGGTGTCAGCCTCAGTGCCAACTGGATGTGGCCTTGCCGCTCTCAGAAGGGCGAGGATGCCCGTCTTTATACCGCTGTCAAGGCTTTGAGCGACTACTGCCAGCAGCTGGGCATCAATGTGCCTACTGGCAAGGACTCGTTGAGTATGACTCAGCAGTATCCTGACGGCACAAAGGTAATTGCCCCTGGAACAGTGATTGTCAGCGCGGGAGCTGAGGTAACTGATGTGCGTCAGGTAGTGTCACCTGTGATGGTGAACAATAAGAGTACCAGCCTCTACCATGTGGATTTCAGCTTCGACCAGCTTCGTTTGGGTGGCTCTGCCTTTGCGCAGGCACTCAATAAGATTGGCGATGATGTGCCTACAGTGACTGACCCCGATTATTTCCGCGACGCTTTCAACGCTATCCAGCAGCTCATCCGCAAGGGTATCATCATGGCTGGTCATGATATATCTGCTGGTGGCTTGATAACCACGTTGCTGGAGATGTGTTTCGCCAACGTAGAAGGTGGTATGGAAATCAACCTCGACAAGATTTCTGAACAAGACCTCGTAAAGATTCTCTTTGCTGAGAATCCGGGTGTGGTTATTCAGGTAAACAACAAGGATACAGAGCGTTTCAAGGCAATGATGGAAGATGCTGGCGTGGGCTATGTCAAGTTAGGCCATCCTTGCGACGAGCGTCATATCCTTGTCAGCAAAGACGGAGCCACCTATCAGTTTGGCATCGACTACCTGCGTGATGTTTGGTATTCTTCATCCTATCTGCTGGATCGCAAGCAGGTGGCTGGTGGCTTGGCAAAGGAGCGCTTCAACAACTTCAAGCAGCAGCCTTTGGAGTATAAGTTTAACAAGAACTTCATGGGCACCTTCAAGCAATACGGCATCAGTCCTGACCGTCGCAAGCCTACAGGTTTGCATGCGGCAGTTATCCGTGAGAAAGGTACCAACAGCGAGCGCGAGATGGCTTATGCCCTCTATCTGGCTGGATTTGATGTGAAGGATGTCACCATGACCGACTTGGCGAGTGGTCGCGAGACATTGGACGATATCAGCATGATTGTGTTCTGCGGTGGTTTCTCCAACAGCGATGTGCTGGGCTCTGCCAAAGGCTGGGCAGGTGCGTTCCGCTATAGCGAGAAGGCAAAAGAGACGCTCAACCGCTTCTATGCCCGTCCTGACACCTTGTCTTTGGGTGTTTGCAACGGTTGTCAGCTCATGATGGAGCTGAACCTGCTCACGCCTGACCGTCACGACATTGGCAAGATGGTGCACAACAATAGCCACAAGTTCGAGTCATGCTATGTAGGTCTGACCATACCTCAGAACAATAGTGTGATGTTCGGTTCGCTCAGTGGCAACAAGATTGGCATCTGGGTGGCTCATGCTGAGGGCAAGTTCAGTCTGCCTGGCAAGGAGGAGGATTACAATATCGTGGCTAAGTACAGTTACGACCAGTATCCTGGCAATCCTAATGGCAGTGATTTCAGCGTGGCAGGCTTGGCAAGTGCCGATGGCCGTCATGTTGCCATCATGCCTCACTTGGAGCGTGCTTTCTTCCCCTGGCAATGTGGTGATTATCCAGCCAATCGTCGTCAGGATGAAGTCACTCCGTGGATCGAGGCATTTGTCAATGCCCGTAAGTGGGTTGAGAAACAAAAGAGATAAGTCAATGGTCAATGGTAAATGGTCAACAACTTCTACATAGAAGCCTTTAAGATATTCTTCAAGATAGGGGCATTTACCATAGGAGGCGGTTACGCTATGGTACCCCTGATAGAAGACGAGATAGTAACCAAGCGCCGATGGATAGAGCAGGACGACTTTCTCGACCTGCTCGCCATTGCCCAATCAGCGCCTGGTATTCTCGCCGTCAACATTGCCATTTTCGTGGGTTACAGGCTTCGGGGTGTGAAGGGCAGTCTTGTCACCAGCTTAGGCAGCATCCTGCCCTCATTCCTGATGATACTGGCCATAGCCCTGTTCTTTGCCGCCTACAAAGACAATCCCTATGTAGAGAAAGTTTTCAAGGGCATCCGTCCTGCTGTTGTGGCACTCATTGCCGCGCCTGTGTTCCGCATGGGCAAGAAGGCGAAGCTCACCTGGAAAACCATTTGGATTCCTGTGGTAGGAGCCTTGCTCATCTGGCTCTTAGGCTTCTCACCGATATGGATTATCATCGCCGCTGGCGTAGGAGGATTTATTTATGGTAAAATTGTTAATTGTTAATTTTCAATTTTCAATTTTCAATGGTCAATGGTCAATAGTCAATGGTAAACGATAAATAGTTATGCTGTATTTGAGTTTATTCTGGACATTCTTCAAGATAGGCCTGTTTGGTTTCGGAGGCGGCTATGCCATGTTGTCCCTCATACAGGGCGAGGTGGTAACCAGTCACGGCTGGCTCACCTCCCAGCAGTTCACTGATATCGTGGCAGTCAGCCAGATGACGCCTGGTCCGATAGGCATCAACAGTGCCACCTATGTGGGCTATACCGCCACAGGCAGCGTATGGGGCAGTTTCATTGCCACCTTTGCCGTGTGCCTGCCCTCATTCATCTTGATGCTCACCATCAGCAAATACTTCCTCAAATACCAGCATCATCCTTTGGTCGAGTCGGTATTCAAAGGCCTTCGTCCTGCTGTGATAGGTCTATTGGCAGCAGCAGCCCTTTTGTTGATGAATGAAGAAAACTTTGGCAATCCAGTAACAGACAAATACCAGTTCATCACCAGCTGCCTATTGTTCCTTGTAGCTTTCGTTGCCACCAGCCGCTTTAAGGCCAGCCCCATCCTCATGATCATCATCTGTGGCATCATCGGCCTTGCGGTCTATTAACTTCAACGATGGACCCTTGACCCATGCACGAGGTAGTGCCCATAGCAATCCGTTCGGACGGATTTAGATCTTTTCACATACACAGCCCTTAAAAAATAATCAAAAAAATAGGCTGAAATAAGGATAGCACAAAAAAATGTGCTATCTTTGCATTATTAGATTATCATGGCTAAAATTATTTGATAAACATATCAAACTTAAACATACTAATATTATGGGAAAGCACCTTGTTACACTATGCACCATCCAATGGGCAGACCTACCATTTGATGAGTTATGCACGCTTGCCAAGAAAATGGGTTACGACGGATTAGAAGTGGCTTGTTGGGGCAACGGCATCGATGTTGACCGAGCAATCTCTGATGAGAGTTACGTGAAC
>JAGCGS010000009.1 GCA_017649485.1 Bacteroidaceae bacterium | reverse complement strand
TGCAGGGTCGTGCATCTGGTGTGTTCGTATCTTCTTCTGGTGCTCCTGGTGCAGGTACAACCATCCGTATCCGTGGTGTCGGATCTGTGAACGGTTCTGACCCTCTGATCATCGTTGACGGTGTACAGGGTGTTGATGTGAACTCAGTGAACCCTAACGACATCGATTCTTTCCAGGTGTTGAAGGATGCTGCTGCAACCGCTATCTACGGTGCGCGTGCTGCTAACGGTGTCATCATCATCACCACCAAGCAGGGTAACAAAGAAGGTAAGGTTCGCGTATCTTACAACGGTTACATCTCTGCTTCAACCATGGCAAATGACGGTTTCCACATGCTGGGTGCATGGGACTACATGAAGGCTATCGAGACCAGCCAGAGAAATCAGGTAGACATCCTCGGTGTTGACATCAATTCTGTTAACCACCAGCAGTTCGGCTCTATCAAGAATGGTGAGCTGCAGATGCCTTATACCATCGTTCCTGCTGGTTTGAGCAAGGCTGAGGCTATGGCTCGTTTCGGCTCATACGAAGGTATGGTTGCTGATTATCAGAGAAATGGTGCTAACTCTTACGCTTTGTCTTCATATTACTATAACAAGGAAATTCTGGGTATGAATGACGAAGAGGCTAAGAAGGGTACCGACTGGTATGACATGATCGTTAGAACAGGTTGGTCACAGAACCACGAGCTCTCAGTGATGGGCGGTGGCGAAAGAGGCCAGTACTCAATGTCTTTGGCATATCAGGATCGTAACGGTACGGTTAAGGGCTCTAACTTCGAGCGCTACTCACTCCGTGTAAATACTACCTTCAATCCTACTAAGCACTTCACTATCGGTCAGAATACCAACGCAGCTTTGATGCTGACTCGCGGTGAGCGTGGTGGTCAGGCCGACGGTAACGCATTCGGTTCTACTTATACCATGAACGCATGGGTACCTCCTTATACCGTAGGTGGTCACTGGGCAGGTTCTCAGGGTAATGGTGGTCGTAACTTCTCAGCTCTCCAGAGCATCGAGGCTTCAAAGGAGAACTGGAACCGTAACTTCCGTCTGCAGTCTTCATTCTTCGCTGAATTGAAGGATCCTTGGATCAAGGGTTTGACTCTCCGTTCTCAGTTCGCTGTTAACTTGAACGGCGGTTGGGGTCTGAGCTTCTCACCAATCACCATCGCCGGTGATAAGGAAGGTGCTGCTCGTAACCAGTTGAATGAAAACGGTTCTTGGAGTTTCGGCTGGCAGTGGACTAACACTGTATCTTACAAGTTCACAGTTGCTGAAAATCACGACTTCACTGTACTTGGCGGTACTGAAACCCTGAAGCAGGGTCTTGGCCGTAACATCAGTGCATATCGTTATGACTACGTATTCGAAAACGATCCTAACACATGGACCATTGGTAATGGTGGTACTTCTACCGTAGGTAACGGTGGTGGTATGGGTTCTAAGACTACCATGTTCGGTCTCTTCGGTCGTTTGGACTACTCTTATATGGGCAAGTACCTGGTAACAGCTACTATCCGTCGTGATGCTTCTTCAAGATTCTCTAGCTCTAACCGTTGGGGTACCTTCCCATCAGTTTCTTTGGGTTGGCGTATTTCTGACGAGAAGTTCCTCGAGAAGGCTCGCGCAACTTGGTTGGATGACTTGAAGATCCGCGCTGGTTACGGTACAACCGGTAACTCTAACATCGGTGCTTACAACTATGCATTCCAGTATGGTAACAACACTCGCTACCTCTATGGTATCACAGGTTCTAACTCAGGTGCTAACACTGGTTACGGTGCAACCGCTCTGGGTGACTCTGGTGCAAAGTGGGAGACCATCAAGATGTTCAACGTAGGTTATGACCTCACAGCTTTCAACAACAAGCTGACTTCAAGCTTCGACTTCTATATCAAGAAGACTTCTGACATGTTGGTATCTGCTTCTTGGACGGCTATGTCAGGTGCAGGAACCAAGCCTAATGTAAACATTGGTGACATGAAGAATACCGGTATCGACTTCTCTATCGGTTGGAGAGACAAGATCGGTCAGGTATCTTACAACATCAGTGCAAACGCTTCATGGTATAAGAACAAGGTTGTTAAGCTGGGTGCTTCTGACCTGCTCTACTCTTCTCGTATCACTGATATCACTCTTACCAGAGAGGGTCAGCCTGTAGGTATGTTCTATGGCTACCAGCTGGATGGTATCTATAAGGATGTTAATGATGTAAGAAATTACGGTGCTCTGCCTTACGGTGAAACCAACTGGGAAAGTGTAAATGCTACCAACTGGGTTGGTCACTATAAGTTTAAGGATGTTAACGGTGACGGTCAGATCAACTCTAACGACCAGACCATCATAGGTAATCCTCACCCAGATTTGACTGGTGGTTTCAACCTCGGTCTGCAGTGGAAGAACTTCGACTTGAGTACTTATCTGTACTTCTCACTCGGCAACGACCTGTACAAGCACTACGAGTACTATACTCTCTATGGTCAGTTGGGTAATGCATACAGCTACGATCGTATCGAGAAGGCATGGCATCCAACAACCAATCCTAATGGCACACTGCCAATCTGGATTGTAGGTACTACAGCTCCTGAAGCAAGTGTATCTCACTCAGGTTATGTTGTTGACGGTTCATACCTGCGTATGCAGACTCTGACTTTGGGTTACAGCCTCCCAAGAAAGTGGGTTAGCAAGTTGACTCTGTCTCGTATCCGCGTATATGCACAGCTGTCTAACGTATTCACCATCACTGGTTACGATGGCCTCGATCCTGAAGTAAACAGCTTCGGTTTGAGCGGTGACCGTACAAAGGGTGTTGACTATGGTAGCTACGGTATGCCTCATCAGTACTTGTTCGGTATCAATATCGACTTCTAATTTTTGATTGAAGATTAAAAATTGAAGATTGAAAATTAACAATTAAAATTACAAGAATAATATGAAAAAAGCAATATTATATTCAGCGATAGCTCTTGCTACAAGTTTTGGCATGAGCAGTTGCGGCGACAGCTTCCTGTTGATCGACCCCGCAGGCTCTGTATCTGAGGGAACGCTGACCACTGAAGAGGGTATTGACATGGTGCTGACTGGTGCTTACTCATCTTTCAACAGCATGACCCAGACTGCGTGGATGGGCTATGGTTCTCTCTTCAACTTCGTGTATGGTGATGTTGTTGGCGGTGACGCCAATAAGGGTTCTACGGCTGGTGACCAGCCAGACTGGACACAGTTGGAAACCTTCACATTCTCTGCTTCTAATGGTTATATCGCAGGTAAGTGGTCTTCTGTTTATGAAGCAGTAAAACGTGCTAACAACGTGCTGAAGATGGCAGAAGACATGGGCGATGCACTTCCTAACAGGGCTGTCATCGAAGCTCAGGCTAAGTTCATCAAGGCTGTTTGGATGTTCGAAGGTATCAAGATGTTTGGTGCTGCCATCCCTTATATCACTCTTGAGGACTACAAGGCTAATACCGACCCAGCAATTGGTAACATCGATGAAAGTGGTAACTACATCTATGTATGGGATAAGGTAGAGGCTGACTTGAGAGATGCTATTAACGGTCTGCCAGCAACCTGGACAGGTAGCGGTTATGGTTTGGGTCAGTATGGTCGTGCTACTTCTTGGATGGCTAAAGCCGTTCTTGCTAAGCTGTACATGTACTGGGCTTCTCCTTACAACGGCAACATGAGCTCTAACTCAGCTAAGATGTCTGAAGCTAAGTCTCTGTTGGCTGACATCATCAACAGTGGTGTTGACGCTAAGGGTAAGAAATATCAGTTGATTCAGAATTATGGCGACTTGTTTGACGCTAATTCTCCTGATTGCGACTGGGGTGGTGAAGGCGTGTTCGACGTTCAGCTTACCATCTCTGGTACTCAGACTGATACCAATGCTATCGCATCTAACCCTGCAATCGGCCAGGCCGGTGCATCTGGTTTAGGTGGTTGGGGTTTCTATCAGCCAACTTACGACTTTGCTAACAGCTTCATCGTTGACGCTAATGGTCTGCCTCTGTCAACTGCTGCTTACCGAGCTCAGCCTCGTCTGACTCAGATGGTTTCTACCTCTGCTGGTGATATTCCTCAGACTGACCTGACTGTTGCTGTGGATCCTCGTATCGACTTCACTATGGGTCGTTTCAACGTTCCATTCCTGGATTATGGTACTCCAGTAGCCGTTAACGGTTGGGTTCGTGACCCGAACAACGCAGGTCTGTACATGAACAAGAAGAATCTGCCTTACATCAGCGATCGTGGTTCTACTTCTGTGTCAACAGCTGTTGCTTCTTCTGCAAAGAACTACCACGTGATCCGTTTTGCTGACATCCTGTTGCTCTATGCTGAGTGCTTGATCAACGATGGTGATCTGGATGGCGCAAAGAACTACATCAACCAGGTTCGTGCTCGTGCAGCTAACGACTTCGTGAAGGCTAATGCTACTACAGTTGGTTCTTACACAATGGATGACAAGGTAAACGGCAAGAGTGTAGCTGGTGCTGCAGGTAACTACCGTGTTGGCCTTTATACTTCATTCTCAAGCAAGGAAGAGGCTATCACCGCTCTGCGTGCTGAGCGTCGTGCTGAGCTGGGTATGGAAGGTCATCGTTGGTTCGACCTCGCTCGTTGGGGTGTTGCAGCTGACGTGCTGAACGACTATGTAAGCTATGAAGGTCAATTCTTCCCCAACAAGTATAGTAACTATGGTAAGAACTGGGTAATGTTCCCAATTCCTCACAACGAAATTGTTACTGCAATGGGTCGTTTCAAGCAGAATGCTGACTGGCAGTAATCTATAACCAGTTATAGAATCTGACTATGATTTAACGAGGAGGGGTGAGTCTCTGGGCTTGCCCCTCTTTTTAATACCTAATCAACGGTTCATGAAGTCGAGACTATTCATAGTGCTTGTTGTGTCCATGCTATGTGGCACCATCTTTGCCATCTACCTTCATTATTCACAGGAACCATTGCTGATGTACAGGGAACAACAGCAAATCTTCCTATGGGATGGAGACTATATGACAAGTCTACTGAAACAGGTTGGAGGTTTTGCTACCTTGGCATCACAGTTCCTGGTACAGTTCTTCCTTATACCTTGGGTAGGTGCCATCACAACAGCTCTTATCACAACAATTACCGGCTTCATGCTATGGATGTCTCTCAACCGCATCCTAAATAACAGCATCATTTATGGTGCATTGGCCTTGCTGGCATCCTATTTGCAAGGCATCTATTTATTGGAGATGGGTTATCACTATGAGGGTTTGATAGCTATGTTGTGCTTCTCCCTCATACTCTATGCTTATTTGCTGATATACAAAGACAGTAACCTATATCTCAAAACACTTTCAGGAATCGTATTTACCCTGTTACTTTACTTTTTCGCAGGCAGTATTGCCACACTATTTGCCGTCTGCGCATTGATAGCCGACATGCTACAGGATTACAGGAAAGGTTGGATATCATCCCTATATCTCTTAACCTGTTTTTTAGCTGCCCTGGTAACTGTCAGTAACGGAAGCATTGTAGGATATGATTACGCCTTGTGGACAAAAGGCTATTATGAGTATCACGTAGAACAGGGAATTTGGCAATCAATCTCATGGATTGTTGTTCCTATCATCATGATTGCTGGCGGAATAAGCAAGAGATTCCTGCTAAAGCCAATCGTCCAGGCTGCTACAGGTTGCATAATTTTGATGGTAGGTGGACTATTCTTATATGTTCAGTCAGAGAGGAGGATGAACAGGGACTTCCGTACATTGACAGAACTCATGCTATGCATCAACCAGAATGACTGGGAAGGAATCATTAACAACCCGAACCTTAATTACCAGAACTACTTACACCTGAACTGCATCAACCTGGCTTTGTCTCACGAAGGAAAGATGATGACCGACCTGTTCAAGTACCCTCAGAAAGGGGCACAAAGCCTGATGGTCGGCTACCAGGCATACAATGACATCAATGTACTCTTCAGCCACATATACTATCACACAGGGGTGATCAGCGAGGCACTATGCCTATCGTTCGGCACCATGATTGCCACTACCTATGGCAATCCGTCATTGTTGAAGATGCTGGTAAAGGAACGACTAATATATGGCGATTATCAGGTGGCAGAGAAATATATTACCCGTCTTGAAAAGACCTATGCCTATCAAGAATGGGCAACAGACATGCGGAGGTTCCTCAATAATGACCAAGCTGTGGAGAATGACCCCGAACTGGGGAAAAAGCGCAAGAGCCTGCCAAGCCCGCAACCGAGGTTTGTAGTATTGGACGGTATCATGGCTGACCTTGTCAAGGTGACCGAGACTGGTACTGACGAGGGACATGCCCTGGAATATGCGATGGCTATGATGATGCTTGACAAGAACATGGACGGGGTGCGCTATCTCTCCGACAGGTTCCTCGCCAACTGGCAAGGCGACACCATGCCCGAGCTGATGCAGGAGGCAGTTGTCATCCTGGCGGAGCATGATGAGGAATATTGCCGTAGCCACGGAGTGACTGACGAGACTGCCAACCGCTTCATGGCATTCAAGCAGGCCGTGCTCAACGCCAGGAGGAGCAACGTGAACCAACAGGCGGCACTGTCTGCCTACAGGAACACTTATTGGTATTATTATATGTTTGGATAAAAGGAGCAGAACTATGAACCACATCAAGTATATAGGCACGTTCATCTGTATGATGATGCTTTGGGGTTGTTCTCAGGGCAATGTGAACATTGTAGGGCAAACAGAAGATACACTCCCTGTTTTCCCTGATTATGACGGCGTGACTGTTCCTGTGAACATTGCCCCACTGAATCTTTCATTGTTGGAGCCTGGGGAGTATCACCTCACGGTCATGGGCGCGAACAGTAGCATAAATGTCCGCTCAAAGAACAGTGCCTTTGATATCCCACTGAAAGCTTGGAGGAAATTGCTCGCATCCAACACAGATAAGGAGATATGTATGAAGGTATCTAAAAAGACACCAGAGGGATGGATAGCCTATAAAGACATCCTTGTCAGAGTCTCTTCTGAAGCCATCGATCCTTACCTTGCTTACCGTAAGATACCACCCTATGAACAATGGAACCGTATGGGTATTTACCAGCGTCATTTGGAGAGCTTTGAGGAAACACCCATCTTTGAGAATAAAATGACGGACTATGGATGTGTGAACTGCCATACCTTCAACCAACGGCAGCCCAACCAAATGCTATTCCATAGCCGCGCCAAGGCACCAGGAACGGCCTATATACACAATGGCATAGTCAACAAGCTGAATACCAGAACGCCAGAGACTAACGCCAATATGCAATACCCCTACTGGCATCCATCGGGGAGATATGTGGTTGCCTCTGTCAATTCCACTTGGGAAAGCTATTACTATCACTCGAATGATCGAGTGGAAGTGTTTGACACAGAATCGGATGTATATGTATATGACATGGAAGGCAACGAGGTGTTTGGCAATGAGTTGTTGGCTTCTCCTTCTGCCTATGAGACCTTCCCCACCTTCTCCCCTGACGGCAAGAGTTTGTATTTCTGCACTGCCGAGTTTGTTGACAGTCTGGCATATCATATAGAACAGCTCAAGTATAGCCTGTGCAGGGTGGACTTTGATGCAGAGACGGCAACTATCGGAACAAAGGTTGACACCCTGTTCAGCGCCAAAAAGACAGGGATGAGCCTATCACATCCGAGGATATCGCCTGATGGTAGCAAGATGGTGGTTTGCCTTACCAAATACGGCAACTTCCCTGCAAACAAGAAGGATGCCGACCTTTACATCATCGACATGTCAACAGGTGAGATGAAACTTCTGGAAGGAGCCAACAGCCAGCGTGCAGACAGCTACCATTCATGGAGCGGCAACTCGCACTGGATGGTGTTCAGTAGTCGCAGAATCAACGGATATTATTCCCGCCCATACATTACATACATTGATGAACAGGGCAGAGCTTCGAAGCCTTTCCTGCTACCCCAACACAACCCTTATAAATTCTACCAAGACCAGATGATGAGCTACAACCTGCCTGAACTGATAATGGCTAAGGTAGAAAACATTCAGCGTAAGATTGCTCTCACGCTGAAGAACCAGGCAGGGACAGATATGGTTTATAGGAAGAACTAAACTGTCGAGATTTCACCCACTAACGAGTGCATCATACCCTCACGCACTTCTTCGACGGAGAGACCTTGTCCGAAGAGGAACATCAGCTTCGTCAGGGCGGCTTCTGTGGTGATGTCATAGCCACTCAACACCCCGGCGGACTTCAGTTGATAGCCAGTCTCATACCTGTCCATATCCACCATACCACTCTTGCATTGAGTCACATTCACAATCACCATCCCACGACGAGAAGCCTGGCTCAGGCAATCGATGAGCCATCCTTTACGGGGCGCGTTACCACTGCCGTATGTTTCCAACACCACTCCCTTCAGACCGGAAATCGACAATACCGAGCGAACCACTGTTTCCTGAATGCCAGGGAAAAGCTTCAAGATAGCCACACTTGTATTCATCTCCGTCTGTACCTCCAACGGCACTTTCACCTTCTCGTAATGAATGGCATTTAGATTATACTTGATGTGTATGCCCACAGTCGCCAAATCAGGATAGTTATAAGAACGGAAAGCGTTGAAATCCTCAGCATTCAGCTTCGTGGTGCGGTTGCCTCGCATCAGCTTATTCTCAAAATACACACACACTTCCTGCACCATTGGCTCTCCGTCAGGTCGTTGAGCAGCGGCTATTTCCAGACTCGTCAGCAAGTTCTCCTTGCCATCTGTGCGAATCACGCCGATGGGCAACTGCGACCCAGTCAGGATGACGGGCTTCGTCAAACCGCGCAGCATGAAACTCAATGCAGAAGCTGTGAAAGCCATCGTGTCGGTGCCATGCAGCACCACAAAACCGGTATATTTGTCGTAGTTCTTCACTATGATATCCACCAGCCTTCGCCAAGCCTTGGCATCCATATCAGAAGAATCCATAGGCTTATCGAACTGACAGCTATCAATATGGAAGGCAAATTTCTGCAGTTCCGGCACATGTTTCTTGAGTTGCGCAAAACTGAAGTTCTCCAAAGCACCAGTCACAGGATTTTCAATCATACCAATGGTACCCCCTGTATAGACAAGCAAAATAGATGTGTTATCAGTTTCTGTTCTCATAAATATCTCCCATTTGGCTGCGAATATACAAATATTTTTGTAATTTTGCGCCAAATTATAAAGAATAAGCAGATGAAAGTATTGAAATTCGGTGGTTCATCCGTAGGTACCACCGCGAGCATCAGGAACGTCAAACAGATTGTGGCGAATCAGCAAGGTCAAGTCATCGTGGTGGTTTCAGCCCTTGGAGGTGTGACCGACCAACTTATCAAGACCGCAAAGATGGCCTCTGAAGGCAACAAGGCTTATGAGGAAGATCTGGCCGATCTGATGCAGAGACATTATGATTTAATCAACGACAACATAGCCAAGGGTACACGTTTTGACGCTTTGATGGCACAGGTGGAACAGTTGTTGGGCGAATTGCGCGACATCTTCCAGGGCATTTACCTCATCAAGGATCTGAGCCGTAAGACCAATGATACCATCCTGAGCTATGGCGAACGCCTCTCCAGTCTCATCGTTGCTGAAGTAACAGGTGCACTGTGGAAGGACTCCCGACTGTTTATCAAGACAGAGCGCAAGCAAGGCAAACACATTCTGAACGCCGAACTGACAAACCAATTGGTGAAGGAGCAACTGACCGACCTGCCCAAGCTGACCCTCATCCCAGGATTCATAGCTACAGACAAGAACACAGGTGAGGTTACAAACCTTGGACGTGGTGGTAGTGACTATACCGCAGCCATCGTGGCTGCTGCCTTGAATGCTGAAAGCCTGGAGATCTGGACGGATGTAGATGGTTTCATGACTGCTGACCCCCGTGTTATCCACAGTGCCTATACCATCACAAGTCTGACTTACGTGGAAGCTACCGAACTCTGTAATTTCGGTGCCAAGGTGGTTTATCCACCTACCATCTGGCCGGTTTATCATAAGAACATACCTATTTTAATCAAGAATACTTTCAACCCTGAAGCCAAAGGCACCATTATACGTCAAGGCACTGCCAATGGTAGCGGCAAGGCTATCAAGGGTATCAGTAGCATCGACGACACATGCCTCATCACCGTACAAGGCTTGGGCATGGTGGGTGTGATTGGTGTTAACCGCCGCATCTTCAGTACCCTGGCAGAGCATGGCATCAGTGTGTTCATGGTGAGCCAGGCATCCAGTGAGAACTCAACCTCCATTGGTGTGCGAACTGCCGATGCGGTGACGGCTTGCGATGTGCTGAACATGGAGTTCAGCAAAGAGATAGAGATGGGTGAGATGGTCCCCATGAAAGCGGAATATGGCTTGGCCACAGTGGCTATCGTGGGTGAGAACATGAAGCATACCCCTGGCATCGCGGGTAAGTTGTTCGGTGCTTTGGGACGAAGCGGTATCAGTGTCATCGCTTGTGCCCAGGGTGCCAGCGAGACGAACATCTCATTCGTGGTAAACAAGAAATTGCTGAGGAAGTCGCTGAACGTGATACACGACTCATTCTTCCTGTCAGAATACCAGGTACTGAACCTCTTTATCTGCGGCATCGGCACAGTGGGACACAGCCTCATCACACAGATTGAGAGTCAGCGTGAGAAACTGATGCGTGAGAATGGCCTGCAGTTGAATGTGGTGGGTATTGCCAACAGCAAGAAGGGCTTATTTACCCGCGAGGGAATCAACCTCAAGGATTATAAGCGTGAACTATTGGAGAAGGGCAAGGACTGTGACTTGAACGGTCTGTTGGAAGAAGTGACTGGAATGAACATCTTCAATGCTGTGTTTGTTGACTGTACTGCCAACAGTGGAGTAGCAGCACTGTACGAGCAACTTCTGCAACACAACGTGTCTGTAGTGGCTGCCAATAAGATTGCCGCTTCATCACCTTACGAGAATTATATGCGTCTGAAGCAGACAGCCCACCGACGTGGGGTTAAGTTCCTCTTCGAGACTAACGTAGGCGCGGGCTTGCCCATCATCAATACGATTAACGACCTGATCCATAGCGGCGATAAGATTTTGAAGATCGAAGCCGTACTGAGTGGCACATTGAACTATATTTTCAATTCCCTGAGTGCTGAAACCAGCCTGAGCCAAGCCATTACAGAGGCTAAGCAGAAGGGTCTCTCTGAACCTGACCCACGCACCGACCTCAGTGGCAAGGATGTGATTCGCAAGCTGGTAATCTTAGGGCGTGAGGCTGGCTATCGCCTCGACCAAGAGGATGTGGAGAAGCACTTGTTTATCCCGGACGAGTTGATGGCTGGGTCATTGGATGACTTCTGGAAACGCATCCCCGAGTTGGATGCTGAGTTCGAGGCTCGCCGACAGACATTGGCGAAACAGAACAAACGCTGGCGTTTCGTGGCAAGGCTTAATGAGGGCAAGGCAACTGTAGGACTGGAGGAGGTGGCTAACAACCATCCGTTCTATAGCTTGGAGAGCAGCAATAACATCATCCTGCTCACCACCGAGCGCTACCACGAATATCCTATGATGATTCAGGGTTATGGCGCTGGTGCCAGTGTTACAGCCGCTGGTGTCTTTGCAGATATTATGTCAATAGCGAATGTATGACGGTTGACTATTGACCATTGACCATTGACCATTGACTGTTGACCATTGAGCTGCAATTTATGAAACATATTATATTATTAGGTGATGGCATGGCTGACCATTCAGTAGAGCGACTGGGTGGTAAGACCTTGTTGCAATATGCTAACACCCCTGTTATGGATCAACTTGCCAAAGCAGGGCGTTGTGGCAGGTTGCTCACCGTGCCCGAAGGCTTTAGTCCTGGCTCTGAAGTGGCGAATACCACCATCCTCGGCTATGACATGAACAAGGTGTTTGAGGGACGCGGACCGTTGGAGGCTGCCTCCATCGGCTACGAGATGCAACCTGGCGACCTGGCCATACGCTGCAACATCATCACTTTGGCTGATGGCAAGATTAAGAACCATCATGGCGGTCACCTCACCACCGAGCAGGGCGATGTGCTTATCAAGTACCTCAACCAGCACTTGGGCAATGACCATATCCAGTTTATCACTGGCATCCAATACCGCCACCTGCTGGTCATCAAGGGCGGCAATAAGTATGTTGACTGCGCCCCACCCCATGACCATCCAGGCGAAGATTGGCGATCCTTATTGCCAAAAGCGATTGACGATTCACCATTGACCATTGACGATTTACCATTGACCATTGATCATTATAGTGCGGAACAGACGGCAAGCTTACTTATCGAGCTGATTCTGAAATCCCAAGAACTTCTTGCCCAACACCCCTTCAACATTGAGCGAGTAAAGCAAGGCAAAGACCCTGCTAACTCCATCTGGCCTTGGAGCGGAGGCTACCGCCCTCAGATGCAAACCCTTATGGAGATGTATCCGCAAATCAAGCGAGGCGATGTCATATCTGCTGTTGATCTCATCAAGGGCATTGGACGATATGCAGGTCTGCAGAGCATCCCCGTAGAAGGAGCAACTGGCTTGGCTAACACTAACTACGAAGGCAAGGCACAAGCAGCCATCGAGGCTTTGCGACGCGACGACTTCGTGTTCGTGCATGTAGAGGCAAGCGACGAAGCAGGTCATGATGGCGACCTGGACTTGAAAATCCGAACCATCGAAGATTTCGACCGTCGCATTGTGGCGCCCATCTACGAGGCTGTTCAGCACATAGACGAACCTGTGTGCATAGCCGTCTTACCCGATCACCCCACGCCAGTTGAGTTGCGCATCCACGTGGCAGAGCCCGTACCTTTCCTCTTCTGGCACCCAGGCATCGAGCCAGACCAGGTGCAAGCGTTCGACGAGGTGAGTTGCGTTAATGGCAGCTACGGCCTGTTGAAATACCAGGAGTTTATGAACGAACTGATGGCCATCAACGAATAACTTGAAACTTGGAACTTGAAACTCAAATCTTATGAAATACTATAGTACCAATCACCAAACCCCCGATGTTACCCTGCAGGATGCAGTGGTAAAAGGACTTGCTGCCGACAAGGGTTTGTTTATGCCCGAGCGCATCAACGCCTTGCCAGCATCCTTCTTTGATAATATGTCAACCATGAGCCTGCAAGAAGTGGCTTATGCAGTAGCCCAAGCCTTCTTTGGCGAAGACATACCTGCCGACAAGTTGAAGCAGATCGTTTATGACACCATGAACTTCGACATCCCTTTGGTGAAGGTATCCGACAATATCTATTCCCTCGAACTGTTCCATGGCCCCACCCTCGCCTTCAAAGACGTTGGTGCCCGCTTTATGGCACGTATGCTTGGCCACTTTGTTACTGGTCAACGTTCGACGGTCAACGTATTAGTTGCCACTTCAGGCGACACAGGCAGCGCAGTAGCCAATGGTTTCTTAGGCGTAGAGGGCATCCATGTCTATGTGCTCTATCCCAAAGGCAAGGTGAGCCTCATCCAAGAGAAGCAGTTCACCACCTTGGGCAAGAACATCACAGCCTTGGAGGTGGATGGCACCTTCGATGATTGCCAACGTCTGGTAAAGACAGCCTTCATGGATGCCGAGCTCAATGCCCACATGCAGCTCACCAGTGCCAACTCCATCAACGTGGCACGCTTCCTGCCCCAAGCCTTCTACTACTTCTGGGCAGTAGCGCAACTTTATAATATTGTAAAGGAAACCGCAGGGAATAGTTTACAATCTTCCATCTTCAATCTTCCATCTTCAATCGTTTGCTGTGTGCCGTCTGGCAACTTCGGCAACATCACCGCAGGTTTGTTCGGCAAGCGCATGGGACTGCCCATCAAGCGTTTCATAGCCGCTAACAATCGCAACGACATCTTCTACAACTACCTGCAGACTGGTCAATACAACCCACGCCCCAGCATCACCACCATCGCCAATGCCATGGATGTGGGCGACCCCAGCAACTTTGCCCGTGTGTTAGCGCTCTACGATGGCAGTCATTCAGCCATCTGTCAGGACATCAGCGGAGCCACCTACACTAACGATGAGATTGCCGATGAGATTCGCCGTGTTTATGAGACCACAGGCTATCTGCTCGATCCTCACGGTGCTTGCGGATACCGTGCCCTGCGTGAAGGCTTGCAGCCAGGTGAGACAGGCTTCTTTATTGAGACTGCCCACCCTGCCAAGTTCAAAGACACCGTTGAGGGCATCATCGGTCAGCCCGTTGCCATCCCCCAGCGTCTGCAGGAGTTCATGAAAGGCACCAAGCAGAGCATTGATATGACCAGTCGTTTCGAGGACTTCAAGGCATACCTGCTGACACAGTAATATTATCATTTTAACCATAGAAAAAATAAACCCTACCTTTGCTCCCACTTTACGATAAGAACGGCTGTGCACCTCTCCAGACACTCTTCCAAGCCCTCTTGGCATTGCGTTTCGAAAATCGCCCAATCTTTTTTTGGCAGTTGAAGAGCAACACCAACCCTGAAGGATGGGCTTCTGACATCATCATCAAGGATAACTATAACACACTGAGTGACACACCCATGAGTTCATCTCGTTTCCGTACATCTGGCGGTTTCAACATGGTATTAACAGAGAATAAGAGCGCAATGCAAACGCCTTGCTAAGGATATCACGTCAAGTAATGGGGGATAATGCATCAATTAATAGGGGAAATATATAAGCCAGTCACCAACGGCTTGGATGGTTATTTGACTGCTAATGGCTTCATTCAGGGTACCTTGCCACCAGTTGGTGAAATCGTAAAGAGGATATTTTAAGCCCTCGCTCTTAAAGTCTGTGGCACCGAAGTTGAAGATGGAGATTTGCTGACCTATGAATACATTGAAGGTAGAAGTACCACGACAGGGGATGAACACGCCATTGTCAGTGAACATACGAACATCTGCACCTTGACGCATATACTCTATGAGCAGGGAGATGTTGCCCAAGGTATGATCCTCACGCTTGCCAGTGGCTCCCACAATGGCAATCTGACGCTTGCCTTGCTGCATCAGGTAACGCACAGCCTTGCTCAGATCGTTGGTCTCCTGCTCTGCCTCCTGATGCCAGATGGCGGCATAGCGTTCTTTCAGTTCTTGCGGCAACGAGTCGCCATCGCCCACAATGGCACTGGGGGTGCCACCATCAGCCAAGTATCGCTGGGCAGCGCTGTCGCAACATACTACGGTTTCAGCATTGCGCAATATCTGCAATGGAATGCAGTGAACAGGATAGGAACCTGCTGCTAAAATGACGGCAGAACATTGACTGTTATTTTTCATCTTTCATCAGTTTAAGCCATTTGAAGTAGCCGAAGACGGCAATGACGACATAGAGACCATAGAGGCCTGCCTTGAAGGGGATGCCCTTCTGAACGTAGAGGATGGTGCAAACCACATCGACCACAATCCAGAAGAACCACTGCTCGATGTATTTTCTTGACAATGCCCAAAGACCTATGAATGAGAGGGCATTGGTGAAGGCATCAAGCACGGGCACAGTGGAGTTTGTCCAGGTGATGAGCACATAGTAGGTGAGTCCCCAAGCCAGGAAGAAGAAAACCACGATGGGAAGATACAACCGCATGGGGGTGTGACTGATTCGCAAGGGAGCCTCAACATTCCGGTTACCCAATTTCCAAACCACATAGCCATAGACAGCAGCCAAGGCGTAATAGACAGCCATACCGGCATCGCCGTAGAGACCATGATTGTAAAAAAGATATACATCGAGGGCAGGCATGATGATGCCTATAATCCACAAACCGATGTGCGCCTTGTACTCCAACCAGATGTACACCAGGCCAAGGATAGAGGTGAGTATGTCGAGCCAATCAAAAATCATAATGAATAATGAAAGAATTAGAATCTTAGGGTGACATGCGCCAGGGCATTGATGCCTGCCTGTGCCGCATAACCAGCATAGTTATACCTTATCTTCTTGCCATTGTCGGTATAGTACCCACTACCGGCATAGCCATTGTTCTCATATTCTTCGTTGAAGATATTATAAATGGTGCAACCGATGGTGATGCTCTTCACGGCACGCATCTTGAAGGTATAATCTAAGGTGAGGTTGCTCACACAATAAGCATCAAGCAGCGTTTCGGTGACATCGGCATTGCTCATGAACTGGCGACTGACATACTGTGTCTGCAAGGCTGCGCTAAAGCCTTTATAGTTGTATGCCAAGCGATTGTTAAGAATCACGCTGGGCGAGTATGAGATGTGTGTATCGCCATGCTCGATTTGCCAAGCCTCGTAAGTGTCATCGTCGTAAAGGGTTTCCACAAAGTCCTGGATGCGGTTGCGACTGAGGGTCGCATTTGCCTCCCATGAGAAACCCATTGGCAACTTGATGCCTGCCATGAGCTCAACGCCCATGCGATAGCTGTTAGGCATATTAACAGCCATTGGCTCGCCAATTTCGTTCAGCTCGCCTGTGAGCACCAACTGGTCTTTGTAATCCATGTAGTAGAGGTTCACGCCACCAGAGAACCAAGACCCTGTGTATTGATAGCCCAACTCATAGTCAATCAGTCGCTCAGAAGTGGGCAGGTCATAGCTGTTGCCATCGGTATAGTTGTTGCGGGTAGGCTCTTTCTGCGCCATAGCCACAGAGCCATAGACGCGATGATTGCGGTTGAACTCCCAAGAAAGACCTGCCTTAGGGTTGAGGAAATCGAAATGCTCCTTCACGTCAAAATGCTGGTGGACATCACCATCCATCTTGTCATTCTCGCCCAAGATCTTATAGTCGATATGACGGTATTGCAGGTCGGCGTATGCAGTCAATCCGTTGAGGAAGGTATAGCTGGCTTTGCCATAGATGTTGCCATCGTTCTTGGTCGCATTGTTGAAGTAATAGTCACGGTCAGGATTGGCATCTCCCCCACTCTGCTTCACCCACAGCACGCGTCCGTAGTGGTCACCGTCATAACGGTTGAAGCCACCACCCAAGGCGGCATTCCAACCACCTTGCTGATAGTTGAGCGAGAATACACCACCCAGGAACCAGTTGTCCATCTCCTTCTTGCGCACCAGGTCGCTCTTCTTCACCGTCTCACCATCTTTCTCGAACGGCTGCATGCCATATTCAACAAGCTTGCGACCAGTCTTGTATTCCTGGTAGTAGCCATCGCCTTTGGTATAGTGCAAGCCCACGTTGAGCTTCAAGGCATCGCTGAAGCTATGGTTGAGCAGCAGTTGCCAGTTTTTCTGCACATAGTTGTCTGTCTGGTCTTTGTAGTACTTCCTGTTGCCCTGTTCGTCGTAATACTCACCGCAAGAGTTATAGGTGCGTCCATACAGCGCCATCTCCTCCTTCGAGGCATAGTTCCAAGCGTGATAAGTACGTTCCTTGCCGGCGAATGTAATCAGCTTGATGTTGGTGTTATCCCCATACCATGCCCCTTGCAGGTAATAAGAGTTGAGCGACACACTGGCACGGTCGATATAACCATCGGTGGCAATGTTACTCAGTCGGGCATCGAAAGCCCAGTGCCCACCCAGCAAGCCTGTGCCAATGTTCAATGTTTCCTTATGCGTGCCGAAAGAACCGGCAGAGGCGTTCACCTCAGCGTATGACAAAGTACTCAGTCCTCCTGTCTGCATGTTGATGCTGGCACCAAAAGCGCCTGCGCCATTGGTACTTGTACCCACACCACGTTGCACCTGTATGTCCTTCACACTCGATGCCAAGTCGGGCATATTCACCCAAAATACCGCATGGCTTTCGGCATCGTTGATAGGGATTCCGTTGGCGGTGACATTGATGCGAGTGGCATCCGTGCCTCGCACACGGATGGTGGTATAGCCAATGCCTGCTCCCGCATCGCTGGTGGTGATGGCACCCGGTGTCATAGAAATCAGGTAAGGCAGGTCTTGTCCTAAGTTCCTTTGCTTGAGCTCTTCGCGCGTGATGTTGGTAAATGCCACCGGCGTGGATTTGTTGGCTCTGGTCGCCATAACCTCCACACCCTCCAAGCTCACTTCACGCAACGTGTCTTGCGGCTCTGTCTGTGCCTGCACAGCCATGATGCCACTCAAAAGACAGATGGTGAAAAACAATTTCTTTCTCATTGTAATCCTTTTTAAGTTAAACATAAAAAGGGGATGATCCATTGTATAATCCGCCACAGCGGTCGTTTGTTTCCCTACGTCGGCATTACCCGCATCAGGTCAATGGGTATGATCTCAGCCCGTCATATTAAGGCACCCCTATACGAAATCGTCGGCAAAGATAAGGCATTTATTTGGTTTTTTCATTATCTTTGCAGCAAAATTATAGAAATAAGTATCATGAGCAATATTGAAACAGCGGTGACGAATGTCATAACATGGTGTGTCAATGCAGGATGGAATATCCTGGGCGCCATTATCATTTACATAGTCGGACGCTTCGTGATTAAGTTTATCATGAAGCTGTTGCACAATATCCTGGAGAAACGTAAAGTGGAGCCAAGCGTGGAGTCGTTTTTAGTGAGCTTGGTGAACATCACACTGACAATCTTGTTGTTAGTGGCAGTAGCAGCCCGGTTAGGCGTGGAGACCACCTCGTTCGCGGCCTTGCTGGCATCGGCAGGTGTTGCCATTGGCATGGCGATGAGTGGCAACCTGAACAATCTGGCAGGTGGTTTGATCATATTACTGTTGAAGCCATTCAAGGTGGGTGACTTCATCGAGGCACAGGGACAGAGTGGCACCGTGAAGGCTATCCAGATTTTCCATACGATCATTACGACTCCTGATAATAAAGAGGTGTATATCCCTAACGGAGGGTTGAGCAGTGGCTGTGTGGTGAATTATAGCGCGAATGACATCCGACGTGTGGAGTGGACGGTTGGAGTTGAATACAACGAGGATTTCGACAAGGTGGAGGCTGTGGTCAGAAAACTGATCAGCGAGGATGCCCGCATCCTGCAGGATCCGGCTCCGTTTGTGGCACTGAAGGAGTTGGCTGACAGCAGTGTGAATGTAGTCATTCGCGGCTGGGTAAAAAGTATTGACTATTGGGATGTGAATTTCGACATGAACAGACGGATTTATGCCACATTCAACCGAGAGGGGATTAGCTTCCCATTCCCACAATTAACGGTACATCAAGGGTAAAAAGTTTAAATTTATTTGGCGTTTTTGTCATTAATATGTAACTTTGACCTCAACTTTTATTACGAAGGATGAAAAAGGTTAGATACAAAAACTGGTTTGGAGGAATCATGGCGGTACTGACAGTACTTTGCCTGATGTCATGTGGAGGCCAAATAGCGGAGAAAAAGAATAATGATGCTATGCAGATAGTGTGGGATGACTTCGAGAAGCTACCAGACTCTGAAGACAACACACTTATCTTTACCCCACAATGGACTGCCCAGGCTCAGTTCGCCGGATATTATGTGGCGAAAGAGTTGGGCTTGTATGATAAGATAGGACTGGATGTGAAGATAGAGCATCCGTCAGTGACTTACTCAGCACTGGATCGCATTCGCGACAACCAGAGCCATGCTACGACCTTGCAATTGGTGCAGGCCATGGAAATCATCGACAATGGCATACCCATGGTTAATATCTTGCAGACGTCAATGAACAACGGATTGGCCATTGTCTCAAAAACAGGCAATAACCCACTGGATCAGAAAGGTGCGCGCGTGGGTATCTGGTCGGCCGGTTTCGACCAATTGCCTATCTGTATGAATATCAAAGACGAGCTGGGATTTGAGTGGATACGCATAGCCAGCAATGTCAATCTGTTTATCTCAGGAGATTTGGATGCCATTACTGTGATGACATATAATGAGTATTACCAGCTGGTACAAGCGGGAATGGAGTTGTCAGAGCAGAATGTGTTCCGCTTCTGTGACAGTGACTATAACATCCAGGAGGATGGGGTTTATGTGACTCGCGACTATTACCTGAACCACACCAAGCAGGCCATCGCCTTTGCCAAGGCAAGCCGCAAGGGATGGGAATGGGCAGCTGAGCACCAAGATGAAGCGTTGGATATAGTGATGAAATATGTGGAGGAAGGACATGTCGCAACCAACAGAACGTTGCAGAAGCTGATGCTGAAAGAAATCATCAGACTGCAATGCGACCAGACAACCGGCAAGCAGGAGTTTACACTTAAGAAAGAGATGGTGGAACGGGCTGGCCAGCTCCTGCACGAATGTGGCATCATGGCAAACGAAATTTCCTATGAAGAGATGATTCCGTAATTATGAATAGATTGATTGAATATATTAAGAAATCACTGGTTCGCAGATTGAGCCTGTGGATTGTGGTACTGGCTACTCTGATTTTCATCATTGCGGTGGGGTATATGTTCACGGAAAGCCGTAGCGCGGTAAGACGTGAGGCGATTGGCCATGCCACGGAACTATTGAACACCACTGCCTTGCGTGTGAACTCAATACTGGATAAGGTAAAGACAGCTACAGATAACACGGACTGGCTGGTGTCCCGTCATTTGGACGGTCCCGATTCGATGTTTGTATATTCCCGACGCATACTGGAGAACAATCCCGATTTGAACGGTTGCTCCATATCGTTTGAGCCATATTACTTCAAGGAGAAGGGACATTACTTCTCTGCATTCTCTCTGCATGAGAACGACACGATTGTGACCACACAGGAGGGAAGCAGTAAATACCAATATTTCTATTTTGACTGGTATCAGCAGGCGAAATTGAGACAGGCACCTTGCTGGACGGAGCCTTACAATGACGATAACCCAGGAAGTGGTGTTGCGGCAACGGAAACGATTACCTCGTATTGCAAGCCTCTGTGGGATAGAAAGGGTACGTTTGTAGGGGTGATGTCAGTGGATATCACTTTGAGCTGGCTCTCAAAAACGATATCGGCAGTAAAGCCATATCCCAATTCATATAGCATCATGCTGGGCAGGGGTGGAACCTATTTCGTTCATCCTGACAGTACGAAGCTTTCCGTACAGACCATCTTCACAGAAACGCTGGAGAAGCCTAACCCCAAGCTGACAGCATTGGGCAAGGCCATGTTGGCAGGCGAGGAAGGTATGATGGAGCTGAACATCGACGGGAAAGACAGTTATGTGTTCTATAAGCCTTTGGGTGATACGGGATGGAGCACGGCAATTATCTGCCCGGAGAGTGATATTTTCGGGGGTTATGTGCGTTTGCAGCGCATCGTGATGGGCATCTTGATTATTGGTCTGTTGCTGATGCTGTGGACACTGAGCAAGATCCTAAGTCGTGAGTTGCAGCCATTGGGTATGCTGGCTAAGCAGGCAGAAACGATTGCGGACGGTAATTTTAACGAGACACTTCCGGAAACGACCCGCATGGACGAGATAGGAAAACTGACACATTCTTTCCGTAACATGCAGGCTTCACTGGTGAAATATATCGACGAACTGACGGTTACCACAGCGAACAAAGAGCGCATCGAGGGTGAACTCCGTATCGCCCGTGAAATCCAGATGGGTATGGTGCCAAGACTGTTCCCTGCATTCCCTGAACGCGATGACATTGACCTATATGCTTCGATGGCTCCGGCAAAGGAGGTGGGTGGCGACTTATACGACTTCTTCATCCAGCACAACAAGATGTATTTCTGTATCGGTGACGTAAGTGGCAAAGGTGTGCCGGCAAGCTTATTTATGGCAGTGACCCGCAACTTATTCCGTGTGGTGGCTCAACAGGAGTTACCTCCTGGCGAGGTGGCAAGACAGATTAACGATACGCTTTCGGAGGACAATGAGCAGGGTATGTTTGTGACCATGTTCATTGGAGTCTTGGATCTGAAGACGGGTAAGTTGGATTTCTGTAACTGCGGACATAATCCTCCTGTATATAAAGGTGAGTTCCTCGAGATGGAGGCAAATGCGCCTTTGGGCTTGTTCGGCGGATTGGAGTTCACTGGAGAAGCCATAGATGATATTGAGGATAATATGATGTTGTTCTATACGGACGGTCTGAATGAGGCGGAGAACATGTCGCACGAGCAATTTGGCGATGACCGACTCCTCGACTTTATGCGACATAAGGCTACTACTGCCAAGGCTACAATCGTGGGCATTCAGGATGCAGTAGCTAATTTCGTTGGTGAGGCAGAACCATCAGATGACTTGACAATGCTTTGCCTGAAACTGAAAGTTGTCAGTTGACCGTTCACTATTTAGTCTATAATGAGTGTTTTAGATATCATAAAAGGGCGGAAGGGAACGGCATTCTCATTTGAGTTGCTGCCACCTCTGAAAGGAAACAATATTGACAAGCTCTATGATGCGATAGACGTGCTCAGGGAGTTTGAACCAGCTTATATCAACATCACCGATCATCGGAGCGAATATATATTCAAAGACATGGGCGGAGGGGTTTATACCCGCCAGCGTCTAAGACGTCGCCCTGGGTCGGTGGCGGTAACGGCAGCTATCAAGACCAAGTATGACATCACGGTGGTACCTCATGTGCTGTGTAGTGGATTCACACGTGAAGATACGGAATATGAGCTACTTGACCTGCAGTTCTTAGGCATCTATGACTTACTGGTTCTGCGAGGCGACAAGGCTCCTGACGAGAAGTCTTTCACTCCTGAGAAAGGCGGCAATGCGCATGCGCTTGACCTGGCATATCAGATACAGGACTTCAATCGGGGTATCTTCGTGGATGGTAGTCAGATGCTGGTGACCAAGACTCCTTTCAGCTTCGGAGTGGCTTGCTATCCGGAGAAGCATGAGGAATCGCCAAACCTTGAGCGAGACATTTATTGGCTGAAGCAGAAGCAGGAAGCTGGTGCCCAATATGCGGTGACACAACTGTTTTATGATAATAAGAAGTACTTCAGCTTTGTGGAGCAGGCCAAGAAGGCAGGTGTGACAATCCCTATTATCCCAGGTATTAAACCGTTGAGCAGGCTGAGTCAGCTTACGGTAATTCCCAAGACCTTCAAGGTGGATTTGCCGAAGGAACTGACCGATGAGATATTGCGTTGCCAATCTGATGAGGAGGTGAAGCGTCTTGGTATTGCATGGGGAATCAGGCAATGTAAAGAGCTGATGCAAGCTGGTGTGCCCAGTCTGCATTTCTATGCATTGGGAGCGGCTGATAGCGTGAAGGAGATTGCTGAGGGGATTTATTGAGATTGAAGATTGAAGATTGAAGATTGACCATTGACCATTGAAGATTGAAGATTGAAGATTGAAGATTGACCATTGACCATTGACCATTGAAGATTGAAGATTGAAGATTGAGGATGTCATAGGGCAAGAGGCTGTGAAACAACGGCTGATGAGTGAGGCAGATGCCGGTCGCTTACCCCACGCTTTGTTACTGGCTGGTCCAGAGGGTTGTGGCAAGATGCCGATGGCATTGGCTTTGGCGAAGTACGTCAGTTGCACTGGCCCTAAGGGAGAGATATCGAATCGTCAATGGGATCAGCTGATGCACCCCGATGTGCATTTTATCTTCCCCATCCTGGCAAGCAAGACAAGGAAAAAAGAAACTTGCGACGATTGGATAACAGCTTGGAGGGAGATGGTGTTGAGAAACCCTTATTTCAGTTATAACGACTGGACCAGACTCATGGAGGTGGAGAACGCTCAACCCGTGATCTACTCGCGTGAGAGTGACAATATACAGCGAAAGCTGAGCTTGAAATCGGTGCAGGGAGGATGGCGCATCGTGATTATCTGGTTACCTGAGAAGATGCAGGAGGCAGGAGCCAACAAGATGTTGAAACTGCTGGAAGAGCCACCTGCACAAACACTGTTCCTGCTGGTAAGTGAGGAGCCTCAGAAGATGCTGGGAACCATCATGAGTAGAGCCCAACGCATAGACATGCCTCGCCTGACGGACAAAGACATCAGTCTTGCCTTACAAGAACGGATGGGCATCGAAGCCAAGGAGAGTCAAGTGATAGCTCACATGGCAAATGGCAACTATATTAAGGCATTGGAAGCTATCACCGCAGGAGGCAACAATGAGGAGATGTTCAACCACTTCACATCGTTGATGCGATTGGCTTGGAGCCGAAAGGTAAAAGAGATGAAGTCCTGGAGCGAGGAAATGGCATCCTTGGGAAGGGAACGGCAAAAAGACTTCCTGCAATATGCCAGTAGGATGATCAGGGAGAATTTTACGGCTAACCTGCATAGGCCTGAGTTGAATTACATGAACGCGCAGGAGTTGCAGTTCTCAAGCCGTTTCGCTCCTTTTGTGAGTGAACGGAATGCCATAGGCATCATGCATGAGCTCCAAGAGGCGGAGGTGCATATTGAGCAGAATGTAAATGCGAAGATGGTGTTCTTCGACCTTATATTACAATTGACAGTACTGATAAAAAACCATTGAAAATGGAGGAATTGATATATAATACAAATAGAATATGCAGGGGGTTGTGTGCCAAAGGTATTGGCAGGCAAGACCACCAACTGAACACATACGACTGGCTGGCAGATGTGCCGGGAAATGACCTGGAGAGCCAATATGTGGAGGTGCAGTTCAAGAATACCCGAAAGGGATATTTCCGCAACTCCAATGGCTTGCAACTGCAGAAGGGCGATATCGTGGCTGTGGAAGCATCCCCGGGACATGACATCGGGGTGGTGACCCTGACAGGGCGGTTGGTGCCTCTACAGATGAAAAAGACCAATATCCGCTCAGAAGCCGATATCAAGCGTGTATATCGCAAGGCTCGCCAAACGGATATGGAGAAGTATTATGAAGCGAAGGCGCGTGAGCATAGTACGATGATTGAGGCTCGCCAGATAGCCCTTGACCTGAACCTGCAGATGAAGATAGGCGATGTGGAGTATCAAGGCGATGGCAATAAGGCGATATTCTATTATATCGCTGATGAGAGGGTGGATTTCCGTCAACTGATCAAGGTGCTGGCTGAGGCATTCCGTGTGCGCATAGAGATGAAACAGATCGGTGCTCGCCAAGAGGCTGGTCGCATTGGTGGCATCGGTCCTTGTGGCAGGGAGCTTTGCTGTGCCACCTGGATGACCTCGTTCGTGAGTGTATCAACAGGAGCGGCACGTATTCAGGATATCTCGCTGAATCCCCAGAAACTGGCAGGACAGTGTGCCAAGCTGAAATGTTGCCTGAACTATGAGATAGATTGCTATGTGGAGAGCCAGAAGCGTTTGCCTTCGAAGGAGGTGTCTCTATTCACCATGGATGGCGAATGGTTCTACTTCAAAGCGGATATCCTGACGAACCTGATTACCTACTCAACAGACAAGCAGAACCTGACAAATGCCGTTACTATCAGTGGGAAACGTGCTTTCGAGATTATTGGCATGAACAAGCGGGGAGTGAAGCCCGACAGTTTGTTGGAAGATGGTACCAAGCCTGTAATTAACAAGACGGTGGATTTGGTGGAACAGGAGAGCCTGACACGCTTCGACAGTGCCAAGAAGAAGAAAAAGAAGAAGAAAAAAAGCGCGAACAAGTCTGGCAATGTAAAAGCACAGGCAGAGGAAAATCCTCCTCAGCAAGAACAACCTAAGCAGAATGCGCCTCAGCCTCAACCTAAACAGAACCAGCCTACCAAGAAAGGTGCCGGTAAGAATAACTAAGGAGGAAGGAAGAGAAGCCTGCTGATATGAATTACGAATGAATATTCGAGTGACAATATATGGTATGATGATGGTCTGGCTGTTAGCGTCGTGCAACAGCCAGACACGTTATCACCAGTTCCGTCACATAGACCAAGCGGCATGGCGGCAGAGCGATACTTTAAGCTTCGACATTCCCTTGACAGACTCCCTGCTGACCCATGAGCTGACATTGCAACTGCGCCATACTTCACGCTATCGCTATCGTGACCTGTCCATTGGCTTGGTAGTTTTATCCCCCGACTCGCAGGTGGCAAAAACGATGAACTACAACGTGCCACTTGTCAACCAAGACGGTTACTGGATAGGCAGTGGACAGGGAGGGCTCTACCAGATGGACATCGGACAGGCTGTCTTGCCACGATCATCCGCAGGCACTTGGCATGTATATGCTTTTCATACCATGAGCGACAGCATCCTGGTGGGAGTAAATGATATCGGGGTGAAAGTTCAGAGGTCGGAATAAGGGATAGATTCAACTCTTGCGGCCTGCGTCAATGCGCAGGAATATAAAGAGCAAGATGGTGAAGCCCCACAACGAGGAACCTCCATAACTGAAGAAAGGCAGAGGTATGCCTATCACAGGGGTGATGCCCAACACCATACCTATATTTACAAAGATGTGGATGAGCAGGATGCTCACCACCGAATAGCCATAGATCAAGCCAAAGGTGGACGATTGTCGCTCCGCCACGGCTATCAGTCTCCAGATCAACACCAAGTAAAGCACCAACACCCCGGTAGCTCCCAAGAAGCCTTGCTCCTCACCGATGGTACAGAAGATGAAGTCGGTATCTTGTTCAGGCACATACTTGAGTTTGGTCTGGGTGCCATTCAGGAAACCTTTGCCAAAGAGACCGCCAGAGCCGATGGCTATCTTCGACTGATTGACATTATAACCCACACCCGAAAGGTCTTCCTTAATACCCAAGGTCACTTGTATGCGGGCTTGCTGATAGGGCTTGAAATGGTTGAAGATATAGTTGCTGGCATAGAGGAACGATACGGATAGTACGGCAAACAATGCTATCAGCAGATAAGTGTATTTCCTGTCCCTCAGATAGAGGTAAAGCAGATAGACCACAGTAGCCATCAGGATGAACCACTCCACATAGACAAGGTCGAACTCAATGATATGTTTCGAGAACAGATATGCCGCGACAATGATCGCTAAGGAGCCACCAGCCAGCTGGAGAGCCTCTTTCCATAGCTGACGGTATATGATGAGCATGGCACAGACAAAGAGCTGTATCAGGAGCAGCACGGCAAAGATGCCGAGTACAGAAGATGTGCCCTCGATGATGTCTTCATGGAAACGGATGCCCACCACGAAATAGATGGTAGCCGCTAAGCCGGAGAACAGCACAGATCCAGGCATACCCATGCGATAGAGCACCATGAGGAAGGAGGTATAAACCAGTGCAGAGCCTGTCTCTTGTTGGAACACAATGATGACCATTGGTACCAATATCAGGGCTGCTATGATGAGGGCATTCTTCCAATTGCGTATGGTAAACCCATAGGAACTCATGAACTTTGCCAGAGCCAGGGCAGTGGCAAACTTGGCAAACTCTGCGGGTTGCAGACTCACAGGGCCAAAGTTAAGCCAGGAGCGCGACCCTTTCGTTTCTGTGGCTATGGCCAGGGTGACTATCAGCAGGATAATCATGGCGGCATAGATCAGGTAGGCAAAGATGTCGTACAGATCATCATCAAGCATCATCAGGATGAAAGCTATGCCTAAGGAGCAGCACACCCACACCAACTGTTTACCTGCACGGGTAGAGAAATCAAAGAAATCGGCATTCTCAAAGCTATAGCTGGCACCACAGACTGTCAGCCACCCAATGACTATCAGTACCAGGTACAGAACAATGGAAATCCAATCCACCTGCTTCCAAATAGACCTTCTATTCATCTCTCCTCATCCCCGTAGTAAATGACTCGGTTGGCAAACTCCTCAGCCAAGCGTTCGTTGGAGGGTGAGAGTTCACCATGCAGATACTGATCCATCATGATGCCCCCGATGGGCACACCGTAGGTAGCTCCGAAGCCACCATTCTCCACATACACAGCAATGGCAATCTTGGGGTCATTCATTGGCGCAAAGCCCATAAACACTGAGTGGTCTTTGCCACGGTTCTGAGCCGTACCAGTCTTGCCACACACCTCCACACCGGGCAACAGGTTTGCTAAGGCACGGCAGGTGGCACCCGCATGACTACCTATAACAGCATGTCGCATGCCATCCACCACTTCTTCATAGTATGCTCGGTCGATGGAGGTCTTGCGAGGCACCAGGTATGTGCTATCCAACTGATTATCCTCTATCTCCTTGACGATATGTGGGGTAATGAAATGACCTCTGTTGGCAATGGTTGCCCCCAAGTTGGCAATCTGCAATGGTGTGGCAAGAATCTCGCCCTGTCCGATGGCGATACTGATCACTGTCAAACCATTCCATGAACCTTTGTAAGCTTTGTCATAGAACTGTGCGTTGGGAATCAAGCCACGCTGCTCACCTGGTAAGTCAGTACCCAGTCGATAGCCAAAGCCTTGTGAGACCATGTGATCCTTCCACACGGTGATGGCATTCTGTGACGAGCCATATTTCTCACTGCCAAACATCCTGAACAAGCCCCAGCAGAAATAAGAGTTGCATGAGGTAGCAATGGCAGGTATCAGTGAAAGGGGTGAGGCATGGCCGTGGCATCCCACATGTAGGTTCCTAAAGTTAAAACCATGACCGCAAGGGAATGTTGGCGAATCCTCCTGGATGATGTCTTCTTGCAGGAAAGTCAACGCCTGAGCGGTTTTGAAGGTTGAGCCAGGGGGATATGTTCCTTGAATGGCTCGGTTGATAAGCGGCTTTCGGGTGTCCTGCATCAACAGTTGGTGGTTGCCACTACGCTTACGTCCAATCAGCAGACTGGGATCGAAGGTGGGAGATGACACCATACACAGGATCTCACCCGTAGAGGGCTCTATCGCCACGATGGCGCCAATCTTTCCTTGCATGAGGCGTTCACCCAACATCTGCAAGTCGATGTCCAACCCTAACTTCAGGTTCTTACCAGGAATGGCGGGTCTGTCCATCGCACCATCCATATAGTGCCCTTGGATACGGCCATGGGCGTCACGCAACAGCACCTCCACTCCTTTCTCCCCTCTTAGGTATTTCTCGTAGGAGCGCTCGATGCCCTGCTTGCCAATAAAGTCGCCTCTTATGTAATAATCATCGTTCTCCAATTCACGGGCGGATATCTCTCCTATATCACCCAACGCGTGACCTGCCGCGTTATAGGAGTATTGGCGTTCCGTGCGTCGTTGGATGTAGAAGCCGGGGAACTTAAACAGTTTTTCCTGAAAGACTCCACATTCCTCAGCTGAGAGCTGACGCATGAACACCTGACTGGTATAGATAGAGTAGCCTGGATTCATACGGCGGTTCTTCACGTCTGCCATACGTTTCAGGAATTGCTCCTTGTCGATATCCAACGTCCTGCAGAAGTCGAGGGTATCCAGCTCGGTCACCTCTCTGGGGATGAATGTAATGTCGTAAGAAGGCTGGTTATAAACCAGCAGCTTGCTGTTTCTGTCGTAGATAGCTCCTCGGGAAGGATACTGTATTTTGTTCAGGAAAGCGTTGCTGTCAGCATTCTGCTTATATTCCTCCGTCAGGATTTGCAGGAAAAACAGGCGAATCACATAGATGACCACCACAATCAAGGCGGCCAGCCCAACCACATATTTCCTATTTGCAAACGGTTTATTAACCATCCTTTCGCCTAATCAATTCAAAAATCAACACAACCAGTATGGTCAATGCCATACAGCCTACTATCCTTGTCAGCATGCCAACCATATCCGTCAGTGCGAAATACTCCAATGCCAAGACCACCAGATGATGTGTGAATACACAGAACAGGGCATACTTCATAAAGCCTACCCATCCCAATGTCTTCAGTGATGGCTCCACTGACGGCTCGTCCTGCAACTCTCGTGGGATGAACAGATTCAGATAGATGGGCTGCAGCATCGCTAACAACACACAAGCAGAGGCATTCACCCCTGCCATATTCTCAAAACAGTCTATGATGATGCCCAGTACAAAACCCACCAGCAAGAGTATCCATCGGGTGCCATTGCGGTTCCATAGCATAAGCAAGTAGATATACGCCATAGGCGTTGCTACACCGGCTACGGTAATCTTGTCAAGCAGCAGCACCTGAAGCAGTATCAGTCCTATAAACCACAGAATCTTGTTAATGACATCAAATACACTCATTGTCTTCAGTTAGCAAGCCCCTACTCCTTCAATTCACCTCCAGCTCCTTCAACTCTTCCTGTCCTCGTCTGGCTATCACCCTTACCTGTGAGATATTCCCAAAGTCAGTGGCAAGTTTGATTTTCAGTAAATAAGACAAGCCATCGTTCGAGTCGGCCATATCATCCACCGTGCCTACCATCACACCCTCAGGGAACACCGTACTGTAACCACTTGTCACCACCGAATCGCCCAAGTTGAACTCCGCATGGCGAGGCAGGTCTTTCAGATAGGCATAGCGTGGGTCGTCTCCCTCCCACTTCAGATAGCCGAAATAGTCACTGCCGGCAATCTTGCAACTCAAGCTGCTTTTGCTGTTCAGCAGTGAAATCACCAGCGAGTACCTGCTCGTCACCTTATACACAATGCCCACCACACCTTTGGCTCCCACCACACCCATTTCAGGCATGATGCCAGAACGTCTTCCTTCATCCAAGGTCATGTAATTATCCAGCAGATGCAGACTGTTGCCAATCACCATCGCCGGAAATTCCATATAAGCCGAGTCAGCCATGCGACTCAGACTCTCATACGCCACAGAGTCGTTCAGCTGCTGACGCATCGTTTTCTCCAGGAAAGCCACCCTCTGCTCCAACCTCGTATTTCTACGCATCAGTGCCTCGTTGGTTTCCTGCAGGCCAAAATAACTGTTCACCTTGCCTCCCATCTCAAGTACGTGGCCAGCCACCTCATTCGCAGAGGTGAAGATCACACTCTCCTGATATCCGCCTGCCCCAAGCAACAGCACCACGCATATTCCCTCAAGCAGCACAAACACCAGCCAGTAGTTATACTTGATCAGGAAGTCAAGCAGTCTTCTCATCGCATCATGAACTTATACTTGTCCACATTCCTCAACGCGTTCGCTGTACCCTTCGCCACGCAATGCAATGGGTCTTCAGCAATGTGGAATGGGATATTAATCTTATCCGTCAGACGCTTGTCCAAGCCACGCAGCAAAGCACCGCCACCAGCCAGATAAATACCATTGTGCACAATGTCGGCATACAGCTCAGGAGGCGTGTTCTCCAAGGCGTTCAGGATAGCCGTCTCAATCTTGGCAACGCTCTTCTCTAAGCAATGGGCAACTTCCTGATAGCATACAGGCACCTCCATAGGCAGGGCTGTGATACGGTTAGGACCATGCACCACATAGTCGTCTGGCGCGTCCTCACCCAGCTCGGTCAGTGCGGCTCCCACATTGATCTTGATACGCTCAGCCATACGCTCCGACACCTTCACGTTGTGCTGACGGCTCATATATTCCTGGATATCTAAAGTAAACTCATCACCTGCCATCTTGATGGAGTTGTTGCTGACAATGCCACCCAATGAGATAACGGCAATCTCAGTGGTACCACCACCGATATCCACCACCATGTTACCCTCTGGCTGTGTCACGTCTATACCGATACCGATAGCGGCAGCCATAGGCTCAAAAATCAGATATACATCCCTTCCGCCGGCATGCTCTGCAGAGTCACGCACGGCACGCAGTTCCACCTCGGTAGAGCCACTTGGCACACCAATCACCATTCTCAGGGAAGGAGAGAAAAGCCCGTGCTTCCTGGGGCATTTCTTGATCAGTCCGCGAATCATCTGCTCACAAGCGTTGAAGTCGGCTATCACACCATCCTTCAGCGGACGGATCACCTTGATGCTCTTATCTGCCTTTTCATACCATAACTTTGCTTGCTCGCCCACAGCTATCATCTTGCCAGTGCTGGCATCCAGTGCCACCACTGAAGGCTCGTCCACCACTATCTTTCCTTCAGTAGAGATAATGGTATTTGCGGTTCCCAAATCAACCGCTATTTCTTGTGTAAAAGAAAACCATCCCATTTTTAACGAACAATGAATAATTAATAATAAAATCGCTAATGGTTAATGCTTAAAGTGTCTGAAACCGGTCATAACCATTGCTATACCTCTCTCGTTGCATACATCCACACTTTCTTGGTCGCGAATGCTACCACCAGGTTGGATAATTGCCGTGATACCTTCATCAGCTGCCAGGGTCACACAGTCACTGAAGGGGAAGAAAGCATCGCTTGCCATCACGGCTCCATGCAGGTCGAAGCCGAAGCCCTTGGCTTTCTCGATGGCTTGCTTCAGTGCATCCACGCGGCTGGTCTGACCCACTCCACTGGCGAGCAGCTGACCGTTCTTAGCCAGTACGATGGCGTTGCTCTTGCTCTGCTTCACAATGCGGTTAGCAAACAGCATATCCTCTATTTCCTTCAAAGTAGCCTTCTTCTCTGTCACCGGACGGCAGTCTTCCTGTGTCTCACGCTTCAGGTCGCGTTCTTGTACCAGCACGCCATTCAGCATAGAGCGGAACTGCATACTTGGCATCTCCACGGGCTTGCGCACCAGGATGATGCGGTTCTTCTTATGACCCAGCACCTCCAGCGCGTCCACATCGTAGTCAGGGGCAATGATTACCTCGAAGAAGATCTTGTCAATCTCTTCTGCGGCAGCCTTATCCACCACGCCATTGGTGATGAGCACACCACCGAAAGCTGATACAGGGTCACCTGCCAAGGCATCCTTCCATGCTTCTGCTACTGTCTCGCGCACTGCCAAGCCACAGGCGTTGTTGTGCTTCAGGATAGCGAAAGCTGTCTCATCCGGATATTCGTCAATCAGCTCAACAGCTGCCTGGATATCCTGCAGGTTGTTATAGCTGATCTCCTTGCCATGTATCTGGTCGAACATCTCATCCAGGTTGCCATAGTAGTAACCCTTCTGATGGGGGTTCTCACCATAGCGCAACACCTTGCGAACGTCCTGTGTAGCTCTGAAGGCAGAGCCTTCGCCACCGTCAAACCAGTTGAAGATAGCGCTGTCGTAGTGACTGCTCACGCTAAAGGCATCCCTTGCCAGCAGACGACGCTCTTCCAGTGTTGTCTGTGCGCCATTCTCCATCAAGATATCCTTCAGGGTTGCATATTGTGCCTGACTTGCCACAATAACCACGTCTTTATAGTTCTTAGCCGCAGCTCTGATCAAGCTGATGCCGCCAATGTCAATCTTCTCAATAACCTGCTCAGGTGTACCACCTGCAGCCACGGTAGCCTCGAATGGATAGAGATCCACAATCACCAAATCAATCTCAGGAATCTCATACTTCTGCATCTGTTCCTGGTCCTGCTCCACATCACGGCGACCCAAGATACCACCAAACACTTTTGGATGCAAGGTCTTCACCCTGCCACCCAAGATACTGGGATATGAGGTCAAATCCTCCACTGCCTGGCATTGGAAACCCAGACCTTCGATAAACTGGCGAGTGCCACCAGTTGACAGGAATTCTACTCCTTCTTCGTGCAGTTTGGTAATAATCTCATCCAAACCTTCTTTGTGATAGACAGATATCAAAGCTGTCTTAATTCTTTTAGCGTCTGCCATAGTCGCAATATTTTTTAGTTACTAATTTCTAATGCATTTGAGGGTGCAAAGGTACGAATTATTATTGATACATCTTTTATTTTTGCTCTTAAATAGTGCAAAAAAAATGCCTCCCGTTTTGGTGGGAGGCATCGTATATCAAAAACCTTTGGTTTTTACCAAACGTTCACACGCTTCTCTGGAGCGATGTACATCGGGTCTTTCTCGGTGATGTTGAACGCTTCATACCAGGTGTCAAGCTGTGGCATAGTGCCGTTTACGCGCCACTTACCCAGGGCATGGGGATCGGTTCTGGTACGGTTGCGTATCTCAGCCTCGGTGATGTTCTGACCCCATACGGTAGCGAAGGCGATGTAGAAACGCTGTTCAGGTGTAAAGCCATCCTTCACAGGCAACGGATTGTCCTTCGTAGCGTTCTTGAATGCCTGGTAAGCAATCTTCAGACCACCATGGTCGGCGATGTTCTCACCCTGAGTCAGGCTACCGTTACCGTGCAGACCGTCGGTTACCTCGATATTGTTGTAGAAGTCGATGATGACCTGAGCGCGTTCCTTGAACTTCTCGGCATCAGCCTCTTCCCACCAGTCCTTCAGGTTACCGTCCTTGTCGTACTGACGACCCTGATCATCAAATCCGTGCGTCATCTCATGACCAATCACCACGCCGATGGCACCATAGTTGAAGGCATCGTCAGCGTTCATGTCGAAGAACGGATACTGCAAGATACCTGCAGGGAAGCAGATCTCGTTGGTTGTCGGGTTATAATAAGCATTCACGGTCTGAGGAGTCATGCCCCACTCTGTGCGATCCACAGGCTTGCCATAGCGTGACAACATATCAGCATAGTACCACTGGGTTGCGCGCTTCATGTTCTCATAATAAGAGTCATTCTTGATCTCCAGGGTTGAATAGTCTTTCCACTTGTCTGGATAGCCAATCTTCACGATGAAGGTAGAGAGCTTCTCCATTGCCCTTGCCTTGGTAGCGTCGCTCATCCAATCCAGGTTCTGGATACGCTCACCCAGTGCCTTCTGCAAGTTGCCTACCAACTCGGTCATACGAGCCTTAGCCTCAGCAGAGAAGTATTTCTCCACATACATCTGGCCAACAGCCTCACCCAGTACACTGCCTACTACGCTCACGGCACGCTTCCAGCGAGGTTGCTGTTCCTGTACGCCACGCATCGTACGGCTATAGAAGTCGAAGCTTGTAGCCTCAATCTCATCGCTCAGGGTAGATGCTGCATCGTCAATCAACTTCCACTGGAGGTAGATACGCTGCTTGTCCATAGGTAGGGTAGCGATGATATTAGCACTTTCTTTCAGGGAGTTAGGCTGACCAACGATGATCTCCTTCACATCCTTCAGTCCCAAACCGTTCAGGTAGGTATCCCACTCAAATGAAGGATAGTCGTTCTTCAGCTGCTCCATGCTCATCTTGTTGTAGTTAGCCTCTGGGTCACGCAGTTCCACATTGCTGCGGAAAGCCTTAGCCATGCGGGTCTCCACTTCCATCACTACGTCACGGCCTCTCTTGGCATCGGCATCGCTATAGCCATAGAGCTTGAACATCTTCACCACATAGTCCTTGAAAGCTTCACGGATCTTCACGGTAGCCTCGTCTTCTTCCAGGTAATAGTCACGCAGACCCATGGTCAAGCCACCCTGACCCATCTGAACGGCATTCTCCATGCTGTTCTTCTCATCAGCACCTACATAGATGCCAAAATATGCGCCAGAGCCGTTCAACGCCATCTTAGGCAGCAACGCAAACACATCGTGTACGTTCTTGATAGCAGCCACCTCAGCCAGGTCAGCCTTGATAGGCTCATAGCCGTCAGCGTTACGCTTCACGCTGTCCATAGCCATATTGTACAGGTCGCCCACTTTCTGAGCCACTGAGCCGGCAGGATTCTCCTGGCTTGCCAAAGCCCCTACCAGTTCGTTGATGCGCTTCTGGTTGGTCTCTGCCAACTGGTCGAAAGCGCCATAGCGTGAATACTCTGCGGGCAGAGGATTCAACTTCTGCCAACCACCAGTGGCAAACTGATAGAAGTCAGTGCCTGGCTGGGCGGTTTTGTCCAAGTTCTCTAAATGCAAGCCAGAGGTCTGCCCAGGCTGCTGGGTGCATGATGCTGCCATCAGACAGCAAGCTGCAATTGTCATAAGTTTTTTCATTGTCATTTATTATTGTTGTTTAAGTTTTTCCAGTTCTTCGGAGGCAACTTCCCATTCTTCCATTGCCTTGTCCAAAGCTTTTTTCATACGCTGATGCTTCTCGTATAGGCTCATGTCGGCAGCACCCTCTGGGGTTGCCATCTGAGCTTCTATGATGGAGATGGCAGATTCCGTCTCACTGATAGTAATCTCACAATTCTCCACCATACGTTCAGCCTTCTTCAGTTTCTTGTTATATTCCTTTTGTTCGGCGTAGCTCAATGCGCCTGCCTTGGGTAGCTTGGTTTCCTCAACCAGTGGCTTGGCGATCCCTGCTTTAAACAAGGCATCGATGCCTCGCTCACTGACATTGGCTTCAGTGCCTTGACGCAAGAGCTGTTCATGCTTCTCCCGCAGGAAGTCGTAGATGCCACCCAGGTGCTCCTTCACCCTGCCTCCGCCAAACTCATAGACTTTCTGTACCAAGCCGTCGAGGAAGTCACGGTCATGGCTCACCACAATCACGGTTCCTTCAAACTGACTGATGGCGTCCTTGAGTACATCTTTGGAACGCATATCCAAGTGGTTGGTAGGCTCATCGAGGATGAGGAAGTTCACGGGTTGCAGCAGCAGCTTGATCATAGCCAGTCGGGTACGCTCTCCACCGCTGAGCACCTTCACTTTCTTGTCGATGTCATCACCACCGAACATAAAGGCACCCAGTATGTCGCGTATCTTGAGTCGCCACTCTCCTGTAGCCACATAATCAATGGTTTGGAACACGGTCAGGTCCTCATCCAGCAACTGTGCCTGGTTTTGGGCAAAGTAGCCTATCTTCACATTGTGACCGATGGTAAGCTTGCCGGTATAGTCGGTGATTTGCTGCATGATGCAACGCACCAGCGTGGTCTTGCCCTCGCCGTTTCTTCCCACAAAAGCCACCTTGTCGCCACGGTTGATGGTGAAGTTCACATGGTCGAACACCTGGTGCTGACCAAAGGCCTTGCCCACCTCATCGCAGATGACGGGATAGCTGCCACTGCGGTCGGAGCAGACAAACTTCAGCTTCAGGGTGGAGTTATCCACCTCATCCACCTCGATAGGCACTACCTTCTCCAGCATCTTGATGCGGCTTTGCACCTGCACGGCCTTGGTGGCCTTGTACCTGAACCGCTCAATGAAGTCGGTGGTGTCCTGTATCATCTTCTGCTGGTTCTGGTAAGCGCGCAACTGTTGCTCCCTGCGTTCTTGGCGTAGGGTTACAAACTCGTCGTATTTAACCTTATAATCATAGATATGGCGGCAGGATATCTCGATGGTGCGGGTAGTCACATTGTTGAGGAAAGCCCTGTCGTGGCTCACCAGCATCACGGCATTGGCTTTGGTGGCAAGGTAGTTCTCCAGCCACTCGATGCTCTCGATATCAAGGTGGTTGGTAGGCTCATCCAGCAGTAGCACGTCAGGATGTCTCAACAGGAGCTTGGCCAGTTCGATACGCATGCGCCAGCCACCTGAGAACTCTCTGGTAGGCCTGTCGAAGTCACTGCGCTCAAAGCCCAATCCTTGCAGGGTACGCTCTATCTCTGCCTGGTAGTTGGTACCGCCCATCATGTTGAAACGCTCACTCAGGTGGGTGAACCGCTCTATCAGTTCATGATAGCTTTCGCTCTCATAGTCAGTGCGGTCTGCCAGTTCCTGGTTCATCTGCTCCAACTGCGCCTGCATCTCCTTCACGTCGTTGAAAGCCTGCTCAGCTTCCTGCATCACCGTCTGCTCATCGCTGAGCACCATCACTTGCGGCAGATAACCTATGCTGCAGTCGCGGGGCACAGACACATGGCCTT
Source organism: Bacteroidaceae bacterium (assembly GCA_017649485.1). Taxonomy (GTDB): domain Bacteria; phylum Bacteroidota; class Bacteroidia; order Bacteroidales; family Bacteroidaceae; genus Bacteroides. The sequence goes on along the minus strand of JAGCGS010000009.1, from coordinate 5,857 downwards.
CAGTGGGTTGCTGCAAGCCAGCCAACACTTTCAGGAGTGTGGATTTGCCTGCTCCGTTCTTGCCCACCAAGGCGATGCGGTCCTTGCGGTTAATGACGAACCCCACGTCCTCAAACAGTGGGGTTGCGTTAAATTCTACCTTCAGGTTATCTACTGAAATCATGGTTTACGATTACTCTGCCATTCTTGCAAAATCAGTGCCACTGGTCATTCCCTGTGTCTTGGGACGTGCCTCAGTGAAGTGGGGAGCCACCATGTGGGCATCCAGTGATTTCTGGTTCTCCCAGATCTCCAGCAGCATGGTCTTGTCAGAGCGGGTCAGGCTGTTGAAGTAGTCATATTCGATATTGCCCACGTCGTTCTTGCGGGTACCCTCAATCACACTCTTAACGATGTTGATATAGGCGTCACGCTTGTCGGTGGTCATCATGATGTTGAAACGGAAAGGCTTCTCAGGGTCGAGCTGAGGGTCTTTCTTCAGTTCCAGCTGCTTGATCTCCAGATTGCCGAGTTGCTGAATCTGAGGTACCAGGGTGGTGAAGTGGATAGAAGCGGAATGTTTGTCGAGTGATGCCTGGTCTTTCCAAGTCTCAAAGATCATCAGCTTGGTGGGACGGGAAACGCTTTCCAGCACATCATAGTCAATCACACCCTCATCGCCTAATGAAGCTGCTACCAGTTGTTTGCACAGCTCAACGGCCTTGTCACGGTTAGCGGCATCTACTGTCAGCATGCAGTTGATGCGGATGGTGCTTTCTGCAGCCTCTGCGGTGGCTGCTCCTTCATTTGCTTTCTTGTTGCCTGTACAAGCGGCTAACAAAGCAGTCATTGCGACTGCCATCACTAAAAATAACTTTTTCATTTTACTTTGCTTTATAATAATAATCTCAAAATCCGCGGCAAAGTTACGAATTAATTCTTTACCTTGTTATCATAAAGGTTTTTTTTTGTACCTTTGCGGCAGTTTACAACCATTATCATCAGATAAGTCATGAGCTACACCATAGAAGAGACCATGCATGCGGGAGGCAGGCGCAAAGTGTTTGGCAGAAGTTACATGCCTGAAAACCAAACGGATAAGTTACCATTGATTCTTTGTGGACATCGCTATGGGGAGACGGCAGACAGCTGGGAGCCTTACGCGCTGCGACTGGTGGAGCAAGGCTACTGGGTGCATGCCATCGACTTTGGCGGGGCTTGTCAGCAGAGCAGAAGTGAGGGTGAGACGTGGGAGATGACGGTATCTACCGAGGTGGAGGACATGCTTTGTGCCCTCAATGCCCTGAAGCAGGACCCGCGCATCGACCAGAACGCCATCTATCTGATGGGGGCAAGCCAAGGTGGTGTGGTGGCGCTGCTGTTGGCGGCAAGCCTGAAAGACAGCATCAAGGGCATGATCCTGCTGTTTCCTGCGTTTGTGATTCCGTATATGGCGCGCACCTTCTTCCCGAATGAGAAGGTCCTCCCTGAGCAGTACGACCTGTGGGGTGTCATCGTGGGCAAGGGTTATTTCGCTGAGGCATATCATGCGGATTATTATCCCTTCCTGAGGGAGTACCCGGGTCCGATCCTGCTGTTGCATGGCAACAAGGACCAGGCAGTACCTCTCGGCTTCTCAAAACGTGCCCTCAAGTATTGTCCCCAAGCCACCCTCCACATCATCCCCGGTGCCGACCATGGCTTCTTCACCCCCTCCCATTTCGAGGAAGCAATCACCACCATCCAGGATTTTTTACAATTGAAAATTGAAAATTGAAGATTGACCATTGAAGATTGAAGATTGACCATTGACGATTGAAAATTGAAGATTGACAATTGACCATTGACGATTGAAAATTGAGCTATGCGCTTTAGTTCGTTCGGATTTGCAATCCGAACGTAACGAATATAAGGATTTGTAATCCGAATATATTTTATTTTACCGCATTACAAATGCTAATATTCAACCCGTTCGGATTAAAAATCCGAACGAACGAGGGAGGGCACGAACGAATGATATGGATACGAACGAACGGGCAATTGACCATTGATAAATAAGCTGCATTCAAGTTCGTCCTTTAGTTCGTCCATTAGTTCGTTCGGATTTGTAATCCGAACGCAACGAGTATAAGGATTTATAATCCGAAAATATTTTATTTTACCGCATTACAAATGCTAATATTCAACCCGTTCGGATTACAAATCCGAACGAACGGGAAACACTGTAAAACACTTTTCACCACAAATCCCGATCCATGCAACCCGCCATAACTACACTTGAACAATAACATCGAGCAAGCCCTTCTCGCCACAATAATTGCGAGCTGAACTGTAAAGGAATTGTTCTGGCCGTTCAACAAATTCCTGCCGAACAGGATTCATGTGTATATAGTTTAACTTCTGCTTATAGAAATCATGGGAAGTGATAGCTTCCACATTATTCCCGTCTTGCCAAAACTTGAACTTCGATATTTTGTCGTCATTAGCTCCACGAAAGTAAAAACGGTCTATAATCCAATCCTTCCGACTCTCTTGCTGATTATCCTGAATCGCCTTAATGATGTTCTTGCTGGTAAACTTCTTAAAGTCACGAAGCACGTCACCAATCTGATTATCACCATCAATACCCACAATCATGTGCAGATGATTAGTCATTAGCACCCAGGCATAGATCTCCAACCCCTTATGCTTCTGGCAATACGCCAAAGATTCAATCAACAAATGTTTATATAAGGGACGAGTAAAGACATCCAGCCAGTCAACGACAGTGGAAGTAACGAAATAAAGCGATTTAGTAAAATCATTTTTCATGTTCAACGTATATTATCAATTGTTTATCATTCCATAGTTCGGACGGCTACCCTTCCCCAGTTCGCCCTCGATCGGACGGAACCCATAGTTCGGACAGTCCCCTTAGTTCGAACGGATCCCTTAGTTCGGACGGATCCCCCTCGATCGGACGGATTTGTAATCCGTCCGCTATGAATATCAGGATTTGTAATCCGAAATATATTATTTTTTTATCGCATTACAAATGCTCATATTCAATACGTTCGGATTACAAATCCGAACGAACGAGGGGAACGAACGAACGAGGGAGGGCATTGTTTATTCTTCATCATCCATTATCCATTCCCCCATTATCCATTATCAATCCTTCATCCTCCGCTCCCCATCCCTCTTTAGTTCGATCGGCTACCTTAGTTCGGACGGATTTGTAATCCGTCCGGAACGAATATCAGGATTTGCAATCCGAAATATTTCCATTTTTTATCGCATTACAAATGCTCATATTCAATACGTTCGGATTGCAAATCCGAACGAACAAGAATCCGAACGAACAGCGATATCACTTCCTCAGCCTAATCCTATTGCCTTCCAAGGAATCGATGATGGCGAGCGACTCGATGCAATAAACGCCATTGTCGGTGAGCAGATCCCTGCCATGCTGGAACGCCTTTTCGATGATGAAGCCCATGCCCTCGATGGTCGCCCCAGCCTGCTGGCACAAGTCGATGATACCCAATCCCGTATTGCCATAAGCCAGGAAATCGTCGATGAAAAGGATATGGTCTTTGGGGGTGAGGTACTCCTTGCTGATCACCATCGTATAGTCGCGCTGCTTGGTAAACGACCGAACCTCAGCCACATACATCTCACCGGCAGTCTTGGGCTTCTTTTTCTTGGCATACACTACAGGCAACTCCAGCAGGTAGCCCAGCAGCACCGACGGGGCGATGCCCGACGCCTCCACGGTCAGTATCTTGTTGATAGGCAGGTCGGCAAATCGACGGATGAACTCAACGGCTACTTGCTTCATCAGGTTAGGATCCATCTGGTGGTTGATGAAGCTATCTACTTTCAGGATGCCGCCCTCTAAACAGCGACCGTCTTGCAGGATTCTTTCTTGAAGTATTTTCATGGCTCTATTGTTGTATTATTTAGTAAGGGCTGTAAAGTTAATAATAAAAAATGAAAAACATACATTACCATGCCAAGTTTTTCAATTAAGCATTGACGATTAACCATTGAGCTTCGCCTATGTTCTCGCCTATGTTCGTTCGGATTGAGATAAATCGCTCCCCCATAGTTCGGACGGATTTGCAAATCCGGCCGTGATGAATATTAGGATTTATAATCCGATAATATATTTTTTTTCGCATTACAAATGCTCATATTCAGTACGTTCGGATTACAAATCCGAACGAACAAGGGTACGAACGAACGGTGGAACAGCCTACCCTTAGTTCGGACGGATTTGCAATCCGGCCGTACTGAATATTAGGATTTGAAATCCGAAATATATTAATTCTTTATCGCATTACAAATGCTCATATTCAATACGTTCGGATTTACAAATCCGAACGAAAGGGTTTTAAAGAGGTTCATACTTTCTGCCCATGTGGACAGGTTGCAGGTGGTCAGGCTGCCAAATTTTTCATCGTAAGCCTCTGTTTATTCATTAAACTATTCATCTTTGGAGTACAGCGCCATATACATTCGCAGCGTGTCTTTATAGGGTTTCTTTACCTCATTGGGCGAAAAGCCACATCGTTCATAAAATCCAACGGCGCTATATTCCTTGGTTGCAAGTGCTTCAACAGTAAGGAACTGACAGCCAGCTAACGTCTGCCTTCTCGCCAGATCTGCTATCTGTTTTATCAGGAAATCGCCAATATGCTTACCTTTCCACTTTTCCTGTATAGCAAGATAGGCAATATCCATTGCAGGGTATCGAGGCTTTGCGTAAAATATTTCCTGATAATCATAGTCAATATCTGGTGATGCCGTTGACGAGAAGCCGGACTGAAGTTCTTCCTTATCATCAGGGTCTAAATCGAGAGAATCGAAACTAAGGGCAAAGATGGCCACGACATCTTCTTCAAGTTTAACGACATACGCCTGACAATAGTGATTCTCAACGCTCAATCGAAAATCACCTCTGATGAATTTGTCCATAGACTCAACACCAGAGGAGAATGTATTAAGACACTGAAAATCAGTCAGTGGATATGAAACGAGTTTTCCTAAAAATGCAGACCTTTCCATTCCATTGACCAATATTTCTCGCTATCCTTTAACCTTTGCTGTGCAGCCTTCTCTTTCTCGTTAAGCTGACCTGTCATGGCACGACGAAGAGAAGCCCGAATCTCTTTCGAGAATTCAGGTGTTATCGGTTCTCTTGGTGAATTAACTCCTAACATAACTATCCTCCTAATCGTTATTATACATCTTTTCGCTGCAAAGTTACAACTATATTTTTAGAATTAGCACGAAATCCAACTTTTTTCCTCGTGCTTTCATAAAGAAAAAGTCGATTTCTTGTATATTTCCAATCCCAGAGAAAGATTACCGAATGTATCAGTTTCCATTGAACATTGAACTACACCTATGTTCGGATTGCAAAATCGAACGAACGTGCTACCCATAGTTCGGACGGAACCTTTAGTTCGGACGGATTTGTAATCCGCCTTTAGTTCGTTCGGATTTGCAATCCGAACGGGCTGAGTATTAGGATTTGAAATCCGAAATATATTAATTCTTTATCGCATTACAAATGCTTATATTCGATACGTTCGGATTACAAAATCGCGAGTAAGCGAGAGCAGAGTCAAGCTTGCTTGAACTATGCCGAGCGGAAGCGATTTATCTAAATCCGAACGAACGGTAGCTTGCGAGCGGGAGCGATTTATCTAAATCCGAACGAACGGTGTGTCCGAACGAACGGTGGTGGTAACAACAAGGGGGCAAGCCCCCTTGCTAATCCTCTTGCAATCAAATGCCTGCGGCGGGTCGTTGCGATGTCTGCTACGGGGTGGCGGAATGCTTTCCCTCCCCCTATGGGAATGCTTTCCGTCGGTTGTGGCAGATACTGCGC
>JAGCGS010000008.1 GCA_017649485.1 Bacteroidaceae bacterium | reverse complement strand
TTGATGCGCAATTAGATGTAAAAAACGAACATGACGCAAGAGAATAAAGACAGATTACTGCGATTGCTCCAGCAACACAAGGCGCTGGGCATCTCCGAGACGATAGACTTCGACAAGTTCTATCTCTCCTCCATCATCACGCACTCTACAGCCATCGAGGGCTCGCCGGTGACGGAGGTGGAGGCACAACTGCTGTTCGATGAAGGTATCACCAGCAGCAAGCGCACCATGTTGGAGCAGCAGATGAACCTCGACCTGAAGGTGGCTTACGACTACGGACGGGAGTGGATTCGCCATCACGAGGCTATCACCGTCGATTGGCTCGTTCTCTTGGCTTCTAAAGTGATGGCTCGCACGGGTAGTGAATACCATTCGATAGGTGGCGATTTCTCTGCCGCAAAAGGCGAGTTGCGCAAGCTGAATGTTACGGCTGGAGCGGGCGGCAAGTCGTATATGTCGTACCAGAAAATACCGGCACGCCTGACTGCCTTCTGCGAGGAACTAAACCAACGTCGCAAAGCCATCAATCCCGCTGACGTGGCCGCTGTCTATGACCTCAGCTTCTGGGCACACTTCGAACTGGTAACCATCCATCCTTGGGCCGATGGCAACGGACGCACCTGCCGCCTGCTGATGAACCTACTGCAATGGGAGTTTGATGTCCTGCCAACTAAGGTACTCAAGGAAGACAAGGCCGAATACATCCAGGCGCTGATTGACACCCGCGAGAGCGAAGACCTCAACATATTCCTCGATTGCATGGCCCGTCACCATTGCCAGCATCTGCAGGCAGATATCGACCAGTTTATGAAATCAATGTCCGAGAAAATGGTCGATAAACAAGGTTTGAAGCAGAAAATGGTCGATAAATGGTCGGTAAAGCCCTCTTTGGCAGAGAAAATGGTCGATATTTTGGATTTCGTGGCCGACAAAGACGAAATCACCTCCGAGGCTATTGTCGCTCACTTTGGCTTCACTCCCACCACCGCCAAGCGTTACCTCCGCCAACTCACAGAGTTCGGCTATCTGGAAGCGCATGGTGGCAATAAGAATAGAACATACAGTAAGAAGTAAGAACAACCCCAGAAGATATGTAAATTTAAACAAAAATTAGAAGACAATGGAATATAACATACCGTTACCTGTCATCAATTACAAAAGAGAAAGGTTATCAACTCATTCTCTTCATAGAGGGAAAGTAGTGGCTTTTAAATCATGGGTCTATGGTAAGCCGCAAACAGGAATTATCGTGATGGAAGACCATGAAATGATGTTGGCTGCATATAATCTTTATAATAAGAAGGAAGATAATATGTGGTATATGGATAGATTACCAGATTACGATATTGAATTATATGAAGCCAACGAAAACGAGAGACTTTGGGGATATAAGTTTTTTCTGGATTATGTTTACGGTAAAGAGAATATTGAAGGAGGTAAAAATCCATATATAGCTTTTATAGAAAATGAGTGCCCGCATGATGATTATGATTGGGAAAGGAAAGGATTATGTCAAGATCTCCTTTCTCTTGTTCCTAAAATGTTGGACAAATCTGAAGGGGAAGGGTTGAAGCAGCAACTATGGCATGCAATTCAACAATCAGGTGGACTTCAATATAACCGCTTCTGTACGGAGTATTACTGCTTCTTGATTGGGACTCTTATGATAGCAGAGAACTCAACAAATTCTTTTATTTTTGATTCAAGAATAAATAAGTTAAGGAAAGAGTGGTATCAGTTTTCCTGGATGTACGGTATGGCGATTGGCAGATTGACTGGAACTGGTTATAACAATTTTACGGCTGTAGTAAAACAAGCAGGACATAACCGGAGAATGCATTATTTACACTTGTATCTGCCTCTTGTTGAAAACAACATTGATAAAATTTGCAAGTATAATAATGCTGAGAATAAGTATAGACTTCAAGAGGCAATTCGCCAGATGAGGGAAGTAGAAGCACTTCATGAACAGAAAACTGACCTGGACGATTTGTACCATATCTTATTCCCTAAACATTTTGTATATGCTATGTCATCAAGTCGTCCCGCTGCCACCATTGCTGGCTTGAAAGAAGAAGTGGCTGCAAAGGAGAAGCGAATCAAAGAATTAGAGAATGCAGTGGATGATTTGACAAATAGATATAACAAAGTGTTGGGGCAACTTGCTGAAGCTGTAAAAGATCTCGAAGCTGATAAGATTACTTCTGCTGATTTGGAGGCAGCTTTTCTGCGATTCCCTGCTGAATTGGCGCTAACATTCTTTGGTAATATGTCAACGCTTTTTGCCTTGAACCCTACCTGGCAGAAATATGCTCCTCAGATACAAAGTAAAATTCTGGCAAAGCAGAAAGAGCAACAGGATAAGCAGCAGAAGATGGGCGAGGCTTTGATGAAAAAACTGGAAGAACCAACAATGCAGAACAACTATAACATTGAGCTTATTCAGAAGAAAGAGACAAATATCGAAACAAATTATGGCGCTAATATAGAACAGAATGGGGGCTCAATAGCTTTGCCAAAAATAGAAAAGTAAAATATGAATATTAATATTAAGAACAATTACGCACCAAATATCGAAGTGCATGAGGGTGGTGTCGTAAACCTGCGACAAGATAAGAACGGCCGTTGGAACATAGAGGAAGCTGAGGATGCTGACTATGTGACAGTGGAAAAGGAGACGTTGGTAAACAGTAAACATAGTGTGCCTGACAGGTTGAAGACCCAGCAAGCCGAAGAACTGATGGAGAACCTAGTAGATGGGGGTATCCTGAAAGACAACTGGCAGCCCAATGGCTTGAGCGGTACTGAACGGGCATTGGTGGCTAAGGCTTTGAGCGACCGACTTGACATCAAGGAGGTGTGGCAGGTGTTCGGACAGATTTGGGATGAGAAGCCTGAAACACTGCGCAGCTACCTAAACAAAGCATTTGACCAAAAGAAGTCGTTGAAATTTCAAGAAAAACTTAAAAATATTTTAGGCTGATTATCAGTTAGATAATAGCATCCGTACCTGCTACGCGTACCTACTACGTAGCAGGTTTTTTTTATGCCTTCTTCCGACCTTTGCATCAGTCAACCGACCACTAACGGCGTTGACGGGTAAAAATATGGAAACAAAAGTTTTGAAGGTCGTTGCACAAACCGAAGTAACCAAGGTGCAGACGAAGAACGGCGAGAAAGCCAAGTGTATGATCAGACTCAAGGAGGTGGGCGGCGAGTATGCCGACGAGTACCAGTGCAGCTTGCTGGGTGACATTGCCCTGACCAAATTTGCTGTGGACAAGCTGGTGGCGGTGAGCCTCAGGTTCTCAACCCATGAAAGTAACGGAGTGTATTATCAGGACATTATGGCGAACGAAATCGCTCAAATCAACTAATTATTAACCTGAGTTGAGGTCGAGGGAATCAATTGAGCATCAGCAATGATGTAGGCGCCTTTCTCAAAAACTTCTCTCGCAACAATTCAGTAAAATGACAAAAAAGAATTCAAAAGACCAGCAGATTCTGGCTGGCAACGTGAAGATGGACACATGTACGTCTTTTTACGCCAATGGCGATATGAGTATTCTACCCTGCCCATGGGAGTGTGAGAAACAAGTGACCGACGGTGGGCGACGCCAACTCAAGGGACGCATGACCATAGAGGAGGATGGTACAAGCCACTTCCGCGCATATCGTCACAACAGCGGCAGCCGCTATACGCACCTCTTTATGACGGAGAACGCCGAGGTGAAACGCACACGCACCAACCTCATTGTGAAGCTGGTACTGCCATTGGGCATCGGACGCATCAAGATCATCGAGGCTCTGATGAGTCAGATACAGGAAATTGTCAACTACATCCGTTCACTGAAAGATAACACTTGCTGGGTATGAGAAACATAGCTATTAATCCAAGACAGAACAAGGAGCAGACAAGGGCATTCGTACAAGAATGCCCGCTCCACGACTATGACGCACTGACTCGTTCGCCAAGACTGAAGCAGTTGGAACAACGCATTAACGCTTCGCAAGAAGTAGAGGAGCAACGCAAGTTGAAAGGTTATCTGCCGTTCCGTTGTCCGCACTACACGCGCTTCCGTGACAACTATCGCGACCGTGAGCACATCGATTCAGAGTCGTTTACCTGGCAGACTTGTATTGACATTGATGACCCCGAAAAGGTAGAGCAGGCAAACGAGATGTCGGAACAGCTCGATATTGAGATTGGCGGTCAGTGGCAGGGCTTGATGCTGCACAAGGATTACTCGATACGCCATAAGTTGCACATCGATATCCGATTGCCGTTGGGCATGACTGTACCTGAAGCACAACGTGCCTACTGTAAGGCACTGGGGATGCCTGAGGCTTGCGACACATCGTGCTTTACACCTGAGAGGTTTATCTACGTTTCGCCAGCCGATTTTGAGATTTATCGTAACGATGGGTGGTATGAACAGCTCTCTGAGGAAGAGGTGGCTGCAAGAAGGAAGGCTTATACGGACAGAGGTCTATCGATTGACGGTCGTACCGAGGATGGTACATATTATGATCCAGGTGATGATGGCGACAATGTCTTTCCGAGCGTAGCCGAGGCATCTCACGAGATCTCTCCACAAGTTCGGGATGACGCCCCCACCAAATACCCACAAGAGTTCAAGGGCATTCCTTATACCGATATTATCAGCGAGTATTGGCGAAGAACAGGTGGCGAACCCAGCGAGGGTGAGCGCAACAAGCGACTGCACAAGTTGGCTGCCAATCTTCGTGCCATCTGTGACAACTCAGAGGAGTGGTTGCTGGAGGTGATGCCTCGATATGGCCTTTCTGTACAAGAGATGCGCACCATCATCCACTCGGCATGCAAAGAACCTACCAAGGGTTCGCGCCTGATGGATCAGATAGTGACCGCAATCGAAACAGGCGTCTCCGCGGATGACGCAGAGGATGTCGATTCGATAGACGATGAGCAGGTTGCTGCTATCAACTCCCAACTTTCTATTAAGAAGATGCCACAGGGTATTCGTGACTCCATCGATGCCGTAGGTCCTCATTTGGCAATGCCTGTAGTGACAGCTATCTGTCCTTGTATAGGTGCACTGGCTACGGGTGTGACACTGGATGTGCACGGTCAGAAGAAAGGCCTTAATCTCATTGCTTATATCGCTGGTGACTTTGCTTCCGGCAAGGGACAAATAGATCCTGTGGTGGATGCGTGGATGTGCGAGGTAGTGGCACTCGACAAGATGTATCAGATGCAGGAGGACGAGTGGCGACAGAAGAAACGTGCTGCTAAGAACAAGAAGGAGCAACCCGAGGAACCCAAGTTGCCGGTAAGGTGCCTCACCTTGAACAACACAGTGGCGAATTTGGCTGAGCGACTGGCTAATACCGAGGGTAAGCATGCCTTTTCGTTTACACCCGAAGCTGACACGGTTGCCCAGAAATGGAAATCTACCATGAGCGACTTTTCGGTGATGCTGCGTCAGAGTTATGATGGCACCAAGTATGAGCGTGAGGCACGAAGTGCCGATGCTGTGAATGTGCATATCGAACGTTTGCTGTGGAATGTCACCATGTGCGGCACACCTGATGCGCTGTATCGTGTGGTGAACAACTATACCGATGGTTTCCAGAGCTGTATAGCTGTGGCTCGCACACCAGACAATACTTTTGCGCCATTGGAAGATAAACCATACGTGCTGACCCCAAGACAGGAGGAGCGCATCCGGCAGATAGCGCATCTGCTACCGCTGATGCAAGGCGAGGTGGTGTTGCAGAAGCTCGAAGCAAAGGGCCGTGAGTGGTTAGAGCGGATTCGCTTAGAGACGATGATGAACGATGATAAGGTGCGTGCCCGCCAGCGATTCCGCGTGTGTGTGACGGCACAACGAATGACCTGCTGTATGATGCTCTGCAAGGTATGTGAGGGATTGATCCAGAAGCATGGTTTGAATGGTGCCGAGGCACAGTTGAAGCAGTACCCGAACCTTTGGAAGAACCTGCTTTTGAAGGCTCAGACACCGCAGATGCTGGAGGTGTATGATGTGATAGCGGATTCGCTATTGGAAAATGCCCTACACTTCTTCCGCGAACGTATAGAGAATGCTTTCAGCAGCCGCGACTATGCGGGTTACCTGAGAGGTGACCGTCTGAAACGGGGTAAGAACGACACGATCTATGAGCGCTTGGATGTGCAGTTTACCTTCGAGCAAGCTACACAGCAAAGCATTGCCATCAAAGGGGCAGGGGTGACACGCAACAGTGTGCAACAAATGCTGAAAAACTGGCGAAACCAAGGATTGGTTGTACTGGTCGAAGATGGATGTTATCGAAAGGTGAACAGTCAAGATAGTCATTAGTCATTTAGTCAAAATGGAAATTGAAATCAAAAACACCCAAGCATGTTTTGTGCAGCTCTGGCTTCGGCTGGAGCGCACAAGGCAGCTCTTTATGGAGCAGTATCAACACTATTGTGTAAGGCGCGTGTTGCAATTATGGTTTGGAGATAAGGCTACTGATGACTTTATCTGGGAGGTATGCCACCTTGCCTCGATAGACGAAGAGCCTGTTTATGGCTATGATTTGCTACCCGAACCGTCGTTGTTTCCCCGCAAGCACCGTGAATTACTGAGGGCTATCGTGCAGGTTACACTCGGTTTGAAAAAACAACAGGTAAGGCTTACGGATATTGACAAAGCATATAGCATAGTCTTTCCGTTGAGTACACCGATTAATGTTAACAAAAAGAAAAGAACAAAGCAGAGATAGTGATGTTAGACAGAACAAAGAAACTCTCCGAGCATTTTACGCTCGGGGAGTTGACCAACACTCAGTATAAAACTTCTGACGGTAATGAGCCTCCATTGGAAGCTGTGGAAAATCTGATTAGTATCTGCCAGTTTTGGCTGGAGGAACTTCGAGCCATTTATAACAGGTCGTACGTAAAGGAGGAGAAGGAAGAGGGCATCATCATCAATCAGGGCTTTCGCTCCTATCAGGTGATGATGGAAATGATGAAGGCTGGGCTTAACCCTTCCAAAACTTCCAATCATATGAGAGGCTGTGCGGTGGATATACGCTGCAAGGACAAGCAACAGGCATATCGCTACATGATGATACTGAAGAGGATGTCGGAGAAGAATGGCAAAGATTTCGACGAGTTGTTTTTAGAGCGTAGCGGCACTACCTATTGGGTACACTTTGCAGTAAGACCTTCAAATAACCGAAAGAAGATAAGGTATCTGTTGGGGTAACTATCTACCTACCCCATCAATATGTGGCAGCTTCCCTTCATTGGAGGGGGAGCTGTCTTTTATGCCAGATGGAGAAATGTCACAAAATAAGTGTTGTTATATGATTTTGTTTGGCGATTCGGCACGAGGATTGCGTTGTTACAATAAAAAATTTTGTAAATTTGCATCGGAATTGAGGGAAAGACAATGAAAGATTACCTGTATTACCTGTTTGACGAAAGCCTGAGCGGAGATGATTTATCTGCCGTGAAGGAACGGATTTGCACTACTGGTGCGAAAGTAATCGACCTGCAGCCAACAAAGAAGAACATTGGAAAAAGGCTGAAGGAGCTGAAAGGACCTAAACAGTATGCTATGCTGATTGGCAACAACACCGAGGCACAGCAAGCCGCAAAGGATGCAAAGGTGGACTTCTGTGGGTTGCTGGATGGTACTACAGAGGAAAGTAGCTTCAAGCAACTGCCTTACCGACAACTGCTATCCGATATCAAGCTGTTGCCTCTGATAAGCCAACCTTATCCTTATAAGCACCTTGGCTGGTTAAACAGACATGTGAGGAAATATAGCCGATGGGTGCATATCAAGCAAATAAGGGGCATGTCGCACAAGGCGAAACACAATGTAAACGAATTTGTGTGCCAGAATTGTGGCGAGACTTTTTCTGGCAATTTCTGCCCTACTTGCGGACAGACGCACAAGGTGAAGCGATTCGACATTGCCAACATCACTAAAGAGTTTCTTGCCAATGCCATCAACTTTGAGCATGGCCTTATGCGCAGCTTCTTAGAACTGTTTTGGCGACCTGGCTATATGATGCGCGACTACCTGGAAGGTCACCGCGTTGACTATAACAAACCTTTCAAAGCCATCTTTGTGCTTGCCACCATTTACTTGGTAGCGGCTCGCCTGCTTGATCCTGCATCATTCGTCAAGAAAGAGGTAGTAAAGCTGGAGGATATCCCCACCATCAGTCAGCAACTGTCAGCCGACACCTTAAACACTGACATTGTTCCCCAACTCTATGAAATCAACAAACAGGCGAGGGAAGCCTTGGCTATCAAGCACGAACAACAGAAAGTCTCTACTTTGGAAATGGCTGACAGCATCATGAGGCTACAAAGGATTACTAAAATTATAAGCAAGGAAGACAGTACACTGATCATGCGGCAAATAATGGCAGCATTGAGTAGAGCTGATAGCGTGAAGTTGTCGGAAGCATTAATGGAGAATGTAAAAGACAGGAAAGACATAGTTGGCATGAGTGCCAGATTTGCTGCCAGGAATGCAGAAGTAGTCGAAAAGTTCGAGGAAAAATATTATCATGAAGGTACCCTGCTCTATTCAATGGGGTCGCTCGTCAAGGAATTTTTCAATATGAACAAGGCGGTTGCCATCATATTGATGATACCTATGTTCGTTTTCTGTGCCCGACGCAGTTTCCGTACCACATTGGTAGGGATGAGAACGAATCTGGCGGAATACATTGTGGTATTCACTATTTTCGGAGTTCAACTGCTATGGGTGCAGCTGATCTCGCTCTTTTACACTCAGTCGTCTGATTTCAGCATTGGCTACGACTTTGGAGCCATCTCATTAATGCTCACTTGGGACATGAAGCAGTTCTTCAACCTCGGTTGGAGAAACGCCATCAAACGCACCTATGTGTATATGTTTGGCAACTCAATCTTGTTTAGTATCATCCTAACCGCCCTCGCTTCCATCGCAGGCAGTGTACTTATGTGGCTCATGTATCAAATAACCTGATAAAAAAGATTGGAAAAAGCTTGGTGGTTCGGAATAAAAGTTGTAATTTTGCAGCCGATTATTCCGCATCGGGTTCGATTAAGCGATTGGCAATGGTGGCCAACCACCCGTCGGAGCTAACTTTTACAATTAAAATTAAATGTACGCAATTGTAGAAATCAAAGGTCTGCAGTATAGAGTAGAGGCAGGCAAGAAGATGTTCGTCAACCTGCTGCACGATGTAGAGAATGGTGATTCAGTAGAGTTTGACAGAGTATTATTAGTTGACAACGAGGGTGCAATCACCGTAGGTACTCCTGTGGTAGAAGGTGCAAAAGTTGTGGCTGAGGTAAAATCAAAGATGGTAAAGGGCGACAAGGTGCTGGTCTTCCACAAGAAGAGAAGAAAAGGGTTGCGCAAATTAAACGGTCACCGCGAGCAGTTTACCGAGATTGTGATTAAAGACGTTATTGCATAATCATTAAAAAAAAGAACAGCTATGGCCCATAAAACAGGTGTTAGTAGTTCTAAGAACGGACGCGAATCACATAGCAAACGATTAGGCGTTAAGTTGTTCGGTGGCCAGGCTTGCAAAGCTGGTAACATCATCGTTCGTCAGAGAGGTACACAGTTCCATCCTGGTAAGAATATCGGTATGGGTAGCGACCACACTCTGTACGCTTTGGTTGACGGAACTGTTCAGTTCCAGGTTAAACGCGAGGACAAGCGCTACGTAAACGTTATCCCAGCAGAAGTTGTTGCAGAGGCATAACGACGACAGCGAATCTTAAGTATAAGTGGAAGGGATGCGATTGGAAAGTTGCATCCCTTTCTTATAAAAAACGACTCAATAAAAAAACAAGTATAGGGTATGCTTACCATTAAACAAATAACCGATAATACTGAAAAGATTATCAAAGGCTTGGAGAAGAAGCATTTCAACAATGCGAAGGAAACAATCGAGCAGGTGCTGGCTTTCAACGACAAGCGCCGATACACTCAGACAGTGCTGGACAACAACTTGGCTGAAGCCAACAAGCTGTCGAAGAGCATCGGCATGCTGATGAAGGAAGGCAAGAGAGAGGAGGCAGAAACCGCCAAGGCTCGAGTTGCCGAACTGAAGGAAACCAACAAGGCTTTGCAAGCTGAAATGGACAAAGCTGCCGACGACTTGAAGCTTTTGCTCTATACCATTCCTAACGTGCCTTACGATGAGGTGCCTGAGGGCAGTGCTGCCGAGGATAACCTGGTGGTGAAAAGCAACCTGAAAGAATGCAGTGCCAGCGACACAGTGGGCAACTGGGATGTGAATCCTTCATTGGGCATCAGCAATCCGCTACCTCACTGGGAGTTGGCTAAGAAGTATGACCTTATCGACTTCGACTTGGGTGTGAAGATAACAGGTGCAGGCTTCCCTGTGTATAAAGGCAAGGGGGCCCGTCTGCAACGCGCACTCATCAACTTCTTCCTGGATGAGGCAGGAAAGAGCGGCTATCGTGAAATTCAACCTCCTACGGTGGTGAACGAGGATTCCGGCTATGGTACAGGACAGTTGCCCGACAAGGAAGGTCAGATGTATCACTGCCAGGTGGATAACTTCTACCTGATTCCTACTGCTGAGGTGCCTGTGACCAACATCTATCGTGACGTGATCTTGGATGAGAAAGAGTTGCCTATCAAGAATTGCGCATATACAGAATGTTTCCGTCGCGAAGCTGGCTCATACGGCAAGGACGTACGTGGCTTGAATCGCCTGCATGAGTTCTCAAAGGTGGAGCTGGTGCGTATCGACAAGCCGGAGCACTCACGTCAGAGCCATCAGGAGATGCTGGAGCATGTAGAGGGTTTGCTGCAGAAGTTGGAACTCCCCTATCGCATCCTGCGTCTGTGTGGCGGTGACATGAGCTTTACCGCAGCCATCTGCTATGATTTCGAGGTATATTCTGAGGCTCAGCAGCGTTGGTTGGAGGTTAGCTCTGTATCAAATTTCGACACCTATCAGGCCAACCGCTTGAAGTGCCGCTATCGCAAGGCAGACAAGAAGGTGGAACTCTGCCACACTTTGAATGGTTCCGCACTGGCTTTGCCTCGCATCGTGGCAGCTTTGCTGGAGAATAATCAGACAGAGAAGGGCATTCGTATGCCGAAGGCTCTCGTTCCATATACAGGCTTTGAGTATATCGACTAAAAGTGAATTTACTTAATTTTTCATAGTGCGACTGTAAGTTTTTACATACAATCGCACTTTTTTATGCATATTCTTTTAATATGTCAAAAAATAGCAGTATCTTTGCAGCACTCTTTCAAAAAGAAAGTAAAACCGTAATTTTGACGACCAATATTTATAGAAAATGAACAAAATCGTTAGCAAGGAGCAATACTCCGACAAGGTATTTAAGATTGTTGTTGAAGCACCCCTGATTGCCCAGTCACGCAAGGCTGGCAATTTCGTAATTCTCCGCATCGGAGAGAAGGGTGAACGTATTCCACTGACCATTGCTGAAGCCGACACAAAGCAAGGTACTATCACACTGGTGGTGCAGAAGGTAGGATTGTCTTCTACCAAGCTCTGCAACCTTCAGGTTGGCGAGTATATCACCGACATTGTAGGTCCTTTAGGACAACCTACCCATATCGAGAACTTCGGTACAGTGGTATGCGCAGGTGGTGGCGTAGGCGTGGCTCCGATGCTTCCTATCGTTCAGGCACTGAAAGCCGCAGGCAACAAAGTAATCACCGTACTGGCAGGACGTAGCAAAGAGCTCATCATCATGGAGAATGAGATGAGGGCAAGTTCTGACGAGGTGATTATCATGACTGATGACGGCTCATACGGCAACAAGGGTTTGGTGACAGAAGGTATCGAAAGCGTGATCAAGCGCGAGAAGGTTGACAAGTGCTTCGCCATCGGCCCTGCCATCATGATGAAGTTTGTATGCTTGTTGACAAAGAAATATGAGATTCCTACCGACGTGTCACTGAATACCATCATGGTGGATGGTACAGGCATGTGCGGTGCTTGTCGTGTAACCATTGGCGGACAAACCAAGTTTGTGTGCGTGGATGGCCCTGAGTTCGACGGACATCAGGTGGATTTCGATGAGATGATGAAGCGCATGGGTGCCTATAAGCCAGAGGAACGTGCAGAATTAGAGAAATATGAGGCAACCATGAAGCAGAAGGCTGAAGCTGATGAAAAGAGCCGTAATGCCGCTTGGCGTGTGGAGCTCAGAGCCAGCATGAAGCCGAAAGAGCGTATGGCTATCCCTCGTGTGAAGATGAACGAGTTGGATCCTACTTATCGCGCACATTCAAGGAAAGAGGAGGTGAACCAGGGTCTTACTAAGGAGCAGGCACTGATGGAAGCCAAGCGTTGCTTGGATTGCGCTAATCCTGGATGCGTGGAAGGTTGCCCAGTGAACATCAACATCCCTCGCTTCGTTAAGAACATCGAGCGTGGCGACTTCTTAGAGGCAGCTAAAACCCTGCGTGAAACCAGTGCGTTGCCAGCTGTTTGCGGTCGTGTCTGTCCACAGGAGAAGCAGTGTGAATCACACTGTATCCACCTCAAGACCAAGGGTGAAGCTGTGGCTATCGGTTATCTGGAGCGATTTGCTGCTGATTATGAGCGTGAGAGTGGACAGATGGCTACTCCTGAGATAGCTGAGAAGAACGGCATTAAGATTGCAGTAGTGGGTTCGGGTCCTTCAGGCCTTTCATTTGCTGGCGACATGGCCAAGTTAGGTTATGACGTAACCGTGTTCGAAGCACTGCATGAGATTGGTGGCGTGTTGAAGTATGGTATCCCAGAGTTCCGTCTGCCTAACAAGATTGTGGACGTGGAGATTGAGAACCTCAGCAAGATGGGCGTTCAGTTTGTAAAAGACTGCATCATTGGCAAGACCATCAGCACCAAGCAGCTGGAGGCAGAAGGCTTCCAGGGTATCTATGTGGCAAGTGGCGCAGGTTTGCCAAACTTCATGCACATCCCAGGTGAGAACCTTATCAACGTTCTTTCTTCTAACGAGTTCCTGACTCGCGTGAACTTGATGGATGCCGCCAGCGAAGACACTGACACCCCAGTACCTTTCGGCAAGCATGTGATTGTGGTTGGTGGTGGTAATACCGCTATGGATTCCGTACGTACAGCTCTGCGATTAGGTGCCGAGAGTGCCACCATCGTTTATCGCCGTTCAGAGAACGAGATGCCTGCCCGTAAGGAAGAAGTGAAGCATGCTAAGGAAGAGGGTGTACAATTCCTGACCCTGCACAATCCATTGGAATACATTTCCGATGAGCAAGGCAAGGTGAAGCAGGTGGTACTGCAGAAGATGCAGTTGGGTGAACCTGACGCATCTGGCAGAAGAAGCCCTGAACCTATTCCTGGCGCAACAGAGACATTGGATGCTGACCTGGTGATTGTAGCAGTAGGCGTTTCTCCTAACCCAATCGTTCCTCGTTCGGTGGAAGGCTTGGAATTAGGCAGGAAGGGCACCATCGTGGTGAACGACGATATGCAGTCGTCCATCCCTACCCTCTTTGCAGGTGGCGACATCGTTCGTGGCGGTGCTACAGTGATTCTCGCTATGGGTGATGGCAGAAGAGCTGCAGCTGCTATGCACAAGAGTTTTCAAAAATAGAAATATTAAAGCATATTAAAAAGCGTTATAAAATGGCGCACTGGGTATCTCAGTGTGCCATTTTTTGTAAAAAAAATCCTCAAAGTCATATTTTTTTTGTATCTTTGTAATCGAAAATGTAGAATTTATGGCTAAAACAGATAGAGTCTTATTCATTACACAAGAAATCACTCCGTATGTTCCTGTGTCCGAGATGGCGGATATTTGTCGCTATCTCCCACAAACTGTACAAGAGAATGGTCGTGAAATTAGGGTATTCATGCCTAAATGGGGAACGGTTAACGAGCGTAGGAACCAGCTGCACGAAGTTATCAGGCTCTCTGGCATGAACATTATCATTGATGACACTGATCATCCGCTCATCATCAAGGTGGCATCCATACAGTCGGCTCGCATACAGGTGTATTTCATCGATAATGATGACTATTTCCAGAATAGGCTACAATTGAAGGATGAAGATGACAAAGAGTATGAAGATAATGACGAGCGTACCATTTTCTACTCAAGGGGCGTACTGGAAACGGTTAAGAAGCTTCGTTGGAAGCCAGACATCATCCATTGCCACGGATGCATCACTTCTTTGATACCGCTTTACCTGAAGAAGACTTACTGTGATGAGCCTTCATATATGGAAGCATCTATCGTGTATTCTCTTTATGACAAAGAATTCACACAACCTTTCCGTGACAATTTCAAGGCGAAGATGATGTTGAAGGGCGTTGCTCAAGAAGACTTGGATATCATGGCCGACCCCGTGGATTTCATCCAAGTGAGCAAGTTGGCCATCGACCATGCTGATGCGATTGTGCAGCAGACAGCCAATGTGGATCCAGAGCTGATTGAATACGCCAAGCAATCGGGCAAACCTTTCCTGCCCTACCAAGACAATGATATGTTGCAAGCTACAAGCGATTTCTACGATATCATCAGAGAGGGCAAGGAGAGAGAATAGACAAACGATAAGAA
Source organism: Bacteroidaceae bacterium (assembly GCA_017649485.1). Classification (GTDB taxonomy): domain Bacteria; phylum Bacteroidota; class Bacteroidia; order Bacteroidales; family Bacteroidaceae; genus Bacteroides. The sequence continues at coordinate 12,060 of JAGCGS010000008.1, read as the reverse complement.
ACGATAAATATGAGATTGAAATTTACAGGCTTTGCGCTATTGACGCTCCTGATATTTTTTAGTTGCGACGATACAACAGACAAGATAGGATGGGAAATCATGCCACAAGAAGATATGGTGGCAACCTACTCCACCACATTTGATGTGATGTCGGAAACAGTGAAGGCTGATTCTGTATATGCTCGCTCTATGACAGCTTATTTAGGCAGATATTCCGACCCGGAATTCGGCTATTATGATGCCAGCTTTATCACGGAAATGACTACTGCCGAGAACTATACCTTCCCTGAGATATATCGTTATGACCCTACTACCAAGAGGGGTACTGGCAGGATGGTGGAAGACTCATGTGAAGATATTTTCCTGCGTATATCCTATAGTAAGAATACGAATAACACTAAGGGATTCTTTGGCGACTCAGTGACAGCATGCCGTGTAAGTGCTTATGAACTGAACGGGCAATGGCTGGCTGACAGAAAGTCGAATGGCAGGTTCTACCGCTATACAAACATCAATGTTGACAAGTATTACAACAAGGAGGATTTGGTAGGTTCAACAGCATACACTGCTCATGACTATTCGCAAAATTCTACTGATGCTGAGTCATACATTGACATCAAGCTGGATCCTGAACGTGGCAATCAGATCCTAAAGCTCAACAGGGAGCATCCGGAATACTTTATTGATGGTGAAACATTTACCAATCATGTTATTCCAGGATATTACCTGAAGTCGGATTATGGCGATGGTACTATCATCTACGTGAACCGTGTGATTCTGTATATGGGACTTAACCTTTACGCTACCGATTCACTGGGTGTCGCTTTGAAGAAAAAGGTAACTGATGCGAAGGGTGAAGCCGGCTCTGACTCTACTTATTATGCGGTACAATATGTTTTCAGTTCCACACCTGAGGTGATACAGGCAAATAAGTTCACCCACTCTGAGAAACTGCAGGAGAAGATAGCTGACGAGAATAATACCTATATCAAATCGCCTGCCGGTGTATTCACAGCGTTGACGATACCATACGATGAGATTTACCAGAAACTGGGTAAGGACACGCTGAATTCGGTGAAACTGACCTTGACGAATTATCCTGATGAGAGTATCTATGATATTGGTATGGAAAATCCTTCGAAGGTATTGCTCATTAGGAAGAAAGACATGAAAGAGTTCTTTGAGACAAACTCATTGCCAGATAACCAAACAACTTTTTATGTGGAACATAACGCCACAGAAAGCAACAAGTATATCTTTAACAACATTTCCAATCTGGTGAAGATTACCATTGCTGAGAAGTTGCGAGAGAAGGCAGCAAGTGGCAGATGGACAACTGAACATGAAGCAAAATGGGTGGAGGACAATAAGGTGTTAGTGGTACCCGTTGTGGTGGATACTTATTCCCAGACAAATTCTTACGGTACAGCTACATCAATAGTGGTTGGCACTACGCACGACCTGAAACCATGCTACGCTCGATTGGTTGGAGGCAAAGCCATGACGAATGGTAAGCTGAAAAATCCTATCAAGCTGGAAGTTACTTACACTCGTTTTGGCGTACAATAAAGGCTTTTTTTTATAATTCATAGAATAAAAATTGAATTAATCAAGCTAATTAGCGAAGATAGGGGGAGTCGTGATGACACCCCCTATCTTTTTTATTAATCAAGTTGTGCTTCATTCAGCTTTTTTCTTTGCAGCTTTCTTGGTGGCAGGCTTCTTTGCAGCCTTCTCAGCTTTCTTTGGCTTTGCAGCCTTAGTCTTCTTCTGCGCCTTGTCATCCTCAAGCTTCTCCTTAGCCTTCTGCAACTCCTTGTTCAGCTTCTCAATCTCAGTATCCTGATTCTTGATGGTAGTGAGCAACGCATTCAGCTCCTCATTCTCGATGTCAGTTGGATACAGTGAATCAACACGCTTGCAGAAATCGCCCAAGATATTCATGAAATTCGTGAAAGCATCGTATGGAGAATCATAGATGCCACGGTCAATGCCTACTCCACTGTTCTTGGTTGTCATATCGCGGAAGTTGGTGCTTGATTGCAGATAGTCGAAGTCCATCTTGATTCTGCGGTCGTTGCACAGCAATACACGGTCAGCCACCTCATACAGTTTGTTGAATGCTTCGCGTTGCATTACATTACCCAACCAGCAACTGGTATCGCGCTCCTCGTCAATCCAAGTAATTGGATAAGGAACATCAATTGGAGATACTGACTTCAGCTTAGTCATTACTTCCAAAGGAGTTGAGAACGTGATGCCCTTCTCTTTTGCCTGAGCCGGCAGTGCCTTGATAAACTGCAGGATGTTGGATGATAACGGCTGAGCGATACCCAGTGCGCCCAGTTCCATGAACAGGTTGATCACCTGCTCTTCCTGTGGCAACTCATCAATCTTATTGATAAAGCTGTCAGCAAACAGCGGATACTCGTTCCACTCTGTATTCGAGAAGCGCAAAGAGATATCGTCTGACAACTTGAAGTCACGCAACAGCAGTTTCAGTTTTGAGTTGTAGTTGCAATGATACAGGTAGTGAGGACTCTTCCAACCCAACACATGCTTAGCTCCTTCCGTCAGCATACCCTTGAATCCCATGTCAGCTGCGATGGCACCAATCTCATCACTATAGAGCATATCGGTATTCACCAGCACCTTAGGGGTAACACCAAACAGTGAGTTCATCTTCTCCACCTGACGGCCTACCTGGTTCTTAAACACCTTCTCGTTGGTCAATGCTGCCAAACCATGAGAATAAGGTTCTGCCAGGAACTCACAGCAACCGGTGTCATTCAGTTTCTTCAGCAGTTCGATTACAGAAGGTGCATGAATCTCCAACTGTTCGCAAGCGATACCAGAGATAGAGATAGCCACCTTGAACGCTCCCTTATTCTCCTTCACCATGTCGATCAGGGTGTTCAGAGCGGGTATATAAGACCTCTCAGCCACATCGCTTATGCGATCGGCATTAGCATAATCATCGTAATAGTAATGATTAATACCGATATCAAAGAAACGGTAACGTTTCAACAGTATCGGCTGATGTATTTCAAAAAAAAGACAGATTGTTCTCATATCTATTCAGTATTATCGTTTTAATAATTTCTAATCACATCGTCATAGATGCGGCGCACCTTGATGCCAACATCTTCCCACTTGATGCCATCCACCTCAACCTTGCCCTCATCGTGCAGATACTGGTACATAGCCGGATACGTACAAATGGAATACATGGCATCAGCCAACGCATGAATGTCCCAATAATCCACCTTGATACACTTGTCCAAAATCTCGGCACAACCAGATTGCTTGGAGATGATGGAAGGCACACTGCACTGCATGGCTTCCAATGGAGAGATACCGAATGGCTCTGACACCGAAGGCATCACATAAACATCACTGGCCTTGAGGCACTCATACACCTGCTTGCCTTTCATAAAGCCAGGGAAGTGGAATCTGTCAGCTATGCCACGTTCAGCCACTAAGCGAATCATCTTTTCCATCATATCACCGTTGCCAGCCATGCAGAAACGGATGTTCTTGGTACGCTGCAGCACCAAGCTCGCAGCTTCCACGAAATACTCAGGTCCTTTCTGCATTGTCAGTCGTCCTAAGAAAGTCACCACCTTCTCGTTCGGCTTCTTCTCTGGGATGATATCCAAGATTTCCTGTGCCAACGGAGTCACGGCATTGTGCACCGTAGATACCTTGCGTGGATCCTGGTGATACTTGTTGATGACTGTCTGACGGGTCAGCTCACTCACACACATGATGTGGTCGGCATGATCCATACCATTCTTCTCAATGGCATAAACGGTAGGGTTCACATTGCCACGGCTTCGGTCGAAGTCGGTAGCATGCACATGGATAACCAATGGCTTACCAGATACCTGCTTGGCATGGATACCAGCCGGATAAGTCAGCCAGTCGTGCGAGTGAATGATTTCAAATTCCTGCTGACGAGCCACCACACCTGCCACGATAGAGTAATTATTGATTTCCTCATGCAGGTTATCAGGGTAGCGACCAGAGAACTCCATGCATCCCAAGTCATTGGTATGCATATAGTTGAAGTCGGCATAGATATGGTCACGCAAGTCATAATACAACTGTGGATCCATATATCCGCCTACTCTGCTTTTCACATAATCCCAATTCACATCACGCCATACAATAGGCACACTGTTCATACCGATGATGCGCAAGAAGCTTTGATCTTCATCGCCCCAAGGCTTCGGTATGCAGAATGTAATCTCCAAGTCACGCTGCTTGGACATACCCTTGGTAAGTCCATAGCTGGCGGTACCTAAACCGCCGAGAATATGAGGAGGGAACTCCCAACCAAACATTAAAACTTTCATCGCTATTCCTCCTCTTATTACATATTAAACTTATTCAATAACCTCAATATCCTCAGCATCTCAGCCACATTCATGGCAAACGAGACAGCGCCACGACCAACGAATGGTGGGTTGCCATCGTACAGCTCTGACAGTGAGCTGATGCAATGTGTCTGCATTTCATCTTCCATGCCGATGAGCTGACGTTCAACGAATGACACACCACTCATCCTGAAGATGCGCAGGTAAGCTTCCATGTAGAAGCCCATCAACCATGGCCAAGCTGTACCTTGGTGGTAAGCGAAATCACGTTGTGTCTGCGGACCTACATAGTTAGGATTGTATCCACCACTCTTTGGGCTTAGCGTACGCAAGCCCTTCGGGGTGAGCAATTCTTTCGTACAGATATCCAGCACCTGCTTCTTCTGCTGTGAAGTCAGTGGAGAGTAGTCGAACGCCACGGTAAATATCATGTTCGGACGCACACTCCAATCCATCATATAACCATCCACATAGTCGAACAGGTAGCCATACTCATTGCGGAACACTTCCACAAATGACTTGCCTGTTATTTCTGCCTGGGCATCCAACTCGTTGGCAAAATCTTCATTGCCACCTTCACGCTCCATGTCTGCCACGAAACGAAGGGCGTTATACCACAGTGCATTCACCTCTACGATATATCCCGTACGAGGAATCACAGGCCTACCGTTAGAAGATGAGTTCATCCAGGTAACAGCCTTCTGTGTACCGTTTGCAAACAACAAGCCGTTGTCATGCAGGAACAAGTTATTGTGTTTGCGATCCAAGATAAACTTCATCATATCCACCAACAGGGCACCATATTTCTTGCGGCAATGTGACTTGCTCGTTTCCTTCGCATACTGCTGCAACGACCATACCGCCCAAAGCAGGATGTCAGGATGATCCATCTCATAGATCTTGTAAGTCACAGGCTCACCATTGATAAACTGCCTCAAAGCCTTCTCGGCGGTCTTCATCACATCCTCAAACTGGTTTCGTTCATTTACAGCCAATGTCAATCCAGGCAATGAAATGAACAGGTCACGGGCACGGCACTTGAACCAAGGATAGCCAGCCAAGATATAATGCTCATCTCCATGCACATTGTGGAACTGATGAGCTGCATTCTTCAGACAGTGGTAATAAGTATCACGAGGCGTACGGTCGTCCATCTCGGCTTGGAACACCCTCTTCAGCGTACGGGTATTCTTGAAAGCTGACGTACCGGCTGAGAATACCACACTCTCTCCCTTCTTGATTTCCACCTCGAAATAGCCAGGAACATACAGGTCTTCATTGAAGTCATAACCACGTTCCTGCTCCTTCGGATACTCAATACCACGATACCAATCAGGTTGGAAATGGAACTCATTCTGCTTATTCAGCTGCATGTACAGTTCAGGATATCCCGGATACATGCACGTCTTGATGCCGTTCTCAATCTCCTGGTAGTCGCGGTTCGCCTGATAATTCTCGTGCGTATATTCACGCACACTGCGGAACGCCAGGAACGGACGGAAGCGCAATGTTGTGGCCGAGTGTGCATCCACCAGCGTATAACGCAGCAGCACACGGTCTTCGTGGTGTACGAAAACGATTTCCTTACGCAGAATGACACCACCCACTCTGAAGGTCGTAGCAGGAATCTTGTCACATTCAAACTCACGGATGTACTTGTGTCCGTTAGGACTGAAATGATTGCCGTTGTACTTATGCAATCCCAGATTGAACTCTGCGCCATGCTGAATCACTGTCTCATCGAGCGATGACAACAGCACGTGGTTTTCATCATCCAGGTTAGGCACGGGTATAACCAACAATCCGTGATATTTGCGTGTATTGCATCCCACTATCGTCGTACAATGATACGAGCCTGAATTGTTAGATCTCAAGATTTCGCGTGGCAACGCTTCCTCGAGGTTGTTCATCAAGGCTTTATCAAAACGCAAATAGCTCATAGCATTACATTTAAAAGTTATCTATTCTATCACCATTAATAAGGTATGAATGACACACCTTATCCGTAATCATCCCAAAGTTACGAATAAAGAGCGTCAATGCAAACAAAATCGATAAAAAAATAACACAAAACTGAAAAAAAATATAATATTGCTAAGAAAAGCTACTTAGATAGCTGTTCTATCAGCATAGAAAGGTTGGCAGTAAACATCCTCACGGCGATGGCGAGCAGGATGATGCCAAAGAATTTTCTGATCACATAGATACCCGACTTACCGAAGAACCTCTCCACCCTGTCGGCCATCTTCAGCACCACATACACCCAAATCATGTTCAGCACCAGTGCTATCAGGATATTGATGTCCCATGCCTCTGCCCTCAACGCCAAGAGGGTGGTGAACGAAGCGGATCCTGCCAACAATGGAAACACCAATGGCACTAAGGTGGCATCCTTGGTGGGACCTGAGTTCTTGAATATCTCAATGTCCAGGATCATCTCTAAGGCCATGAAGAACAAAATGAAAGCGCCAGCCACGGCGAACGACTGGATATCCACGCTGAAAAGCTGCAGAATCAGGTGACCTACATAGAAGAAGCCCAGCATGAAGAGCGTAGCCAACACTGTTGCCTTGGTGGCATTTACCCTCATGCCCTTCGCCCGCAAATCGAGGATGATAGGCAAAGAACCTATGATATCAATCACAATCAGCAAGGAGATGAAACACCTGACAACCTCCAAAAAATCAAACTTTGACAACATTTCCAGCATAACAATTCCTTTAAATTAAAGTTTAAGCGTGCAAATTTAATGAATATTTACCAAATAGACATAAATTTTGGGCATAAAAGCGAACAACTTTCCCTTATAATTAGTAAATTTGCTCGTCAATACTTATAGATTGTAATATGGCATCAATGTTTGACACGATTCTTCAGCTCCCCCTGTTCCAAGGAATCAGCACCGAAAGCCTGACGAAAATCCTGGACAAGGCAATCCTGCACTTTGAGAAGAAGGAGGCAGGTGAAGTGATTATCGAAAGAGGCACTCAATGTAATAGTTTGGTTTACATACTGCGTGGAGAGGTGGAGAAGAGCACGGAAGGCATGGGGGAAAGCCCTTATGAGGTGTCAGAATTTATGACTGGTCCTTACCTGATTGAGCCGAATTCAATGTTTGGCTTGGATACATTCTTCAAATCTACTTACATCGCCCATACCGATGTGGATATGATGAGTGTCAGCAAAGAGTTCATGAATAGCATCTTGCTGAAAGACGATGTGTTCCTGCTGAATTACATTAACATTCTTTGCCGACGCACCCAAGTATTGGAAGACAAAATCTGGGCGTTTCCCCACCCTAACGCTACTTCCATCTTATGCGAGGTTATGCTGAGCCATTTCGAAAGTCAGACGGGCAGGAAGTCACTCTACATCAATGTAGAGGACTTAGCTTTCAAGAGTAATGTACTGCGATCCAAAGTGAAACAGATATTGAAGAATCTGGAGCAGCGGGGATTGCTCCAGTTGTCTGGCAGAAGCATCGACATACCAGATGCCTCGTTGCTGGCCGACTATTCCCGTTCAATTATCGAGGGTGGACAGGATGATATGTCGTAACATAATCATGACCTTCACCCGTTAGGGTGGCAAGCCATGCTACAAGTAATAAAGAAATGAAGACTATGCAAGATTCTCCCTGCATAGTCTTCATCATTCTGAAGCCCTCTGAACCAATTACTTGTTCTTCAGCAAGTCACGGATCTCAGTCAGCAACACCTCTTCTTTGCTTGGTGCAGGAGGTTCTGGTGCAGGAGCAGGAGCCTCTTCCTTCTTCTTGGACATCTTATTGACAGCCTTAATCATGAAGAAGATACAGATTGCAACAATGAGGAAGTCAACCACATTCTGGATGAACTGTCCATAAGCCAAGACAGAAGCGCCAGCTTCCTTAGCAGCAGCAAGTGTACGCTCACCCTCGATCGCAATGTCTGGAGTCAGGTTCACAAACAGGTTCGTGAAATCAACACCACCAGTAGCCTTGCTTACAAGAGGCATCAATAAATCGTTTACCATTGAGGTAACAATCTTGCCAAAGGCACCACCGATGATCACACCAACAGCCATGTCCATCACGTTGCCCTTCATGGCAAATTCCTTAAACTCTTTAACAAATCCCATAATTTAAAGTTTTTTATTAATTAATACGATTTAATGATGCAAATATATGAAAAGATTTTTGTAATTTTGCACCGTTTTACAAAATATTTTCGTTTGGCAGGAAAAAAGATAAAGTTAATAATACAATAAACCTTTTTAAATTAATTATTCAAATGACAAAAGTTGCAATTAACGGTTTTGGCCGTATCGGTCGCCTCGCTTTCCGTCAGATGTTCGAGGCTGAAGGTTATGAAGTAGTAGCTATCAACGACTTGACAAGTCCTAAGATGCTCGCTCACCTGTTGAAGTATGACACCGCTCAGGGTGGTTTCGCTGGCAAGTTTGGTGAGAACAAGCACACTGTAGAGGCTACTGACAACTCTATTATCGTTGACGGTAAGGAGATCACTATCTATGCTAAGCCTAACGCTGCTGAGCTGCCTTGGGGTGAGCTGGGTGTTGACGTAGTTCTGGAGTGCACTGGTTTCTACACTTCTAAGGAGAAGGCTTCTGCACACATTCAGGCTGGTGCAAAGAAGGTTGTTATCTCTGCTCCTGCCGGCAATGACCTGCCTACTATTGTTTACAATGTTAACCATAAGACTCTGACTCCTGCCGATACAGTTATCTCTGCTGCATCTTGCACCACTAACTGCTTGGCTCCTATGGCTGACGCTCTGAACAAGTATGCTCCTATCGTGAGCGGTATCATGTCAACCATCCACGCTTACACTGGCGACCAGATGATTCTGGATGGCCCACAGCGCAAGGGTGATCTGCGTCGTAGCCGTGCTGGTGCTCAGAACATCGTTCCTAACTCAACTGGTGCTGCTAAGGCTATCGGTTTGGTTATTCCTGAGCTGAACGGCAAGCTGATCGGTTCTGCACAGCGTGTTCCTACTCCTACTGGCTCAACCACTATCCTGGTGGCTGTCGTTAATGCTAAGGACGTTACTAAGGAAGGTATCAACGCTGCTATGAAGGCTGCTGGTACTGAGAGCTTCGGTTACACTGAGGATCAGATCGTTTCTTCTGACGTTATCGGTATGAAGTATGGTTCACTGTTCGACGCTACCCAGACAATGGTATCTAAGATCGCTGATGATTGCTATCAGGTACAGGTTGTTTCTTGGTACGACAACGAGAACTCTTATACTTCTCAGATGGTTCGCACTATCAAGTACTTGGCTGAACTGAAATAATTTCAGTGGCAAGTTGATACTATAAAAGTTAATAATAGGAACCGTCCGCTTCACAGCGGACGGTTTTCCTTTGGGAATTATATACTTGTTGGCAGTAAGTGGCAATAGTGTATAATTATACAATATGAGCAGCCATTGATTTGACTGCTCATTTTAATTTACTAACAGTAAGTTCTTTCTTAGATAACTGTTGATGGTTTCTGTTATGATTCGTGATATGTTGATATTCCGATTCTCTTGTAACCCAAAATCTTCAAGATTCAAATATATCCAAGAAATTTCAATAAAGACTTTCTCCGAATCATCTTTAACGCAAAAAACGACTCCCATATCATAAACATAGGTAATTTCATTGGAATCCATCGTGTAATTACTTCCATAGCCAAATGCTATAGCACGATTTGATATATGGTTTTCAATCCCTTTAATATGGGAAAACAACCTTGACAGTCCTTCTTTTTCAAATAGATTACGTTGTCTAATATATTCTATTTCATTCATCACATCATCAGAATACACTACAGGCAACTTTGGTGGTAAATTGTCTTCGTTTAGTAAATATTGTTTAACCATTTCTTTTCTTGTTATTTCATAAGTATGTTATAAATGTCATCAAGAGTCCCCCATCCTTTTGCCAATAAATCTTCCATTTTATAGTCAACCTTAACGGGTGTTATAGGCATATGAGATTCTTTAATAGGTGCTTTGGAGAAATATTCATTCACTTGTTCTCTTGTGAATTTTCCTATTTCGTGTAATCTTTCATCAAGTGGTAGTTTGTTAATGCGTTCAATGTCTAAACTACCGTCTTCTTTCAAAAGTGCCATAATTACAAATACATTAGTTAATTCAATAATAAATATCATTATCCAAGCAAAGATATGCAAAATATTTGAGAAAAACAACAATAAACAATGGCAATATAGTATTTATATAGAAAATAAAGGAGATTAATTATGGGAAAATACCTAAAACTATTCCAAAATCATAATGGTTACACAGCATACACTGCTGACACGGAGAACTTTTTATTGCCTAATGTATCATATTGCATAGAGCAAGATGAGGTACATTTCAATCCATATAATGAGCCTAGCCAAGGACTAGTATTTATAGCAACATATAACCAAGACCAATCAATGGAACCAGTGTTTTTATATGCTTATTATGCTGAAGAAGGTGATGAAGAATGGTGGATAAGGGGTATTGATATGTTCAGTAAGATTGAAATTGATGGTGTTGAAGTGAGTATTGAAGCCATTGATTCCGATGAAGGTTATTATACTTTTACTTCACAAGGTGAACATACTGTTAGATATACGCTAAAAGAAGGTGTAACCAATGTTAAAGATTGGGCATTTGCTGACTGTGTTAGTTTAACAAGTATGATTATCCCTAATGGAGTTACTAGTATTGGTAATGGTTTATTTAATTTTTGCACTAGTTTAGCAAGTATTACAATTCCAAATAGTGTTACTAGTATTGAAGAAGAAGTTTTCCATTATTGTTATAGTTTAGTAAGTATTACAATTCCAAGTGGTGTTACTAGGATAGAAGAATATACTTTCAATATGTGCAGCGGTTTATCGTCTATTTCAGTAGATGCAAATAATCAAGTCTATGATTCAAGGAACAATTGCAATGCTATTATAGAAACGAATACAAATACATTGGTTTTAGGAAGTAATAACACGATAATACCTAATAATGTTACTATAATAGGAAATGGTGCATTTGATGGTCTCTCTATGAATAGTATAACTATACCAAATAGTGTTACTAGTATTGGTGATTACGCATTTGCAGACTGTACTAGTTTGTCACGTGTAACTTGTCTTCCAACGACACCTCCAACGTTAGGTGTTCGGACATTCTTAAACAACGCTACTGGTCGTAAGATTTATGTTCCAAGTGGCTCCGTCAATGCTTATAAGACCGCCTCAGGTTGGAGTGCGTATGCTTCAGACATAGAATCAATTGGAGGAGTTCCACTAAATTAGTAAGTCTACCTTGAAGTTATTAAAGAGAGCAATCAGCAATGGTTGCTCTTCTTGTTTCAAGCACCCCTACGCATCACACGCTCCCAATAGTACGCATTCCTCTTCGACTTCCAAGCGTTAATGTCAATCACGCTTGACATTGACAACACATCAGCGTAGTCAAAGTGCTTAACACCCTTGACGAACATATCCTCAAAGCGTACAGAGGGCTTGTCCTCCCTTGTGTTCCAACGGTAAACTTGCTCGTCAATGTAACGCTGCAAGTAGTCCTTGCTTACCATATGGTAGGTGGAGAAGACAACACGCTTGAAGTGCGCCCAAAAGCCCTCAATGCCATTGGTATGGATATCGTTTGCCCTAACGAACTCACGAGTGCTATGG
>JAGCGS010000007.1 GCA_017649485.1 Bacteroidaceae bacterium | reverse complement strand
GATGCCTTGCAATATACTAATGTGAGGGCAGAGAGATTAGTAATATGTCGGCAGAGCGATTACTAATAGGTGGCATGTGACTTATACTGATATAGGTAGACACATTTAGTAACAATTAAAATGTGTATTATTAGTATGAGAAAAAAGGCAAAAAAGTACAGCGAAGATGAGAAGTTGAATTATCTTCGTCTGTATCATGAGTCAGGAATGAGCAAACGTTCCTTCTGCAAGCTTCATGGCATTTATGGTGCATCCTTGCTAAGATATTGGCAGAAAAAGTATGAAATTCCGAAAGAAGTTTTACCTTTGCTGTCAGAAGATTCAGAAGAAGCAATGGCAAACCGCAGCAAGGAGGACTACAAGAATGAGATTGCCATGTTAAAGAAGCGCAATCGTGAGTTGGAGAAGGCATTGGAATTCTCCCGCTTGGAGACTTTGGCCCGTGACATGATGATCGACAAGGCCGAGGAGTATTTCGACATTCCTATCCGAAAAAAATCTGGGGCCAAGTAGCAATGGAGCTGGTCTTCGAGTGCAGCCTGAAGGTGTCACTCGTTGTCCGGCTGTTTGGCCATTGTCGTCAGGCCTTCTACCAGTAGAAGGCAGACATTGAGAAGGAGGTGGCGCACGAGAAGAAGGTCATCGAGGCCGTGAGGGAGATCCGTAGTGAGGATCCCGGCATAGGCTGCTACAAACTGTGGCTGATGCTCACCGGCATGTTCGGGCGTGACTTCGTCCCTGGGCGTGACAGGTTCTTTGTGATTCTTCGCCGTAAGGGTCTGATGCTTCCCAAGCCGAAGCCTCGCCAGACGACGAATTCCAACCACCGCTACCACAAGTGGAAGAACCGGATAAGGGGCTTCGTGCCCACTGCCGCCAACCAGCTGTGGGTGGCCGACATCACCTACATCGCCCTGCCGGGCGGAGACGTGTGCTACCTGCACCTCATCACCGATGCCTACTCGCACAAGATCGTGGGATGGGCACTGGCCGACACGCTCAAGGCCGCCATCACGATGCAGGCTTTGCAGATGGCCATCGACCAGGCCGTACCCATGTGCGGTAGCGAGATGCTTGAGGGGCTGATCCACCATTCAGACCGCGGTGTGCAGTACTGCTGCGACGCATACGTGGCCATGCTCAAGACCCACGGCATCACCATCTCCATGTGTGAGGACTACAAGCCTACGGACAATGCCATTGCAGAGCGCTCCAATGGTATAATAAAGGTGGAAAGTGTCTACCGTACGCGATTCAACTCCTATGAGCATGCCTACCGTGTCGTCGAGCGCTACATCCACTTCTACAACTACCGTCGTCCACATATGAGCATCGGCTACAAGGTACCGGCAGTGGCGCATCTGGAGCAGGGAGAGCAGAAAAAGATGTGGAAAAACAAGATTTATCCCCAAAAACAGACACAGCATGAAAATAATGTCGTATCTTTGCCGAGCCGGACAAACAGTCTGGGTGAAGGCGTATGCCAGCAAACCTGACATAAAACTGAATGCCCCATCGAGGGGCATCCAGTTTTGCCGAACTAACAGCCCTGGGTTCTGCGTGTCCAGCATGGACGAAGTGTCAACTAAAACAGCACAGCTTTTTCGCTTGTGTCTATCGATTCAGTACGACAACGAAGCAACTGTCTACTGTTTCAGCTAATGAAGAGAAAAAGTGTCTAGTGAAATCAGGAAAAGTCAATAGGTAGGCATAGCAATTACCAATGCATAGGTTAGCAGGTTGTAACCCTATGGGTAAGCAGTGCCAAACCATAGGGTATTTGGACATAAATCATAGGAATGCTTTCCCGCCACTTATAGCTAACATTGGGACAAGTTGCAACAGTATCACCTTCGTTTGTTTATAAATACTAAAAAAAACAAGTTATTTGGTTTTATGTATGAATTGGCTTATCTTTGTGGGTTGAAAGCTAAATAAAAGAATAATATGAAGAAGTTTTTTCTTGCGATAGGCATAGCCATAGGCATGACAGCTTGCAGCTCTACACCGAAAGCTGATGAGCTGACGATGATTGTAGGCACTTACACCTTCGCTGGCAGTGAAGGTATCTATACCTATAAGTTTGACCAAAACAACGGTGAAGCGAAGCCTTTGGAAGTTATCAAGATGGATAACCCCTCCTACCTCACCCTGTCTGCTAACCAACAAGTGATGTATGTGGTGAGTGAGAAGAGCGATGAGACTGCTTCCGTAGCAGCATTCAAGTTCGACAAGGAAAACGGGAAGGCAGAACTGATAAACCGCCAGCCTACCTACGGAGAAGACCCTTGCTATGTGGCAACCAACGGCAAGATTGTTACAACGGCAAACTATTCCGGTGGCAGCATGTCGATATTACCTCTGCGTTATGATGGTGGTTTGGAGCCTGTGGATACCGTTTTCTGTGGTAACATTGGCGGACCGGATATGAGTCGCCAAGATGCCCCCCATGTGCATTGCACGGTTTTCTCACCCGATGGCAAACAGTTGTTAGCCACAGACTTCAGTGCCGACCGCATCCTGCAGTTCGATGTTGAGGCAGACCCAACCAAGCCTCATCTGCTGATGGAAAACACACCTATTGACAACAATTCAGGTCCTCGTCATATTATCTTCAGCCCTGACGGCAGGTTTGTTTATATCATCAGTGAACTGAGTGAGGCAGTGACTGTATGTAGCTACAACGAGGGCAAGATGCAAGTGATACAGACCATCGAGACACATCCGCAAGCCGACCGTCATGCTGCTGACATCCATCTCTCACCAGATGGCAAGTTCCTCTATGCCAGTGTGAGAAACATCGATGACGGACTGGCTATCTTTGAAGTGAACCAGCAAACAGGTATGCTGAAGAAAGTGGGCTATCAGCCTACTGGCAAGCATCCCCGCAACTTCAACATCACACCGAACGGCAAGTATGTGCTGGTGGCTGATATGAACGACAATAAGATTGAGATATTTGAGCGAAACATGCAAACTGGATTGCTGACGAACACCCATCGTGACATCAATCTCAGCATGCCTGTGTGCATCGTTTTTGCTTATTGAAAATTGATAATTGAAAATTAATCTATGAAGAAAGGTTTATTGATACTATTTGCTATGATAATGGTCAATGGCCAATGGTCAATGATCAATGGCCAGACTGAAGTAACTGCAGGCGTAACCTTTGGCAAGAAGTTCGGGGTGACATACATGCTGCCTCAGACAGAGCTTGTGATTGAAGCAACTGCCACACGACAGCACTATGAACCAGGTCAGTTTAGTTTATATGCCGAGCGTTATCTGCGTCTGAATGGCGTGAAGCAGGAGGCGGAAAACACCTGGACATTGGATGATGTGCAAATAAAGACAGTAGGTATTCCTGACCCTGACAACATCTACTTTGTGGAGATGAAAGACCGAACCACTGCCCCACTGATGGAGCTGACTGCTGACGGCATTGTTCGTTCCATCAATATGCCCCTGGTGGGAGAACAGAAGGTGGAACAACCTAAGGCTCCACAGCCGGAAGCTGATATTGACCCACGCTCTTTCCTGACCGAGGAGATCTTGGTGGCTACCTCTATAGCCAAGCAAGCTGAGCTGGTGGCACGTGAAATCTATAACATCCGCGAGAGTAAGAACAATCTGCTCAGAGGTGAAGCCGACAACTTGCCTAAAGACGGAGCCCAACTGCAGATTATGCTCGACAACCTCAATCTGCAAGAGAAAGCATTAACGCAAATGTTTGAAGGGAAGACAACTACCGAAACTATCCATCAGACATTCAGGGTTACACCTGCCGAGATGAATAATAAAGTGGCATTCCGATTCTCCACGAAACTGGGTTTTGTGGATGCAGATAACTTGGTTGGCGAACCCATACAACTGAGCATTGTCAATAAGCAGGTGATACCTGAGCAACCTGCTGAACCTACGGATGGTAAAGCAGGCAAGTCTATCATCAGCATACTCTCGAATGGCAGTAAGACGGCTTTGGAGGGTGTAGCTTACAATGTGCCAGGCAAAGCTAACGTAAAGCTTACCTATAACCATAAGAATTTATTTGATAGCGAGCTATCAATTACACAGTTTGGCACGCGAGAGTACCTGGCTGCCCAGTTATTTAACAGGAATACAGTGACCAAGGTGCTGTTTGATGTGAATACTGGGGCGCTATTGAAGATTGAAAGGCAATGACTATTGAACATTGACGATTGTCTATTGACCATTGACTATTGACTATTGACCATTGACGATTGATCATTGAACATTGATTATAATTATATGAGAAATTTGTGTTTAGCATTATTAGGGGTTTGTTTGTTGGCTTGCCAGTCGGCACAGCAACAACAGCCTGTTGGGAAAGTTGATCCTGTGGACTATGTGACTACTTTGATGGGCACACACTCCAAATACACCCTTTCTACGGGTAACACCTACCCCGCCATCGCCCTGCCTTGGGGTATGAACTTTTGGACACCTCAGACGGGTAAGATGGGAGATGGTTGGGCGTATGTGTATGATGCCGACAAGATTCGTGGATTCAAGCAGACACACCAACCAAGTCCGTGGATTAATGACTACGGACAGTTCAGCCTGATGCCCGTGACAGGTAAGACGGTCTTCGATGAAGAAGAACGCGCCAGTTGGTTTTCCCACAAGGCAGAGACTGCCACTCCTTACTATTATAAGGTATATCTCGCCGACTATGATGTGACCACCGAGATAACACCCACAGAGCGGGCAGCTGTATTCCGCTTCACTTTCCCTGAGAATGAGTTCTCGTCAGTGGTAGTGGATGCCTTCGACAGGGGCTCCTATATCAAGATTCTGCCTAATGAGCAGAAGGTTGTTGGCTATACCACCCGCAACAGCGGAGGTGTGCCAGAGAACTTCAAGAACTATTTCGTAATTAAGTTCAGCAAGCCTTTTAATCATACTTCTGCCGTACTTGACAAAAACATCAAGGGTGGCACGACAGAAGCAGAAGGCAATCATGCAGGCGCTATCATCAGCTTCCCTACCCATCGAGGCGAGGTGGTAGAGGCACGGGTCGCCTCTTCATTCATCAGCTTGGAGCAAGCTGAACTCAACCTGCAGGAGATTGGCAATCGCAGTTTCGACGCTGTATGCGCAGCTGCTAAAGCCAACTGGAATGAGATACTTGGCAGAATTGAGGTGAATGATGACAACATTGACCATTTGCGCACCTTCTACAGCTGTCTGTATCGCTCAGTGCTATTCCCTCGTAGTCTGTATGAGATAGATGCCAATGGAAAGCCTGTTCATTACAGTCCGTATAACGGTGAAGTGTTGCCAGGCTATATGTTTACAGATACTGGCTTCTGGGACACTTTCCGTTGCCTGTTCCCCTTCCTCAACCTGATGTATCCCAGCATGAATGTTAAGATGCAGGAAGGTTTGGCAAATGCTTATAAGGAGAGCGGTTTCCTGCCAGAGTGGGCAAGCCCTGGTCATCGCGACTGTATGGTTGGCAACAACTCTGCTTCGGTGGTGGCAGATGCCTATCTGAAAGGTTTGCGCGGGTATGACATTGAGACACTGTGGGAAGCTGTGACACATGGAGCCAACCATGCCCATGAGAAGATTTCATCAACCGGACGCAAGGGTGTTGAATACTACAACAGCTTGGGCTATGTGCCATACAATGTGGGTATCAACGAAAGTGCTGCCCGCACTTTGGAATATGCTTACGACGATTGGTGCATCTATCAGTTAGGCAAAGCATTGGGCAAGCATGAGAGTGAGATTGGCATCTATGCCCAAAGGGCGATGAACTATCGCAACCTCTACGATGCTGAGAGCAAACTGATGCGTGGCAAGAATGAGGATGGTACTTTCCAAAGTCCGTTCAACCCATTGAAGTGGGGCGATGCCTTTACTGAGGGCAATAGCTGGCACTACACCTGGTCAGTGTTCCACGACCCTCAAGGATTAATCAACCTCATGGGTGGCAAGCAGGAATTTACCCAGATGTTAGATTCCGTCTTCGCAGTGCCTCCCATCTTTGATGACAGTTATTATGGCTTCCCCATCCATGAGATTCGAGAGATGCAGATTATGAACATGGGTAACTATGCCCATGGCAATCAGCCTGTGCAACACATGATCTACCTCTATGGATATGCTGGTGAACCTTGGAAAGCACAGTATTGGATCCGTGAGGTAATGGATAAGCTGTATGCCGCTACGCCAGATGGCTATTGTGGTGATGAGGACAATGGGCAGACCTCTGCCTGGTATGTGTTCTCTGCTTTGGGCTTCTATCCCGTTTGTCCTGGTAGCGGGCAATATGTGTTGGGCACTCCTTATTTCAAGGATGTGAAGTTGCATTTGGAGAATGGCAAAACCTTCAGCATCTCTGCCCCAGCCTGCTCAGATGAAAACAGATATATTGATGTCATGAAGCTCAATGGCAAAGATTACCAGCATAACTACCTCACGCATGATGACCTGATGCAGGGTGCCAAGGTTGAGTTGCAAATGGTATCTGAGCCGAACACAAAACGAGGAATAGGAGAAGCTGATGCCCCCTATTCTTTCTCGATTGACAATTGACCATTGATGATTGACCATTGACAAATAATAAACATATTATGAAGATTATTGACAACCAGCTAATGGATAGCGTGACTGCACAAGCGAAGCAGTCTCCTCGCCTACGCATGAACTATAATTTCCATCAGAGCTTGGAGGACAAATGCCATCGGTTTCTGAATGCTATGGAAATGGGTACACAGGTTGCCGTTCATCACCACATTACAAAAGACGAAACATTAGTGGTGTTGCGAGGCAAAGTGCGGGTGCTTATCTACAATGACGAGGGAGATATAACCGAAAATGAAGTTATTGATCCTAAGGAAGGCCGTTTTGGTGTAGATATCCCCAAGAACACCTGGCACACAGTTGAGTGTATGGAACCAGGCACTGTAGTCTTCGAAGTGAAAGAAGGTCCCTTTGTACCTCATGAGATTGACGGTATCTTAGAGGTTAAGAAATGACTACCGCCAAGGAAATAATAGCCATGATGGAGTCGCAGCAAGATGAGGAGCAGCGGCTACAACTGATGCGTTTCTTCAAGACTGGTCCTGGTGAGTACGGAGAAGGCGATGAGTTTCTTGGCTTGAAGGTGCCACAAACAAGAGATGTGGTTAAATCAGTTGCTAAGGGCTTTCCCCTGAATGAGGTACCCGAGCTACTGACAAATCGCTGGCATGAGGTAAGACTCTGCGGTTTGCTGATTCTGGTGGCGCATTTTGAGAAACTGGCAACCAAAAGATTAGAGCATGACGCAGATGCCATCAGTGGTCGCGATGCCATCTTGACGATGTATCTGCAATATGCGGAGCAAGCCAACAACTGGGATTTAGTGGATTTATCTGTTCACAAGATATTAGGGCACTGGCTATTGTTGCCTTCATCCTTGGGCGACAAAGCATACAAACTAAACACGCTCGATTCCCTTGCCCAAAGCAACAATCTGTGGAAACAGCGTATGAGTATGGTATGCACCTGGAAGACCTCACAGATGGGTGACCCATCCTGGTGTCTGCGATACGCCGAAATCCATCTTCACCATACGCATGACCTGATGCACAAGGCTGTAGGCTGGATGCTTCGCGAGATGGGCAAGCGTGTATCAATGGACCTTCTGCGTGACTTCTTACGCCAACATGCCCACGAGATGCCTCGCACTACTTTACGCTATGCCATTGAACAGATGACTGATGAGGAAAGAAAGTATTGGATGAATATCCCCTGATTGGCTAAAGAGCTAAAAGAAAAGTATTAACAAAGGAAAACAAAGACGGTTCTTCGCCTCCTGCTGTATAGCTGGATTTGAAGAACCGTTCTATTATAGATATATAGTGAATTTACTTCTTCACTGTCTTGGCAAAGTTATTGTAATCAACTGCTTTGCGACCAGCACGCTTGCTCATGGTAGGGAACCAGATATCCGAAGCAGTGATGCCACATTCCTTGATAGCCTGGATAGCATATTCGCACTTGCCAAAGTCTGCATCCACATTATTTGTTCCAAAGGTGAACTTCAAGCCACGAGCCTTAGCTTTCTTGATAACATCAAAGCTTGGAATTTTGTAACGAGGACTGATTTCCAATGCAATGTCATACTTCTGCAAAACGTCTAATACACGATCCACACGCTCGTCAGTCCAATACTGAGCATAGTCCACATTCATATCATCAGGGATATAGGTAGCGTTGGCATAGATGTCGGCTGGCTCATTGGTCAGGATCTTCACGGTCTGGTCAACAATCATGTCCATATACTTCTGCTTGCTACGGCCATCGAGCTTCACCTCCTCAGGACGATAGATGCGGCAGATGCGACCTTTATCCACTACAGTCATTGCATCAGTAAACAGGTAGTCGAAACGGTTGATAGCCTCTTCAGAGAACTGAACAATCCAGCGGCGACCCTCACCTTGCGCACCCATCAGGAATGCCATAGGCTTCACCTCGTTGTAGTATGCAAAAGCTTCCTCATCGTTAGACAACATGCGGCCTACTCCACCCTCGCCCAGGTTAGGAGCCACACCGTAGTTGATACCATAATTCATCTCCATCGCATGAGCCATCTCCTTGGTCAAGCCACCCTTCAGGTGCACATGATAGTCGATAACTGGGAAGTTCTCCTGCTGAAGACGGATGATATCATCGGTAGTCTCATCCACCACAGGCATGGTATCGTTAGGATTCACCACGCCATCATGCAGACGGGTAACAGTCAGATCCTGCAGCTTCACCTGACCCTTCTTGCCCATGAGAGCGAAGATACCCTGACTCAGCACCTTACCCTTATTGGCCTCTGTGCGATAAGGCTGAGCAGGCTCAGTATAGCAAACCACATCAGTACCATTGATTTTGATAGAAATGTTCTTCTCGCGTACTGCGATATCGAAGTCGAACCAGTTGTTATCCTCACCCAAAGAGCGATAAAGGTTACGAACAGTAGCAAGGCTACCTGTCTTGCGAGAACCGTCAATAGGACCATTGTGCAACAGCACCTCATAACCCTTGGTGCCTTGCGCATCAGCATGGAACATCAGTGAAGCCTCAGCACCAGCCTCTAAGAAAGCCTTGCCCTTGAGGTCGAAATTTCGGTAATCACCCTTTGCGGTAAGGGTCTCGCCAGCATTAACACTGACCATATTCTGGTCAGATTGATACACATTGCCTTCACGCTGGTTGGATGTCCATTTGTTCATTGGTTCTGCCACATCATAGGTAGGACCACAAGCTGCAAGAGTCATAGCCACCAGGCCAACTGCAGCAAAAAATAGCTTCTTCATTGCAAATATCGTATTAAATTTAACATTCAGACTACAAAGGTAAGAATTTATCAGCTATGATGATACATTATTTAAAAATTATTTCATATCTTTGAGCCAAATATAACCTTCAGAAGCATGAAACATTCAACCATTATCACAATCTTAGCTATCATTATGCTACCTACATGCCTACAGGCACAACAAGTGGCAAAGAACGATACAGTACCCTCAACACGAGAAGAGAAAAACCGTAACGTCATGCTCAACGCCAAGAACGATCGCGAGCCGCGACAGATTTCCATAGGTTTACCTGCACAATTTGCCGCAGATATCTTCGAGGACGGATTGCCCGTATCAGAACTATATTGGCCCATCATGCCTTCCACCACGTGGAGAAGCTCCCTGAGTCTCAGCAGTAACAAACTGATGTCGCTGGGTGAAAGTGCCCTGTTGTTTGGCAAGATGGAGAACATCGTATCAAGTGAGAACCGTCATGGTGGCGACAAATTCATTGGATTGGGCAAATACTCTTTCAATCACTTTGGCAAACAACAGGTTGATTTCAACATCTCAGGGCCAATTGCCAAAGGATGGGGCTACACCTTAGGTTCTTACCAAAGCTTTGATCCTGGTAGCAACAAACTGGATGTGATGAGGTTGCAAGACCGCATGGAAATATATAAAGCAGGCATCAACAAACGCTGGAACGACAATAAGGGCGAGGTGAGCCTGTTGTACCAATATTCAGCTAACACCACTTTCTCAGATGCAAGCGGTCCATTCTACTTCAACGGCGAGGACGGTAGCGTAGAACCTTTCGAGGACTTCAACCTGGGACGAGACCAGTACCTGCCCAACTATCGGGCTTTCCACTATCTCTCACTGGAAGACAACAAGGAATATGATGTGGATATCAACGATGCCAACCGTGACCATGCCCACCAGTTGACCTTCAACTTCAAATATACTTGGGACAATGGCATGAAGCTTTCCATAGGCAGCAAACTAAAGGATGCGCAACAGCGAACAGCCACCTATAACATTGCCGGTATCTTTAACGTGACAGAAGCTGATGGCTATACCTACGAGGATGGAACGCCTTACGTGGGCTATGTGCAGAACCGTCATGCCCGCAGACCTTATGGCATCGAGCGCAGCTGGATGACAAGCGCAGAGCTGACAGGCAAGGGTGGTAAGAATCGTCAACACAGCTGGCGTATGGGACTGAACGAATGGTTCTCATACCAGAGCATGTCTTATCCCACTGGTCTCATGCCCCACGAGGTAAAGGAGAATCCGCGCATCCTGCTGGTTAAAGGCCAGCAAATGACAGCTTTCAACTCAGGTGCCGATTTCTACAGTGGACATGAAAACCGCCTGGCAGCCTATATATCAGACGATTGGACAGTTAATGACAGACTCTGGCTCTCAGCTGGTTTCCGTATCGATTGGCAGAAATTGCATGGTAAAGGTGCCTTCTCTACCGATGTGGATGGGAATGTATTTGACCCAAGCAATGTACGCCGACCAGGTTTCACAGTTGCTACTGGCAAGAAATACCCGTTCAAGGGCAATTGGCTGAACCCTACTGCTACTTTCAATGGCAGATATCGCATAACAGGAGGCTTGGGAGTATTAGGCGAGGCTGTGTTCGTACAGCAGCGTCCTAACATGCAGGACTATGCAGGATGCGATCTGCCCAATGAGTCACCAGTAACCAGTAACATCTTTAAAGGTGGTATCTATTTCAACAACGACTGGATTGAGCTGACCTCACAGGTGTTCCACATCGCGCAGACGAACTATAAAAGCAGGACACAGTTCACCAACCCCAATGACCAGAGCGAAACGGTAACTATTGCTGTCCTGTATGATGTGGCTACTGTGGGATGGACTACAGATGCTGTAATAACCCCATTCAAGGGCTTCAATTTCCACGGACTGCTCACCTTCCAGAATCCTAAATATAAAAATTTCGAATTCCAGCCAGTGTTTAGTGATGGCCCTGGACAACATTATAACTTCAACGACAAGAACGTGACTGCTATCTCTAAAATGATTATTGAGTTAGACCCATCTTATCAGATTGACAAATGGCGCTTCTGGCTGAGTTTCCGCTATCAGAGCAAGCAGTATATCAACAAGACCAACACTTTGTATTTCAAGGGTCGCTGGGAAACTTTCGGAGGTATTGACTATACGCTGAACGATCATGTTTCTTTCTCTCTGAATATGGTGAACATCCTGAATCAAAAGGGTGCCAGCGGTAATATCGGTGCTGCCGATTTGGCTACTGACGTGAGTCAGTATCAGCATCATCACCTGATGGCAGGCGGTTTTATCCGTCCATTCACCCTGGAATTAAGTGCTTCACTGAAGTTTTAAATATATAAAGATGGTGTAAATGTCAATTATTTATATTACTTTTGCACCTATGATTGGAATCGGGACGATACTGAGCATCATTTTCAAAGGCATGTTGATAGGCATTATCGCTTCTGCCCCTATGGGACCTGTGGGTGTTTTATGCCTGCAACGCACTATCAACAAGGGACGCTGGTATGGGTTTGCGACAGGATGCGGAGCCGCGTTAAGCGACTTGATCTATGCCCTGCTCACAGGCTATGGCATGAGCTTTGTGTTCGACTATGTGAACAACAACATCTTCTATCTGCAACTCTTTGGCAGTGTGCTCTTGCTGATGTTTGGATTCTACACGTTCCGAAGTAACCCCGTGAAAGCATTACGCGCCCCCAGTGGCAACAAGGGTAGCTACCTGCACAATTACCTGACAGCTTTTTTAGTAACGCTTAGCAATCCACTTATCATCCTGTTGTTCATTGGTTTGTTCGCCCGATTCTCATTTGTGGAACAGGGTGAGTTGGTGAGTGAGACAGTGACAGGCTATCTCGCCATTGTGTGTGGAGCGTTGCTATGGTGGTTTGTGCTGACAACAGGAGTGAGTAAGGTAAGGTCGCAGTTTAACCTGAGGGGCATCTGGATGCTAAACCGTGCCATTGGTGTGATTGTGATGATTGTGGCGATTGTGGGATTGGTTATTACTTGTCTTGGAGAATCTCTCTATTGACCATGAAACATGAAACATGAAACTTTAATCATACATGAAGAGTGCTGGGAAATTGAGGAAGGAGAATATTGCTGAATATCTGCTGTATATGTGGCAGATAGAGGACTTGCTACGTGCCTGCAATTGCGACATGGAGGTAGTAAAGCAACGGATATTGCCTGGTTTCCCAGAAGCTGATAGGCCACAAGAGGAACAATGGTTAAGCGAACTGTGTGACATGATGCACAGGGAGGCTGTTACTAAACAAGGACACCTGCAAATCAACAAGAATGTGATGCAGGAGTTGACCGAACTACACAATGTGTTGCTCGCCTCGTCCAAATTTCCCTATTACAGTGCTGCCTATTATAATGCCCTGCCATTCATCGTGGAGCTGAGAGCCAAAGCCGGGGGGGAGGTTTTTCCTGAGATTGACACCTGCTTCCAGGCACTGTATGGTGAGCTACTGCTGAAGTTGAAGCATCAACCAGTTAGTAAGGAAACGCAAGAGGCCATGCAAACCATCAAGCGATTTATCGCTATGCTCGCTGAGTTCTATTATGACGAGAAACAAGGAAAGTTAAAATTAGAAGATTGAATCAATGAATATACTGATTACAGGTGCCAATGGCCAACTTGGCAATGAGATGCGCAGGCTTTCAGGGTTGTACCCACAGCATCAGTACTGCTTCACCGATGTGGAAGAGCTCGACATTTGCAACCAAGAGGCTGTGAATGCTTTTGTGAAGGATAACGCCATAGAAGTCATCGTGAACTGCGCCGCCTATACAGCTGTGGATAAGGCAGAAGACAACCCAGAGCTGTGCGACAAGCTGAACCACATAGCTCCCTGCTATTTGGCTGAAGCGGCTCAGGCACAAGGGGCATCACTCATTCAGATATCCACCGACTATGTGTTCGATGGCACCGCCTACAAGCCTTACACTGAGGATCAACCCACTTGTCCGCAATCTGTTTATGGACGCACCAAAGCTGATTGCGAGCGAGACATCATGCAGATTTGTCCACAGACGATGATTATCCGCACAGCCTGGCTCTACTCCCCCTTCGGCAATAACTTCGTTAAGACGATGATACGCTTAGGACGCGAGCGCACCCAGCTGGGTGTGGTGTCCGACCAGATCGGCACCCCTACCCTGGCATCCGACTTGGCTTCTGCGATTTATGTCGCCATCAATCAAGGTATCAAACCGGGCATCTTTCATTATACCAATGAGGGCGTTTGCTCGTGGTACGACTTCGCTTTGGCTATCTTCCGGTTGGCAGGCATCACTAACTGCGCCGTTCGTCCGTTGCATACGGAAGAGTATCCAGCTAAGGCTACTCGTCCGCATTTCTCCGTGTTGGACAAGACCAAAATCAAGCAGACCTACGGAATGAAGATTCCCCATTGGGAGGAAAGTTTGCAAGTGTGTTTGAAAGAGATATTGACTATTGACGATTGACCATTGACTATTGACCATTGACCATTGATTGCGACCTATTGACCATTAAAGTTTATGAAATTCAATAAGATTGACATACTGCTTTCCCTGTTGCCTGTAATCGTGCTGATTATCTTGCTCGCCACTGTTATCAGGGTTTTTGGCTCCGACTCGCTCGATGGAGGAAGTCAGGTGGCATTGTTGATTTCTGCTGGGGTATGTACAGCCATCTCCATCCTCTACTTCCACATTCCTTGGAAACAACTGGAGGAAGGGGTGAAAAAGAGTGTGGGCAGTGTCACTTCCGCCATCATTATCTTGCTGATGATTGGTGCCATCTCTGGCGTGTGGATCCTGAGTGGTGTGGTACCAACTCTGATTCATTATGGCCTCATGCTGATACATCCAAAGTTCTTCTTGGTCACCACCTGCTTGATTTGTGCCATTGTAAGTGTACTGACAGGTAGCTCGTGGAGCACCATAGCCACCATAGGTATTGCCCTGTTGGGCATCGGACAAGCACAGGGGTTCAGTAGCGGACTTATTGCGGGAGCCATCATCTCAGGGGCATATTTTGGCGATAAGATGTCGCCCTTGAGCGATACCACCGTGCTTGCCTCCACCATGAGTGATGTTCCCTTGTTCAGTCACATCCGATATATGATGTACACTGTTGTACCAACAATGGTTATCACACTGATAATCTTCACCATAATCGGCTTGAACTACAGTGTGACAGATGCCTCGCTCATCGATCTTTATCAGGATTCGTTGCAGTCGTATTTCAACCTCTCACCCTGGCTGATGATAGTACCAGTGGTGACGCTTATCATGATAGCCAAGCGTTGGCCTGCTGTAATTGTATTGTTCCTCAGCTCTATTTTGGGTGGCATCTTCGCCCTGTTCTTCCAACCTCACATCCTGGCAGAGGTGGCAGGAACCACCGACATCAATGCCTATAGTCAGTTTACGGGCGTGATGCGAGGTATGTACGACATCACTTCCATAGACATGGGGCATGAGCAAGTGAGCGAACTGGTGGCTACGCGCGGTATGAAAGGAATGCTGAACACCATCTACCTGATTCTGTGTGCTATGTGCTTTGGTGGTATGATGACCTCCAGTGGTATGTTGCAACGCATCACCAGTTTGGTACTTCCATTAACCCATACAAGAACCTCATTAGTGGCAAGCACTGTCAGCACAGGTTTCTTTATGGACTGCATGGTGGCAGACCAGTACCTGAGCATCATCCTCACGGCTAATATGTTCAAAGGTGTCTATCAGCATCGAGGCTATGAGGAACGACTGATGAGTCGAAGCATCGAGGACAGTGCCACAGTCACCTCTCCCCTCATTCCTTGGAGCAGTTGCGGTATGACGCAAGCCACCATCTTAGGTGTGCCAACCATCACCTACCTGCCTTACTGCTTCTTCAACATCATCAGTCCACTCATGAGCATCACCGTTGCCGCCATCGGCTACAAGATATTCAAGAAAAAGGATTAATGCCCTTCTTTATGAGATGAAGAGCTTTGGCTATAAAAGAAGCTCCCCAGATCGGGGAGCTTCCACGTCAAGCAGCATACTAATAATACTACTTAGAAAAAACCCTGCTGACCATTTCCAGCCATCATTCCCTTTGCGCGTTCTTCAGCCTCTTTGCGCTTTCTCTCGGCTTCTTCGTAGGCTGTTTGGGTAAACTTCTTACCACCAGCAACCTCATTCAACTGTTCATCCTTCAATTCTTCTCTTAATGTCTTCATAATCTTCATCATTTATTATACATTAAACATTATTCATTATTCATTCTCAATACCAATCATCTCACTCCACTTCCTCCACCGCCAGAGTGACCACCGCCACCACTGTATGACGATCTGCCTCCACCGCCGCTCGACCTATAAGTACGGGCAGCACGAGCCGCAGCTCGAGCCGCAGCCCTTTCAATCTTAATCTCATCCGCCGTCTTATACATCTGCGCATAACGGTAGCTCTTCTGCATTGTACTGATCAAGCTACCCACCATCACAGCCGAAGCACCTGAAGCCAGCAGCATACTCGTAATCTTATCCAACTGCATAATGTCTGGCGCAATCTTCTTCATCCCCTTTCTAACCTGATCACCCAAGCCATACAGCGACGCAAACACCAGATACTCCTTCCAGAGGCTCACCTCAGTCATCTCACGCTCATTCACCAGCGTGAAGTCCTTCAGGAACTTATGGAATCCATACACCTGCTTCGACTCCTCCTTAGGCAAGAGCTTCTGATTCACCGAAGCATTGACCAGATAATTTACAGCCTGAGCATACGGTCTGATCTTCAACGGATTCGCCTCGATGAAAGCTTTCAGCTCATCTGGCTGCAACAGGTGGTCTTCGCCTGCAGCTAAGTACAGCAACTTGTGCAGCAGGTTCTCTAAGTTCTCATCGTCAATCTTTACATGAATCCCGTTCTCCTTACGATCAATCACATCCTGCATCGACTTATGATACAGTCCCATGATCTTCGCATGATCCTCGTGGGCTTCCGCATTGTTTATCTCCTCCGGTTTAGTTATCAGGAACACATCGCGCAACTTGCCATCTTCCGTCGTTTCCGTCGTTATCTGAATAGAGCCCTTGTAGAGCATACGCATCATGAACGCCTCAATCAGATGACTGATGCCCACGCCGTCAGTGGGTCGCAAACCCGCAAGTATGCGCTGTGAGAAGGTCAGCCTGCCTCCTGCTGGAGGGTCTCTGTAGTACGGCAGATTCTCCACTTTCACGCCCAGCAACTTCGTCATGTTCTTATCCCACTTCTTCTGGTCAATCTGCTTGCCCCAGAACAAGCGTCGGATGAAATGTATGACACCCCATATCGGGAGTATGATGAGGGCACCTAAGAAAAGAGCCGCCAATATATTGACGAGCCAGTTCATCCACATAGGCGTGTCAGAGTCGCCACCCAAGAACGAAGCCCGCTTGTCGGTACCATCCTCCTCATCATCCAATGAATAGTCGCTGTCAAAGAACGCGCGTTCCTTGACGGTTTCAAACTTACTCACCTCGCCCTTCATGGCTGGGTTGAACATACCTTTTTCAAACTCCACCATGATGATCATGCTTTCGCCTGAATACATCGGCAACGAGTCGTTCATCGCCCTCAGCGCTCCGTTCGGATAGAAATCTAAGTAGCCATTATAGCCGAAAGCCCATGCCTTCACAGCAGGATGTCTAAGGGTATCAAGCTGAAGCTCAACAGTTTTTTCATTATCGAGCAACCTATTGAACCTCCTCGGATTTTCTTGCAGAACAGTTGCCAGCGAATCAAGGCTGATGCCTAACGAGTCGGCCATCTGCCTCAGTTGGAGCAGGCTGAACAACTGTGGAGGACTATCATTGTCCTCAACGGGTTTGCCCCATGGATTCATGCCTTTCTGCCTCGTCGGGTCGTATGCATCAACGGTACCATCAGTCGCATCATTCTCATCACTCACAATATTCAGATCAACCCATTCATCCAAATTAGTGATCTTGAAATAAGGCAGATTCCAGATATCCTCAGGCTTATACTGCACAGAGTCACGTTTCAAGGCATGAATCACCACAAACGCATCATTGGCGGCAGGCGAAGCGGCCTCGTAGAACGAGTGGTTGAAACCGTCCGACTCCTCATACGACCTCACTAAATTAGTGATGACATAGCGCACCAAGTAACTATGGTCACCTTCCTTGCCTAAGCCCCAGCACAACTCTGGACCTTGGTCGGAATAGTTGATGCCACAATGGAAAGTCTTCTCCGCCCGCGAACGGCTCATGTCCCAATACTTGTCATAAGTATAAAACTCACCGTCCTCCTGCACGCTCACGTTCTTCAGCTCCATGCCCTCAGGCAAGTTGTAAAACGAGATATAGTTCTCCGTACCATACGGGGCGATATGCATCTGGCGGAACTCCTGCACATACGCGTCGCCATTGGTGTCGAGCACCACATTCATCAGCATATATTCCAGCGTGTGCTGGGCAAATGACGCAGCTGCGCATAGCACGAAGGCTAACAATGTTATCAATCTTCTCATAACAAAGGGAGAATGATGACAAGTTATTACGACTGGCTTGGCATACCAGCAGGAGCCTGTGGAGCTGTTGGAGCCCCGTAATTGGGATTACCGATGTTAGGCATAGTGCTAATGTCGCGCTTGTTCTCGCTGTCAAGCTTCAGATAGCTGCGAGTGGTAAAGTTCAGCATGCTGGCAATGAAGCTTGAAGGCCACTGACGCACATAGCGGTTCATCTTCGTGGCAGTGTCGTTATACACCATTCGGCTGGAGCGCACATTGTTCTCATAGGTGTTCACAGCTGTCATCACCTTGTCATACAGTCCTGAAGCCTTCAGTTCGGGATACTGTTCGTTCAGCACCATCAGCCTGCCCAACACAGAGCCAAACGCAGAGTTCTGGTCGTTCACGTCATCAGCCGTCTTGATTTCAGAGCCACGACGCGCGCGAATCGTTTCGATAAGAGCCTTCGCCTCGTGTCCGGCATAGTTGGCAGCCTGCTGTGCCAATTGCAAAATGGCATCCCAACGACTGTTCAGTTGCACCTCAATCTGGCTCAACGCATTGTTACACAACTCGTCCAAGTTCACCAGCTGACGCTGGGTAGAAATGAACCAATTCACCAAAATGATAATCAACAGGACGATAACGCCCAAAACAATCAATCCAATCATAGCAATTCTCCTAATTAAATGTTATTATTGGGTGTAAAGTTAAACAATTATCGAGAAATAACCATAAAAACACATCGGTTTTTTTACGGTTTTTAGTTCAAATGCTTATACTTAACTGCCGAAGAATGACGCCTCATAGTGGCGTACTGGGTCAACTGCCATATCATTGCTGAAAAGAAAGCATTATCTTTACGGGTTGATACACTTCTTCCCCTCTGCTGCCATTGCCATATTGCCTGATTCCTCATCCAGCTGGATATAAGGGCGAACAGGAATAGATGAAGATGTAACTGTGTCTTCCATAGTATTCAAGAACTTATACAGGAAAGCCTTCAGCTTCTCAATCACTTTTTGCTTCTTCTCACCACTTGACTTGATAAAAGGATTCATGGCAGGCATAATCTTGGTTATGCCAGTACCTGTTTCAGTGATATATCCATCAGCAAAGGCTCGACGCATAAATACCTCTGTCTCGGCAGGTTTAAGGTTTTCCTGCTTGATGATGTCATCCAGTTGGGCTTTCTTTTCCTGCTCGATATAACGCTCCCATTCATCCCCTACATCAGCACCCTTCTGAGGAGTCATCTGGTCAATGAACTTCTCTATCAAGTCGCGTTTGTCACGCATATCAGGACTGGCATCCACCATCTTCATCATCTTTACAATAATTACCTTATCCGTACAGTTAGTGTCGTGATATTGTTGCACTTGGTCAAGTATATAGCGGATGTTGATCTGTACCTGCTTTACCAGTTCCATCTCAAAGACAATATCGTCATTAATGGCTTCTTTATCCCCACCATGAGTGGGTTTGCGGAAATCTTCATAATAGGTGTTATACCAACCTAAGTAGTCCTGGAAGCGCATCTCATCCACCTTCTTCATCTCTTCGGTAAAGTCGTCGAAGGCACTCAATATATTGCGCACTTTCAAAATTTCGCCCATCAGCAACACAAACTGCTTTTTCTGCTCCTCATCCACGATATTGGCCATACCTTCTATAGGGAACAAACTGAGCAGCTTCTCTATCAGCACCAAGTAAGACTCGTGCCAATTGCCTTTTTCGTCCTCATAACCTTTGCGATAGTATTCGTCGAACGATTTCATAAACACCAATCCACTGGCGTTCTCATCACCAAATATAGCAAGGCTCTGCTTGGTAGCCTCTTCAAGGTTGCGGAAGCAAACTATGTTGCCGCAATTCTTTACGGCATTCAGTATTCTGTTAGTACGGCTATAAGCCTGCAACAAGCCGTGGAGCTTCAGGTTCTTATCCACCCAAAGTGTGTTCAGAGTCTTTGCATCGAAACCAGTAAGGAACATGCCCACCACAATCAGGATATCCACATCCTTGTTCTTCATGCGTTGCGACACATCCTTGTAGTAACCTTGAAAACTGTCACCATCAGTTGAATAGTTGGTGTTGGGTATCCACATCTCGTTATAGTCGTTAATAGCATGCTCTAGTGCATCACGACTCTGCAGATCTTTGGGTGTACCCACTTCTTCAGGGTTTTCATCACCACCGAAGCCCCATTCATCCACCTCTTCCTCATTGGCGTTATAGGTAAAGATGGTAGCCACCTTCAAATCAGGAGCACCAGGCTCAGCCAGTTGCTTCTTGAACTCATTGTAATAGAGTATAGCAGCTTTTACGCTATCCACCGCGAAGATGCTGTTGAAACCACGCGTCTTCACCTTGGTCTTCACTTCGTTGGCCTTGCGTTTAATCACCTCTGCCACATTGGTCAGCTTGTTCATGCTGTAGGCATCAGCGCCTTGCTTGGTCTTCTCGGCAAAGCGATCAATGATATAGCGAGTGATGATGCTGATGCGTTTGGGATCATGCAATGCTTCATCCGTATCTATGCCCCACACCTGTTTCCTATCCACATCGCTCTTCATACGCATCGTTGAGTTATAATCCACATGGAAAGGCAACACATTCTTGTCCCTGATGGCATTGATGATGGTGTAGGTATGCAGTGCTTTGGTAGGTTTGCCGTCCTTGTCAAGCTCACCACCAAAGAGCTGGGCAGTAGTAGAGTATTTACTTCCAGCACTGGCATTCACGGCAAAGATAGGAGTTCCTGTAAAGCCAAACATCAGGTAACGCTTCACGCGTTTTGTAATCAGTTTGTGCATATCGCCAAACTGACTGCGATGGCACTCGTCGAATATCAGTACGATATTGTCCTTTGTCAGTACCTCACGCAGTTGCCCGTCCTGTTCCCAAGTCTTGGGCTTCAACAGGTTCGAAAGCTTTTGTATGGTTGTAATAATGATATGGCAATCATCATCCTTTATCTGCTGCTGCAAGATTTTTGAAGAACTGTTGCTGTTGGCACAGTCAGGTTCGAAGTTGTTATACTCCTTCATCGTCTGATAATCCAGATCCTTCCTGTCCACCACAAACAACACCTTACTGATACCTTCCATTCTTGAAGCCAGCTGAGCCGTCTTGAACGAGGTAAGCGTCTTGCCCGATCCTGTGGTATGCCAGATGTAGCCACCAGCCTTGATGGTTCCCTGCCATTTGTTATAGAGGGCTGTCTGAATGCGTTGCAGAATCTTCTCTGTTGCAGCTATCTGATAAGGGCGCATCACCAACAGCTGCTTATCCACGTTGAACACACAATATTTGGTCAGTATGTTCAGTATGGTATGCTTGGCAAAGAAAGTAGTGGTGAAGTCGCGCAAGTCGGTCAACAAGTTGTTTTCCTGGTCGCTCCAGTAAGAAGTAAACTCAAACGTATTGCCATCCACCTTTTTCTTGTGCTGACCGCCAATGCTTTCCTGTTCTTTCGCAAAGCGAGTTGTGTTGCTGTAGTATTTCGTTTCCGTTCCGTTACTGATGACAAACACCTGTATATAGTCAAACATAGCCTTGCCTGCCCAGAAGCTGTCACGCAGATAGCGGTCTATCTGGTTAAAGGCCTCCTTGATAGGCACACCCCTGCGTTTCAGTTCTATGTGCACCAAAGGCAATCCATTGACTAATATTGTTACATCATAGCGATTGTTATGAGCGCCGTCAGGCACCTCATACTGGTTGATTACCTGCAAACGATTGTTGTAGATATTCTGTTTATCTATCAGTTTGATGTTCTTTGTCTGACCATTATCCATCTTCAGTGCAATGATATAACCCTTGCCCTGAATCATCTCCGTCTTGTCCTGTATGGTCATCTGCTCGTTACTAATGTGAGGCAACAGACGTTTCCATTCTGCATCGCTCAGCTTAACATCATTCAGCATTTCCAGTTGCAGGCGCAGGTTGTTCAGCAATCCCTCCTCATTTTTCACCTTCACATACTTATAACCCTGCCCTTTCAGTTGGTTGATCAATGCTGCTTCCAGCTTCGCCTCACTCTGGTAACCACCATCAGGTTTCTGCTCCACCTCGTAGTGCGCCATCACTGTCTGGTGCTCTTGCTCTACTATGATTTTATAGTCGTCCATAAGTCATAAAACAAAAAAGTTAATCGGCTTGTTCATAATAATATGAGTAGTCAATGCCTTTCATAAACATCTCACGATCGTCAATGCGGTCGGTCATTGCCCCTTTTAGTAAAATCTTGATGATGGAAGGATCAGTTACACTTAGGCGCATAGCTACCAGATAGTCTTTCTTGCCTATCTTGCTCCAATCCACACATAACTTCAGGCGTTTCTTAAATATCAGGTCAAGCCAGATGCGTGTGCTACGGCCATTGCCCTCCATAAAAGGATGAGCCACATTCATCTCTACATATTTTTTGACTATCTCATCGAAGGTAGTCTCTGGCATATCTTCAATAAGACTCAGATTATACTTCAGATATTCTGCCCGGCAAAACATGGTGCCATCTTTCCAGATAGTTTTCGTTCGTATCTGACCAGCAAAGTCATAAAGTCCGCCAAAGAGATAGGCATGAATCTGCTGCAAGCACTTCACTGTTCCTGGTTCCATCGTGTCAAGCAATCCGCTCTCAATAAGGGTATAGGCTTTCTTCTTGCTTTGTCCATCTATGCTATTATCGCTATAAGTGAACCAATTAAGGAAAGCATTAGCCCGATTGTTAGGATAGTTTTGAGCCAATGTCTGCACACAATCCGCATCGAGCGCATCAGCAAATCTTTGCTTTCCATCAGGAGCTTCGAATTTGAACTGGTTAGTGACACTAACCAGTTGAACTCCTTCTTTGGCCATCTTGCCTTTTAAATACTTCCAGTAGTTACGGCATTTCTTATAATCTTCCTCATTATTGATGGCACGCACAATGTCAGTTGCCGAGAACCACCATTTATTGTGATCCTCGTCCCACACGGCTCGCACTTCGCGATCGTTGAAAAATCGTATCGACTTCTTACTCATATATTCTTTTCAAACGCTAATAGTTTGTTTCGGTAATACTCATATTGCTTCTCTCGCTCTTTCAGCTGTGCCTCCAAGTTCTGGATGCTGGCCTCGAAAGTATCGAGGATGGCGACAATTCTTTGTTGCTCGGAAAGAGATGGGACGGGGATTATTATATCCTTCAAAATGGAAGCTGTTATTAGAGGCTGTCCACCACCTTTAGCATACTTATTTATATTTTCTTTTACTAAAAGATAAAGAATATACTTTTGATTTACATTAGGTGATAACTCTACATACAAGGTATTATCTGTAATATCATATTTCCCATATGACATATGGACAAAGCCTGCATTAGCTCCTACTCTCGCAACAAGTATGAGAGGCTTATCAAAAACATAATCATCTGTATAAGCGATTATACCTGTTGAGCCAAAAACGGGGTACAATCCGGTCTCATTTTTTGTTTTGTTCTTACCAGAAGAGATTTTTAAAGCTATTTCTCCTACTGTTTTCATCTCCACTCCTGGCTTCCCTTCGAGGTCGAGCAGTTGGTCACGATAATACTCATACTGCTTGCGACGCTGTGCTATTTGCTCTTTCAGGTTGTCAATGCTGGCGGTGAAGGTATCGAGGATGCCGACAATTCTTTGTTGCTCGGATATGGGTGGAATGGGGATTAGAATTTTTTTGAATTCCGTTTTATTGAATTTTGGCATTGCACTTTTAGAAGTTATCTTCTTTATTTCCTCTACCCCTTTATATGTTCCAAACCAATGGTTAAGATAGTCGATGAATTCTGATCTTATTAAAATAGAATTTGGAGCTAGACTCATTTTTTTATCTAAAACTGGACATCTAAAAAATAAGCCACATGATCCAACATTACTCATAATGATTTCACCACCCTCTAACGATGACTTATGGAGAAAATTATAAGCATTTTCATCTATATATACAAATTTAGTTCTGTCAAATCCATTTGAATAATCTGCAAATCTTATAAGAACAGCATAATCAGGTTCACTTTTATACTGAACATTTTCTCTAAGAGAAGCAAAACTCCCATTAGATACATAGTCTGATATATAGCATATTTCTCCCAACTTCTTCCACTCCACCATACTATTCCCCTCCCAATTTTTCATTATTATTATCAGATAACTCATAATAATGCTCTCTGGCGATGGCAATAGCCTTACGGAGTTTCTCTGAAAGTAGTTTTTTATCTGGCAATTTCGTGTAATATTGCGCCACTTTGATAGGACTTTCTTCGTCGAGCATTAGATACTCTATATGCTCTGTGTTACCCTCGGAACAGAGTATTAAACCAATAGGGGATTCCTCCCAAGATTTGCGTTCATTCTGATTCAGAAAACGCAGATATAGGCGCATCTGTCCTTCATATTCTGGTTTGAATTTCCCAAGTTTCAGATCAATCGCCACAAGTCTCCGGAGCTCTCTGTGGAAAAACAATAGGTCAATGTAATAATCAATGGCATCAACTGTAATCCGTTTCTGTCTCTTCACAAAAGTAAAGTCAGAACCGAGTTCTGATAGAAATTCTTCGACTTGTCCCAAAATGGCATTTTCCAGGTCCTTTTCTGAAAAGACATCAGGCAATCCTAGTATGTCAAGGAAATAACTGCTTCGAAATACCATATCTGGTAGCAATTGATTCTTTGACTTAGACTCTTCCAACTCTTTCATTATTACCTCCTCAGGCTTGCGACTGAGTGCGGTTTGTAAATAAAACTGCTTATCTATCTTTTCATCCAACGTACGAGTGTCCCAATGTTCCGAGCTGCACATCTGGGCATAGAACTGGCGTTCTAGGGGGTCTTTGATGTACATCAGACTTTTCAAATGCGTCCATGTCAATTGTCTCTGCGTTGCGGAGACAATGTCTTCCTCTGAGAATGTCTCTGCACTGCGGAGACAATGTCGCAGGGTCTTCTCACTCCAACCGCTCCCATAGCGTTCTGTCAGTTTTATAGACAGGTTTATAACCACTTGTTTACCATATTCCGCTCGCTTGTTATAAAGCACGTCCTCTTTGATGCGCTTACCAACATACCAGTTTGTCATGCAGACTTGGGTATTTACATAGGTGGCGATTCTATTTCGTGCGCCATCGATAATTTGGCACACATCATTATAAAGTAAATCCTCTTGCTTAGGTTCGATATATTTTATCTCGTTCATATTTATTCCCCTAAATCCTTGATAATAGTTTCAATCTTGGCATTCAATTCATTGCCCTCTGCAACCAAAGTTTCCAGCTTAGCATTGACCTCATTGATATCTATCACCTCACGAGTGTCTTCTTGCTCCACATAACTCGATACAGAGAGGTTGCAATCGTTCTCTAAGATATCGTCGTTCTTCACCAACTTGGCCAGATACTGCTCATCCTTACGATTGGCAAACAGCTCCATAATCTTGTCTTGATGTTCGGGCAAGAGTTTGTTCTTGTTGCCATCTTTCTGGAAGAGTTTGCTACCATCAATAAAGAGCACACTGCTATCGGTCTTGGCACTCTTTTTCAATACGATGATACAGGTAGCTATGCCTACGCCAAAAAACAGGTTGGCAGGTAACTGGATAACGGTATCTACAACGTTGTTCTTGATCAAGTACTGGCGAATCTTCTTCTCGTCACCTCCTCGATACAACACACCTGGGAACTCGACAATGGCAGCTGTGCCTCGCTCACTGAGGTGCCAAAGCATGTGCATGGTAAAAGCCAAGTCAGCTGCACTCTTGGGTGCCAGCACACCTGCAGGAGCATAACGCTCGTCATTGATAAGTATGGGGTTGTCCTTGCCGTCCCACTTCAACGAATAAGGCGGATTGCTGACAATAGCATCAAAAGGTGCATCATCCAAGTGCTGGGGCTTCAACAAAGTGTCTTCCAAACGGAT
Source organism: Bacteroidaceae bacterium (assembly GCA_017649485.1). GTDB lineage: Bacteria > Bacteroidota > Bacteroidia > Bacteroidales > Bacteroidaceae > Bacteroides. Next base: position 192 of record JAGCGS010000007.1, on the reverse strand, counting down.
GTCGAAATTGTCATAGTTGACATTATGCAGGAACATGTTGATGCGACAAAGGTTGTAGGTGGTGGGGTTCACCTCCTGACCGAAATACTTGAGGTGAGGATTTTCCTTGCCTACTGTCTTGGCAAACTTCAGCAACAAAGAGCCTGAGCCACAAGCAGGGTCATATACTTTTTGGATATTCGGATTGTTATG
>JAGCGS010000069.1 GCA_017649485.1 Bacteroidaceae bacterium | reverse complement strand
CTCCCCAGTCGGGGATTACAAATCCCCTCCAACAATAGGTTGGCAGCTCCCCAGTCGGGGATTACAAATCCCCTCCAACAATAGGTTGGCAGCTCCCCAGTCGGGGATTACAAATCCCCTCCAACATCAGGTTGGCAATTATTCAGTCGGGGATTACAAATCCCCCCAATATTTGGCTGGGCTGACATTGGAACCTCTCTTTGTTTTCAAGTTCACAATTTATGATCTTGAAAGAATAAACACTGCTTCGTCTTAAGTCAGGTGAAACATGAAATCGTCTCCCTCAAATTGTTGAATGATTCTCTTAACGGCTTCTCAGTCTCCACGCCATAAAGTGCTGCTAAATCACGATCCAGCATTACACACTGGTCACGAATCTCATAAATCTTGTTTTGAATTGTCTGTTTAATGAAACATAGGTCCATCTATATTTGACAACAAAGCCCGATAAGTTAATTCTTACCGGGCTTCTTATAATCACTCGATTGCAGCATCGCCTGCAATTGCTGTAGCCAATCTTAACCAAACCTGCCAGCAGGTGCGTCCACTGTAGATTGATAGAGAATGATCCTGCGCGCACCAACCCCGTTTATGTTCGGACGGTTTTCGTCACCATTCAGATTCCTGCCGGGAATCCATTTCCCATCCTTGAAGGTTCCTTCTTCAAGCGTATCTAACAGTACTCTTCCCTTAGCTTTGGGATCTTTTGGAGCGAAACTGAGAGTTCCGTTAATCGCCACCACATAAAACTCATCAGCACCTGTTTGGATGATAAGACCACCAGATTGCGTTCTGTTCTGATTCCTGGCCGCAAGCGCCGCATTCTCAGCCGCAAGTTGTTCCTCACCCTGCCCATAGTTGAACGCACGCATGCGTTGTGTGGATGAGAATGTGATGATATAATCACCCATCTCCACACTAGGATTTGGATTTTCTTCTGTCACAAAGAAGCCACGCATCTTATCTGAATTATAGTTGTCGGTCAGCATAGTGCCCATGCCCGAGAGTAAGCCATAACATTTCTGGAAGTTAGCGTGTTCCTCTGCCGACATGCCACCGGCACCCATACCTTGAGGCCCATCAAAGCCGAAAGGTGCAAAGCCCAGGGCATCATATTCGCCGTAAGCATAGAGCGCCTTGCTCACATCACTTCTACATTCAGGTATGAAGATAGGATTATCGCTCAGTGCGAACTGGCTCAACACCCATTCATATTCATTAATGTAAATGTCAGGTGCAGTGAAATCTACCGCAGGAGCTGCAGCTCTCCATACATCGATCACCTCGGGCAGAGGACTTCCTGACGGGAATCCACCCGGTGCTCCCATACCCGGTTGTTTAAGCCAGTTGTTCACGTACATCGGTATATTATGCTGCGCCTTACCTGCAGCCGTAATCTCACCCACATACTTGGCATAATAATAAGCCTGGAAAATCTCCTCAGTATAGAAAGGATATTCCTTCCAATCCTCAGTATTGGCATGACTTTTACCGAATACCTCCTCCCATGTTCCTTTGGTTTTATTACCATTGGCAGCCCATACCTTCTCCAATTCAGGGAACAGCTTACCCTTGTGGGCCACCAGATAATTGGTAAGATCGGCAGGCACCTGACCCTTCCAAGCCTTCTCCGCAATAGCAGAGAAATCTCTCTTAGAGCCCAAGATACCCATTTCGTTTTCCACCTGCATCATGATAACCGTATAGTCCTTATCCACCTCACGGATATGCCTCATAAGAGCCTCAAAGGCTGCCTTATCAGCATTCTTAGAAGATTCAGCAAATGCAGAGAGCACATTCAGCGTCTTGCCGTTTTCATCTTTCACCAGCGGATATTTCGCAGGATTTCTCTTGATATAGCTGGGTGCATAGGTAGAATTACCGTTCTTCCAACTGGCAAACCATATCATCACCACTTTCATACCGTTTTCTCTGGCATTTCGTATCACATGATCCACCGAAGTGAAATCATATTTCCCCTCTTCACGTTCAATGACATCCCATGAACAAGAAGCGATGACGGTGTTGAAGTTAGCATCTTTCATCTGCTTCCATACACCGATCTCCTGCATGTAGCTTTCGCTGGTACTGGTAGAGTTGTGCAATTCACCAGTAAACATCACGAAAGGTTTCCCATCAATCTCAAAATGAGTGCTTCCGTTTTTCTTCACTAACGCAGGCTGTGCTTGAGCCACCGTGAAGAACAACGTTGAAATCATCAACAATAAAAAACGCATTTGTTTCATAAGGTTATATTTAGTTTTCATTTAATCTCTTCCTGATGCTGATTCTTGGCATTTTCTTCAGCATTATCAATTGCAAAAATAACAATTAGTTCCTTTTTTTACAAATCTGTGAGAATAATCTTTGTTCTGCTCACGTATATTCATAACTTTAGAAAATTAGGCTACGCTTCAACAATCTACCTGTAAAGATAAAAGCAACTGCAACTCGCAGTGGCTTTTGTCTTTATTAATCATTCTTAAGCAGAATGAAGTCTATGGGCTTGATGCTCTTCAGGGCGTTATGGGTCAATTGCTATTGCCTTAATTATTCATTGCATGGCAGTGCGGGCAAATTCCCTTTTGGCGGAGCTTTCCCCCGCATTGTCCGCATCTATATGGATAACGTAGGGTACGGAGGTAGAGGCGGCGAAGGAAAACCAATAGGAAGAGGAGGAGGAAGAAATAGCCGATGTACAGGTGGGTGGTGAGCATGAAGAACAGATAGCAGAATACACATGCTGCCATGAGTCCCACCAAGTAGTAGGCAATGCTCCAACCCGAGAGATGACGGAACACCTCGCTCACTGCAGTGATGGTGGCGATGATGATGAGCCATAGGCTACCTATGAAAAGCGTTAATATCCAAGGTAATTTAAAGGGTGAAAAAGTGGGGTAGTAGTAGAAGGTTTCCCATGTGTCAGGGGTGAATAGCTGCATGCTTTCATAGAGCGTGGCGCTACAGGATACCACCAGACAGAGGAATAGGGGATAAAGACTGTCTATATCGTTGAACCATACCAGTTTGAAAGGTTGCTGCTGATAATCTCTGATAAGGAAAAACGCAATGAAAATGGCCAGCATAAAGGCGAAAACAGCCTTGTTAGTACCACTGAATACATGAATGGCTTGCGAAATGCTGTCGATGGGTACAAATAAATGCTTGAGGTCGGTTTCATGCACCCATCCCTGTACCTCGTCAGAGTGCGCAAGTTTCACCCAGATGCTATCAACCTGATCAGTAGTATCCTTACGTATCTCAGCCACCACAACTCGGTCGCCTTTATATATCATGTTGATGCAATTCTGCAGAGGCAGACAAGCCAAGTTCAGCGAGTCGGCTTCCAACTCCAGGTTGATTCCCGGGGCATAATGACGCTCGTATAGCATGGTCAGTGAGTCCCTCGTCTGCTGCTCAAGTTCCTCGCTCTCCAGCATCGCTTTGTATGGGTAGTGGCAACCTGCCAGACACATCAAACCAATCAATATGTAAACCAACCTTTTCACTGTTTAACGACTTTCATTTGGCAGTTCCTACAATCAAACTCCAACTTAAACTCCTTGCCATCCAAGCTCTGAAGGAAATATGGCTCCTTGTAAGGCGACTTTCCTTGTTGCCTGGTAGGGCACCAACCCATAGCAAACCTAATGCAATGCTTGCAGAACATCACCACTGCCTGGTCGGTGGGTTTCTTCTCGAAAGCATCGTCAATCTGAGTAACCCCATGGCCGGCATAGAATGCCTTAGCTTGCTGGTTCATGACATTGCCCAAATAGGTTAGGCTCTTTTGCAGATAAGGATGCTCCGTCTGTTTCCATACAGCTACTTCCTGTCGATAGTTGATGCGACGAAGGCGAGTAAGCTCATCTATTACCAGCCTGCGCCAATCAGCCAACAAAGAAGAAGGAATGAAATAATGGTCAACGGTCAATGGTAAATGGTCAATGGAATAAACGGTGTTGCCGAGTTTTGAGAGTAGTTTGATAATATTCTCCTGTTGAGGTTTCTCTGCAAACTGCTTTTCGCAAGGGAAGGAGAGGGTAACTTCGTTGCCATCCTCATCGCGGGCAGATAGGGCAAATCCAACAGAGTTATCATATAGATGCCAAGAGATGGATATCTTGCGTTCCGCACTGCGCTTAGCCAAGGCCTGCTCAAACTGTTGGTCGAGGTTACGGTATAGTATGGTCTTGGGAATCAAACCGATTACTTTTGATGCTAAGAACAATCGGTTTTGCTCCACACGATTCACACGGAACCCTTGCAAATGTCCTTCATTATCTAAGAAACATAAACCATCGCCATTGTTGAATGGTTTGATGCCAGCCACGACTATCTGGTTGCCTCGCACCTCCTTAACGCGTCCCATTTCCTCACCCATTGCCTTGGGGGTGTTGAACTGAGCTATGTTGTCCTTTCTGCCTTCCAAGAAAAAATGCGTGAAGCCTCGGTTGAAACTCTTAGCTAAGTCGGGAGTAAAAGTATAGGTAGAAGTGCCAGATGAAGCTTTGCGATATTCTTTCCTGCGTTTGAAGATGGCATCCAGTTGCTGACGATAAGCTGCTGTAACATTCTTCACATAACCCACATCCTTCAGTCGTCCTTCAATCTTGAATGAAGTTACACCTGCATCCAACAATGCCTCCAGGTGGTCAAGCTGATTCATGTCTTTCAATGACAATAGGTGCTTTTCGTGCAGAATCTCTTTTCCGTTTGCATCTAACAGGTTGAAGGGCAAACGACAGAACTGCGCACACTCCCCACGGTTGGCACTTCTGCCGAAACAAGCCTGTGAGGCATAGCATTGTCCGCTGAAACTCACACACAAAGCACCATGTACAAACACTTCCAATGCCACATCAGGACAAGCCTCATGGATATGCCTGATCTCTTCTAATGACAGTTCGCGAGCCAACACCACCTGTTTGAACCCAGCATCAGCCAAGAAGCGTACCTTCTCAGCAGTCCGGTTATCCATCTGAGTACTCGCATGCAAGGGGATAGGGGGGAGGCTCAACTGTGTGATGCCCATGTCCTGTACAATCAACGCATCAACATGGATGCGATACAGCTCCCATATCAGTTGCTCCGTTTCCGCTAGTTCTTCATCATTGAGTATGGTGTTTACTGTGACATAGATACGCACATTGAACAAATGGGCATAGTCCACCAGCTTGGCAATGTCTTCAATGGAATTGCCAGCAGCTGCTCGTGCTCCAAACTTGGGGGCTCCGATATACACTGCATCAGCTCCATGGTCTATGGCAGCTAAGCCACATTCTATATTCTTTGCAGGAGCTAATAACTCGATTGACCATTGACCTTTAATCATTAGTGAATTGTTTCAATATCGTAAGGAGTTTCCTGATATACGTAATAGTTCAGCCAGTTGGTAAAGAGCAGGTTGGCATGAGCACGCCATCGCACAATCACCCCTTGCTCAGGGTCATCGTTTTGGTAGTAGTTCAACGGCATCTCAATGGGCAAGCCTTTGCCAAGGTCACGCTTGTATTCATTATCAAGTGTCATGGGTGAATACTCAGAATGACCTGTCACAAAAAACTCCCTGCCACCACGTGCCATCACCATGTGTACACCCGAAATGGCTGATTCTGAGAGGACAGTCAATCCGGGAACCTTCAGAATGTCCTCCTTGCGTATTTCCGTATGACGGCTATGTGGCACAAAGAAACGATCATCAAAGCCTCTGAAGATGGGACAGAAGGGTTCCAATACTTGATGCTCGAAGATGCCGAACATCTTCTTGTCGAGGGGATATTTGGGTACTCCATAGAAATGATACAGACCTGCCTGAGCTGCCCAACAGATATATAAAGTAGAAGTGACATGGGTACGTGCCCAGTCGAAGATATCCGTCAGCTCGTCCCAATAGGTCACATCCTCATACTCAAACTGCTCGACAGGAGCACCTGTGATAATCATGCCATCATATTTGTGATGGCGCATCTCCTCGAAGTCGGTGTAGAACATGCGCATGTGTTCCACAGGTGTATTCTTTGATGTGTGACTCTTGATTTTCATCAGCGATAACTCAATCTGCAAAGGAGAGTTGGAAAGCAACCTTATCAAGTCTGTTTCCGTAGTGATTTTCAAGGGCATCAGGTTCAGTACGGCAATGCGCAGGGGACGAATATCCTGCGAGCCTGCCCTGAGGTCATCCATCACGAAAATATTCTCTTTCTTCAGCAGATCTACTGCCGGCAATGTCTTGGGTATATTAAGTGGCATAGTTCATTTGCTTTATTTCGGTGCAAAGATACGGATTATAAAAATATATTTCTTATCTTTGCGGCAAAATTATTAACACATTAACGTTATGGCACATTATTCTTATATCCCAGAGGGAGTTTGCTCCAAGTGTATTGATTTCGATATTGAAGATGGTAAGTTGCATAATATCCGTTTCACCAATGGTTGTGACGGTAACCTGAAAGCTATTTCCAAGTTGTTGGAAGGTGCTGATGCTCAGTGGGCGGTTAACCGCTTACGTGGCAATACCTGCGGCAACAAAAACACTTCTTGTGCTGACCAATTCGCGAAAGCCGTTGGTCAAGCTTTGGCTCAATGATGCAAAAAAGGCTGCACGATTGAATGCAGCCTTTTTTTATAAGTCAAATCTCTTTGATTACCAAACATCAGCACGCTTCTCCTTTGGAATGAACATTGGGTCAGCCTCTGTGATGTTGAATGCCTCGTACCATGCGTCAATCTGAGGCAGGGCACCATTTACACGCCAACGACCCAGTGAGTGAGAGTCGGTCTTGGTGCGACGCAGAATCTCCTGATCGGTGATGTTGTTAGCCCATACACCTGCGAAAGCCAGGAAGAAACGCTGGTCGGCGGTGAAGCCATCCTTAACAGGCAGAGGATTGTCCTTAGTAGCTTTCTTATAAGCGGTATAGGCAATCTTCAAACCGCCGTGATCGCCAATGTTCTCGCCCAGAGTCATAGCACCATTGCCATAAACGCCTGGAGCCACCTCGATGCCTGAGAAGAAATCAACCAACACCTGTGCGCGTTCCTTGAAGTTCTGGTTGTCTTCCTCTTTCCACCAGCCAGACATATTACCATCCTTGTCGAACTGACGGCCTGAGTCATCAAAGCCGTGGCTCATCTCATGACCGATTACCACACCGATACCACCATAGTTGAAGGCATCATCAGCATTCATGTCGAAGAAAGGAGGCTGGAGAATACCAGCTGGGAAGCAAATCTCATTGGTAGTTGAGCTATAGTAAGCGTTCACAGTCTGAGGAGTCATGTGCCACTCTGTTGGGTCAACAGGCTTGCCAAACTTGTCAATCTGCTCCTGATATCTCCACAGACGAGATACCTTAGAGTTCTCATAATAAGACTTCTGTGGGTCAACGGTCAGGCCGGAATAGTCTTTCCACTCATCTGGATAGCCAATCTTTACGCGGAATGAAGCCAACTTAGCTAAAGCCTGCTCCTTGGTAGCATCGCTCATCCAGGTCAGTGCCTTGATACGCTCAGCCAGTGCTTCCTGTTCGCTCTTCACGAGTTCCACCATACGAGCCTTAGCTTCGGGTGGGAAGAACTTCTCCACATAGAGCTGACCAAGTACCTCGCCCAGTGAACCTTCAGTCGCACGCAAGGCACGCTTCCAACGTGGCTCCTGCTGCTGAACACCAGCCATGACGCGGCTGTTGAAGTCGAAGCTTTCAGTTACGAAAGCATCACTCAGGTTATTGGCAGCTGCTGAAATCTGCTTCCACTGCAGGTAGAGGATCTGCTTGTCAACAGGCAGTCTGTCAATCAGCTTCATGGCAGCTGTGATAGCCTCTGGCTGACCAACCACCATTTCCTTTACCTCACCCTTGATGCCCATGATGTCGAAAATCTTCTGGAAAGGAATAGAAGGATAGAGCTTCTTCACCTCGTCGATGGTCATCTTGTTATAGTTAGCCTCTGGGTCACGCATCTTCACGCGGTCGCGGAAGTTGTTAGCCAACTCGTTCTCCACATCCATCACCACATCGCGAGCTTTCTGAGCTACAGCATCACTGTAACCAGCCAACTTGAACATGTTGACAATATGCTGCTTAAAGGCTTCACGGATACGAACTGTATTGGCATCGTTTTCCTTGTAATAGTCAACCTGACCCAGAGAAAGACCACCCTGACGCAGACTCATGATGTGAGCTTTGGAGTTCTTGGCATCAGTGCCTACATTTAATCCGTAGTATGCGCTTACACCACGCTTGTTCAGCTTGGCTAACAATTCATATACATCCTTCTTGTTCTTCAGGGCAGCAATCTCAGCCATATCTGCCTTGATTGGGTCTGCACCCTCAGCGTTCAAGCGTGCACTGTCCATTACTAAGGTGAACAAATCACCCACCTTCTGCTCGTTGGTGCCAGTGGCATGCTTGGTCTTTGCCAAATCCTGTACCATAGTACTCAGTGCCTCAGATGCGCGTTCTGACAACATGTCAAAAGTAGCGAAGCGAGCCTTGTCACCAGGAAGTGGATGCAGCTTCTGCCATCCACCATTCACGTACTGATAGAAATCTGTGCCAGGCTTCTGAGTCTGGTCCATGTACTCCAAGTGCAGGCCAGAAGTCTGCTTGGGAGCTTGGTCGCAAGCTACCATTGTGAGGCAAGCTGCGGCCATTGCGAAAAGATACTTTGCTTTCATTTTAAATAACATTTTAATGTTTAAACATCATTTCGGCTGCGAAGTTACGAATTATTTTTGAAATATTCGCAAATAATCTACTTTCATTGTAATGGGAAGTGCATTGTCATTCACGCCTTCCATGCCACCCCAGTCGCCACCCCATGCCAGGTTCAGGATAGGGTAGAAGGCATAGTGGAACGGCCATTCATCGTGACCTTCACCCATTTCAGCCTTGGTAGCGGATAGTTGTACCTGTCCGTCAACGAATGTTGTGATGGCATCAGGTGTCCATTCCAAGGCATAAACGTGCCATCCTCCCTCAGCGTTCTCAATGTCGAGGTGATGCGTTTTCTGTGTGCCTTTCACGTGGTTATAAGTAGCTGTGTGGAGTGAAGAAGATACATCATTAGGCACTACGCCCACTTCTTCCATGATATCAATCTCGCCACACTTAGGCCAACGGTATTCGCTTTTTACAGGCATCATCCAGAAAGCAGGCCAGGTACCTTTACCCTTAGGCAGCATGATGCGGGCCTCGAAATAGCCATATTCCCAGCCAGTGTTCCGATGAGCATACACACGACCAGAATACACCTTGCCGTCAGATCCTTTAAAGCAATGAATCAGTAAGTTGCCGTCTTTGATTTCTGTCACACGCTTGCCGTCTGCCTCGCCATCTCGGTAGTTCTGCAGCTCATTATTCACCCAATGGTCATCCTTCACCTCGTGTATCCATTCATCACTCAAGGTAGTACCCTCATTAAACTCATCGTGCCACACCAATTTATATCCTTCTGGTGCCACAATATCATTTTCATTCACTTGTTTGCTTCCGCAAGCAGCTAATAGCAAACCTGCAAAGCCCCAAAACAAAAACTTATTCATTCTCAGTTCTTAATTGTCAATGTTCAATGTTCAATGTTCAATTGTCAATGGTCAATAAGTAAACGGCTTCAGCCCTTGCACAGCTTCCTGCACAGTCATCCTTCTGCCACCATTGTCAAGGTCAATCAGCACATAGCGATCATTACCCATACCCAGCTCCTTCATATAAGACAGCTGCCTCAATCCGTGACGACTCACGATACGCTCAACCAGTGCGTTATGTTCTTCCTCCTTCATCGCAAAAACAATGTCGATGCAAGCCTGGTCAATGGCCAGAATATCGGTAGAGGAGAGGATACCCACATTGGGTGTTACCACAGGCTCTGCTGCCAAACCCTCACAGTCGCATGATACAGACATGTTACGCATCACATTCACGTAAGTCACGTGCTTGCCAAAGAAATCAATGGTAGCCTTCGTTGACTCACTGATACGCTCCATCAACTCTTCCATCACAATATCCCACTGATCGGGCTGACCAGGTGTGGTGTGAATCCAAGCCTTGCCAATGCGTCCATCGGCACAACCAATGCCGATGTTCTTGTTACTACCTCCAAAACCACCAGCCACATGGCCTTTGAAGTGAGTGAGCGTTACCATAGAATCATAATTGGTCAGATTCACGCCCACTGACATATTCTTAAACCATTTGCCACCTTTCACTGGTAGCAGGGCAGTGCCTTCGTCATCGAGGATATCCACGTAGCAGAAAGTCCAACCGTTCACCTCCAAAGTCTTGCGATGCAGCTCTGTGGTATAGCGGTCGCCATCATAATACGTATTTGTCTCAATGATGTTAGCTTTTGGCAGATGTTTCTCCATCAAAGCCTTAACCCATTCACGTGGGATGATGTTAGGACCGTTCTGTTCACCTGTGTGCAATTTAACACCCACATTTCCCTGAATCTGACCGTTCACTTGCTCGTAAGCCTTGACCAATCCTTCAGCAGATAGATCACGGGTGAAATAAACAATAGATTCATTACCTGTTCTCTGTTCAATGGGAACATAGATTTCTCCATTGCTTCCTGGTTGTTTATAGATAGCCATAGTCAAAATATTTTATTGATTTAGATTTATTTCGAGGTAAAGTTACAAAATATTCTAATAAATCCGCTATCTTTGCATATTAAAAACTGAAAAACATGGAAATAAAGCTGAAAAATGAATTGCCTTTGCTGTTGCTTACAGGTTATCTGGGCAGTGGCAAAACTACGTTGCTTAATCGTATCCTGACCAATGAACGCGGTATTAAGTTTGCCGTGATAGTGAACGACATAGGTGAAGTGAATATAGATGCCGACCTGATTGAGAAGGGTGGCATTGTGGGACAAAAAGACGATAGCTTGGTGGCATTGCAGAATGGCTGTATCTGTTGTACCTTGAAGATGGACTTGGTGGAACAGTTGAGTGACATCATGCGTATGCGTCGTTTCGATTATATCGTCATCGAGGCAAGCGGCATCTGCGAGCCTGGCCCTATTGCACAAACCATCTGTTCGATGGACAAGATTTATCCCCCTTATGCAGGTATTGGATCTGTGCGACTGGATTGCATAGTGACTGTGGTTGATGCTTTGCGTATGAAAGATGAGTTTGCTGGTGGACTGGATTTATTGAATGCGCAGATTGGTGAGGAGGATATCGAGAATCTGGTGATTCAACAGATAGAGTTTTGTAACATTGTGCTACTGAACAAGGCGAGTGAGGTGAGTGAGGAGGAGTTACAACGCCTCAAGGAAATCGTGAAAGCTCTCCAACCACAGGCAGAGATTATTCCTTGTGACTATGGGGATGTGGAGTTGGATAAGATACTCAATACCCGTATGTTTGATTTCGACAAGGTGGCAACCTCAGCTCGTTGGATTAGTGAGGTAGAGGCGGAATATCACGATGATGATGACGATGATGATGACGAACATGATCACCACCACCATCATGACGACGATGATGAAGATGAATCAATGGTCAATGGCCATCATCACCACCATCATCACGATGAAGGAGAGGCGGAGGAATACGGCATTGGTACATACGTCTATTACCGTCGCCAGGCATTCGACTCTTCCCGTTTCGATGAGTTTGTAGCACGTTTTTGGCCAAAGAATGTGATTCGTGCCAAGGGCTTGTGTTACTTTGTTGAAGAGCGTGACATCTGCTATGTGTTCGAACAGGCAGGTAAGCAAGTAAACCTTCGCAATGCGGGTCAGTGGTATGCTACTATGCCTAAGAATGAGCTTTTGGAGATGATGGATCGTGAGCCAGGTCTTCGCCGTGATTGGGACGAAAAATATGGTGATCGCATGCAGAAGTTGGTGTTCATTGGCCAGCATCTCGACAAGGAGGCTATTGCAGAAGCACTCGATAAGTGTTTGGTGGATTAATCTTTTGTTTATGGAACGCAGGGGCTTTATCAAGACTTTGACTTCGGCAGGACTTACTACCTTACTTCCTGCAGGCTCACTCAGCATGGCCATCTCTGCCTGTGCTTCCAAGAATCAGACAGCCGAGTTTGATTTCGATACCGTTTTTGACCGCTCAGGTACTTGGAGCATCAAATATGGTAGGGCTACCAATGGCGAGATTCCCATGTGGATAGCTGATATGGACTTTGCCACTGACCCTTACGTAAAAGCAGCTCTCTCTGCTCGTATCGACAAGGATGTCTTGGGCTATACCACAACGCCACCTGAGTTCATCGATGCCATCGCTCATTGGATGGAGCATTATCATAGCTACCAAGTTGATCGTGAATGGATAAGCTATGCCCCAGGAGTGATTACTGCCATGAATCAGGCTTATTTGGCATTTACCAATCCTGGTGATAAAATCATTGTTCAACCACCGGTTTATGACCATTTCAAGCTTTATATTGAACGTTTGGGACGCATTGCCGTTGACAATTCCATGATTTTGGAGAATGGTCAGTATCGCATGGACTTCGAGGGATTGGAGCGGTTGATTGACCACAAAACCAAGATGCTGGTGTTGTGCAACCCCAACAATCCTTGTGGCATCCATTGGGATAGGGAAACGCTGGCTCAGTTGGCAGATATCTGTGAGCGTCACGGCATTATAGTCATTTCAGACGAGATACACAGCGACCTTACCCTCTATGGCGTTCGCCACTTGCCTTTCTGCAGTGTGAGTGAGTCAGCAGCTAAGGTGGGCATGATTTTCTCTGGTCCTACTAAATCTTTCAACCTGGCAGGATTGACAGGTACTGCCTTCTGCATCATTCCCGATCAGGCAAAGCGTAATCAGTATGTTTCCTGGCTGAAGAACTGCAAGCTGGAAGAGCCCTCCATTCCCACACTCCTGGCAGTCATTGCCTCTTATCGTGACGATACCCGATGGCTTGAAGCCTTGAAGCGCTACATCGAAGACAATGTAGAGCGGGTAGTGGATTTCTTCTCTACTAATAAATTAGGTATGACTGCCCATCGCCCCAGCACCTCATTCCTGGTATGGATTGATTGCCGTAGTTTAGGTATGCCCCAAGACCAACTGATGGCTCGTTTCAAGGATGGTGCCAAGATTATCCTTAGCAATGGTGCCTCCTATGGCCCAGGTGGCGAAGGCTTTGTCCGCATGAATGTTGGTTGCCCTCGCAGCACCCTTAACCAGGCATTGGAAAGAATCGCGAGAGAGTTTGGAGGAAATAACTCGTAGGGTTACTGGCTGCTAAGTGAGCTATTAGTAATAGCTCATGCCACCTATTACTAATAACTCATCCTACTTATTACTAATAGCTCTGCCTACTTATTAGTAATCTCTCTAGCCTCACATTAGTATGTTGCAAGGCATCAACATAGTAATGTCTCAATCCGCAATTAATGGTCACTGCTAAATCATTTTCAAACCAGTGTGCTCAGCCATAAAGGATATTCTTGTGTAAAATATGGTAAAAGCTATGCTGGAATGTTAAATATTGAGTCAAGGCGAAAAATAAATTTGATTATATAGTAGCGTTGTCAATAATAACCGTACCTTTGCGCCAATCTTAATAGAAAAAAGGCTGCGCGCCATCTTAACGTACTTACCAAGCTGTCTTGGAATCGAGTTTCGAAAAACGCCCATCTAATTTTTGAGGTAAGTACATAATATTGACTTAAATTAGCAAGAGTAATGGTTAAAGAACCAAGAAGGCTTGTGGTACCAACAGTGGGCGTATGGTATCATGTTATAGCCAAGAAGTCGTCTACAGTGGATTGTCGTGCTTTTTGTTTGTGCGTCCAATCTGATGGAACAAATCCTAATCTGGTACATCTCTATGTTAGAAACGGTGATGATTTTGTGATCCAAATAATGAATAGTGATGATATAAAAGAAGCTATTTGGCTGGGGACTAACAGATTTCATCTTTTTTGCCTACACATTATACAAGAGATGATGAAAGCAGGCCCAACATGGGAGGAATTGCAAAACAATACTTTCTTCCAGCTCTGTTTTGATTTTGCTACACAATTCAGGGTGTTCAGGGCAAAGGATGAACATTTAGCTATCGATCGTACTTATGATTTGGTAAACAAGAAGCTGAACAGTTTGTTGTTGACCGAGAAGGAAAAAGCTCAATTGGAGTTGGATCACAAGGTATTAATAAATATGTTTATAGCATCTATTGAGCATCATCTTAAGTAATAATCTTGCAAGATAGCTAAATATCTTGCAAGATTATCATTATCATCTTATGAGGTTAGATTAAATAGATCCTGTAAACACGGGGACATCAGGCTCATAATTCTTGTGAACAGTGATGTTCACCTGGTTTCCCTGGAAGGTGAGGGTAACATCTAAAGCACTGATCCAGTTGACATATTGCAGGTTGAGATGAAGGGTGCTGGTGGATGTCCAACCATAGCTGGCGGCTACGGCAAAATCACCTTCAATGCCTTTAAACTTCTGCTGCGCATTCATGGAATAGGGAGGACGGGCAGGAGTCCAGGTGGTGAGCCATTGACGATAGCCGGCAGATAACTCAGTGCGGATGCCTTGCTGGTCGGTGATGACAACAGTAAGTTGCTTGTCGCCTTGCTTGAAGCTGATGTCACGCCAACCGAATTGGTTGTCGGACAACTTGAAGGTCTTACCTGTCAAACTCTTGGTGAGGCTACTCTTGGCTTTGCCTGTGGGGGTGGCATAACGATAACTTTGCAGTTTCTTCTGAAGTAATTCATAACCTTTACCTGGTATGAGGGCACCTGGCTGTACGGCAGGAGCGAGGACTTGTGATACTATCCAAGGATTTGGGGCATTGCTGCATTGGGTAATGACCACCACCATGTCTTGTTTGGGCATAACGACGATATATTGCCCGAATCGTCCATCGGCACGGAAGGCACCATCTTTAGAAGCCTCCCACATCTGATAGCCATAACCTCTGCCACCACCAGTGTCGATGTGCGACTGCATCATCTGATTTACCCATGCCTCAGAGAGTAATTGCTTGCCGTTCCAACGACCTTTCTGAAGCAGGAACTGTCCCATCTTGGCAAGGCTCTCAGGTTGGATGAAGAGTCCCCAACCACCAGTTGTGATGCCTTCGGGACTTTCTTCCCAAGATACCTTTTCTATATGTAAATCATTAAATATCTTTTCTTGCAGATAGGCAAATACAGTCTTGCCCGTAACTCGTTGAACAATGGCACTGAGCAGATAGGTGCAGAGTGAGTCGTACTTGAATAGCTTGCCAGGGGTACTCACAGGCTTGGCAAGCAGAGGCTCGAGCCAATTGGTGTTTACTGCGCGCAAGTTGCCATCAGGGTCAATTCCCGAAGCCATGATGAGGAGGTCGTGAATGGTCATGGATGCCAGTTCCGGAGTAACCTCTGCAGGCAACTTGTCTGGGAAGAAGGTGGCTACCCGATCGGTCACCCGAAGCAGGTTGGCATCAACAGCCAGTCCCACAGCTGCGCTCACAAAAGTCTTGGAGCAGGAGTATTGTGTGTGTTGGTATTCTGCCTTGAACGGTTCAGGATATACTTCGGCAATCACTTTCCCATGGCGAAGCACCATCACGCTGTGTATGTCAGTTTGGGGGATGGCAAACAGGGAGTCGAGCAGGGCAGATATGGTTGATGACGGAATGCCCTCACGTTCAGGACGGGAACGAGGTAACTCATTGACTTGTGCTAAAGCGGGGCTGGCAAGAAGTAAAACGGCCAGCATGGTTGTCATTAATCGTTTTTTCATGGTCGTATAATTTGGTTTATGATGCGAATATAAGCAGTTTTTCCTTAAAAACATCATAAAATCGGGTAAACTTTTGGGATTTTGTTACAAACAGCGTAATTTTGCAGTTTTGAAATTACAATCTTGAACGATGTTAAGAATTGCAGTACAATCTAAAGGTCGTCTGTATGACGAAACGATGTCTTTCCTGGCGGAATCAGACATCAAGTTGAATTTGATGAAACGAACACTGTTGGTGCAGTCGAGCAACTTCCCCCTGGAGGTGCTTTTCTTGCGCGATGATGATATTCCCCAAACGGTGGCAAGTGGCGTGGCAGATATAGGAATAGTAGGGGAGAATGAGTTTATGGAACGCGACGAAGATGCTGAAATCGTGAAGCGATTGGGCTTCAGCAAATGCCGCTTGTCGTTGGCTGTGCCAAAGAGTGTGGATTATCAGGGTGTGCAATGGTTTGAAGGCAAGAAAATCGCCACGAGCTATCCCGTGATTCTGCGAAAGTTTTTGGCAGAAAAGGGAGTGCAAGCCGATATCCATGTGATAACTGGTTCAGTGGAGATCAGTCCTGGCATTGGCTTGGCTGATGCTATATTTGATATTGTGAGCTCTGGCTCTACACTGGTGAGCAATCACCTGAAAGAGGTGGAGGTGGTGATGCAGAGTGAGGCATTGCTGATAGGAAACCGTAACATAAGTGATGATAAGCGTGCCGTGTTGGACGAGCTGTTGTTCCGCATTGATGCTGTGAGGGCTGCTGAGGATAAGAAGTATGTGTTGATGAATGCTCCAAAGGATAAGTTGGAGGAGATTATTGCCGTTTTGCCAGGTATCAAGAGTCCGACGGTGATGCCATTGGCAGAAGAGGGTTGGTGCTCTGTGCATACGGTTTTGGATCAGAAACGCTTTTGGGAGATTATTGGAAAACTGAAGGAACTGGGAGCTCAGGGTATTTTGGTTATTCCGATTGAGAAGATGATAGTTTGAAGATTGACGATTGACCATTGACGATTGACCATTTGAAAGATAATATGAGAATAATAAATAATCCTGAGAGGAAGGAATGGAGTGAGCTGCTTAAAAGACCCATGATGGACACTGGGCAGCTGCATGATAAGGTACGTGTCATCCTGAATGACGTGAAAGCTAATGGTGACAAGGCTGTATTGGGCTATGAGGAAACTTTCGACCATGTTCAGCTGGCTACCCTTGCTGTATCGGATGCTGAGATAATGGAAGCAGAAGGCTTGGTTTCTGATGAGCTGAAAGCTGCTATCCGACTGGCAAAGGAGAATATAGCCAAGTTTCATGAAGCTCAGCGTTTTGCAGGTGTACAGGTAGAAACACAACCTGGTGTTACCTGTTGGCAAGAGTCAGTGGCCATCGAGAAGGTTGGACTCTATATCCCTGGTGGTACAGCTCCTTTGTTCTCTACAGTACTGATGCTCGCCGTACCTGCTCAGATTGCAGGTTGTCGGGAATTTGTGCTGTGCACTCCTCCTGGACGTAATGGCAAAGTGCATCCTGCCGTTCTGTTTGCTGCCAAGACAGCTGGCGTTAGTAAGATATTTAAAATAGGTGGTGTGCAAGCCATTGGCGCAATGGCTTATGGCACAGAGACAGTACCTCGGGTATATAAGATATTCGGTCCAGGTAATCAATATGTTACCGCTGCCAAGCAGTTGGTGAGCATGGGCGATGTGGCGATTGATATGCCTGCAGGACCTTCTGAGGTATTGGTCTTGGCAGATGAAACAGCTAATCCAGTGTTTGTAGCTGCCGACTTACTGAGTCAGGCTGAGCATGGTGTGGATAGTCAGGCGATGCTGGTGACTACCTCTATGGAGATGCTCCAGGCAGTGAAAGAGGAAGTAGATCGTCAACTGAAAGAATTACCTCGTCAGGAGATTGCGCAGAAGTCGTTAGCTAACAGTAAGCTGATTGTGGTTAGCTCCATGGATGAAGCCATTAATCTAACCAATGAATATGCACCAGAACATTTGATTATTCAGACGCGTGACTATCGTGATGTGGCGAAGCGAATTGTCAATGCCGGGTCAGTGTTCTTAGGTCGCTTTGCTTGTGAGAGTGCAGGCGACTATGCCTCTGGTACCAACCACACCTTGCCAACGAACGGTTATGCCAAGGCGTATAATGGCGTGAATCTCGACAGCTTCTGTCGCAAGATTACCTATCAGGAACTTTCTGCCCAAGGCATAGGCAATATAGGCAAGGCTATAGAAGTGATGGCAGCCAACGAACAACTCGATGCCCATAAGAATGCCGTAACCGTAAGACTGACCAACATAGATAATAATCTTCAATCTTCAATCTTCAATCTTCAATCATTTGTACGTAAGAACATCTGGAACCTTGCACCTTATTCTTGTGCCCGTAATGAATATAGCGGTGTGGATGCTAGTGTGTTCTTAGATGCCAATGAAAATCCGTATAATGGTCCGATCAACCGTTATCCCGATCCGTTGCAGACAGAGCTGAAGCATGAGATTTCTAAGGTGAAAGGCGTGAGTGAAGATAGAATCTTCTGCGGTAATGGTAGTGATGAGGCCATCGATTTGGTATATCGCATCTTCTGTAATCCTGGAGTGGATAATGCTGTGGCAATAGACCCCAGTTATGGTATGTATCAGGTTTGTGCCGATGTGAACGACGTAGAATATCGCAAGGTGCAGCTTGATGCTAATTATCAATTCCATGCTGATGATTTATTGAAAGTTTCAGATAATCATACTAAATTGATGTTTCTCTGTACACCGAATAACCCTACTGGCAATGACATGAGTCATGCAGAGGTGGAGATGTTGCTGCAAAATTTCTGGGGCATTGTGGTGGTGGATGAGGCCTATATCGACTTCTCCGAGCAGCCATCTTTTACCAAGTTGTTGGACAAGTACCCTAACTTGATTGTGTTGCAGACATTCTCGAAGGCATGGGGCTGTGCTGCTATCCGTTTAGGAATGGCTTTTGCCTCAGTAGAGATTATTGGATTGTTTAATAAGGTGAAATATCCTTATAATGTGAATATGCTCACACAACGCCAGGCGTTGGAGACTTTGCGTAACGCAGCACAGACAAAGGCATGGGTTGAAGTACTGAAAACAGAGCGAAGCCGATTGATGTCGTTGTTTGCTGAGTTGCCTTTGACACAGCAGGTGTTTCCTTCGGACGCCAACTTCTTCCTCGCCCGTGTGCAGGATGCTAATGCCATCTATAAGTATTTGGTGGGAGAGGGCATTATTGTGAGGAATCGCAATTCTGTAACCTTATGTGGCAACTGTTTGCGCATCACGGTTGGAACTCCTGATGAAAATGATACCTTAATAGCAGCATTAAAGAGATGGAAATGATGAAAGATAATAGTCAATCGTTGATGGTCAATGGCTCAATAAAGCGCATGCTTTTTATCGACCGTGATGGCACATTGGTGATAGAACCGCCAGTGGATTATCAGCTTGACGCTTTTGAGAAGTTGCAGTTCTATCCCAAGGTGATGCGAAACTTGAGCTTCATCCGTAGTAAGTTGGACTTTCGTTTTGTGATGGTGACCAACCAAGATGGATTGGGTACGAGTTCTTTTCCGTCTGAAACGTTCTGGCCTGTGCATAATCTGGTAATGCAGACTTTGGCGGGTGAGGGCATCGCGTTTGATGAGGTATGTATTGACCCTTCCATGCCAGAAGATAATTCTCCAAACCGCAAGCCAAGAACGGGGATGCTTCAGCATTATCTCGATAATCCTGAGTACGATTTGGCACACAGTTATGTGATAGGTGACAGACCTTCGGATGTTGAGTTGGCTAAGAACCTGGGATGTCAGGCTATCTTGTTGCAACCAGATACGAGTTGCTTGCAGGGGCGTGAAGACCTCCAGGCATGTTGTGTATTGACAACTGATGATTGGGACAAAGTGGCTGAGTTTCTGTTTGCTGGTGAACGTAAAGCGGAGGTAAGGCGTACAACGAAGGAAACTGATATCCGTGTGGCGGTGAACTTGGACGGACATGGTGAGTGCGTCATTAATACTGGTTTAGGCTTCTTTGACCACATGCTGGAACAGATTGGCAAGCATGGAGGCATTGACCTGCAGATTGAGGTGAAAGGCGATTTGTATGTGGATGAGCATCATACCATTGAAGATACTGCTTTAGCTTTGGGCGAATGCCTTTATAAAGCCTTAGGTAGTAAACGAGGCATTGAGCGATATGGCTATTGCCTGCCGATGGACGATTGCCTCTGTCAGGTGAGCTTGGATTTTGGTGGCAGACCCTGGTTGGTTTGGGATGCAGAGTTCAAGCGTGAGAAGATAGGGGAGATGCCAACGGAGATGTTCCTGCATTTCTTCAAGTCACTCAGTGATTCAGCCAAGATGAACCTGAATGTCAAGGCTGAGGGACAGAATGAGCATCATAAGATAGAAGGGATATTCAAGGCTTTTGCCAGGGCAATAAAAATGGCAATCCGCCGTGATATATATCACTACGAATTGCCATCTTCAAAAGGTAAATTATAGAAATAGGCTGCAACAGCAGCCTATTTTTCAATCTTCAATGTTGAATCTTCAATGTTGAATCTTCAATGTTCAATCTTCAATGTTGAATCTTCAATGTTCAATCTTCAATGTTGAATCTTCAATGTTGAATCTTCAATCTTCAATCTTCAATCTTCAATGTTCAATCTTCAATTTCGCCAACCCTCCTTCACTGGTCTCTTTGTAGAGTGAAGGCAGGTCATGGCCAGTTTTGTTCATGACATCCACCACACGGTCGAAGGATACACGGTGGTGGCCATCTGTAAAGGTGGCATAGATATTGGCATCCAAGGCTCTGGCAGCTGCGTATGCGTTGCGTTCGATGCAAGGAATCTGCACCAAGCCACAGACAGGGTCGCAAGTCATGCCCAAGTGATGCTCCAATCCCATCTCGGCTGCATATTCAATCTGAGAAGGACTGCCTCCAAAGAGTTGGCAAGCAGCTGCTGATGCCATAGCGCAGGCTACACCCACCTCACCTTGACAACCCACATCGGCACCTGATATAGAAGCGTTTTCCTTGACGATGTTACCAATCAGACCGGCTGTTGCCAAAGCTCGCAAGATGCGTGTATCGCTGAAATCATGCGTCAGATGCAGGGAGTAGAGCACGGCAGGCAATACGCCGCAGCTACCAC
The DNA here is from genome assembly GCA_017649485.1 of Bacteroidaceae bacterium. Classification (GTDB taxonomy): domain Bacteria; phylum Bacteroidota; class Bacteroidia; order Bacteroidales; family Bacteroidaceae; genus Bacteroides. Next base: position 30,155 of record JAGCGS010000069.1, on the reverse strand, counting down.
AGGTAGGTGCAGTTACAATCTTACCACCTGAGGCATTTTCCTCGCTCGCAGCCAAGGCGTATGCAAACACCATACCCCTGGAACGCAGGGTACCCTGATAGCCTTTTGCCCTTAGATAGTAAGTGATGGCCTTGCGTCGCAGGTTCAGCGGACCAGGCAAGACACCCTCAGCCTCAAGACCTCGTTCAATGGCTTGCTTCATCACTGTCCACACTTCCTGCAAATAGTCCCAAATATCCGTATCTTCATATTTCGCCACATATTCCCAATAGCTTCGTCCTGTGCGGTCGCACCATTCCATGATGTCAGTAAGGTTTGTCATCGGATAAATGTCACCAACGTTGTTTAAGCCTACAGGACCTTCCTCTGTTTCGAGTGCGCCACCTCCCACGCTATAGACTGTCCAATCATCCGTTATATGCTCGTTTTGATCCATCGCTTTGAAGTTCATGCCATTGGGATGATAGGGTAGGAATACTTTTGGCTCCCATACGATTTGCACAGGAGCCACAGGTTCCAGCTCTTCACGGATGGCTACATCTGTCAAGTGACCCTTGCCGGTGGCTGCTAAGCTACCATAGAGGGTCACCTTGAAGCGGAAGGCATCAGGATGACGCTCCTTGAATAGTTGGGAGGCTTGCTTGGGACCCATGGTATGACTACTTGAAGGCCCCACGCCAATGCGAAATATTTCTTTGATACTTTTCATCAATCAATGATTGTCATTTCGTTGATCAGTCGCTGAGCACCACCTAACTTGTCAATAACGAACAGCACATAGCGGATATCCACTGCGATACAACGCTGCAGGTTATCGTCGAAGTTGATGTCACCACTCAGTGATTCCCAGTTGCCGTCGAAAGCAATACCAATCAGTTCACCATTATCATTCATCACAGGACTACCAGAGTTACCACCAGTAATATCGTTGGTAGTCAGGAAGCAAGCTGGCAATGAACCATCCTTCATGGCATAACGACCGAAGTCACGCTTCTGCAAAAGTTCTTTCAACTTAGCAGGAACCACAAATTCAGGATCGTCAGGATTTTCCTTCTGCAGCACACCGTCGCCAGTAGTATAATACTTGTAGTGCACACCATCCTTAGGATCGTATGACTTCACATTACCATAAGTAAGACGCATGGTGAAGTTAGCATCAGGATAAGATGGGGTAGGCTGCTTCATCTCGTTCAAGCCACGAATAAAAGCTTTGTGCAGCAGTGACAAATCCTCAGTTTCACCATAGACATCCATTGCTTTCGATATACAATCCATAGTTGAACTTGTAAAAGCAAATGATGGGTCCTTGTCGATAGCCTTAGTGGTAGGCTTCTTGAGGAATTTCTCCAGATTAGCCTCGTTGGCTAAGATAGAGTTGTTATAAATGTTGTCAACAAACGCATCAACATTGCCCTTGAAATCACGCTGTATGGTCTGGTAGAAGTTAGGCAGTTCGTTGCTGCTGAGCGCTTTCTGTAATGCAGGAATCATAGCCTTTGCCACCTGACGGTCCACTTCGTGGTCATAGTCCTTGTTGTGGATGCGTGCATATTGTGCACGAATCAGTTCCTTGGCTTCATTGATAGCAGCATTATCTTTCTTGCTGATGGCCTCTTTCATCTTCTTCATAGGCTCTTCTGGAGTCCTGAATTCAATGGCACTGTAGAACTCACTCAGGTAGTCAATCTGACGTTCCACAGGGATAGACTTTTCAACGATATTATTGATCTTGTCAACCACACCTTCATACTCAGGCTTGCCCTGTGCGAAAGCTTTGAATTGCTTCTCCACCTCAGCTTTAGTTTCCAACACCTTATTGTCAGCAATAGCCTGGTTCATACCAATAGAGTTCTTCCAGTAGTTGCTGCTGCCTGCAAACTTGCTGGCATACTGGATACGAGTCTTATCGCTCTTGGCCATCGCCTCACGCAACACATCCAGACGTACGGTACGCATGTCAATGCGAGACTGGTTAGTGGTGTACATACGTTCGGTAACCTCTGATTCCGTGAGGTAACGACTGGTGCTGCCTGGGAAGCCCAAGATCATAGCGTAGTCGCCTTCATCCAAACCTTTGATAGAGATGTTGAGGTACTTAGGAGTGCTCAGAGGCACATTCTCTGGAGAATAGTCAGCAGGCTCACCATTCTTGTCGGCATAGATGCGGAATACAGAGAAGTCACAGGTATGACGAGGCCACATCCAGTTGTCGGTCTCACCACCAAACTTACCAATGCTCTGAGGAGGAGCAGCTACCATACGCACGTCAGTATATACCTTATAATAGATGAGGTAGAATTTGTTACCTGCATAGAATGGATATGCCTGAGCCACAATACCAGGCTTACCGTTCAGGTCGCTCTTGGCCAACTCTTTTTCAGCCAACATGTTCAGATAGGGGCGAGTGAGGGAGTTGATTTCGCTTACAGCACCACTTTTGATATCCTCATTCACCAAGTCGGTGACATCCACAATGCGATGCACGAAGCGGAACGACAGACGCTCGTTGGGCAACTCGTCTGCTAACGATGCAGCCCAGAAACCATCGGTCAGGTAGTCATGCTCCACTGAGCTGTGACTCTGAATGGCACCAAAGCCGCAGTGGTGATTTGTAAGCACCAAACCATTAGGAGAGATAATCTCGCCTGTGCAACCACCACCGAAGATGCCCACAGCATCCTTCAGTGATACGCCATCAGGGTTGTAAATGTCAGAGGCTTCGAGTTTTAACCCCTGTTTCTTCATCATATCAATGCTGTTTTGCTGTTGCATCAGTTGCAACAGCCACATACCTTCGTCGGCTCTTGTGGTACCAAAAACCAAGGTTGCCAACGCTACAATAATTAAGACTTTGACTTTCATATTCTAAAGATGTTTAAAATTTCAGCAAAGATAGTACTTTATTTTAAATAAAGCAATATATTTGCCATCGACATCAACATAAACATCAATTGTTATGATACAAAAGACGTTAAGTCAGTTATTTTTAGGGACTTTGTTTGTAGCTGCTTTGTCATCTTGTAGCAGTGCCTATCAGATAGCTGGGAAGTCGGATATAAATAGCCTTGATGGCAAGAAGCTGTATCTCAAGACATTGTCTGAGAGTGGCTGGATGCCTGTGGATTCTGCATCTGTGGAACATGGCCTGTTCTCCATGGAGGGTGTGTCAGATTCCACCATCATGGTTTCGCTCTATATGGACGATGAGAGTATCATGCCACTGATTTTGGAGAACGGTTTTATCCAGGTGTCTATCACTACAAGTGAGACACGCGCATCGGGTACTCCCCTTAATAATGCCCTCTATTCTTTCTTCGACCATCGAAACAATTTAGTGCAACAGTTGGATAACCTCGACCGTCGTGAAGCACAAATGGTGATGAATGGAGCCAATATTGACGAGGTGCATGCCCAGATACAACGTGAGAGCGAGGATCTGACTCGCAAGATGAACGATTTCGTTATTTCGTTTATCAAGGATAACTATAACAACGTATTGGGTCCGAGTGTGTTTATGATGATGTGTAGCTCGATGCCTTATCCGATGATGACAGATCAGGTGGAGGATATCATGCGTAGTGCCCCAATGATTTTTAAGCAGCATCCTATGGTGCAGGACTTTATTACCAAGGCACAGGAGAATATGAGACTGATGGAGGAGCATCAACGACTTCAGCAGAACATTGCCGAGAAAGAACGGGCTGCTATCAATGCGGCTAATCAGTAGAAATCAAAAGGTTGCGATTCAGCAACCTTTTTTGTTTTTAGTGCACAGTATTACGAAAAGGTTTTCAATTTAGCTATCGGGAAATGGGTCGTCCAGACCTAGCCCGACTGAAACGGTTGCGTAGTGGTTTATACCTGGCGCAACCGTTTCCCGGTATCCAGGCTGTCGATCGTTCATACGCAAAGATATCAAATGCTGCCCAAAAAGCACAAAAGGGTACCAATGGGTACCAAAGAGTACCAATGGGTATAGTATTTATTTTGCCATGTTGTAACTTTGCATCGTCATCCGGGATGGTAATATCTGCTATGGTCAAGGGAAGACGTTCCCACGACCTGTCGCAGTATCTCCCACGACTGACGGGAAGCATTCCTATAGGGGGAAAGGAAGCTTTCCGACGGGTAATGGGAGATATCGGGACAACCTGAAGCAGGCGTTGGCTTGCCTTTGCGGAGGTGTTGTCGTTGACCGTTGACCATTGACCGTTGAGCTTCGCTCCAATCTCGTCGCGACTCGGCATAGCTGATGCAAGCATCGCTCTGCACTCGCTGCTCCGAGAAGTGACCATTGACCGTTGACAATTGAGTTTTTGCTCGTTGTTCCAGAAAAGCGATCTTTGACAACATGAAACACACAGTTATCACCCCGTTCGTTCGGATTTGTAATCCGAACGGGCTGAGTATGAGCATTTGTAATGCGGAAAAAATCTTATCGGATTGCAAATCCTAATATTCGATGCGTTCGGATTACAAATCCGAACGAACAGATACACAGTTATCACGTTCGTTCACGCCGTTCCCCGTTCGTTCGTTTCCCTGTTCGTTCGGATATAGATAAATCGCTCATGCTCGGCATTCCCTTGTTCGTTCGGTCCCCTTCGTTCGTTCGGTCCCCTTCGTTCGTTCGGATTTAGATAAATCGCTCATGCTCGGCATAGTTCAAGGCAAGCTTGACTCTGCTCTCGCTTACTCGCGATTTTGCAAACCGAACGTAGTGAATATGAGCATTTGTAATGCGAAGAATGTAATCATTCGCTTGGAAATACAATGCTGGAGGAATACAAGAGCAGGCGGGGTATTTGCCCCGCCTGTCTAAGGAATCATTAACCTAAAAATTTATAAATGAGACAGAGTTTTTTAGTCGTAGGGAATTAAGATGCGCTGACTGGAGAGGCTTCCGAAGATGCCCCAGCCGTTCTGCACATTGCTGTATATCTGCACTGGCTCGGAGAAGGCATCGGACTGTACGATGCGATAGAGCTGCAAGCTTTTCAAATATCGATAGAAATCATGCGATATGGCCTGCAACTCCACCATCACCCGTGGTGAGTATTTATCAACTATTATTTGCTCCCATACTGTCTTTCCTGTGCCAGAATCGTATCCTGATATGGTGTAAAAATTATTACCGGGTATTGGGCTATCTAAGGTAATTGTGTAGGAAGCTCCTTTAATAATAGAATTATCGAACACATTGCTGAAATAGGCTGGCCATCCTCCGAAATTACTATTTAAACGAGAGTCAACAAACAATGGGTCATCAGAGAAAAAAATATCCTGCATTGTTAAATAGTAATCATATTCATATTCTTGTACACCCTCTCTTTCAAACTCAGGATTATTCCATGTTTCCGTGACGATACCTTTCTCCCCCCTGATGCGTAGGCGGTAATACTGCTCACCTCCTGCGTCGTTGATGCGACAAGTGATGCGCATAATCGTATCTGCACCAGAATACAACTGATTTACCTCGCGATAAGAGTTGTCTCTCAACACCTCATGGCTCAGTACTTCAATCGAGGGTTTGGCAGGCACAGTGGTTTCTGCAGTTGCTTCTTTACCAAGACTATCGCCTTGTGACCGTTTCATTGCCTTTAGCACAATATGGTCGTTCACTTGTGGACGGTAATTACACACATAGCCAATGCTGTCTGGAGCCAATCTCAGGTGATAAGTCTGATTGTCATTCACAATAGCTGTAACTTCCGCATCGAGAATGCGGGAACTCATATAATAGTTCGCAGAGCGGTAATCAGTTATGTATTCATCATCATAGAAATAGCCTTCCAATAATCGGAGGATAGGAAAGGAGGTTTTTCCCCAATCGGATAAGCGTAGTTCACGAATACAGTCAGAGGCTCGCCTTCTGTTGCCAATGCGTTGATGACTATATTGTTCTCTTTGTCCTCAGAAGGACTCTCAAATTCTACATCTTTTTCACAACCCGACAAGATAAAGAGGCAAGCATATAGCATGACTTCAAAGCACCGGGTATAATAAGTATTCTTTGTAGTTCCCATAATCGTTAGAGTTTAAGGGTTAGACTGATAGATGGCATAATGGGGAAAAGGCAAACACCCTTCAGAGCTGGCTTATTATCGGTATATCCCCAATAGACAGACGACAGGTTCTGTCTGTTGTAGAGGTTATAAATGCCGATATCGCAAATCAACTCTCCAATGCCGATATTGCCATGATGACTCAGGCTTATGTCTAAGCGGTGCACAGGAGGCAAGGTGTAACTGTTACGGTTCCGATAGGTGTCTATACGCACAATATCCTCAAAACAGGTATTTTCGTATTCCCTTGGTGCAAGATAGTTGAAATTGGGGTTCAGCGCGTAGTTATAATTAGTTTCTGTTACTCCGGGGTGGAAGTCATTATATTCATCCAGTGATCCGCCTGTGATGGTGGTGGTGCTGATGTTGGCACGCCGTCCGCTCTGGAAAGTCCATGAAGCAGAGAAATCCCAATTCTTGCTAAGCCGCTGGGTGATGCTGATGTTGAAATTATGACGACGATCTCCAGGTGCATAGAATTCCTTGCCACTATTTAACTCCATATCTGGCCGGTCGAAAGTTCTCAGTGATTTCGACCAAGTGTAACTGATATGGCCACGCGTATTACCCTCCGTTTTTTGTGCCATAAACTCTATACCGTAAGCCCTGCCTCTGCCTTGTGCCACCAGTGCGTTCCATTTGTTGACTGAGGCAATAGATACCCCTTCACGATAATCCACCACATTGTCCAACCATTTGTAATAGCCTTCCAATGATAACTGAATTCCATTGTCAAAGTCTTTCGCCAAACCTGCAGAAACTTGGTCTGAGATGCCAGGTTTCATCTCTTTGTTTAGCGGCATCCATACCTCTGAAGGTGTTATCAAACTGGCACTGGTGAGCATGAATAATCCCTGAGACATCCTGGCGTATGACATTTTCAGGGCCAACCCTTTCGACATCATCAGACGCATGGAAGCACGTGGTTCCAACTGCAAGTGGGTCTGACCGTCGGCATCGTAGCCTTGCAGGCGCAAACCCATATTTATTTTTAACCAGTCGGTCAGGTTCATGTCATCTTCTATATATGCCGATAGGCTGGTGACAGAGCCTTTGCCGGCGATGCTGTTCTGCTTGTTTTGTTCTGCAATCCCATAATCTTCTTCTCCAATTGTAATACCGTATCCGAGGCTTATCAGTTCAGCCAGCAAATCAGATGCCAGTTTCTTTGTATATAGATAGTTGCTAAAGTTAATTTCAGGAGAAATCTTATATAAACCCAACTGGACACCAGCCTGTAATTCATGTTTATCCTTCAAGACATAGCTGATACTTGCCTGCATGGATACATCCTGAACTTTTGAAATATAATTAGTATTATAGTCCTGTGTTTTGAGAGAATACAAAGCAGGCTTATCAAGTCCGAGATTATCAATCACTTTCTTCTCAGAAGTTTGCGTAGTGTATTTCAGTCTATAGTCATATCCGCTGTAGCTGACAGATGCGTTCAATCTTAAAGAAGGTAGTAGCTGGTGTTCATAGAATAATCCGCCTAACAAATTGTTCCATTTATTAGTGCGTTGGGTTAGACTGGTATTATCAATAATCCCTTTGGCTAAATAACCAAATTCTATGTTATTATTATAATCAGCGCTTCGTGTGGTTTCATTCGGCGTAGCATTGTTGTCATCACGCCCATAGTAGAACATAGCGTTAAGTTTTGCTTTATCGCTGAATCGATGGGTAAGTTTGGCATTGATGTCGTAATACTTCATGTGGCTGAAGTTGTTCATCTGCCCGGGGTTGTCATACACAACTTCTTTCAGTAGAGGGTTGACAATCGCATTGAAGTAGCTTATGCGGGCACCTATATTAAAAGAGGTGTGGCCTTTCCAAAGAGGACCTTCCGCTTGTATCCTTGATGCCAACATGCCTGCTGTAATGGAAGCATGGTGTTTCTCCATGTCACCCTCACGCAGACTGATATCAATGACGCTTGACAATCGGCTGCCGAATCTTGAGGGGAATGCACCTTTATATAATACCACATCATCCAGTAAGTCGGCATTGATAGCGGAGGTGAAACCTTGTAAATGCTCAGGATTATAAAAAGTAATGCCGTCAAGCATAAATAGGTTCTGGTCGTAGTCACCACCTCTCACAAAGATGCCTGCTCTGCCTTCACCACCACTTTGTACACCTGGCAAAGTTTGCAACGACTTAGCTACATCCACCTCACCCAGCAACATAGGCAACTTCTTGATACGTTCAGCAGAAATGGCGATAGCACTCATCTGTGAACTTTTGGCTCCGAAATCATGACGCTTGGCTGTAACCTGGACTTCTTGCAAATTATACTCCTTAGCCACATCCTGTCCATAGGCGGGCAGGCAGAAGGCCAATAGGAAACCAATTGAATAATAGAAGTGTTTCATAAGCATTTTATTTAGTTCACTGGCAAAGGTAAACTGAAATCAAATGAAACACAAACAAATGCAGTCACACATAGAGATGGCTTTCCTGCTATCTGTCAATGTGTTAAGGAAAACTATTGGTCACACGTTAGTATCCGTAGTATCCAATATAGAGTGGAATGTTGGTGGTTCTCTCTATAATGCCGTAAATGAAGGGCTGGTCGAGAAAGAAAAAGTCCTCACCCATCCATTCTCTTCTTTCTGTTTTCTTTTCCCAAGGTTCTGGCTCATAATTGACACCGTATTCTGAAATGCTTAACGCTACATTTTGTCGGATACTGATATTCTCCCCAAACACGGACAAGTCTAAACTTGTGCTGTCCTGCACGCTGAACTTAGGCACTTTAAAATTAAAGTACCTGTTAAAGTTCATATCAAGATCAGTTATATCAAATGACTTGACAACTTCGTCAATGCTATGACCATAGAAAGGAATGACAAAGAACAACATGAGGTATGAGCCTATTCGCACTTTGGTTAAGATGTAATTCTCCGCTTTCCGGCTATAGCAAAAGTTGCCAGCACTTATCATCATTTCCATTTGCTTATAGCTTCCGTCAGCTTGGCGGAATGAACCTTCCTGAGTATAATCCATCTTAAAAAGTGTGCCCCAATGAGCCTTGAAGCGTGGATTGTTAGCATCATTGATTACACTGACCTTGTCATCCAAAGATAGAAAAGTATTGATATGGTCATATAGCTCTTCAATCACTTCCTCAGAACAGTCGTTAATGCCTATCTTTCTCATTAACTCAAACTTTTTCAGCTTATTGGAATCACCTACTTGCTCGTTTAAGGTAGTAATTATATTATAAGGAGAAATCAACAGGTTCTGTTGAGCGCTCTTGTCCTGTTGCCTTTCTTCGTATAATTGACGGAACAGCTTCCATGAATAGCTCCGCAAACCATTGCGCGCCATCTTTTTCATATCTTCCTTGCTTAAGAACATAGGTCTTGTGATAGGTGTCTCGTTAACAGTCGGTTTGACTGGATGTCTTGACAACTCTTCGGGATCTTGCAACCAAGGCAGCAAGCCCGTTTCTTCTTTGCTGCATGAAGTGAGACATGCCAGCATGATGACTGATAGTATAAATAGGAGCTTTTTCATTTTTCAAATCGTTCTTTCATGCGATACCGTCGTTGGTTGATGGTGTGCTTGGAGGTTGTTCCGAAGCACAAAGCCACCGTATTGGCATCAAAGTTAGTGTATTTTTCCAAACAAAGCAAGAGTATGTCGTCTTCTTCTAAACGGGGATGTGTTTTTCTCATCTCCTCCACGAAGGCAGCACAATAATCAAAGAGCGTGGAACTCAACTCCTTGCGTTCCTTGTATGACAATACTTTGCATTGCATGGGGTCGGAGAAATCCTGATGACTCAGCTTCTCTATCTTCTTGTATATGGGTGTTTGGGTAAAGAGCCAGTTCTGTAATAACATCTTTTCTTGGTTCAGTCCATTAATAGAACGGCTATATTCCTCTAACTGTTGTCGACTGTCTAAGATAATACGGTCTTTCTCCAACAGTTTGTCAATACTCTCTTTCAGCTGGTGGTCTTTTTGGCGAAGTCTGTACTGATAGATAATGAAACCCAATAGAGCGATTACCACAAACAAGGCTATCAGCCAATTGCGTTCCTCTGTCGCCTTGGCTCTTTGTTTCTGAGTTGCCATCTCCGTACGATGCGCCATGATCAGGCTATCTATCTTGTCCCCACGGTCGAGGGTGGCAGCAATGGAATCTGCCAGCAAGACTGAGGTCTCGAGAAAAGCGTAAGCCTGTGAAAGCTCACCACGTTCTTTCTCAACCTGATAGAGCAGTCGGTAAGCTTCAATGTCCTTGGGTTGTGCATCACTGTTGATAAATTGCATCAGGTAATGATAGGCACTATCTGTCTGCCCGATATGATAAAACGCTTCACCAATCCTGCCATCCAGATATACGGGATGGCCTGGTTTGTTCAACCATGCCAACGCATCCTCATAGCGTTCCATAGAAAGGAAAATATATCCGATGCGGTTGCCATACATACGGGCAAGATTGTCCTCTCTTGCCTCAAGTGCCAAATCCAAAGCCTGTTTTTGATAAACCAAGGCTGAGTCGAGCATATCCTTGTTATTGTAATAATCACCTATTTGACTTAAAGCCACAGATCTATCAGCGGCAGTCTCACAAAGAGCCAGCAATTCTTTTGTAGATTGCAACGCTTCATCCTCGTAGCCCAATACCTGATAGTTGGCAGAAAGGCTACTGAGTGTATGTCTGAGGTATTCTTTTTCTTCCGGGTATCGCAACATGAGCGTATGCGCTTCTTGCAACGAAGTCATAGCCTCTTGCCAGCGTTGCTGTTCCATCCGTACTCGGCCCAAATATAGCAAGGCTATGGCACGTTCCTTGGATGCACTTTTGTATTCTCTCAATGCGATGTTGAGCAAAGAATCGTATGGAGGTTTATCAATGGACTGATAACTCTTGTTGGCAGCTCTGGTTAGTAAAACGGCATATCGGGCAGCTTCTTGCTTGGTAAGTGGTTCGCTGAATGAGCTGAGCATGGAGAAGGCACTGTCTGGATGCTCTGTCATCACAGCTTCAGCCTGCCTGAAAAGAGCCTCCACTTGGGGATGACTGCGCCCACAAGCCACCATCATCCACGCTAATGCAATATATCCCAATAGGTGTAACCTCATAGCTTATAAATTCTGCTTACAAATATAAGACAATTATTACAAATAAACTACTTCTAAACAGTCACACTTTCCAAAAAGAGAATATTGACATTCAAAGGAATAAATAATAAGGGCAGTCACACTTTCATTTATTATCGTTCAATCTTTGGATGTCATTCATAGGTTTATTTGATGATACAGGATATGAAAAAAGGCTGCGGATGCAGCCTTTATATTAATCAAACATGCTTTTGAACTTCTTGAAGATTTTCTCTTTTACGGAGCTTGATGGTCGGAAATTGTCGCTATCCTGCATTTGTTCGAGTGCTTTCTTCTCGTCACGACTTAACGTCTCTGGGATATATACACTGACATTCACCAAAAGATCGCCAGTGCCATAACCATTCACATCGGGCAAGCCCTTACCCCTGAGGCGTAGTACCTTGCCAGGCTGGGTACCTGGGTCAATCTTCACTTTTACTTTGTTATCCACGGTAGGTATTTCCACCGTACCACCCAAGGCAGCTACTGGAACGCTAAGCAAAAGGTTATATACCAAATCGTTTTCATCGCGAATCAATTCCTTGTCCTTCTCTTCCTCCACAACAATGAGCAAGTCGCCTGGGATACCATTGTGCTTGCCGGCATTACCCTTGCCCGTCATTGACAGTTGCATGCCCTCAGCTACACCGGCAGGAATCTTTACAGTTACCGTTTCTTCTCCCATCACGATGCCGTCACCACCGCAATGTGTACACTTGTTCTTGATGACATGGCCTTCACCACCGCAGGTTGGACAGGTTGTCTGTGTTTGCATTGTGCCCAAGATGGTTTGCTGTGTACGGATAACAGTACCACGACCTTTACAGGTTGGACAGGTTTCTGTGCCGCTATTGCCCTCGGCACCACTGCCATGGCAATGAGGACAAGCCACATATTTCTTCAGCTTGAACTTCTTCTCCACACCAGTAGAGATCTCCTTCAGGTTCAGCTTCACACGAACACGCAAATCAGAGCCTCTAAACCTGCGTTGCTGGCTACTGCTTCCTCCACCTCCAAAGCCGCTGAAGCCTCCGAAACCGCCTCTGCCACCGAAGATATCACCAAACATGCTGAAGATATCATCCATTGACATGCCACCTCCGAAGCCTCCACCAAATGGACCGCCATTGCCTGCTGCTCCACTTACGCCTGCTTTGCCAAACTGGTCGTAACGCTGGCGTTTCTCGGGGTCGGAGAGCACGCTATAAGCCTCTGCAGCTTCCTTGAACTTCTCCTCAGCCTCTTTGTTGCCGGGGTTTCGGTCAGGATGATATTGGATGGCCTTCTTCTTGTAAGCCTTCTTGATCTCATCGGCTGTGGCGTTCTTCTCAACACCTAATATTTCGTAGTAACTTTTTTCTTCCATACAATCAGATTATTTTATTTGCCCACCACTACTTTCGCATGGCGTATCACTTTGTCGTTCAACGTATAGCCTGTTTCCACGCAATCCAGAATCTTGCCCTTCAGTTCCTCTGTGGGGGCATCGATGATGGCAATGGCATCGTGGAAGTCAGTATCCAATTCCTTTTCTTGCGTCTCGATGGTTTTTACGCCATTTTGACCGAGAATCTGTATGAATTTATTGTAAATCAACGCTACACCTTCTTTTACAGCCTCTACGTCAGTAGCCTTCTGCATAGTAGCCAAAGCTCTTTCCATATCGTCAATCACAGGCAAAATGGCTTTAAAGGCTTTCTCACCTCCGTTGAGTATCAGCTCAGCCTTCTCTTTCATGGTGCGCTTACGGTAGTTGTCGAATTCGGCTGAAAGGCGTAAGTATTTGTCCTTGTAATCATCTAACTCTTGGGTGAGATTATCCACCTGTACCTGCAATTGTTCTTCTGGAGATAGCTCTTTCTCAGACTCTTCAGTCTCTGGGGCTTCACCTTCCGCAGATGTTGTTTCAGTAGGTTCTTCCATAGCATTCTCAACTGCCTCTTCAACAGTTGCCTTTAATTCTTCATTCATTTTCTCTTGAGTGTCCATATTGTTTTTCCTCTTTTTATGCTGTTTTAGGTTAGTTTTCTTTTTCATAATTGCTTGTTTTTGTTAAACGCTCAACAAATTGTTTGCCATACCATAATAATATGCCACACTGTCAGCTATTCTTCCGATGCGGTGACAGAATCGGTTAGCTATTCTTCCGATACCACAGACAGAACCACAGGGTGGCGATGATTAAAGCTGCGCCACCAATGATATAGGCAATGATCTTGTCCATGCCAAATGCGATGGGCGATAGCATAAGGAAAGATACCGTTACAATGGTCATAAACATGGCAGGTATCAGTGTGATATAGAAATTCTTGCGTTGTTTTACTAAATAAACAGTTTCAGTCCATAGAACGATGGTAGCCAACGATTGGTTTGCCCATCCGAAGTAATTCCAAATCACATTGAAGCCATTCTCATCGGCAATGTTGAACCACAACAGTCCGAGTGCAATCAGGAACAGGGGGATGCAAATCATGAAGCGATTCACAATCTTCTTTTGGTTCAAATGCACGAACTCAGAAATGATCAGACGGGCACTACGGAAAGCTGTATCGCCACTGGTGATGGGAGCTGCTACTACACCCAACAGGGCGAGAATGCCACCGAGGGTACCAAGCCAACCCTCAGATACCAGTGTCACCACTTGAGGAGCGCTCGACTTCAGAGAAGCACCCAAAGCTTCAGCGGCACCGCCATAGAAGAAATAAGAAGACACCGCAGCCCAGATCAGTGCCACAACACCTTCGGCAATCATGGCTCCATAGAAGATGGGACGGCCTTCCTTCTCATGCTTCATGCAACGAGCCATCAGCGGACTCTGGGTGGCATGGAAACCACTCAAGGCACCACAGGCGATGGTAATGAACAGACAAGGGAAGATGGGACCAGCCGATGGCTTCAGGTTATCCAGTCCATCCCATATTTCCGGGATGTCAGGCATATCTTTAATCAACACTACGCATAAAGCTATTGCCATGAACATCAATGAGAAAGCAAATAGGGGATATATCTGTCCGATGATCTTGTCAATGGGTAACATCGTGGCGATGATGTAGTAGAAGAAAATGATGAGACACCACATCATTACCATCTGCGTGTCTCCACCCATCTTATCGCCTAAAATGATAGCAGGACTATAAACGAACACAGTACCCACCATCAATAGTAGGAAAACAGAGAACACCAGCATGATTTTCTTGGCTTTATCACCTAAGTATGTACCTACCAACTCAGGTACTCCCACACCATCATGGCGTACGGAGAGCATGCCACAGAGGTAGTCGTGTACGGCACCAGCGAAGATGCAACCCAGCACAATCCACAGGTACGAAGAAGGACCGAATTGGGCACCCATGATAGCACCAAAAATAGGTCCTGTGCCTGCAATGTTGAGGAACTGAATCATAAAAACTTTCCAGCCAGGCAAAGGGATATAGTCCACACCATCTGAATGAGAATAAGCAGGTGTAGGACGATTGTCAGGTGCAAACAGCTTCTCCACAAACTTACCATACACCAAATAACCTATCAATAATGCCACCAAGGCAATAAAAAACGATACCATATAATTTTTGTTTTTACGAATTTAGGTGCAAAGTTAAAGATTTATTATCTTTGTAGCCAAAATAAACCCAATTATTATGAAGAAATATCTAATATTGTTGGCCAAGCTCATCGTATTTGCCATGGCGGCTGGCTTTTTCATGGTTGTTTTGCTGTTGCCACTGGCCTTTTCGGGACTCATAGATGTGAACAACCCCGAGCGTTGGGCCATATTGCTGATTGAAGGCATTCAGCTGGTTTCAGTACTATTGCCTACTTGGCTGATAATCCACTACTGGGATGAGTTGCCATTTGTTGAAAATATGGGTTTTGGCATTCGTGGCAGGGGCAAGGATCTGCTCTGTGGCTTTGGTGTGGCAGCTGCTATCTATGCCATTGGCTATATAGTTTCTCTGATTATGGGATGGATTAGCATTGAAGGTGTGCATTTTGATCCTGCCTATCTGCTTTTGCAGTTCCTGTTTTACATCATGGTCGCCTTGATGGAGGAGTCTATGATGCGTGGCTTCGTACTGGGTCACATGCTCGACGTGGGCATGAACAAATTCCTGGCCTTGTTGCTCTCATCCCTCATATTTGCCAGTCTGCATTTGGGCAACCCAGGCATGACCAACTTCTCATTCCTCAACCTTACATTGGCAGGCATCTTGTTAGGTATAGCTTATGTTTATACCCGTAACCTCTGGTTCCCTGTCAGTTTGCATCTGTTCTGGAACTTCATCCAAGGACCTATCCTAGGCTATGACGTGAGTGGTACTGGGGGTAAAAACACTCTGCTGAAGCTGAATATATCCGACAATGTGTTGATGAATGGGGGTGACTTTGGCTTTGAGGCTTCGTTGCCTTGTACCATCCTGATGATAGTGGCTACAGGTTTAATAATCTATTGGTTTGAAACAAAAAAGAGAAAGCATGAAGAAACAGTTGTTGTTTTGGATGAGTCTGCTAATGATGACATCGTGTATGACGTCAGGGGAACAGAGGACAGTGGAACTGAAACTGATTGAGACAAGCGACTTACATGGCAGTTTCTATCCCTACGATTTTATCAATCGCAGGGATGTAAAAGGTAGTCTGGCACGTGTATTTACCTATGTGGAGGAGCAACGTAAACAGTATGGTGATAACCTGTTGCTGTTTGACAATGGCGATATCCTGCAAGGACAACCTTCTGTGTATTACTATAACTACATCGACCAGCAATCGCGTCATATCGCGGGTGAAATGTTGAGTTTCATGGGCTATGATGCCGGTAATATGGGTAACCACGATGTGGAGGTGAGTCGCCCGGTATTCGACCGTTGGGCAGCTGATTGCGACTTCCCCATTTTAGGTGCCAACATCATCGAGACAGACACGGGAAAGCCTCATTTCAAACCTTATGTGATGTTTGAGCGTGAAGGGGTTAAGATTGCCGTGTTGGGTATGATTACTCCTGGCATTCCGGCTTGGTTGTCGGAAAACCTGTGGGAGGGTTTACGTTTTGACGATATGGAAGAGACCGCCCGCAAGTATATGCCTATCTTGAAGAAGAAGGAGAAGGCCGATGTGGTGATAGGACTGTTCCACACGGGTAAGGATGCCGAATGGTTGAGTGGCCAGTATAGGGAACATGCAGCCTCTGAGGTAGCACAAAGGGTGCCTGGCTTTGATGTTGTTTTGTTTGGCCATGACCATAGTCGTGATTGCGAGAAAGTGGTGAATGTAGAGGGCGATAGTGTGTTGTTGATCAACCCTGCCAATGCGGCTCACTTGGTATCTGATGTTACGATCAAGTGCGTGGTGAAAGGTAAAAAGGTCATCAGCAAGGAGGTGGAAGGACACTTGGCTTCAGTGGACGACCTACCCGTAAGTGAGTCATTCATGCAACACTTCTCTAAACAATTTGATGATGTTACTCAATTTATATCCAGGAAAATAGGTACTTTCTCTTCAACCATTACTACACGTCCTGCATACTTTGGTCCGTCAGCCTTTATCGACTTGATACATTCCTTGCAATTAACCCTTACTGGGGCTGATATCTCATTTGCTGCTCCCTTGTCGTATGACGCACAGATTAAGAAGGGGGATGTGTATGTGAGTGATATGTTCAATCTGTATAAGTATGAGAACATGCTTTATACTATGGACTTGACCGGCCGTGAGATCCTGGGTGCTTTGGAGTATTCTTACAGTTTATGGATTAATGAGATGAAGTCCAAGAACGACCATGTGCTACTGTTTGATATGAAACAAGAGAATGCGGGCGACGGAAGATATAATTTCCTGAACCCTATGTTCAACTTTGATTCTGCCGCTGGTATCATCTATACGGTGGATGCCACAAAGCCTGCCGGACAGAAGGTGAAGATAGAAAGCATGGCAGATGGTACGCCTTTCGACTTAGACAAGCACTACAAAGTGGCAATCAATTCTTATAGGGGCAACGGTGGGGGTGAGCATCTCACAAAGGGAGCAGGTATTCCTCATGATGACCTTATCAAACGTGTGATTGTTTCAACGGATAAGGATCTTCGCTATTACCTGATGGAGTATATCGAGCAACATCCAGATGTGAATCCTCAACCTCTGAATCAGTGGAAGTTGGTGCCAGAGGAGTGGACGAAACCAGCTTCAGATCGTGATTACAAATTATTATTCAAATAATGGCAAAACAAAATTATCGTACATCGTTTTTTTTAATTACCTCTCTGTTCTTTCTTTGGGGATTCGCACGTTCCATCATGGATGTGCTCAACAAGCACTTTCAGACAGAGATGGGGATATCCATTTCCCAATCAACGTGGGTGCAAGGTACTTTCTTTTTGGGCTATTTCCTCTTTGCCTTGCCTGCGGGTAGGCTGTTGATGAGGTATGGCTATCGCAAGGGCATGGTGTTTGGGTTGGCACTCTTTGCATTGGGTGCATTGTCGTTCGGATTGGGTTACAATCTGTTTGTTGAAGGAACAATGCCTTTGTTCTATTTCTTTCTTGTTTCGTTGTTTGTCATAGCCTGTGGATTGGTTATGTTGGAAACAGCAGCGAATCCTTACGTCACTTATTTAGGCGATAAAGAAACAGCTTCCAGCAGGTTGAACTTAGCCCAGTCATTTAATGGCTTGGGTAATATCTTCGGTCCCTGGATAGGTGGATTGTTGTTGTTCACAGGCGACCATGGCAACATTGCCATGCCATACGTTTGTTTCGGCTTATTGGTTTCAATGATTGCCTTTGCGTTCATGCGCGCCAAATTGCCAGAGATTATTGAGAATGAATCGACTGATGATACCATTGCCGGACAAGGGCTGTGGCAACACAAGCTTTTTGTGTATGGCTTCGTGGCATTGCTCTTCTATGAGATAGCGGAAATCTCCATCAACAGTCTGTTTATTAATTATGCCGAGTCGGTACAAGGCATTGATAAGCTATCTGCTGCCCAGTGGCTATCCGTGGGTTTCGTGTTGTTTATGTTGGCTCGTTTTGTGGGTAGTTGGTTGATGAAACACATGCGTACTGAGTATTTACTGTTGGTTTGTGCCATTGGTACAGTGGTTGCCAATGTACTTATATTGATGGATTTTGGCAAGGTGTCGATGATAGCTTTAATGCTGAACTTCGTCTTTGAGGCCATCATGTTTCCAACCATTTTCTCATTAGCCTTGCGAGGTTTGGGTAAGCTTACTAAACGTGCCTCTGCCATCCTGATGATGTCCACCATCGGAGGGGCTATCGGCACAATGCTTATGGGAAGCATTGGAGACCAGACTTCCCTGTCATTCGCCTTTATAGTGCCCCTCATAGGCTATTTGGTAGTGTTGGCTTATTCGTGGAGGGTAAGCACAGTGATTTCCGGCCAAGCACCGAAACGGAAGGGGAGTCCTACGTAACCGATACCCACATTGACATACAGACTTTGTGTGCCATCTTGATACATGCCTCCCCATTCATCGTAGATCCAAGAGGCAGGTGACCAACCAAATAGCATGAACTGGGCACCATGTGTATGGCCTGCCAACATCAGGTCGATATCCGTAGTGGGCAATACTTCCCTGCGCCAATGTGTGGGATCGTGGCTCAGTAGTATGCGGAACATACCAGTTGTGCCTTCTGAGGCCTTGGGCAGGTCGGCATATTGTGGGAAGGGTGGTTTCCCATCGTTCTCAACGCCTATGATTGCGATGCTATCCCCTTGGTGATGCAGGATGTCATGCTGGTTCTTCAGAAACTTCCAACCCATTTTGAACTGTTGTTGCTCCAGATGCTCATTGTTTAAATTCTCATCGTTAGGTCTTGCCCAACGGAAATACCTGCCATAGTCGTGGTTGCCCAAGATGGAATACACGCCATCTGGCGCCTGCAACTGACTTAAAGTCTCTATGAACTGATCAACCTCAGTGGCTCTTTGATTCACCAGGTCACCCGTAAACACGATTAAATCTGCCTGTTGAGCATTCACTATTTCCACCATTTTCTTCAAAATGCCAGGGCGATTCTTGAAACTACCAGAGTGGATATCCGATATTTGTACGATACGATAGCCGTCGAAGCCCTTGGGCAAGCGAGGGGAGGTGTAGCTCACCTGCTTTACCTGTATATTCCCAATGCCTAAGAAACTTCCGTAAAAGGCGATGCCAAACATACAGAGTGCCAAAGCGATGCCTGCCCAGTCGAAGAGCTTGGTGGGAATGGGCTTGATAACCCAATGTAGCAATTTGCCGACCAAGCTAACAAGCATAAAGATGAGCTTGGGTACACCAATGCAGAGTATCAGCACTCCTAACCAGGCGATGATGCTCTGCCTTTCCGACATGGGGTTGTCGGTACCGATGTAGCGAGCCGCCATGAAGCCAGAAGCCAGTAAAATAGAGGGTATCCACCAAAGCCTTTCCCAAAGCTTGGAACATTTCTTCCAGATGTACAACCAAAAGATATAGGCATCTGGCACAAAGAGCAAGAGTACAAATATGAATGCAAAGCGTTGTAACATAATCTTATAAGTTTGCCGCCAGGAACTTCCTCATCGTCTCTATGGGAAGTCCCCGTCGTTGTGAATAATCTGTTAGTTGGTCCTCACCAATTTTCCCTATACTGAAATAACGGGCTTGCGGATGTGCCAACATCAGTCCACTCACTGAAGCATGTGGATGCATGGCTCCGTTTTCTGTGAGTGTAATGCCAATACTACTGAGGTTTATCAGCTGGTCGATGATGAAGTTTACCGACTGGTCGGGTAGGGAGGGATAGCCCACGGCAGGTCTGATACCTTGAAACTTCTCCAACAATAGGTCAGGAATACTGAGATGTTCTTCAGGAGCATATCCCCATATCTCCTTCCTCACCAATAGGTGAGGCCTCTCAACAGATGCCTCCACCAGTCGGTCGCACAAGGTTTGCACCAATAACTTGCGGTAGGCATCGTCTGTTTCCAACTGTGATGTATCATCTATTGTGGCGGCAAATATCCCCACCTTATCAGATTCACCCGTTTCCACAGGCCTTACAAAGTCACTTAGACAGAGATTAGGTTTCCCAGCCTCATGCTCATATTGTTGTCTTAATAGCGGGAACAAAACACCGTTTATCAGTAAATTATCACCCGATGTGTTGGCATCAAACAGTTGGAAGACACACTGGCATGTCAGCTTGCCATCTAACTCCTGCAAAATTTGGCGGGCATCTTCCATCAGCTTGATGGCTTCTTTGGCCTTTGCCTGTTCTTCTATAGGAAAGCTATTCATCCAGGCTGTCTGACATGCCATGCAATTATGCACCTGAGAGATAGAAGCAAAGCGAGGCTTGAATCCCCAAGCATGGAAGAAGTATAGCCAATTCACGAAGTCAGCGACCTCGCTTATACTAAATGCAAACCTTATAGAATTATCAATCTTCAATCTTCAACCTTCAATGGTTAATGGTCAATGGTCAATGGTCAAGCCAGTTGGCACACAGCTTTCATATATCCGTATGACTCGGCAATACCTATGAAAGGATTGTCCATGTCTTTCTCATACTCAAGGCTGCACATGCCATCGTAACCCACCTGTCGCATCATGCGTACAAAAGCGGGGAAGTCGATTTTGCCTCGTCCCATCTCTATGCACTGGCCCTCCTTGGAGTTGTCAGTCTCATCCTTGATGTGCATGTCAAACACACGGGTATGGTATTTCTCAAGATCAGCCACAGGGTCGGCTCCATTGCGGAAATCATGACCGATATCCAGGCACATGCCTATATTGGGGTCGAGGTCTTTCACCTTGTCCCATATCACTGTGGCATCCTGATATACATCCAAATCTGGTCCATGCAGGTGGATGGCATATTTGATTTCGGGGTATTCCTTGATTTTCTTATCCACATAGGGAAGCAGTTCGTAAGGAGGCACTGACAACATCACCTTGGCACCCACCTTGCGGCAATAAGCAAAGGCTTTGTCCACCTCTTCCTCGGTGTTTTGGTAGATTGGACCTACACCATACCCTGTAACACCATAAGAGGCACATTTCTCGTGAAATGCCTTGATTTGCTCGTCGGTAGCATCCAGAGGCAAATGGAAATCCTTGATGCAGAGGTAGTGGATATCGCACTTCTGCAATGTCTGCAGTGCCGTGTCGATGTCAAATAGATGGAAAGTCCAATCTGCGCAACTCAGATGAAACTTATTGTCGGCAGCTGTGGTCTTGGGTGCTTCCATTTTAACTGAAGAGGAGTTGCAACCACTGATTGCCAAAGCGGCACCACCTGCCAGACCTGTCTTGAGAAATGATCGTCTATTATATTTCATGCTAATTAAAAATTAATGATTGTCCTTTATGATTGTTTGAAATGTTTCCGTCGAAATATACTTGGTTGCCATTAACGAAAGTACGTTCTATTTGCCAATTAAACTGATGACCAGCAAGAGGACTCCAGCCACACTTGCTCTGCACCATCTCATCCGAAACCGTCCAAGGATTACATGGTCTGACTAACACCAAATCCGCCTGATAGCCTGGTCGGATAAAGCCTCGTCCTTGGATGTGATAGAGCAGGGCGGGGTTGTGGCACATCTTCTGCACCAATGTCTCCATAGTGATAATTCCCTTATCTACCAACTCCAGCATACAATTCAATGAGAACTGAATGCTCGGCATGCCCGACATTGCTTTCAATGCTCCCCCTTCCTTCTCGCTCAGCAGATGAGGGGCATGGTCTGTTGCCACTGTGTCCAGCAAATTGCCTTGCAGAGCATGTTGCAATGCCTGTTGGTCTGCCAGGCTTTTCACCGCAGGGTTACACTTCACTCTTGCCCCTAATCTTTGATAATCAGTATCATTAAACATCAGGTGAGAGATACATACCTCACTAGTAATGCGTTTCTGTTCCAAAGGCTTGTCAGATAGCAGAGCCAACTCGCGAGCCGTTGATATATGGGCTATATGCAGGCGGGCATTAGTCTCCTGGGCTAATTCTACTGCCAACTTAGAAGAGAGCCAACACGCTTCCTCTGAACGGATGATGGGATGCAACTCGATGGGGGCATCACCATCTGCTCCTCTGTACTTTGCCGTATTCTCACTGATGGTATGTTGATCTTCGCAATGAGCCATAATCAGCATGTCAGTACCACCGAAGATGTGGCGTAAGCTTTCTTTTCTATCCACTAGCATATTGCCTGTACTGGAGCCCATAAAAAGCTTGATGCCAGGCACACGACTCTTGTCCAACTTGTCAAACAGGTCATAGTTTGTGTTGGTTGCTCCGAAATAGCAACTATAATTTACCAAACTATGTTGAGCGAAGTTATCCATCTTCGCTTCCCAGTCCTCTAAGGTGGTGGTCTGTGGATTGGTGTTTGGCATATCCATCACCGAAGTCACCCCTCCGGCAACAGCAGCTCTGCTCTCAGAGTTGATGTCAGCCTTATGCGTCAAACCTGGGTCACGAAAATGAACATGTGAGTCAATCACACCGGGCAACAAATAAAGAGATTGACCATCGACCATTGACCATTGACCGTTGATAACTGTGTCAAAGTCGTCTTCGTTGTAAACTTGTCCGTCTATTACGGCTACAATACGTTCCCCTTCAATGATGACAGCACCCTTAAATAGCTTGCCCTCATTCACTATCATCACATTATGAATCAATGTCCTACCCATAATCTTCAATTCTCAATTCTCAATGGTCAATTGTCAATTTTCAATGGTCAATTGTCAATTGTCAATCGTCAATCGTCAATGGAATAACGAATCCCACTTCAACCTAATCACCCCAAACATCGCTTCGCCAAAAATACTGCTATTCATCTTCGACGTGCCTTCTTTGCGGTTGACAAAGATAACAGGCACCTCTTTGATGAGGAAGCCCAGTTTCCAGGCAGTAAACTTCATTTCAATCTGGAAGGCATAGCCCTTGAAGCGGATCTTGTCCAGATCCATCATCTGGAGCACTTCCTTGCGGTAGCATACGAACCCAGCTGTTGTGTCATGCACTGGAATGCCCGTAATGAGCCTCACGTATTTTGATGCTCCATAGCTCATCAGCACACGCCCTAATGGCCAATCCACCACATTCACACCTGACACATAGCGTGAGCCAATCGACACATCTGCACCATCATGGGCACAGGCATCGTAGAGCCTTGGCAGGTCGGCTGGGTTGTGACTGAAGTCGGCATCCATCTCAAATATGTAATCATATCCCTGCTCAAGCGACCATTTAAAGCCTGCGATATAAGCCGTGCCAAGTCCTAACTTACCTGTACGCTCAATCATGTACAGACGCTCGGGAAACTCCTCCTGCATACGCCTTACAATGTCCGCTGTGCCATCGGGCGAGTTGTCCTCAACCACTAATATGTGGAATCCGTGTTCCAGGGCAAACACTGCCCGGATTATCTTTTCAATATTCTCGCACTCGTTGTATGTGGGAATAATTACAATACTGTCACTTCCTTGATGCATGTCGTTTTTCATGTTTATTTTTGGCAAAAGTAACCATTTTTGCTTTACCATCCCCATATTATCCCCGCTTTTTTATTTATTTTAGAAAAAAAACCATATATTTGCATCACTAACTTTATTAAACAATTTTATAACCATGAAAGATAATCAGATTTCAAGAAGAAACTTCCTTCGTGGAGCATCTGCGGTGGCTATGGCAAGCGTCTTGCCTGGTTCTGTGATGGCATCAAATGCCAAGGCTGAGGCCACTCAAACGGCATCTGCTCCTGCTGAACGCAAAGGTCCGAAGAGGGGAGTCTCATTCTACAGCTATTCTGCCGAGTTCGGCTTTGAAAAGAACCTTGAAGATTGCTTTGAGGATGTGTGTGACATGGGTGCCCACGGCATCGAGATCTTGGCTAATGCCCATATCGCCAATTATCCTTATCCAACCGAGGAGTGGATCAACTACTGGTGGTCGCTTTGCCGTAAGTACGACATCGAACCCGTAGAGTATGGCCATTGGTTGGATTGCCGCTTGTATCAAGACCGTTTATTGGATGTTGATGAGGCTGTTGAGTTCCTGAGTCGCGACCTCTACCTGGCTCATCGCCTGGGCTTCAAGTTCCTGCGTACCAAGATGACTGTGAAGGACGGTCAGCTGGCTCCTATCGACAACTGGCAAGATATCATTATCAAGGCTTTGCCATTAGCTGAGCGTTTAGGTCTTGTGATGTTGCCAGAGATTCATACCCCTTCCAGTTTGACGGAAGGCTTTATCAACGATTATGTTGATTTCATCAAGAAGACAGGCACGAAGAACTTCGGTTTGAACATCGACTTCAGTGTGTTCCGCACCTCAAGGGGCAGGGAGAATCCTGGACAGAGGGCATTCTACAGCAAGCCTGAAGACATCATTCCATTGTTGCCATACATCTACTGTTGTCATGCCAAGTTGTTCCACATGAGCGACGACTTCCGTGAGACTGAGATTCCATACGAGGAAGTGTTGAAGATCATGATTGACCACAACTGGAATGGTTACTTGCTCAGCGAATATGAAGGCAGCGACAAGTACGACCAAGGCTATGAAGTGGGTCAGACACTGCGCAAGCAGCATATCATGATGAAGAGAATTTTGGGTGATTAAAACGTAGGAGGAAACATTATGGAAAAACAAGTCATACAATCTGTAGGATTTAGAAATATTAGCGAGGGAGGCAAGGTTACTGGCTTCCAGGTGAAGATTCGCCTGCCATATTACAGAGGCGTGTTCTTGAGCCAGGTAAAGGTTGGCTCCATCGTTGTGGATGGTGAGGAAATCACCAAAGACCATATCCTGTGGCGTTTGAAAGGTGCCGACTATACTTGGCAGGAGATGCTGAAGTCGGGCAATGTGCATTGGAATCCGCTGGAACTGGTTACCCTGATAGTGGATAAGCCTGGTGGCTTGAAGCAAGGCTTCCACGACCTGAAGTACAGCTATGCCTGCACACACTCTTACATGCCTCCTATGATGGAAAACCTGATGCAACCTGATAAGGAAGAAACGGTTTATCTGGTAGAGTTTGGACATATTCACAACACCCGCCGTCTTATTATTGTATAACTGCTGGTGTCTGAAGTTTTGAAGGCTTAAGCGAAGGTTCCCTCAATAGTTGATTTGGGGGAACCTTCTTTGTTATTGAAAAGCAAGAATCTTGGTAATTATATACTTTTTGACCCCAAGTGATATTTATTGTTAGCGTGACTTCTTAAGGTCAATCAAACGTTTTACGTTGAAGTTGGCGACTCAATGAAGCGAGATAACCCTAAGGTGCCTAAGATTAAGTCTTTTCAAGGAAAAAGATGGAATAATAAGTGCGTTTCAAATTGGGTATAGGCACATGATCATTTGCGTATAGCCGCACGGTCGTTTGGGCTTAGCCAAACGATTAATTACTTGGGGCTCTCTCCCTGTTTACTACTAATCAGGTAACATGTTTCCTAAGCAAGGCATGTTGTCAACAATGTCAGTACGACAGTCAACTGGTTCAGTAAAGATCCTGTAATAGTTTACATGTAACCGCCCAAAAGGTTACACGGTTACACTGTAACCATATCCCCTCAGAGCTGTAATATTTGTATAGTTCTTGTTATAATTACTTTACATAATGGCATTTATGGTAAGATAATGTCAAGATTTGAGAACCGTGCGGTTACATGGTTACACTTGTAACCTGTAACCGTTTTATGTCTTTTATGAATAGAAATCTGTACTGCCCTAAAAGGGAACTATATGGCAACAATATAGAAGTTTCCATAAATACCCCAAACTCCATTTATCTTCTGGGAACTATATACTTGTTGGCAGTAAATGACAATAGTGTATAATTAAACAATGACCGTCATTTTTCTAAAAACGCTGTCCTTCTCATAAACTCATCTAGAGAGACATAACTGTTAAGTTTTCCAGTTATATCAATAACTTTAATGTTTTTACCCTCAATGATGAGTTTCTTATTATTCTTTTTCATAATTTCAATTACATTAATTAATTCAACGATAAATATCATTATCTAAAAGATATGCAAAATATTTGAGAAAAGCAACAAAAACACTAACAATATAGATAATTATAGGTCAACTGCTATATCATTGCCAAAATAAAAGTTAGAGTTGAGGCTTTAGAATAAAACCCATTGCAAATATACGAAACTTCTACGCAACCTATTTGCGCAGAACCAAGAAAACACATTTTTCCGTTGATTTTCTTTAAAATAGTTTGGGTTACGCAGAAAGACTGCGCACTTACATCCTAATTTTGCAACTGAAATCCAGACAATGGATGAGTGCTGAACTATCGCACCACAATTTAGTTTAAAGTTTAATGATAATATAAAAGTTTGCACATTTTTTTAAAATAAGGTTGTTTCGACTTGGTTTTCCGTTATATTTTCTATTGTATTGCCATATGGAAACGAATAGCCTTATGACAGACTTTTAGAAAACTAACGACATCCTCTCACTTGTAACCTACTTCTCAAACAAGGAATAATATTAAAAACTAGTATAATATGGATACACTTTACACTTCACCTCAAACCGCAACACCGCTTTCAATACGCTTAAATACATTGTATTGTTAGGATTCAAAAATAGTAAATGATATGAAGATATTTAAAGACTACAAAAAGCAGCTCATTATCAATCCTCTGGTGGTCTATTTTATAATGACACTGGAAGAGAAGGAGCAACACGCACGAGACATTGAGCGTCTGAACAGGTCGAAGACGATGAACCATAATCTCTTCGAGTTCCACACTGTTGTGCGCGCTCGTTTTAACAATAATGTGTTGACAAAAGGGCTTATCAAAAACATGGAGGAAAACAACGTCATAGTCAAACTCTCTGGCAATGATGATGAAATATTCTCCTATGCCTTTGAGACCGTCGAGTTCAAGGAAGGTTATTTCGAAAGTCAGATAGAAAGTTTCCTTTATGATGTATGCACACTCAATGTCAAGAATCTGAAGGCAGAGAAGAAACGACTTAGCAATTCTCCATCAAAAGAACGAAAGGGAGCTGTTGAGATACTCTTAAAGTCATTTACAGACGTAGTGAATGACTTCGGTTTTGACAAGATACATGCCATCGCTTCCAGAAGGTCTTTATATGTGCCATCAACTTCCAATGATGTTGACTTTGTATCCGACTTTGACTATCCAAGCAAACTGGTTTCATGTGGTTCAGTTTCCAATAGCAATGCCAGTAAAATGCCGCGTGGCATAGAGGACGACATACGTTATGCCATGGGTAGTAAGGAAGGACGAAAGAAAGAAGATGCCAAGAAACGTCTCATCGCCATGATTGAAGGTTGGTTTGACGCTCCGTCTTCTGGATATTCAAAGAAAGTCCTTACTGGCGCAGTCGACAATACCAAGTCAGAAACTTTGGAAGAGGATACCTATACTCGCCATCCATCATCACAGGTTCCGACCATTAGTATTGAGATCAAAAAGATAACTGTGCTCAATAGAAAAGATGGATCAAAGAAAGAAAACTATGGCTTTGTGTATAACATAGATGGAGATAATGTAGAAATGTATATCGGTGGCACCGAGGCAGCAATGATATACGCATGTACATTGCTCAAGCAGTATACAGGTGCCCGCTTTTACCTTGATGACTTAAAGATTCGGAAAGGTGAACTGTCGAGATTCAATCAGAATACATCTGAAAAGAAATATCAGAATGCTACTCTTGAATGGATAAAGCAAATATATAAAGTATTTGTGCCATCAGCTGAAAAAGACTTCCCCGAATGGTATGCTTCTCTATTCAACTTCCAAGACAAGAGTCCTGGTCATCCTATTTATCAAGGCAAGTCTGCATGTAATAGTAAAATATCCAAAACGTTAAAGGAATATAGGAAAGCCATCTATTTCTGTACGCTTCAAGCTAGAGAAGACAGCAAAGGAAAGTTCTATGAGATTGACCTTCCTTCGTCAGAGTCGATAAAACTTTCCAAGGAACTGCTCAAACTTGTACCGGAATCACCTGTCACACCAGCTCATGCAAGACCGGAAAATGAATATCGCAAATAGTATAAAGAGCTAAAGACAACGGCATTAAGACCGTTATACGTATATAGCAATTATCCGCACCGGTAATTTACTTTACCTTTGTGGACGATTTCAGATATATAGGCTAACATTCATAAATAAATACCGTTATACGACTATGCGAATACTTGAAAACCAACACAACTCTGACATTTTTGAAGACAATGATTTTGAGAAAGAAGAGAAAGCTTATGTAGAACCCAAAGAATGGACTATCATCACCGCTTTAGACCGAGTCCTCGACAAGGCACGTGACAGCGAACTCTCTGATGAATTCTGGAGTTCTGTGAATAATCCTCTTGCTTATCTGCGCGAGCGACTGGAGTTGACAAACATTCAGATTGTCTTGGTAGCTATCATGGCTGAAGCAGGAGAACCTCTTTCATGGCGTAAGTTTGGCAACTTCCTCCACTGTAGCCGTCTTGCCACAATGTGCTACTCCGAGGAAATTGAAGGACTCCTTGCCAAGCGTTGGGTTATACGTCGCGGAACACGTGAGATGGGCATTGGCTTTGAAGGCTTCGCTCTGGAGCATGGTGTCGTTACCGCACTACGTCACAATAAGACTTATGTTCCGGAGAAACTTGACGGTTTCAACGAGCAACAATTCATGGACAAGTTGGAAAGTCATCTTGACAAGAACCTCAACAACCACAACTCAAGTTTTGAGGATGATGAAATTTGGATGCTACAGTTGGTGGAAGCCAACCCTCATCTGCCTCTATGTGTAAATAGTAAACGAAAAGTATACCACCATAATAATTGAAAAGGGTACCACGTAGACCAGAGTTTTACGTTATATATACGGTAGCTCAGAAGAGTGCTGTAATCGTATAATTAGTTAAAACATGGTAGACATGGACAAGAAAGAACAAATTCTCCATTACCATCGCATTGATGGTTTGAGTCAGCGGGAGATAGCCCGCAGAGTTGGCGTCAGCCGGAAGACTGTCAAACGCTACATTACGGAGTATGAGACTCTGTCGCAGGCTGATCCCGAGGAAGGGATTAACATGTGCTTGGCCAGTGAGCCTAAGTATCCCAGACGTAAGACAGAGCGTAGCCGCCTGACTGAGCCAGTGTGCGCAGAGATTGAGTATTGGCTCAGTGAAAATGCGAAGCGCAGGCTGACTGGTATGCGCAAGCAATGCTTGAAAAAACAGGACATTCATCGTGCGCTGATAGAGAAGGGTTTCACCATCAGCTATTCAAGTGTCTGCAAGTACATCCAGCAGCGCAAGGTGGAGAAGTCAAAGAAGCCTAAGGATGTCTTCGTTAAGCAGTACTATGAGCCTGGAGATGAGTGTGAGTTTGACTGGGGCGAGGTCAAACTGCGCATTGGCGGCAAGCCTGTCACGTTTACAATGGCCGTGTTTGCCTTGTGCCACAGCGAAGGACGCTGGGCCTACCTTTTCCGCCATCAGGATAACCTGGCGTTTATGGAGTCACACCGCAATTTCTTCCATGACGTGCATGGTGTGCCTCACACGATGGTATACGATAACATGAAGGTGGCTGTCATCCTCAAGCCTGACGGAAAGAAACCCACCGAGACGCTGCTCCGCATGTGTGCCTTCTATGGTTACGGATACCGCTTCTGCAATGCACGTGCAGGATGGGAGAAGGGACATGTGGAGCGTAGTGTGGACTACGTCAGGGGACGTGCCTTTACTACCCGTGTGGACTTTGACTCCATCCAGAGTGCACAGCAATGGCTGAGCCGCATATGTGACAATATTAATAAGGAGAGTGGCAGCATCGCCACGGGTAATAAGCAGGAGGCTCTGCGCAGGGATATGGAGTGCATGCTGCACTTCCCTGGTGACTTTGGATGCTTCGACCTGCTTCAGTGCACGGCGGATAAGCAGTCCACCATATCCGTCAAGGGCTGCCATTATTCCG
>JAGCGS010000068.1 GCA_017649485.1 Bacteroidaceae bacterium | reverse complement strand
TGTTGGAGGGGATTTGTAATCCCCGACTGGGGAGTTGGGGATTTGCAATCCCCATGTCGGATTACAAATCCGACTACTCATTCCTGGCGGATTACAAATCCGCCAGAACGGGTGTTGGAGGGGATTTATAATCCGTCTGAACGGGTTATAGTTACATAGTTACACTATGCTTGTTAATCGCTTGATACTTATTGACTTTAAGTAAGTGTATCTTTGCTTCAAAAATACACTGCTTTTGGAAGGACCAAAACAAGTTGTTTTGGTGCGAAAGAAGGCTATCTAACACTATGTAGGAAGCAAGCTGACGATACAAAAACAACTTGTTTTGGTGTGTCGCATTACATCTCTTTAATGAGGGAAACAGAACCTTGACTCTGACGCTTGCCTATGTAACCCCTCAGCACAAGCCTTGTTGTCAATCATAAAGTTCCTTTAAATAAAAAGGGGAGAGTTAGAAAAAGCTCCTCCTCTCCCTTTTCGCAAAATATTTAAAACCTCAATCTCAAATCTACGCCTAACTGAACAGGTGTGCCACGTTGGCGGAACAACTTGCTCATGCTCTCAAAGAAGAAAGCATCGTAATCTTTATTGAAAATATTGTTTGCCCAGAGTGCCAACTCGGAACCTTTATGCTGGAAAGCCAGACGGGCATTCAGAGTGCCGTAGAACTTCTGTGAATACTTGTTCTGCACATCCCAGTAGATGCGGCCAGTACCACGGAAGTCGGTATTCAGGATGATGTTATCCACAAAGTTTCCTGCCGGCATAGCATACACATACTGTCCGCCCAACATGAAGGTGTGCTTAGGTACAAACGGTACATACTTGCCTTTAAGACTTACATTTCCGGAACTTGCGGAAGTTGTTGTCAGTGGGGCATCAGTGCGGAAAGTAGCATAGGTATAACCATAGTTACCTGTAAATGAAAGGGATTGAGTTGCCTGCCAACGCAATGACAATTCGGCACCATAGCTACGGCTCTTGCCCGCATTGACCGTGATCCTACCCAAACCACTTGACGCAAACTGTGCCAGTTGCTGGTTTGTGGTATTGATGAGGAAAACAGCCATATCTGCCAGCAACGAACCATCAGCAGATGTGAGGTGTGTTCCTAACTCAAAGTTCCAAGAACGCTCAGGTTTGAATGACACAGTACCCTCCACATCATAATCAACAGTACGCTCTGCAAACGCCTCGCCTCCCATCTGGCTCATCATGCCATTGCTCTTCTCATTGATGGCAGCAGTCATATCAGCCGACATCTTGCTCTGAATTAAGTCAGAAAACATCTGAAAATTATAGCCTCCAGAACGATAACCTTTGGTTGCACTGAAATAAATGTTGTTGCGTGCATTGAAGTCATATTTCAAAGCCGCTTTGGGTAAAAATTCCCAATTATCGTCATTTAGCTTGCCAGTAAATGCAGGGTTGATTTGCATTCCCTTGAGCTGTGCAGCCACAGCCGCCATCTGAGGCATACGCTCCAGCATAGGCATGTTAAAGTCGAATGTCATAGGGCCAGCCGATGAATAGTCCAACCAAATCTTCTCGTACTCCATACGGGCACCCAAGGTCAGTGAAAGTCCCTTGACACCCAAATCATTGATGGTTGACTGGTGGTAGATGGCAAAGTTGGCAGTTGGAGTATCAAAATCTCCTGAGATGTTTATCTGACTGTCAGTAACGTCCAACGACATTTCAGGCATACGCTCATTCTGCTGACGCAGACGGATGAACACATCATTCACATGATCTTCAATCAGCGACTTGATGCCATCTTGACGGAAAACAACTGGCGCATCAGTTTTCAGCCACTGGTAGAAACCACTCAAACCTGTAGTCCACTCCCAACGGCTCTCAGGCTTTGACTTAAACACAAACTCCTGCGAAAGCGTCTTTGAGTTCTGCTTCTGGTTCAGGGTGAATATATCCTCTGGGGTATAGTCCTGATCCATATTCATATTGTCTTTCACAAACTGAAAGCCTGTAACACTATTGAAAATAAAATGATTAGCCTGATGCTCCACATTCAAGCCCGTGTTCAGCAAGTGACGCTTATAGTCACCATCACGGTTATAAGCCACCTGGTCATAATAGGTTACTCTGTCTCCTGTAGTTGGGGTGGTGCTACCCATATATCTATAAGGATAAGCCCCTTGCTTGAGGTACTCATAGTTGATATTGAAATCTAACTTGGTATTGTCAGAAGGCAGGAGAATGGCACGGATGCGTCCACCATACTCATTGCCATGATCCACATGCTCATTGTTCTTCGCCACATTCTTGAAGAATCCGCCTTGGTGGTCGAAATAAAAACCACCAGAGAAAGCAAACTTATCAGATATGCGATGATAGTGGGTGATTGAGCCTTTGAAAGCGTTGTGCGTGGCTGCACTCAACTGGAGGTCAGTACCCTGATAATCAAATGGTGACTTGGTATAGACACGAATCAAGCCACCCATCGTGTTACGCCCATAGAGCGTACCCTGCGGACCTCGCAGCACATCCACACGATCAATCTCAGCAAAGTTGAAATCAAACGCGTTCTTATTTAAATAAGGTATGTTATCTACATACAAACCTACGGCAGGAGTGTTGATACGAGAGCCAATGCCTCGGATATATGTTGATGTGGTTAGTTTAGAGCCGTAGGTTGGTATATAGAGGTTTGGCACTTGAGTGGAGAAAGACTTGATGGAGGTAACGCCCCTCGCTCTTATCTCTGCGTTGGAGAAAGAGGATGATGAGAGGGTTTGCTGACGCAGACGGGCATTCTCCTTGGGAGTGGCCACCACCACGATTTCCTCGATATCAGCCACTCGCGTGATAGTGTCACCTTCTATAGGTTCTGGCTTAACAGGTAAAACATTGTCCGCAAATGCCTGTGTTGAAAGCATTAGGAACAATGATGCATAAAATAAACTCTTCATATTATTACTTCGCTTTGTTTAACGCTGCAAAGTAAATAGAACTGGGTAAAAACTGCAATACCTACAAATGATGATTTAGATGGAGTCGGCTTCTACATAACCACGCATGACCGCATACATGGTGAGCCCTGAAACGGATTTGATGCCCAACTTCTCTGTGATGTTCTTGCGATGGGTAATCACTGTGGTAAGACTGATATTCAGCTTGTCGGCTATCTCTTTATTGATAAAGCCACGAGCCACCAAGCTCAGTACCTCAATCTCGCGCATGGAGAGTTCGTTCTGGAGTGGCATCTGAGGAAAGGCAGATGAAGGCATCTCACCATGATGACCACTCTTATGCCCTTGCTGGTGTAGCTTTAAGATGGATTTTACAAGATGTTGCTCGTCTTGATTGATGTTGAGCGAAAGCACCCCAGTGGGAAGCTGAGCTTGTGTCTCAGCATTGCACAACACCACTGTCTGATTTTTCTTACGTATGAAAAAGGCGGTATGCTCCAAGTAAATCTGAATAGACACAAAGTAATGCACGAACATGTCTGGTGTGTCGGCAGTCAATTCAGCAAAAGAACCAAATGTACGAATAGTCACACCCGGCACCAATTCTTCCAACAGGCTCTCCAATCCCAACCTTGCCAATGAGTTGTTGTCTATTATCGCTATTTCTCTATCCATAATGCTCAATTCAAATAATTCAAGACTGCTTCAGCACAACGCTCCCCGTCAATAGCTGCCGACACGATACCTCCTGCATAACCAGCTCCTTCGCCACAAGGGAACAAGCCCTGCACAACCACATGCTGGAGGGAATCCTTATCTCGCAAGATTCGTACAGGAGAAGATGTTCGGGTTTCCACGCCAATGACAATCGCCTCGTTGGTGAGGAACCCATGACTCTGCTTACCGAAATAACGAAGTCCATCTCGCAAACGATCTGCGATAAACGAAGGCATCCAAAAATGAATGGGCGAAGGTATCAAGCCTGGTGCATAGCTGCTCTCTGGCAAGCTGCCTCCCAAGCGTCCGTTTACAAAATCTGCCATGCGTTGAGCCGGTGCTGTCTGTTTATAATTGCCCTGCATCCAACAAAGACGTTCCAGATACGCTTGGAACTTCATGACACGCAAGGGATCTTCAGATTGAAGATTGAAGATTGAAGATTGAAAATTATCACCCCCGCTATTATAGAGGGGGTGGCGCGAAGCGATGGGGGAGTATTGGCCATTATTAAAGCTAAATGCTTCATCCGCAATGTCCAATATTGAATCTTCAATTTTCAATTTTCCATTTTCAATCTCAATGTCTTCCGGTCTAAGCTCCACCACCATACCGCTATTGCTCCAAGCGGTGTTGCGATGACTGGGACTCATGCCATTCACCACCAACTGTTCGGGTCCTGTTGCAGCAGGCACCACGATGCCACCTGGGCACATGCAGAAGCTATACACGCCTCTCTCCCTTACTTGTGTCACGAAATTATACTCAGCCGCAGGAAGGTATTTGCCCCTACCCTCACCCCGATGGTATTGTATCTGGTCTATGCGATGGGCAGGATGTTCCAAGCGGACACCCACTGCTATGCCTTTTGCCTCAATCTCCACCCCATTAGCATAGAGCCACGCATAGACATCGCGTGCCGAATGGCCTGTGGCCAAGATTACGGGACCCATGAACTCCTCACCCGTACTGGTCTGTATGCCCACCACCTTATTATTATTAATAATGATGGCATCCATACGGGTTTGGAAATGCACCTCGCCTCCACAACGGATAATGGTATTACGCATATTCTCAATTACACTTGGCAACTTGTCTGTGCCGATATGGGGATGAGCATCCACTAAGATATCAGTAGATGCCCCATGCTGACAGAACACATTGAGTATTTTCTCTACATTGCCACGCTTCTTACTGCGGGTATAGAGCTTACCGTCGGAATAGGCACCAGCACCACCCTCGCCAAAGCTATAGTTTGACTCAGGGTCAACCATCTGAGAACGAGAAATATTGGCAATATCTATCTTGCGCTGATGAACATCCTTGCCACGTTCAATCACAATGGGACGCAAACCTAACTCTATGAGACGTAAAGCTGCGAAGAGCCCACCAGGACCTGCACCCACCACAATTACTTGGGGACTATCACCCACATTATGATATTCCACAGGAGTGAACTCCAGTTCCTCAGGTTGTTCATTCACATAGACACGCACTGTCAGGTTCACAAAGACGGTACGCTGACGGGCATCAATGCTTCGCTTCAGAATCCTGATGGCATTGATTCGTTCTATGCCCTTCTCTTCCAGCAACCATCTTTTCAGGTTGTCCATGTCGAAAGCCACTTCAGGCAATACTCGTATTTGGTATTCACTCCTCATTTTGGTTTACTGTTTACTGTTTATCCAAATAAAATTCGGAACGCTTCCTCCACTTTTCTTACTGGCACCAACTCTATATCCAATTGCTTGGCATTGATACCCTGCATATTATTTTTAGGCAACAGGAATCGCTTAAAGCCCAACTTCTGAGCCTCACTGATGCGCTGCATGAT
Source organism: Bacteroidaceae bacterium (assembly GCA_017649485.1). GTDB lineage: Bacteria > Bacteroidota > Bacteroidia > Bacteroidales > Bacteroidaceae > Bacteroides. Next base: position 135,037 of record JAGCGS010000068.1, on the reverse strand, counting down.
ACGGCTCACTGGGCGTATCTCACCACTGAGGCCTACCTCACCTGCCATGCAGACACCAGGTTCCAGTGCCGCATCCATATTACTCGACAAGATGGCACTAATAACTGGCAAGTCAATAGCCGTATCGTTTACACGCAAACCACCTGCAATGTTCAGGAACACATCCTTTTGTGCCAACTTAAAACCAACACGCTTCTCCAACACAGCCAAGAGCATATTCATACGACGGAGGTCGAAACCTGTTGCGGAGCGTTGGGGATAACCATATACTGCACTGCTCACCAAAGCCTGCACCTCTATCAGGAATGGACGAATGCCTTCGATGGCTCCTGCTATGGCGATGCCGCTCATACCTTCATGATCCTGGTTGAGCAACAATTCCGAAGGATTGCTTACCTGTCGCAATCCATCCTGACGCATTTCATAGATGCCTAACTCATCGGTACTTCCAAAGCGGTTCTTGATGCTACGCAAGATGCGATACATATAGTGCTGGTCGCCTTCAAACTGCAACACAGTATCAACAATGTGCTCCAGTATCTTAGGACCTGCAATCGTTCCCTCCTTATTAATATGCCCAATCAGGATTACAGCAGTATGGCTCTCTTTGGCAAACCGAAGGATGGAAGCTGCACACTCCCTCACCTGTGTAATGCTTCCTGGTGACGAGTCAACCAGCTCAGTGTAAATGGTTTGAATGGAGTCGATGATTACTATATCGGGGGTTACCTCTTTGATGTGTTTGAAGATTTGCTCCAATGAAGTCTCGCACAAAATCAGGCAATCATTCTCTGATTGAGCACCGACCGATGAGTTATTCCTTATTCTGTCTGCTCGCAGTTTGAGTTGTCGCTGACTCTCCTCTCCACTTACATAGAGAATACGTTTTTCCGGCATCTGCAACACAGTTTGCATCACTAAAGTACTCTTACCTATGCCTGGCTCACCACCTATCAGCACTAAAGAACCTTTCACCAGTCCACCACCCAACACACGGTTCAGCTCCGCATCGTGCATATCTATACGAGGTTCTGCCGTAGCGTCGATATCATGCAACCTCACGGGCTTCACACTTCGTGAGGTATCATTGCTGAATGCCTGACTGGCACTCTTGGCAGGAGCTTCCTTGTGAATCACTATCTCCTGAAAAGTGTTCCATTGTCCGCACGAGGGGCATTTCCCCAACCATTTGGGTGAGTCATAGCCACAATTCGAGCAAACGTATGCTGTTTTATCTTTAGCCATCTTCTTATTTACCTATTTGAGAAAGCAAAGTAACGGATTTTATTCCGAAGTTCAAAATAATTTGCTATCTTTGCCTTTTGTTATAAATAAAAATAGGTTATGAGATTCGCAATCATTGGCAAAAAATACCAAAGCGAGAAGTTGGTGCATGCAGAGTACCTGTTGGGACTGCTTCGTCAGCATAAAGCAAAAATCTTGGTAGAGAAGTCATTCGCCGAGTTCTTGAAACAGGAAAAGAATTTGACTTTACCGGACGAAGAAGTTTTTGAAGGCAAGACCTTTGTTGCAGATATGGTGATTAGCTTAGGTGGCGATGGCACATTCCTGAAAGCTGCGAGCTTGGTAGGTAATCGCAATATCCCCATCTTGGGTATCAACACAGGCCGACTGGGTTTCCTGGCCGACATCCTGCCGGAGGAAATGGATGTTACTATCGATGAGATTTACGCCAACCACTATAAGATTGAGGAACGCAGTGTGTTGCAACTGACCAGCAGCCAGCAACTCGATATCCCGCCATTTGCCTTGAATGAGGTAGCCATCCTGAAACATGACAGTTCGTCGATGATCAGCATCAAGGCATTTATAAACTGTGAGCATCTGAACACCTACCAGGCCGATGGACTGATCATTGCCACACCCACAGGTTCAACGGGTTACTCTCTGAGTGTGGGAGGCCCTGTCATCGCACCTCAGAGTAGTACAATGGTCATCACACCAATTGCACCTCATAGCCTCAATTGCCGTCCTTTGGTAGTGAGAGATGACTGGGAAATCACCCTTGAGGTAGCAAGTCGCAGTCACAACTACCTGGTTTCTGTGGATGGCCGTAGTGAGTCATGCAATGAACAAACACGTTTACGCATCACTCGTGCCCCCTATACCATCAAATTGGTGAAAAGATTTGACCATCAATACTTCAATACCCTGAGAAGCAAGATGATGTGGGGAGCTGATGCGAGGTAGAACTGGAACCAAAGTAAAAATTATGTGAAATAGTTGACATAATCTGCACGGAATATCAAGTATTTTTATATATTTGCATTTGATATACAGAAACGATTAATATTAACCTTAAATAACGTTATTAGAATTATGAAGTTTTTAACTGACGAAAAATTGGTCATTGTTGGTGCCGGCGGTATGATTGGCTCTAACATGGTGCAGAGTGTGCTTATGCTTGGACTGACACCTAACATTTGTATGTATGACATCTATGAGCCAGGTGTTCATGGTGTTTACGATGAAATGTGTCATTGTGCATTCCCAGGTGCAAATCTTTCTTATACTGTTGATGCAGCTGAGGCATTCACTGGGGCTAAGTACATTATTTCTTCTGGTGGTGCACCTCGCAAGGAGGGCATGACTCGCGAAGACCTGCTCAAGGGCAATTGCCAAATTGCTGCAGACTTCGGTGAGAACATCAAGAAATACTGTCCTGATGTGAAGCATGTGGTAGTTATCTTTAACCCAGCAGACGTAACCGCACTGACCGCTCTGATTCACTCTGGCTTGAAGCCTAACCAACTGACCTCTTTGGCAGCTCTGGATAGCACTCGCTTACAGCAGCAATTGGCTCAAGAGTTCGGCGTACAGCAGGACAAGGTTACCAATGCTTACACCTATGGTGGCCATGGCGAGCAGATGGCTGTATTTGCAAGCAAGGCACTGATTGACGGCAAGCCTCTGAGCGAGTTGCCTCTGTCAGCAGAGCGTTGGGCTGAGATCAAGCACATGACCATTCAGGGTGGTAGCAACATCATCAAGCTGCGTGGCCGTTCTTCATTCCAGAGCCCAGCATATCAGGCTGTGAAGATGATTGAAGGCGCTATGGGTGGCGAACCTTTCACCTGGCCAGCAGGTTGCTTCGTAAAGGCTTATGGCTTTGAGAATGTGATGATGGCTATGCCAACTACCATCGACAAAGACGGTGTTCACTTCACCAAACCTGAGGGAACTGAAGAGGAAATGGCTGCTCTGAATGCATCTTACGAGCACTTGCAGAAGATGCGCGATGAGCTGGTTACCTTGAACATCATTCCTCCTATCGCTGAGTGGAACAAGGAGAATCCAAACCTCTAAATCTTGTAGGGTTTAGTTAAAACATCTTAGAAGCTGCGTCTTAATGGCGCAGCTTTTCTTTTTTTCAATTCTTTTGTTTATCTTTGCCCCTTGAATCTATTAAACGACTGACATTATGAAGAAAGGAACACTGATTGGTATCGTGGGAGCCCTGCTGCTGGCTGCTTTGGTGGGCATCACTTATCTGCTCTTTATGGAGAAGCAGGCTAACCGCGAGATGATAGAGGAATTCAGACTGGAGAAAGAGGATTTGGAAAATGAATATACCAACTTCTCTCAGCAATACGACGAACTGAAGCTGACGGTGGCAAACGACTCATTGGCTCAGCTGCTCGAACAGGAGCAACTCAAGACACAACGCTTGCTGGAGGAACTGCGCACCGTGAAGAGTACCAACGCAACTGAAATCAGACGACTGAAAAACGAACTTGCTACTTTGCGTCAAGTAATGGTGGGCTATGTGAACCAGATTGACTCACTGAACCGACTGACAGAACAGCAACGTGTACAAATAGCTGAGGTAACTGAGAAATATGAACAGGCAACACGTCAGGTAAGCACGCTGAGCGAGGAACGCAACACACTGACCAGACAGGTTACACTTGCTGCAAAGTTAAATGCTACCAATGTCTATCTCTTCCCACAGAACAAGCGTGGTAAGGAAGCCAAGAGGGTGAAAGACATCGAGAAATTGCGCATCAGCTTCAACATTGCCCGCAACATCACTGCTCAGCCTGGTGAAAAGACGATTTATGTCCGTATTACCAAACCAGACAACGACATTTTGACGAAAGATCGCAATGATACCTTCGCCTTTGAAAACCGTCAGTTACCATACTCTATTAAGAAGTATATTGAATACACTGGTGAAGAGCAAGCCGTTACTGTGTATTGGGATGTGAATGAAGTACTCAGTGCCGGTAATTACCGTGTATATATCTTTGCCGATGGTAACGAGATTGGCCAAGGAACATTCTTGTTGACTAAGTAAGATTCTTTTCCTTACAATAATCCCCGAGAGTTTATCAAACTTTCGGGGATATGTTTTTATGAATGCATCTCAACTATATGCGTGGGAGCCTGTTCAAGGTTGCGTTTATCTACCTGACGCACCACTGAGGCTGCAAGCTGCATGAAAGCTCTGCCTGTTATGGTGTCACTGTTTAGTGCCACAGGTTTACCCACATCACCACTCTCGCAGATGCTCTGAACAAGAGGAATCTGCCCCAACAATGGCACATTCATCTCTTCTGCCAAATCTTTCACACCCTCCTTACCAAAGATATAATATTTGTTCTCTGGCAGTTCAGCCGGGGTGAACCATGCCATATTCTCCACCAAGCCCAGGATGGGCACATTCACTTTGTCGTTGGTGAACATATTAATACCTTTACGGGCATCAGCCAATGCCACCTGCTGGGGTGTACTCACCACGATAGCTCCAGTAAGGGCGATGGTTTGTACGATGGTAAGGTGGATGTCACTGGTACCAGGAGGAAGGTCGATGACAAAATAGTCGAGGTCTCCCCAATCAGCATCGCCAATGAGTTGCTTCAGGGCATTACTTGCCATGCCGCCACGCCACAAGGTAGCCTGATCGGGATCTACGAAGAAACCGATAGAGAGTAGCTTGACGCCATATTTCTCCACAGGCAATATCAAGTCACGACCTTCTTTATGAACAGAGAATACTTGGGTCTGTTCAACTTGAAACATTTTGGGAATAGAAGGGCCAAAGATATCTGCATCGAGCAAGCCTACCTTAAAGCCTAATCTTGATAAAGCCACTGCCAGGTTTGCCGCAACAGTGCTCTTGCCCACTCCACCTTTGCCAGATGATACACCTATTATATTTTTAACGGAAGGGAGCAGCTTGCCCACCTCCGGACGAGGAGCCTGACGACTCTCCACTGCAATAGTTACCTGCACATCGGGTGAAACATAAGTATGGATGGCTTTTTCTGCTGCCTTTAAGATGGATGCCTTAAATGGGTCGGTAGGTTTCTCGAAAATAATGGAAAAGCTGACACTCATACCGTCAATACGAATGTTGTCGGCTATCATATCTGCCTCAATCAGGTCTTTGCCCGTACCTGGGTAACGGACGGTCTTGAGGGCATCTTTGATTAAATTTGGATATAAGGTCATACTTATTTTGCTTTTTCAAGGCTACTGCGTTTACTGCGGTTATAACTGCGGTAATCGTCGAGCTCTATCTCTATATCAGGTTCCTGCAAATCGCCCTCTTGGGGAAGGCCGAAGCTGATGTACTTAATGGTGATACCTCTGTCAAGCCACTGCTGTTCATAGTAGGTGCGAATTGAAAGTACATCATCCACCATACCACTGTGATAGAGATCGTTGGTCATCGCCTTGAGTGGCAACATATTCAATTCCACCAACAAACGGGTATAGGTGAACATAAAGTTACTGTCGGTCTTGAGATGGATTACCCCACCCTCCTTCATGAAATGACGATATCTATTCAGGAAACTGGTTGATGTAAGTCGTTTGCTGACCTTTTTCATTTGCGGATCGGGGAAGGTAAGCCAAATCTCACTCACCTCACCAGGGGCAAAGAAACGGTCGATAATTTCAATGTTGGTGCGCAGAAAAGCCACATTCTTCAATCCCTCCTGCAACGATTGCTTAGCTCCCGTCCACATGCGGGCACCTTTGATATCCACAGCAATATAGTTACACTGAGAGTTGAGACGCGCCAAGCCGATGGTATATTCGGCCCGACCACATCCCAACTCCAATATGATAGGATTGTCGTTATGGAAAAACTCCTCATTCCATTTGCCCCTCAATTCGAAGGGATGATCCTCTGTCATTGAGTAAGGGCATTGGAAAACATGAGGAAAGTTCTCCATATCGGCGAACTTCTGCAACTTTCCTTTGCTCATATCAGTCAAGAACAGTTACCCATCCATGAACATCTGGCTCGTCGCCATATTGTATGGCACGTAACTTGTTATAAAGCTTGGTAGAAATAGGTCCAGGCTTACCATCCTTACTGAAGGTGAAACGCTGCTTCGTGTCGAGGTCATCGATATAGGAAATAGGACTAATAACCGCAGCTGTTCCACAAGCACCTGCTTCCTCAAAGGTTGCCAGTTCTTCTTCTGGTATCTGACGACGCTCTACCTTCAAGCCTAAATCTTCTGCCAACTGCATCAAGCTCTTGTTGGTGATAGAAGGCAGGATGGAAGTTGACTTCGGAGTGATATAGGTATTATCCTTGATACCGAAGAAATTAGCGGCACCACACTCATCCATGTATTTCTTCTCCTTGGCATCGAGGTAGAACTCGCAGCTATAACCTAAGTCGTGAGCCTTCTTATTGGCAGTCAAGCTGGCAGCATAGTTGCCACCTACTTTATAGATACCAGTACCAAGAGGAGCAGAACGGTCGTGCTCACGAATGATCACATAAGGATTGGTCGAGAAACCGCCCTTGAAATAAGGACCTACTGGCGTGACGAATATCAGGAACAGGTATTCGGTTGCAGGATGCACACCCACCTGGGCACTGATACCAATCAGCAATGGACGGATATAAAGAGTGGCACCAGACTCGTATGGAGGGATAAAACGCTCATTGAGCTTGACCACCTTCTTGACTGCTTCAATAAATGTTTCTGTAGGCAACTTAGGCATGAGGATGCCATCACAGGTGGATTGCATGCGAGCCGCATTCTCATCAACACGGAAAATACGGATCTTACCATCCTTGCAACGATAGGCTTTCAGACCTTCGAAACACTCTTGGCCATAATGTAGGCAGGTAGCAGCCATGTGCAGAGGGATAGTCTCCTCACTGCATGTCTCAATCTCACCCCACTTACCATTACGGTAGTAAATTCTCACGTTATAGTCTGTCTTCATATAACCGAAAGACAAATTCTTCCAATCAATCTCGTTCATATCTTTAGCTATTAGATTACTTTTCATTTGCAATAATTGGTTGCAAAATTAGCAAAATTTATTAACATTCACTGCTTTTCTTGTGATAATTTTTTAATCTCTTCATCTGCTTTGGTCAGTTTTTCATTGCAGAAAGCTATTATGTCATTGGCTTCCTTGATTTTTTCTGCCAATTGGTCTATTTCCAGTTCACCACTTTCTATCTGCGACACAATCTTTTGCAGACGCTCTAATGCTTGGGAGTAAGATTCGGTTTTCATACTTATTGAAAATTGATAATTGAAGATTAAAGATTATTTAACTACAGATATGACTTCACCCTGCTTCAGTCGGGTTACAATCTCATCACCCGGGCAGAGCAAGGCGGCATCTTTCACCACTTTGCCATCCTTGAGTGTGATGCTATAGCCACGAGCCAAAAGTTTATCTGGTGAGGCATCAGTTACCTTCTGCTCCATGAGCTTCAACTGGAAGCGGCGCTTTTCTACCTGAGCAATGCCTTGTTGCACTAAGGATTGGAGCTTAGGTAAGGTTTGCATCCGTCGTTCCACTTGTAGCATTGCCCCTTGCAGGATACGATGACGGGCATTCATTAGGTAGAGCTTGCCATCTGCCACCCTCCTCATGGCTTGTGCAGGTATGCGAGCCTGTAGACGTAAGATACGTTCTTTATGGTTAGCAAGCAAATAGGCAGTGCTTTGATGCAGGCGTTGCGAGAGTTCTGCTAACATATCAGCCGCATCCTGCATCCTGCCTATCAGGAATTCTGCAGCAGCTGTAGGAGTCTTCACTCGCGTATGCGATACTGAATCCAATACAGTATCATCGCGTTCATGCCCGATGCCTGTAATGATTGGCAAGGGGAATTGTGCCACAGCTGCAGCTAAGTCATAGGTGTCGAAACCTGTCAGATCGGAGGTAGCACCACCACCACGGATGATGACTACGACATCGAACTCATCCTCTCGCGCATTGATGCTATACAAAGCTTGCAAGATAGACTGCTCCACCCCATCGCCTTGCATAATGGCAGGAAACAGCTCAGTATGAAACCAGAAGCCACCTGAATTATTTGCCAACTGGTTGGAGAAGTCGCCATAACCTGCAGCTGTAGCCGATGAAATAACTGCAATACGTTTGGGTAACAAAGGCATCTCAAGCTCTTTGTTGAGGTCAAGCACTCCTTCATCGCGCAACTGTCGCAGAATCTCCTGGCGCTTGCGAGCCATATCGCCCAAAGTATAGGAAGGGTCGATATCAACAACATTCAGTGCATACCCATACAGCTCATGAAAGGTAACACTCACCTCTACCAGTACCTTGATACCTGCTGTAAAAAGCTGCCCTGTTGCACGTTCGAAAGTGGGTTTGAGAATAGCAAACACATTGCGCCAGATGTTACCTCGTGCCTTGGCAACCAATCCGTTACCTCGACGGTCTTTCTGCACAAACTCCACATAGCAATGACCGTTGTTGATACGCACCTCACTCAGCTCTGCCTGTACCCAATAGGTGTCAGGCAAGCTCAACTCGAGTGTCTCTTTGACCAGCGAGTTAAGTTCCAAAAGCGTTATTGACGATTGACTATTTACCATTGACCATTGACAATTGAACAATTGAACGATTGACTGCGTCCTATTTGTTCAGGTAGCTTTGGTAAGCTTTCCACATATCAGGGATGCCATACCCATAAATATTGTCGGGGTAAGCAGCACGGTCACCCGACTGACGTACCAACTCCATCACCTCTTTGGCTGCCAGTGTAGGACAAGCCTGCCAGAGGCAAGCAACCATGCCACACATGATAGGAGATGCGAACGAGGTGCCATTGGCCCTACCCTGACTACCATGCGAATTGATGACATTAGCCCTCACGCCAGCAGCTACCACATCGGGTTTGATGCGTCCATCTTGCGTATTGCCCACAGATGAGAAAGAGGCGATAACACCTGTCTGCCAAACCATTGCTCCCACAGTCAGCACATTCTCGGCATCGGCAGGAGGGGTAATCTTCTTCCACACTGAATTGCCTGAGTTACCTGCACTGCATACCAAAATCATACCCTTGTCAGCCAAACGACTTGCCACGCGTGAGATAACAGAACGCTGTCCGTCCAAGTCTCTGAGCTTAAAGTTCATCGAAGAATCGTCAAACTCATTGTAACCCAACGAAGTATTTATCAAATCCACACCCACACTATCGGCAAACTCGACAGCAGCTGCCCAATAATCTTGTTCTATAGGATATTCAGAATCAGAGTCCTCACTACGCAAGAGCCAGTAAGAAGCCTCCGGAGCCGTACCAATCATCACACCAGGCTTGTTAGTAGCCATGCACGAAAGCACACTTAGTCCATGTGAAGATTCCGCAAAGATATCTGCCTCTGGATTCACAAAATCCTTTGTACCCAACACCTTCACATTATCCAATACGGGGATGCGGTCAAAGTTATGGAAACCACCATCTATTACAGCTATCGTCATGCCCTGACCCTTATACCCAGCCTCATGCAACCTATCGGTATTGCTCACATGAATCTGTCCGAAACCTGTGCCATAGATGGTATCTGGATTCACTGTCAAATCATTTATGATAGTATCCCTGCGTGATGCGAGAATAAAACTGTCGGGAGCTTTCCACACCTTCACGGCCTGCTTCACAAACGGCAGAGCGCGTATTTGTTCAATCTTTGTGGTGTCATTACATGATACGGTAACAAAGTTTTCCCATTTACTGGTTACCAACACCTTCACACCCGTTTGCTGGATAGCCTTGATATAAGCCTCAGGTACAGGCAAGTCGGTGGAATCCACTTTCAGGTTTTGCTTCTGTCTGCGTTGTAAAGCTTTTGCAGAAAGGAACTTCTCAGGACGCTTCAAGCTAAACTTAGTAGCCGCCTTGTCTTTTAAATCAATGTGGTAACGCAAGGTGTCCTGGGCACTCATACTTATACTTGCCACAAAAGCCAGCAAGCATGAAACAATCAACAATTTCTTCATTTTTCTTTTTTTTTGTTTTTTATGGGATTAATGGGAATCATCCATCCTACATCTTACATCGTTATCGTATATGTGCCAGCCTGATAATCCTTGGATTCTGTTTCGCCAGGCAAGGTAACGGTGGCTGTGGCTCCTTCAGGGATGGTAAATTCCCAAGTCCACTGGTCACCCTCATACTTCCATGCACTGTGTATCAAACCTGCAGCCGACTGATAGTTGGCTTCCAGATGACCCAGACGTTTGTCAGGCATCGGTTTCATGATGATATGCTTGAAGCCAGGCTTGGCTGGATCGGCAGCTATGCCTGCAGCAGTTTCCCAAAGCCATGCGCACACAGCGCCATAAGCATAATGGTTGAAGCTGTTCATGCCCTGAGGACCCATACCCTTGTCAAGCATATAGCTGTTCCAACGCTCCCAGATGGTGGTGGCACCATTATCTACAGAATAGAGCCAGCTGGGGTTCTTACGCTGGAAGAGCAATTCGTAGGCAATGTCGCCCATACCATTATCAGTAAGCGTTTGCATCAAGATAGAGGTGCCTAAGAAACCTGTCTGCAAGCAGTTATCATGCTCTTCGAAGTTCTTGCGCAAGCGAGCGATGATGGCTTCCTTAGCCTGACCTTCTACCAACTGGTTCTTCAATGCGAACAAGGCAGGAGTCTGCATGGTGTTCAGTATCTCGGTCTTAAAGCTGCCGTCTGGTTTCAGGAACTGTATCTTAATATAAGTTCTGGCATCATTCACCATTCGCTGATAAGCTGTTGCGTCACGATTGGTAGCCTCAGCCATATCACGCATCATTTCCGCATCGATGAGCCAATAGGAAGCACCTAAATAGCTCCAATAAGTAATGGCATCAGCCAAAGGAGCCCTACCCTTAGGCGTATCTCTGAACGCACCTCCGCCACAGCTCTCCAATGGCTCGTAGCTCAGCCAGTCAGCCCACTGATAGTTGCCATTTTCTGCACTCAGTGCCGTATGGTCGTAACGGGTTTCATTCACATGATTCATAAAGCGGTTCATGGCATCCCAGTTCTCGTTAATGATCTGGGTATCGCCAAACTGCTTCCAAACCGTCCAAGGCACGATAATGCCCGCATCAGCCCAACCCAATCGCATCATATCACCGCCATACTGAGCCAAAGGAGCCACACCTGGGAAACCGCCTGTCTCACTTTGTGAGTCACGCATATCACGCATCCACTTATGGAAGAACTGATCCGTATTGGCAAAGAAAGTGCCTGTTTCTGTAAACACTTGGGTATCTGCCGTCCAACCCAGTCGTTCGTTGCGTTGCGGGCAATCGGTAGGCACTGACAGATAGTTGGAACGCTGTCCCCAAATGGTGTTTGATATCAGTTTGTTCACAGATTCGTTGCCAGTAGTGATGACACCTGTCTCCAACGACTCAGCGATAGAGGTCACAGGAATGGATTGCAACGACTTGATAGTCACCTGATCAGTAGTGGTGATGGAGGCAAAGCGATAGCCAAAGAATGTACAATGCGGATAGTATGACACAAAGTCTGCATTGTCTGCAAAAGTATAGGTCAGCTTCATACCATCTGCATGGGCGATACGCAGGTTGTCGCGATGCACACTGCCCTCGGGACCGTCCATGCCACGACTCTTGGCACCATTGCCATCGTTCAGCAACTCACCACTCAGACAAGTAAGCACAGTGCCTGGGGCAGCCTTGAAAGTAAATGCGGGCACTGCGGCAGCATTCTGACCGAAATCCACCACCAAGGTCTCACCTGCCTGCAAGACTATTTCCTCGCCTGTAGCATACTCACGGCTAATCACCACCTTACCAAACTCTTCGTCCTTTACATTCTCAATGTCTTTCCAGATGTATGCCTTAACAGGATTCATCGCCAAGTCCTTACGCAGGTAGATTTCTGCGCCTGCGGTTGGAAGGATCTCTCCACTAAACTCAGTGTTTACCTCCGGAGTCTTGAACTGATCAGCCATCAGATAGCCCTGTGGCTCACGGGCATCATATTCCTCACCATCGAAGATACCTGCATGCTTAACAGGACCCGCTATGCCAGCCTTCCAATTATCCGTATTTGAACCAAAGAGTTGTTTCGTGCCATCAGCATAGGTCAGTTCCAGCACACCTCTGAAAGCGCACTTCTTGCCAATCATGCCGTCATGGCCTGCAGGAGTGATAATCTTATCGCCCCACCAACCTGGGGTAACTTGCACTGACAAAGTGTTTTCGGCACCAGCTTTCCGCTCCAGCAAAGGGGTAATGTCATAGGTATATGAACGCTTGGTCTTGGCATAGTGTGTAAAGCCAGGCTTCAACACCTCATCGCCCACAGCCTCACCGTTTACATAGATTTCATACACACCCAAAGCGGTAGTCATCCACTTGGCTCCCACCACCTTCTTATCATTCTTCACAACAGAAACGAACCAATTGGCACCATCTGCAGCACGCCAATTGCCTGGTTCATAAACGATACCCTGCACTACAGGGGCATCTGCCACAGATATCCATTGTGACGCATCCCAAGCTGATGACTCTAATGTATCAGTCAGGCTATACTTCTCTTTCTGATTCTCAGTATCACATCCTGCCAGCGACAGTAAAGCTGCAGACAGGAAAAGACTCATAGTTCTCAAGATTTTCATAGTATCATTAGTTTTAATTTTTCTCTATCAATACGGTAGCAAATGCCGAGATGCCCTCTTCCCTACCCGTGAAACCAAGTTTCTCGGTAGTTGTAGCCTTGATGGAAACATCATCAGCATCTATGCCCATCACCTCTGCCAAGACTTGCTGCATCGCAGGGATATGAGGATTCAGCTTAGGGCGTTCGGCACAAACAGTGGCATCGATATTGCCCACCTTATATCCTTTTGAAGCGATTAAACGCACCACTTCCCTGAGCAACACCTTACTGTCAATATCCTTAAAATCAGCAGAGTTATCTGGGAAGTGATAGCCAATATCACGCATATTGGCAGCACCTAACAGGGCATCGCAGATGGCGTGAATCAACACATCGGCATCGGAATGACCCAGTAAACCCTTGCTATGCTGCAACTTAATTCCTCCCAGCCACAGGTCACGTCCCTCCACCAACTGGTGTACATCATATCCAAACCCAACACGAATCTTCATCATCATCTTACGTAAAAGTCCAACAGCTTCTTGTCTTCCAAGTATCCCTGCAGATGATTGCCAACGGCAACTCGCCCCACCCCAACAGGTGTTCCTGTATAAATAAGGTCACCTATCTTCAGTGTCATAAACTTACTCACATAGCAGATAATCTCATCCACCGTGAACAGCATGTCATCGGTAAAGCCCTGTTGTACAGTCTTGCCATCAATGTCAAGATGGAAATGCAGGTTCTGCACCTCATTGCCCACATCAGCCAATGGAATAAAGTCGCCAATCACCGCACTACCGTCGAAACCTTTGCTCAACTCCCAGGGATGACCCTCTGAGCGGAACCTGCTCTGCAAATCTCTGGCTGTAAAGTCGATGCCAATCGTCACCGCATCATAATACCTACGCACGAACTTAGGGCTGATGGCTTTGCCCAAGCGACTGATGCGTACCACCACCTCTGTCTCATATTGTAAATTCTGTGAGAAGTCAGGCAGGAAGAATGGCTTGCCATCACGCAGAATGGCAGAGTCTGGCTTCATAAATATCACAGGCTCAGGACATGCTTCCGTATGTCCTAACTCCTCTTTATGGAGGGCATAATTCATGCCGATACAAATAATCTTCATATTCAATCCCTTTCAAAACGCAAATTTACTGCTTTTCATTGACAACATACCAAACTTTTTGCCTATTTTTGCGGAAAAGAACAAAATAAAATGAAGAATGATAATTGGAAAGACAGATTGAATGTGGTATATTCCACCAATCCAGATTTTAAGTATGAGACCTCTCAGGAGGAAGAGGCCATTACACTGCCACCTCAACAACAGAAATTGCGGGTGGGCATTGACCGTAAGAATCGTGGAGGTAAAACAGTTACCTTGATAACAGGCTTCATCGGCTCAGAAGAAGATCTGAAAGCCTTAGGCAAGCTACTGAAAGCCAGCTGTGGCGTAGGTGGCACCGCCAAAGACGGTGAGATCATCATACAAGGTGATTTCAAGCAACGCATCCTCGACCTGCTCAAGGCGAAAGGCTACTCGCAGACAAAACCAGTGGGCTAAACAACAATTATTACTGTTTCCACCTGTTCGGTCGGATTTGCAACCTGTTCGGTCGGATTTGCAATCCGACCGCATCGAGTTTTAGGATTTGTAATCCGATAATATATGTTTTCCGCATTACAAATGCTCATATTTAATCCGAACGAACGGTAAGAAAAAAAGGCTGCGGCATTCTGTGTTGCCGCAGCCAGATTATAAGCTACAGTTTTCAGAGGCAAGTCTCTGCTGATTATTATTCACTTAGACTTCTATAGGTCCTTTCCAGACGAAATGAAGTTTAGCCTGTCTGCCATTTGGAGCCTTGATTGAAGGATAGAATTCCATTCCCTCACTGGTTATTGTCAAGTCTTGATCTTTATCGGTTTGCCATAAAAGGTTTCCGGCTCCATCTGTTAGTTGCAGGTAACTATTTTCAGTCCATTCTGGTGAGACACCTCCTTCCTTTGCAGGTTCATCCCATACGATTTCGGCATTCTTGATATCTTCAAATAAATAGCTGAAGTTAATATTATTTATTTCTATGTCCGCCACTTGGATGTCTTCAAACATTATATGTAAGCCATCCCCTTGGTAGGTAAAATAAGCGGTATTAAAAATCAGCGTTGCCGAATTTTCACCATCGTTAATGTAGATCTCACCCTCGGGATTTTCATCCGACTTATACTTTTCAGTCAAGACACCATTGAAAGAGAAGTTGGATGGTTTCGGATCTGCAGCAACATCTGAGTCGACTGGATACATCTTTATGTCGTCGCTAACGGAAATCTCATAAGTACCGTCATCATTCTGGTGAATAGTCAGCTGTGCATCATCGTCATCCATCACATACTGACCTGCCATATCATATCCATTTGACATAATATCCAGCCAAAAATCATCTATCGTAACATTGGTTGGGAAAGCCGGCAATAATCCGTCATGCTCCTCTTCCCAAATGACAACAACTTCATAGAAATCTTCTGGTATATAGCCTTTGAAGAAGCCCCAAGGGAAATTCGTGAATCTCAGTCTCCACCTCACAAAGTCGCGACTATGCTCAGCCCCAAATTGACTAAAATCACCGGCTTCCTCAATAACACGCTCTATAGTAGCGTAAGCACCCGATATCCACGCTGCGCCTGTAAAACTCCAGGATGCCGGAGGCTCTACATTGACATTGCCATTAAACTTCACATAGATGCTCTTCTGATTAGCAGCATCACCATTATTCTCGTAAATAGTCATGTTCTTGACAGCTATATACCAGGTATTGTCTTCATTCTTCTTTACGATAAGATGAACAACGTCATCAGTCCTAAAGATCAGATTATTGGAAAAATCATGCATTCTCAAATCTGTTACCAAAGCTCCGTCCAAGTTGGCCAATGAAGGAGCAGAACCTGTGTTTTCTGTAGCGATATCAATGTAAATCGGATCTGCATGATCTTCAGTCAAGAAGACGAAACTCCACCAAACCTGAGAATTAGAGTAATAGTAAGACACACTTACCACCGAGCCAGAAAGGTCGCAGAAGTTGCTTATCCAGCCGTTCTCCGGTTCCGGCTCCGGCTCTACATCTCCCGTAGTGCTGAATGCAGGGAAGCTGGCCACCTCAGCTCTTTTTACAGTAAAAGAGTCGGTGGTTTTTTGTTCGAATGGCACAGTATAAGTGATAGCTTTCTCGAAATCTTCAATCTCTGTCACACCGCTTATCGTGAAGCCTTTCTCGAAGGTCATGCCTGCAGGCAGTACGAAGTAAACATCGAACGGCTCATCCTCTTCAAGATATTGATATTTTCCGTCTGTTGAAACCATAATCGATTCGACAACAGAGGTAGGCTCCTCCTCTGATATGTTTGTAGGCTCCAGCTTTATCTCGTCAGCTGTATATTTCAGTTTGTAATTCTGATAGAACTTCTCCCCATTGTTGCCTGTCAATGTCAAAGACTGCAGCCTGCCTTCACCATAAATCTGGAAATGCAGGATACCTGACAATTGCTGGAACTGCATCTGGCTACTATGGCTCTTGGCAAACATCGGGATACTGCGGTTATAATTCACCTGGTCATAAATCACATCATATCCCCAACGCAAGGTAGCCTCGTTTGCTGAGAAATCTACCGCCTTGGGTTCTGGGATGAATGCATAGAACTCTGAGCCTGAAATCTCATCTCCATAGAAGTCAGCGGTGTTGAGTTTTAAGTCTAAATATGACAACTCATAGTCATGCAAGCCTACAGTCTCCATGTCTGAGAACACAAATGCATGCTCCTGGCCTTCCCATACCAGTAGGTTGTTTTCCAAAACCAGTCGGGTGTCTGCCTGATCCAACGTGGCAGTGATGGAGCTGATGGTGCGAACCTGACCATCAGGGACATTTGCCCCATTGTCAGTAAAATCGTTGTTCGTACAGCCTGCCAGCAACAGCAATCCAGCGGCAAAGCCTAAATACTTCTTGGTCATCATAATGCCCTCCTATACTTTATTTACTTACATTCAATACCTATAACGTGGCAGAAACCTACCACACCACCTTGCAAATCTACAAATATATTCTCAATAATGCAAGGAAATACTAATAATTACAAAAAAAACTGCACCCAATATCACTATTGAGTGCAGCCATCAGTTTTATTAACATTTATTTTAATCTATGAACTAAAAAGTTCCGCTTTTATGAGATTTTAGAAATCATTTACACCTAAGTCGTTTAATTTCCCAGTGAAGCTGAACATAGACGCATGTGGTTCTTGCCCAGAGCCAGGACTCATTATTAGATTTGGAGCAGAAATGGTTACCGTTCCATCATTAGCAGTACTAATCGTCAGTTCTGCCTCAGAGGTATTTGTTCCCTGGTACTGATGATCATATCCTCCACCCTGATTGACATGAATGATATATCCAGTTACCATCCTATTCTTTGGGAAAGAAGGCACAAAATCAGCAAAAGGTTCTGTCCACGTAATATTCACTTCATTGTATGTTTCAGGCATCCCCTTGCTCATATCATAATCTGTGAAGATGAGTTTGTAGTGCACACCTCCTCCATCTTCCATTGAGACTCCCCTAACAATATCTATACCCTTATAGCCGTATGTACCAGTCAAAGTGGTACCTCCATCAGGTGCATAATACCATTCCCATTCACCTGTTTTCAATTCATTGGGGTTATCCAAATAACCTGTCCAGGTCATTGAAACGCCAGAAATATCTCCACTTCCATCAGCTCCTATATTAATGTTAGAGAAGCTGATGGTATAAGTACCATCACTATTCTTTGCTATAGTTACAGGAGCTGAGCCGTTTCTGTATTTTTTCTCCATGTCATCCACATAGAGATCTACGGTAAAGGTGCCTGTTGGAATAACCTGAGGATTGGTAAAACCATCTGAACTCATCAGGAATGAAACGTTATATTCTCCATGTTCATCATAGAGATTGAAATGCCAGGAACCCCAATCACTTGAATAATTAACATCACCGTTTGGTATCAAATAAGTCACAACCTCACCTTTATCATCAATCAGTGACTGATAACTTACTTCCAACGTACCCGTATAATCGAAGTCGATATCTTCAATTATAGTACTTTCCCACAACACTTTAGCTGTTCCGCTTTCAAAGTAGATATGCCAAATGTCACCGTCTTTGTCAAAATGAACTTTGGTTCCGGAAATTTGATAATCTACTTCTTCTTCTCCCGAATAATCCCAAACCGAAACATGATAATCATCTCCTGAGAATCTCATACCATCAAGCATATCCAGGGATGGAGTGCCACCCGTATGAGGAAGGCCTGGGAATGCCATGTGGACCATGCAAGTTTGGTCATCAGGATTCTCAGCATCATAGAAATTCACAATCCAGTTCACAACACCTGAATCACTTGGAGGGAAATTGTAAGAGACTTCTGCGTATGCACCTGACTTATTATTGAGGCTCAAGGTCCAAGAGTTGTTTGGTTCAGGAGCTTCTCCCGTTACGCTGAATGCAGGGAAGGTACTCACTTCGCCACGTTTCACACTGAACTTATTGGTAGATTTCTGCGTATAGGATAACGCTTCTCCAGCTTCACTAATATAATCTACTTTGAGAGAGAAACCATTGTTGAACACCATATCAGATGGCAAAGAGATATAGACATCCAGAGCCTTTGACGGCGACAAAAGTGCAGTTGCCTTGGGGAAATCAGAAATTACACTCATAGCATACTCTTCACTGAGAGGCTGCAGTACATTACTAGCGTAGTTCAAAGTATATTGGGGGCAGAACAGCTCTCCATTGTTACCAGAGAACGACACATTCGTCAATTGACCAGCTCCCTTTATCTGGAAGTGCAAGATGCCCGCCAATTGCTGGAACACCATATTGTTGCCATTTGATTTGGAGAACATGGGCATAAAGCGCTGCATCGACCCATCAACACTGAAAATCACATCATTCATCCAATAGAAGGAAATCTCATGGTTTGCCTGATCAAGATTGATAATATCAGCTTGAGAGAGTGCGTAGAACTCATTACCTATCACCACATCACCAGCAAAAGTGGCAGAAGAGGTGCCTACTCCACTTGTGATGTCATACCTATGCGCACCTGAAACATCAGAAAACACGGAGATGTAATCAGAAGCAAGCCAAATCACCTTCTTACCGTTCTTCAAATCCACACGCGTATCAGCGCCTTCTATCGTAGCATCAATCGTACTGATAGAGCGCATCTGACCATCAGGATTGACCCCGTCGTCAATGAAATCGTTGTTCGTGCAGCCTGCCAACAACAGCAAACCAGCAGCGAGTCCTAAGAACTTTTTAGTCATATTGAAGTCCTCCAAATCTTTAATTTTCTCATTCAAATTCATGAAGCGGTACATATAGACTACTCCACTTTGCAAATCTACGAAGTTTTTTGCAATAACACAAAAGAAATAACGTTTTTTTAAACAAAAAAGCTGTGCCCAGTATTACTACTAAGCACAGCCAACAAACTTAAAAGCGAAAATTATATATAGCTTAATGCCTTCTTGGTATTGCACCTGTCCAATCAAAGAACACGGTGCTTGTCTTTAAACCATCAACACTTTTCACATTTCCAGACATTCTAATTATATAGTCATCATCTTCATGGATTTGAAGACTATTTTCAGTTTCACCTTCAGACATACTATACCAAAGTAAATTGCCATTAGTATCAACTATCTGGAAAGCAAATTCATCGCCATTATATGATGGAACCGTCGGATATTCAGTCGCTCCCACCTCACCTGTCAAAACAATCGTCATCCTCGCGATATTCTCAACGTATTCCTTTATATCTGCTGAAATACTTGACGGGAACTGGAAATTCGTAAAATACAGATGCCATCCGTCTTCTGAGAACACGGCCTCACTATAGGTAGCACTTATATTTTCTCCGCCGATAGTCAAAGTGCCGCCACCATTCGACTCATCATACGAATTCAACGTTCCTGTCCAAGTCATGGACACGCCAGAAACATCAGGCTCTCCGTCTTCACCATTCAAATAAACATCTGTAACACTGATGGTATATGTCCCATCGCCATTCTTCACAATGGTTACGGGAACATAACCGGCTCTGTAACGCTTGCCATTGTCGGTAACATAGAAATCATAGCTCCCCGTGCCTGTAGGAATAGCCGAAGTGCTTTCTTCAAGATCTGGATACCTCAGGAATGAAACAGTGTATTTTTCATCATCTGTCAAATTGAAATGCCACATATCATATTGATATCCACCATAGCCATTAGGCAACAAAGCTGTGTTAATCACACCGTCATCGCCTATTAAACTTTCAGTAGGTTCTGGCTCTTCACCCACGAAGTTGCCTCTGAACTTGAGGTAGAAATCTTCCATAATATTAATAGAACTACCATTCGGATGAATTTTTGCATTCTCAATAGACAGATACCAGGTACCATCTGTATTCTTCTTTACTTTGAACCCGTCTGAATCACCTATTCTATAAATAATGCCATCGGGGCCATGGAATCTTGAAGCTTCCAAATCATATATTACTGTCCCAATAAGCCAAGACAAGTCTGGAGTACCACCCTCATAATCAGTGAAGAATTCTATAGCTATCACATTATCTGACGCTTCACCAGAGCCATTATCAGGATAAAATGCAAATTGCCAGTCAACTTTGCTATTGATAACAAAACAATTCATCTCAACTTTGGTACCGGAAAGGTCTAAGTAGTTAGATATCCAGCCTTTTTCAGGCTCTGGCGTTGGCAATATACCCGTAGTGCTGATTGCTGGGAAGTTTGCCATTTCGGCACGGGTAACGGTGAAAGACTTCTCGGATTTCATCACATATTCAAGCTGGTGTTCTTCTAAAGTTTCCGAGTCAACAACGGTATAACCTACTCTCAGCCTAATACCATGCTTCATTTCTATGCCAGCAGGCAATGAGAAATAGATATCAAAAGGCTCTGAACTTGACAACGTTCTGGCGCTACCATCTCTGTATGGAGAAATAATCTCCTGAATATATGAAACAAATCTGTCAGTATAAGGCTCCAACTTTATCTCATTGGCTGTATAATCCAGTGAGTATGCCTCACAGAACAAATGGTTATCAGCATCAGTAAGGTCTTCATTATTTGCCGCCAGTTCCACCCAATTCAAGATACCCTCACCATAAATCTGGAAATGCAGCAAGCCACCCAGTTGCTTGAATAACATATTGTTGCCACTAGATTTGGCAAACATAGGGATGGTATAGTCAACATCTGTACCATCATACACCGCATAATAGTTCCAGGGTATTGACACTTCATTCTTACTACTATCAAAATCATCATCCCAAGTACCTGCAGGATAGATTGAATAGAACTCAGTACCTGTCACCTCTCTGCCAGAAAACTCAGCTTCTTGAGGGTCAGATAAATAAGACATAGAATAAACATAAGCGCCATCACTTGTATCAGAGAACACCAAAATTTGATCGTCGTCTTCCCAAGCCATTTTATGATTATTCAAAAGCTGTACACGTGTATCAGCATTGTCCATCGTAGCATTGATGGTGCTGATGGTGCGCATCTGACCATCGGGAACATTAGCCCCCTTGTCAATGAAATCGTTGTTCGAGCAGCCTGCCAACAACAGCAAACCAGCAGCGAGCCATAAGTACTTTTTAGTCATATTGAAGTCCTCCAAATCTTTAATTTTCCAATCCAGAAATGAAGTGTAGTAGATACCCACTCCACCATTTGCAAATCTACAAAGATTTTCGAAATAACGCAAAAGAAAACTACTTTTTTAAACAAAAAAGGCAATTATACACGACTAAACCCCAAAGCTCCCCCTCTAACATAGAGGGGGTGTCGCGAAGCGACGGGGGAGTATCATGTTCCTGGCCAGTTTTATAATACTCCCTCCCGGCTTCGCCGTACTCCATCTATTTTAGAGGGAGAGTCTTAGATTAGTTGCTCAATCTTGGACCTATCTCTAAATTAGGATAGGAGTTTGTTAATAACTTCTTGTCCAAGGGTCAAGTCGTATATAATTGCCACAAAAAAAGCTGTTTCCAATAGTGATATTGAAAGCAGCCTTAGTTTTATTACAAAAAATGCTCGAATAATTTCTATGGAACTTAATCGTCCATACTTGCATCACCAGAGAAGCTCCAAGTAGGTTGAGGAGGAAGTGTGAGTTTACCTTCAAACTTAAAGTTAACGCCACCAGAAACAGCACCATCATTATTCTCAACAGCCATCCCATTGTAACTAATGGTCCACACATCAGCCTTATCAGATTTGGTAATTGTAAGCTTAGTTTTATCTCCTTCCGATCTCCAATACGCAACTCCTCCATTAGTAAAATCATGCATGTTTGAACTAAAATCAGCTGTCTCGAAATTCTCAAGCATTGATAATGACGGGGTTTGACCCTCATACGGAGTCTCAAAGCTCAACAACATATTTCTTTTCATATTATCGTCTTCGTCCAAATCAGCAAAAGTGAAATTCCAATAGATTTTACTCGAAGTTACATCAGCATAAACACTTGCTTCATTTCCACCGAAGTCAAGGCCACCGCTAATCGTCCAAGCTGTTTCTGGCACATTGCCCGTCAACTTACCTCTGAACTTGAGGTAGATGCCTTCCATTTTCTCAGAAGATGCATTATTATTATAAACTGTTGCATCCTCAACAGACAAAGACCAAGTGCCATCTGGATTTCTCTTAACCTTGAATCCGCTTGAATCCCCTATTCTATAAATATTGCCATCGGGACCATGGAACCTTGAAGCCTCCAAATCTTGCACATCTGTCCCTTCAAGCCAAGATAAGGTAGGAGCACCACCTGTATAATCCGTAAAGAATTCTATAGCTAATACATCTTTTGGGCCTTCCTCTGATTCATTATCGACAAAGAACGCAAACTGCCAGTCAACTTTACCATTGATAATATAACAATAAGCACCAGCTTCCGTGCCTGAAAAGTCAAAGAAATTAGATATCCAGCCGTTCACAGGCTCTGGGGTAGGCATAATTCCTGTAGTGCTGAATGCAGGGAAGTTGGCCATTTCAGCTCTTTTTACGGTGAAAGAGTCGGTGGTCTTCTGTTCGAATGGCACAAAAGAATGGGTCGCAGTCTCGAGATCCTCAACCTCTGTCGTACCACTTATTGTGAAACCTTTCTCGAAGGTCAATCCGGCAGGTAATATGAAGTAGATATCCAACGGCTCTTCCTCAGACAAAGTCAGATCACCAGTAAATACTTGGGGATCAACCAAAGAAATATCAGAGATAGGCATCCCAAGATTGGTGTTAGGAGTCAGCTCTAAGTCATCGTCAGCAAAGTTCAAATCATAGTAATTATAGAGTCCTTCATTGTTGTTGCCTTTCAGTGTCAAAGTCTTCAGAATGCCTTTGCCGTAGATGGTGAGATGCAATAAACCGCCTAACTGCTTAAAGAGCATATTGCTGTTGCGGCTCTTGGCAAAAATAGGGAAACTGCAATATGTATTCATCTTATCATAGAGAATCTCATATTTCCAAGGAATGGTGGCTGTCCTGGCTGTCCCGTCAACAGCGGTTGGCTTGGGATGTAAGGCATAGAATTCAGTACCGGAAATCGCATCTCCCGCGAACTCTGCACTCATATCAGATCTTATAGTTGAAAGCTTATACTCATACCAATTGGCTGACTCTATATCAGAGAAAACATAGATAGTTTCATTACCTTTCCAACGCACTTCGTTTTCATTCAGATATAAGCGAGTGTCTGCATTATCCATCATGGCATTGATGGTGCTGATGGCGCTCAACTGACTTTCTGGGACATTTGCCCCGTTGTCAGTGAAATCGTTGTTCGAGCAGCCTGCCAAGAGTAGCAAAACTGCCGCAAATCCTAAGTACTTTTTAGCCATATAGAAGTCCTCCCAATCTTTATTATTTTCATTCTAAATCTCGATGCAGTCAATATAGACTACTCCAATTTGCAAATATACATAGTTTTATAGAATTTTGCAAAGATAAGGCGTATTATTTGGCAATTATATACAATTTGGTACTTGGATAAGAGAGCTATCGACAAACTCTTCACCTAAGTTAGTAGCTTACCCAAGATTGAGCAACAAAAAAAGGAGGTTCCCCAAAAATGTGAATAAACGAGAACATAGCCAAGTTTGCTTTAGTCGTGCCGAGCGTTAGCGATTTATGGTTGACGAGCCAACGCTTATTGCATGGGTAAGCCATATCTTTTCATTGGGGTGTTAGTCTTAAGTAAAAAGGGAACGAAGCGGTAGCTAACAATCGTTTGCCTATACCCAAACGATCATGCGCCTATACCCAAACGATTGTGTCCCTATACCCAAATTGAAACGCAATTTTGATTAGGCAATAATACAGAAAAGAGAATTGAAACTAATGCTGTATAATCCCCCCTAAAAAAAACTGCGCCCAATAGTGATATTGAGCGCAGCAAAACTTATTTTAACAAGTGCGATTATTCTTCCTCAACAGAAGGAGAGTAAGTGTCTATCAACAAAGTACCTTCAAAAGTAAAGTCAGAAATTTCCGGTTCAACAAACATGTTGGGTGACCAATCTGTACTACTAGTAGCAGGGTACATCTTCATGCCCTCTACGCTAATCTGATAAGTACCATCATCATTCTGATGAATAGTCAAAACTGCATCTTCGTCAACTTTTTGATAAACACCGGCCCAAGAATATCCTTGTGACATAATATCCAAAGAAAAATCATGCATAGTAACATCCGTTGGGAAGGAAGGTAATAATCCACCCTCATGAATGTCAAAAGTAATCATTACCTCCTTGAATGAACTTGGGATGTTACTTCCATCACCCCATGGGAAAGATAAGAATCGCATTTCCACGACTGCCACGTTTTCGTTGAACACATCTATCATCACATGATTGTATGCACCTTCCATCCATGTAGCTCCTGTGAAATGCCAGGTTGGCAGAGGAACAAAGTTGAATTTGCCATTGAACTTAAGATTTATGCCAGTCTGATCTGCAGCGTCTCCATTATTCTCATAAAGAACCAAGTTCTTTGCAACCAAGGTCCAATTGCCATTTTCATCCTTATTAATGTCAAGTTTAGCCTGGTCAGACTCTTTAATTCTATAGATGAGATTATTTTCAAAATCATGGAACTTAAAATCGGCTTTAGCTGCCACAGACTGCCCACCAATATCTACGCCATCAAGCCAATCCAAAACAGGAGTGCCACCTTTATAAGGTGTAAGGAGAGTAATTATAACAGGGTCAGCATGGTCATCTGTATAGAAAGTGAAATTCCATTCGACGTTAGATTTATCATAAGTTATAGTAGGAGTTACATCAACTTCAAGACCAGAGAGATCACAGAAGTTAGTGCGCCAGCCCATTTCTTCCACATCACCAAATCTTCCAATCTTGATGTCACGGAAATGGCTCACTTCAGCACGATTAACAGTGAAAGCCTTTTCGGTTGTCATTGAGAATTTTACAGGTAGTGTATCATCGTCTACGTGAGTAACTCCACTTATTGTGAAACCATTCTCGAAGGTCATGCCTCCAGGCAATGAGAAATAGAGGTCTAAAGGTACAGTTTCAGACAATACTGGAGCATTGTCACCACTTCTTGTGGCAAAATCTTCAGTAATTGACGTTCTCTCACCTCTCTCAGGATTGGGCTCCAATACTAAACTGTGATCTGAACCATAGTACAAGTTGAAGCCAGAATAGAACTTCTCCCCGTTATTGCCCCTTAGAGTCAACTCTTGCAACTGACCTGTGCCGAAAATTCTGAAATGAACCATGCCACCCAGCTGCATGAACTCCATCCACTCATTAATGCTTTTGGC
The DNA here is from genome assembly GCA_017649485.1 of Bacteroidaceae bacterium. Taxonomy (GTDB): domain Bacteria; phylum Bacteroidota; class Bacteroidia; order Bacteroidales; family Bacteroidaceae; genus Bacteroides. Next base: position 109,262 of record JAGCGS010000068.1, on the reverse strand, counting down.
AAACATCGGGGTCTTGAGATCTATATTCATCTCATTGTATATTGCAGCATAATCCCAAGGAACGATGGCTACATCTGTTAACGTGTTGTAGTCTATTGGAACTGGATAGAACGCATAGAACTCAGAGCCATAAACAGGATTACCCGAAAATTGAGCAACTCCTGTAGTATAGTCAACTGATGTTGCCCGAAAACGTTGAGGATTGGTAGCGTCTCCTTCATCAGAAAGGACTAGGATTTCATCAGCAGCATCCCATACAAGCCACTTATCAGACAAGAATAAACGTGTATCTGCAGTACCCTCCATCGTAGCTGTGATGGTACTGATGGAGCGTCTCTGACCTTCAGGAGCATTATTAGTCCCGTTGTCAGTAAAATCGTTGTTCGAGCAGCCTGCCAAGAACAGCAAACCAGCAGCGAGTCCTAAGTACTTTTTAAGCATAGTGAAGCCTCCTTATTCTTTATTTTTATTACTTATTCTATTTCTCAAATAGTCCCATACAGACTATACTAACTTGCAAATCTATAAAGATTTTTGCAATAACACAAATAAAAATGCATTTTTTGAGAAAAAAAAGCTGCGCCCAATAGAGATATTGAGCGCAGTAAACATATCATTTATATGCCACCAATTGCACCTGGTTCAAATTCCAATTCTCCTACGAAAGAGAAGTCAGAGATTATCGGGTCTGCAGCCATGTTGGTTTCCCAACCTTCATCAACAGGATACATCTTCACACCCTTGATGGTAATCTCATAAGCGCCGTCCTCATTCTGATAAATAGTCACAACGGTATCATCGTCAACTTTTACATATACACCAGTCCAATCATATCCTTGCGAGAAAATGTCCAAATAAAAATCATCGATAATAGCATTCGTTGGGAAAGATGGAGTATCACCCTCAAATACAAAGCGAAACTTGAACATTACCTCATGGAATGAACTAGGAGGAGCACCATCACCCCATGGGAAATCCAAGAATCGTATCTGGTATTTCACAGAATTATCCTCAACTTCCATTGTGGCAGAAGTATATGCGCCCGACATCCATGCAGCTCCTGAGAAATTCCAAGTTGGCAGAGGAATGAAGTTGAAGTAACCATCAAACTTGAGGTTGATGTTATACAAAAGCGTGTGGTCATCATTATTCTCCAAGGTCACATTCTTAAGGCGAAGAGACCAAGTACCATCGGTATTCTCGGATATTGTTAGAGATTCAGCTAAGTTTAACATATAAACAGAACCTGTTTTAAAATCATGGAACCTAAAATCGGCAAATTCGGGCAATCTCTTATCAAATACGATGCCTGAAAGCCATGATAATTCAGGATTGCCGCCCTTATAATCCATCCAGAAATCCAAATATATAGGATCGGCGTTGTCTTCAGTCTTGAAAATGAGAGACCAGAAAATCTGGGTTTTATCATAAGAGAAGTAGTAGGACACATCAACATCCTTACCAGAAAGATCGAAGAAGTTAGTTTCCCATCCAAATTCAGGCTCTTCTGAACCACCAGTACTACTTAGTACTATTGCAGGGAAGGTACTCACTTCACCTGCCTTAACAACAAATTCCTTCTCTGTTTGATGCGTATAAGTCCTTTCTATCTTGTTCTCATCGTAATACTCCAACTCAAGAGAGAAACCATTTTCGAAAGTCTTATTTGCTGGTAAAGAAAAATAGATATCTACAGCTTCTGTGTCAGACAATGGAGTGTCAAGACTGGGGGTACCCGTAATATAATCTTCAAGACCACTATCATCCATAGGATTAAGAATCATGTTGTTTCCACCATAATCCACCGTGAAATAATCATCGAATTTCACTCCAGCGTTATCTCTCAATGTCGCTTTAATCAAGGAGCCCTTTCCTTTGATTTTGAAATGCAACAAACCAGCGAGCTTCTGGAACACAAAGTTTTCGCCAGTACCTTTAGCAAACATAGGGATACTGCGCTGCATTGGAGAAGGGTCACTGCTAAAGATGACATCGTAATTCCAGTTGAAATAAAGTAACTGAACTTCCTGATTCAGCTTGAATATTGTGCCAGGATAGAAAGCGTAGAACTCACTACCCTTTACCTCTGCCACACCTTTGAAGGTGGCAGTAGAAGTACCTACACCATCAGTAATGTCAAAGCGAGTAATCCAGCCATCTACTGGATCATCAGAAAAAACACTGATGTGATCGCCCGCAAGCCAAACCAATTTATTGCCATCCACCAAATCTGTACGGGTATCAGCACCCGCTATCGAAGCATTGATGGTGCTGAGAGAACGTTTCTGACCTTCGGGAGAGCTTGCTCCATTGTCAGTAAAGTCATCGTTCGAGCAGCCTGCCGCCATGAACAGAAGTGCTGCTAAACCAAAATAAAACTTTTTCATATACAGTCCTCCATTATTTAATTTCTTTTACCAAATCCATAATGCGGTTGAATCCAACCACACTACCTTGCAAATTTAAGAAGAAAAATAAGGAAATGCAAAGGTTTTGCAATTTTTTGTGGGAGAGGTTACAAAAAACTGGACAAAATGTGTGAATAAAGGGCAAAAAAAGAAGGGTGCTTCCCTCACAGGAAACACCCAATCAATAAAATTATTCAATATTACTCAGCACGCAAAGTGAAGCGCTTGAAGTCAACAACAGTCAGCTCCTTGTCGAAGCCCTGCAGGTATTCTGCAACGGTCTTCTTAGCATCCTTGTTGTACTCCTGCTTCAGCAGGCAAACGTCCTTGTAGAACTTAGCCATACGACCGTTAGCGATGTTCTGGATCATCTGCTCTGGCAGACTTGCGGCTTTCTTCTCAGCCTCTTCCTTCTTGATGCGGCGAATGTCATCAGCCTGCTCCTCAGTAATCATCTTCTTCATGATACCCTCGTTCAGGTGATCCTCATTCTCAGCGATGTAAAGGTTGTAACCAGCCTTGCGCAAAGCAGCTTCAACAGCCTTGTTAATCTGCTCATCCTTGGTCTTCTGAATAGCTACGCTCAGCTCATTGTCCTTAACTGACTGAGGAACGCTTGCCTCGTCAACAGCCACAGGATTCATAGCAGCAATCTGTAGAGCTACCTCATGACCAGCCTCCTCGAAACCAGGCTTGTTGAGCAAGCACATGGTGCAGAGGAAATTCTTGCTCATGTGGTTGTAGGTTGAGATACCTTCGCCTTCCAACACATTGTAGCCATCCAACTCCATCTTCTCACCGGTGATACCGCTACGATCAGTAACAGCCTCAGCCACGGTGCGGTCACCCAGCTTCAGAGCCTTTACCTCATCCAGAGTCTTGCAACGGTTAGACACAGCAGCATCCAGGATTTCCTGAGTCAGCTTTACGAAATCAGCGTTGTTAGCCACGAAATCGGTCTCACACTTCAGAGCAATCATAGCGCCAAAGTTACCGTCAACCTTAACCAGCACACAACCCTCAGAAGCCTCACGGTCAGAACGCTTAGCAGCTACTGCCTTACCCTTCTCGCGGATTATCTTAACAGCCTCATCGAAATCATTGTTCGCCTGAGTCAATGCATTCTTACAGTCCATCATACCAGCACCCGTCATCTTGCGGAGCTTGGTGATATCAGCCATTGTTACAGCCATAATTCTTTAATCTTGTTTAATGGTTAATAATCAATCCTCTTCCTTGATATAGTTAGCAGCCTTAGCAGCATTCAGAGCATCCTCATCGCGCTTGTCCATACGAGCCTTAGTCCTACGTGGACGGATGTTCTTAGCTGGAGCCTTCTCAGCCTCTTCCTCACCGGCAGCTTCCATATCAATCTTCTCTATCTTGCGCTCATCAATACCTTCCTGCATAGCAGCGCAGCAAGCGTCGAGAATTACTTCGATTGACTTAGTAGCGTCGTCGTTAGCTGGGATTACGAAATCGATGTTATCTGGATCAGAGTTGGTATCCACGATACCGAACACAGGGATACCCAAACGGTTAGCCTCGCGAACTGCGATATTCTCCTTCATCACGTCCACTACGAACAATGCAGAAGGCAGACGGGTCAGATCGGCGATTGAACCAAGGTTCTTCTCCAGCTTAGCGCGCTGACGAGAGATCTGGAGAATCTCACGCTTTGACAAGTTAGAGAATGTACCATCACTTGTCAGCTTATCGATGTTAGCCATTTTCTTCACAGCCTTGCGGATGGTAGGGAAGTTGGTGAGCATACCGCCCGGCCAACGCTCAATCACGTAAGGCATGCCAACAGACTGTGCTCTCTCAGCTACAATCTGCTTAGCTTGTTTCTTAGTAGCAACAAACAGGATTTTCTTACCTGACTTGACGATTTGCTTCATAGCTTCAGCAGCCTCATCAACTTTAGCAACCGTCTTATTTAAATCAATGATATGAATACCATTGCGCTCCATAAAGATGTAAGGAGCCATGGCTGGGTTCCACTTTCTCTTAAGATGACCGAAGTGGCAACCTGCCTCGAGTAATGTATCAAAACTTGTTCTTGACATTTGTTCTTTTTCTTTAAATCGTTTACTTTCTTTTTTGTTTGTTCTAAACCAACCGCCGGGTAGCCTAAACCTACGAGTCCCGGTAGTTTAGATGCTAAACGCAAATTCTCTCCACCAGCACATTAACGCTTGCTGAACTGGAATCTACGACGAGCCTTTGGACGACCTGGCTTCTTACGCTCAACGGCACGTGGGTCGCGAGTCATGAAACCTTCGGCGCGCAGGGTCTTTTTGTCTTCTGGGTTAACCTTCACCAAAGCGCGGGCAATTGCCAGACGCAGAGCCTGAGACTGACCTGTGAAGCCACCGCCAATGAGGTTCACCTTGATATCATACTTCTCTGCCACACCCAGCTTATTCAATGGCTGCTTCACAACGAACTGCAGGATTGATGATGGGAAATAGACAGCTAAATCTTTCTTGTTAATGGTAATCTTACCTGTACCTTCTGACATGAAGATACGTGCAACAGCACTTTTGCGTCTGCCTAATGCGTTAATTACTTCCATATCTTCTTTTTAGTTAAGTGCGTTAATATCAATGAGCTTAGGCTCCTGTGCCTGATGCTTGTGCTCTGAACCAGCGTAGATGTACAGATTGTCGAGAATCTTAGCACCCAACTTGGTTTTTGGCAGCATGCCCTTTACAACTCTTCTCAACAGACGGTCTGCGCCATTTGGCTTAGCCAACAGCTGTGCAGGAGTAACTTCTCTCTGACCGCCAGGGTAACCTGTGTATGAAAGATAAACTCTACCGTTCCACTTGTTACCTGTCAACTTAACTTTGTCAGCGTTGATAACGATTACATTATCGCCGCAATCCACATGAGGGGTGAAGTTAGGTTTATACTTACCTCTCAGCAACTTCGCAACTTTTGAGCCCAGACGTCCTAAAATCTGATCTGAGGCATCTACGATAACCCATTCTTTGTTTACCGTAGTCTTTTTTGCAGAAATGGTCTTGTAACTTAAAGTATCCACTCTAATTAAAAATTTTAATTGTTACTACTAAATCTCATCATAAAAGACGGTAGTGCCTCGGCCAAAAGGCAGCTACAATCCGTTATGAATCAACTGCTTTTTATAATCTTGATAATAATCGGCTTGCAAAGGTACGGCTTTTCTATCAATTAGCCAAAAAAAACTTTAAAAATTTGCATTACCCGGAGTACGTGGATAAGGTATCACATCGCGGATGTTAGCCATACCAGTAACAAACAGGATGAGTCGCTCGAAACCCAGACCGAAGCCACCATGAGGGCAGCTACCATATCTGCGGGTATCGAGGTACCACCACATATCTTTCATAGGAATACCGCGACTGTCGATTTCATTCTTCAACTTGTCATAGTTCTCCTCACGCACGCTACCTCCAATAATCTCACCAATAGATGGGAAAGAACGTCAGTACCCTGTACGGTCTTGCCATCCTCGTTGATCTTCATATAGAAGGCCTTGATCTCCTTAGGATAGTCAATCATGATGACAGGACGCTTGAAGTGATGCTCAACCAAGTAACGCTCATGCTCGGAAGCCAAGTCAGTGCCCCAAGACACTGGGAACTCGAACTTATGTCCGTTCTTCACAGCCTCTTCCAGTATCTTGATACCTTCGGTATAAGGCAGACGAACGAAATCTTCCTTAAGCACACTTTGCAGACGCTCAATCAGGGTCTTGTCGATCATGTTATTGAGGAACTGCAGGTCATCCATACAGTTATCTAAAGCCCACTTCACGCAATACTTAATGAAATCCTCTTCCAGATCCATCAAGTCGTTGAGGTCGATGAAAGCAACCTCGGGCTCCACCATCCAGAATTCAGCCAAATGGCGAGGAGTATTAGAATTCTCGGCACGGAATGTAGGACCAAAGGTATAGATGGCACCCAAAGCAGTTGCCGCCGTTTCTCCTTCCAGCTGACCACTCACCGTCAGTGAAGTCATCTTGCCGAAAAAGTCATCATCGTACTTAATCTTACCGTCCTCATCCTTCTTAAGATCGTATAAGTTCTGGGTGGTTACCTGGAACATCTCGCCTGCACCTTCGCAATCGCTTGCAGTGATGATGGGTGAGTTGAAATAGAAGAAGCCATGTTCATGGAAGTAACGATGAATGGCCATCGCCATATTGTGGCGGATGCGGAATACAGCACCAAAGGTATTGGTTCGCATACGCAAGTGAGCCACTTCACGCAGGAACTCCATGGAGTGCCCCTTCTTCTGCAAAGGATATGTATTGTCGGCTATGCCAAGCACTTCAATCTCACGAGCCTGAATCTCAACCTGCTGTCCGGAGCCAACTGATTCCGTCAGCACACCGTTAACGCTCAAGCAAGCACCTGTGGTAATGTCTTTAAGCAAATTCTCATCGAAATTATCAAGGTCAACGACAATCTGCACATTATGAATGATAGAGCCATCGTTCAGAGCTATGAAACTCACCTTCTTGCTACCTCTACGAGTACGCACCCATCCTTTCACGTTCACCAAAGCACCAAAGTCATTGCGCTTTAGTATATCAACCACTTTTGTTCTACGAATGTTTTCCATATCGTCAATTTACACCTTATATATATTAAGAGAATGACCCCATACGCAAGAAGTTCACCTCCTGCTGAGTCAGGAATCTCCAGTCACCACGTTTAAGACCCTTCTTTGTCAGACCTGCGAAGAACACACGGTCAAGCTTGGTTACTTTATAACCCAAGTGCTCGAAAATGCGACGCACGATACGGTTTCTGCCAGAGTGGATTTCAATGCCGATATCATTCTTCTTCGTTTCATCAGCATAAGCAATCTCATCAGCATGTATCTCACCATCTTCAAGTTCGATGCCAGCTACAATCTTATCCATATCCTCCTGTGTCAAATCCTTGTCCAGGCGCACACGGTAAATCTTCTTCTTCTCATACTTAGGATGGGTCAGCTTAGAAGCCAGTTCACCATCGTTGGTCAGCAGCAGTACACCAGTGGTGTTACGGTCCAAACGGCCAACAGGATAAATACGCTCAGGGCAAGCACCCTTCACGATATCCATCACAGTCTTACGAGCCTGTGGATCATCAGTGGTAGTCACGCAATCCTTTGGCTTGTTTAACAGCACATATATTTTACGTTCAATAGAAACGGGTTGATCGTGGAACTTCACCTCATCACCACGCTTAATCTTGGTACCCAACTCTTTCACCACTTCACCATTCACGGTCACTACACCTGCCTGAATGTATTCGTCAGCCTCACGACGAGAACAGATACCGGCGTTTGCCAAGAACTTGTTCAGACGGATATCGTCTTCCGGTGTATAAACCTCAGTATATTCAATAGGCCTGTGATTATTATTCGGTCTCATACCACCCGGACGTCTTGAATGATTTGGTTTGCCATAACGTCCACCACCACTGTTTGGACGAGGACGATAAGGACGCTGTTCGCCACCTTCGCTGTTGTAACGAGGACGATAAGGACGCTGCTCACCTCCTTCGCTGTTGTAACGAGGACGGTAAGGACGCTGTTCGCCACCTTCGCTGTTATAGCGAGGACGGTAAGGACGCTGTTCACCACCTTCTTCATTGTTGTTATAACGAGGGCGATAAGGACGTTCGCTATTGTTGTAACCGCCAGCGGCTTGATTGTAACGAGGACGGTAAGGACGTTGCTCGCCACCTTCGCTGTTGTAACGAGGACGGTAAGGACGCTGCTCGCCACCTTCGCCATTGCTGTTGAAACGAGGGCGGTAAGGACGCTGCTCACCTCCTTCACCATTGCTATTGAAGCGAGGACGATAAGAACGTTGCTCGCCACCATTGTGGTAATCTCTCTGCTGACGGTTGGAATTGTCTGCATTCGGATTAAAACGAGGGCGGTAAGGCCTGTCGTTTGTGTAAACACGCTGTGGTCTAGATCCACGGTCAAAACCTTCAAATTGATTTCCATCGGCATTGCCATTAGGTTCGGCATTCTGCCACTTTTCGTCTTCTGTAATCATTTTACAAAATTTAAAAATTGTTTGTACTGCTTGGCCTCACGGCCAAATGTTTTTCTCTCGAGATTTAAATACTTAATTGTTTATGTTATGTAATTAAATGCCAGTATAATTCATAGGGGTAATGGCACGCAACTCCTCTTTCACCTCATCGCTCACATCCAAGTTGTTTATAAAGTTACGGATAGATGATTCGGTGATGGCCTCGTTAGTGCGTGTTAACGCCTTCAATGCCTCGTAAGGATGCGGATATGCCTCACGGCGCAATACGGTCTGGATAGCTTCAGCCACCACACTCCAACAATTATTGAGGTCAGCGTCAATTGCATCACGATTCAGCAACAGCTTGCGCAAGCCTTTCAAGGTACTTTGGATAGCAATAAGACTATGTCCCATCGGCACACCAATATTTCGCAATACGGTAGAATCAGTCAAGTCGCGTTGCAAGCGAGACACTGGCAGTTTCATCGCCAGATGCTGATAGATGGCGTTCGCGATTCCCACATTTCCTTCAGAATTTTCGAAATCAATGGGGTTCACCTTGTGAGGCATAGCGCTTGACCCTACCTCGCCAGCTTTGATTTTCTGATGGAAATAGCCCATGGAGATGTACATCCAACAATCTCTGTCAAGGTCCATGATGATGGTATTGATGCGTCGCAGTGCATCAAAAACAGCGGCGAGGTTGTCATAATTGGATATCTGCGTAGTAAACTGCTCACGATGCAAGCCAAGCTTTTCCGAAACAAACTTGTTGCCAAAAGCTTTCCAATCAAAGGCTGGGTAAGCCACATGATGTGCGTTATAGTTGCCTGTTGCACCACCGAACTTGGCAGTAATCGGACAGGCCTTCAACAAATCAAGCTGTTGCTGCAAGCGATAAACATACACTTCTATTTCCTTGCCCAAACGGGTGGGAGAAGCTGGCTGGCCATGTGTCTTTGCCAACATAGCGATATCTTTCCATTCGTCAGCATAATCAGCCAACTGGTCAATCAACTCTTGCAAAGCGGGATAAAACACCTCATCAAGTGCATCTTTAACAGATAGTGGCACTGAAGTATTGTTGATGTCCTGAGAAGTTAAACCAAAGTGAATAAACTCCTTGAAATCATCCATACCGCCAATCTTATCGAATTGCTCTTTCAGGAAGTACTCCACTGCCTTGACATCGTGATTGGTCACGGCCTCAATATCCTTGATGCGATCCGCATCAGCCTCAGAAAAATGTCGGTAGATGTCGCGCAGTACCTCAAACACCTGTTGATTCACTCCTTCCAACTGAGGAAGAGGCAACTCACACAGTGTGATAAAGTATTCAACCTCCACTTGAACACGATACTTAATTAAGGCATATTCTGAAAAATAAACGGCAAGTGACTCTGTCTTACCTCTATAGCGTCCGTCAATGGGCGAAATGGCTGTTAATTCATCTAATCTCATGCAAAAAATTATCCCTATTCAATCATTTTAGGATGCAAAGATAGTGATTATTATTTTTATTTTGTGTACTTTTGGCCAATAAAATGTAAAAAAAACGTTTATCGTTAATGAAATCAACCATAAAAACCGAGAATCATGAAAAAAAGCATTCTATTGACCGTATGCGCATTGACAGTTTCTTTTGTCACAGCTTCAGCGCAACAATTCCAATTAAACTCTAGTGGATATTTCTCCAACCAGGGAGTAGATGTAATGGCATTTAATGACTTCTATCCTGAGGGTCATCAGGGTGGCGTAAGCGTGTTAATGAACGGACACCGCATTGCCACCAATGGTGACATCCGCATGGAAGCTACTCCAGGGCAGTGGCAACCCGTGCCTAAGCAGCTAAGCCGTAAGGTTGAGGGCAACAGCATAGTAACCACCCTCTGCTTCCCCGACTCTGCACGTCATTTAACGGGTTTCAACCCAATGGTTTATCCTGATTACGTGTTCAACTACACCGTTACGACGGAGGCCCAAGGGGGCAGCATCGTAGTAACGGTGGATATTGACAAGCCGGTGCCTGCACAGTTGCAAGGTAAAGTCGGCTTTAACCTGGAATTCTTCCCAGGCTGGCTGTTCGGCAAGCCTTGGGTAATGGATGGCCAGAGTGGCATCTATCCTCAGCAACCGAACTCTCCTTTGGCTTTTACCAAGCAAAACTTAGGCTTTGATGGCAATTTCCACGATGGCAAGAGTCCTCTTGCCGACCCAAAACAGCTGAATGGAACCGGGTATAGTCCACTGATTGCCGATGATATCATCAGTGAACCTTATGCAATAGGCAAGAAGTTTACCTCACGCCCTGACGACCCATATAGCAAGCTAACCGTGGAATCACTCACAGGAGATTTGAAGCTCTATGATGGCAGAATGAACCACAACAACGGTTGGTTTGTACTGCGTAGCGAGATTGCCCCAGGTGCGACTAAGGGAGCCGTAAAATGGATTATCACCCCTAATATTGTACCAGGGTGGCTTTATACTCCAGTCATTCAAACCTCACAAGTGGGATACCATCCCAATCAGCCAAAGGAGGCCATCATTGAAACTGACAACAGGGATCAGACACGTGTAGAAGCGTTGATTATCAAGATTGATGCCAATGGCGAAAAAGTTGTCAAAACTACAAGTCCAAAAGAATGGGGTCAGTTCCTAAGGTATAACTATTTGAAGGTAGATTTTAGTGACATTACAGAGTCAGGCCTTTACCAAGTGAAATATGGCACCTCGACTTCCTCTGTTTTCAGAATTGACAAGGATGTATATGACAGGGGCGTTTGGCAACCAGTCATCGAGTATTTCCTGCCAGTACAAATGTGCCACATGCGTGTAAATGAGAAGTATCGCGTTTGGCATGATGCTTGCCACATGGATGATGCACAGATGGCCCCAGTTGGCAATCATATAGATGGTTACGACCAACGTCCTGGTCTTACGAAGTATGCCGAGCGCTCAGTGGTGCCAGGCGTAAATGTGGGTGGTTGGCATGATGCCGGCGATTTCGACCTGCGTGTGGAATCACAAGCTGGAGAGTCTTACATCCTGACGATGGCTTATGAAGCTTTCCATCCTGACATCGATGTAACAGCCATTGATCAAGTAAAACATGTGACTGAAATTCATCAACCAGATGGCAAGAATGACATTCTGCAGCAAATAGAAAATGGTGCTTTGACAGTGGTAAACAGCTACATTTCTTTAGGCAGGCTCTATCGTGGCATCATTTGCAACAGCTTGAGACAATATGCCATGTTAGGCGATGCCGCAGCCATGACAGACGGTGTGTTGGGCAATGATGACGACCGATGGATATTCACAGAAGACAATCCTGGCAGGGCATTGAGTACTGCCGCAGAATTGGCAGCCGTTTCAAGAGTATTGAAAGGCTTTAACGACACCTTGAGTGTCCATTGTTTAGATATAGCTACAGCCATCTACAACCAGACGGATGCCAACGAGCGACTGATGAGTAACAAGTTGCATGCAGCCGTAGAGTTGTATCTGACTACACAACAGCAGGCTTACTTAGACTATATCCTCAACAACCAGCAAGTTGTAATGCAACAGATAAGTCGCACAGGCTGGTATATGGCCCGTGTAGCTAAAATCATAGAAACAATGAAAGATAGGCGTGCCAGCCAGTTTACCACAGCTTTTAAAGCCGCTTTAGCTACTCAGAAAGAAAACCTCGACAAGCAAGCTGCAGAAACGCCTTATGGAGTGCCGTACCGCCCAAGTATTTGGGGAGCAGGTTGGGATATCCAACGCTTTGGCTATGAGTATTATTTCTTAGCTTCTGCTTATCCTGAAATCTTCCCGAAGAATACCATTTACAATGCATTAAACTTCATCCTGGGTTGCCATCCAGGCTCTAATCAGGCATCTTTTGCTTCTGGTGTAGGTGCAGAATCGGCTACTGTGGCTTATGGTCTAAACCGTGCCGACTGGAGTTATATCCCAGGAGGTGTAGTGTCTGGAACAGCACTGATTCGTCCTGACTTCCCCGAATTGCTGACATTCCCGTTCCTGTGGCAACAGGTTGAATATGTTTTGGGTGGTGGTTCATCACATTATATGTTCCTGGCATTGGCTGCACAACAGTTAAGCAGATAAAGCTAAGATAAAGCAAATTAGGCAGAACAGATAGTGGGGGCGTGTCGAATAGGCACGTCCCAACTATTTATAATTTTTTTTTTGCTATTTTATTTACATAGTTACACTAAGCCTTTTAACTACTTGATACTTATCTATATTAACTCAGTGTACCTTCTCAAAAAAGTTACACTGAAGTTACACTCACCAAAACAAGTTGTTTTGGTGCGAGAGAATACTATCTAACACTCCTCTCGAAGCCATTTAACGACACCAAAACAACTTGTTTTGGTGTGAGTGCATTGCCATCTCCTCGATGAGAGAAGCATAGTCTTGACTCTGACACATTATTGTAACCATCTGCAGTCATACTTATTGAGTCTCGGCCTTTTGGTAACAAGGTCATGAGACCATACTTTCCTTTGTATGACAATGCTGGCAGACAGCAGATTTTTGTTATTTTGCCGTTTTATTTGCTTTTGTTTTCGCCTTTTATTAAATTTGCATCATAAACTAAAGCAACTGAGTATGAAGATTATTTTCAAAACAGCAATGACAATGGTCCTGGCAACCACAGCCCTGACGCTGAATGCCATGCCCCTGAGTATAGAACCTATGGTTTGCGCCTCTGACGCAACCTCTTACACCGACCAACGTCCAACAGCCGAAAAACGCTTGTTCCGCTCTGAAGCAGTGGAACAAGTCATCAAACAGATGCAGGCCAAGCTTACCAACCCGAAGTTGGCTTGGATGTTCAGCAACTGTTTTCCTAACACACTGGATACCACCGTACATTTCAGCAAGGATGCCAAGACGGGCAAGCCTGACACCTTTGTTTATACTGGCGACATCCATGCCATGTGGCTGCGTGACTCTGGCGCACAGGTGTGGCCATACGTGCAGCTGGCCAACCAAGATGCCAAGCTGAAGGAGATGGTGGCTGGAGTAATCAACCGCCAATTTGCCTGCATCAATATCGACCCATTTGCCAATGCCTTCAACATGGAAGCAATTCCAGGTGGAGGTGAATGGAAAAGCGACATGACGGACATGAAAGATGAATTGCATGAGCGCAAGTGGGAAATTGACTCACTGTGCTACCCCATCCGTCTGGCATACGAATACTGGAAGGTGACGGGTGATGCCAGTGTGTTCGATGCTGCATGGATTGAGGCTGTGCAGAATATTCTCAAGACTTTCATCGATCAGCAACGCAAGGAGAGCAAAGGCAGCTATCGCTTTATGCGCCGAACGGAGCGTCAGTTCGACACCATGAGCAACGACGGTTGGGGCGCTCCAGTGAAGCCTGTAGGTTTGATAGCATCAGCGTTTCGTCCTTCTGACGATGCCACGGTATTCTTATTCTTGGTGCCATCCAATTTCTTTGCTGTCAAGTCTTTGCGTCAAGCAGCAGAGATTCTCAACAATGTGAACAAACGCACTGACCTGGCTGGACAATGTACAGCATTAGCCAACGAGGTGGAACAGGCATTGCAACAGTACGCCATTTATGATCATCCTATGTACGGCAAGATGTATGCCTACGAGGTAGATGGCTTTGGCAATCACCTGCTAATGGACGATGCTAATGTACCTTCATTGATTTCAATGCCTTACTTAGGTTTGGTGGACATCAATGACCCCATCTATCAGAACACCCGACGCTTTGTATGGAGCGAAGATAATCCATATTTCTTCCGTGGTAAAGCCGGTGAAGGTATTGGTGGACCACACATAGGCCATGATATGCCTTGGCCTATGAGCATCATGATACGAGCATTTACCTCACAGGATGACCAGGAAATCAAGCAGTGTGTCAAGATGTTGATGGATACGGATGCAGGCACAGGCTTTATGCATGAGTCATTCCACAAGGATGATGCTACCCACTTTACCCGTGCATGGTTCGCTTGGCAAAACACCCTATTTGGAGAGTTGATTATCAAGCTGGTGAATGATGGCAAACTGAATTTATTGAACAGTATAGAGTAATAAAAAGCATTATCTTTGGCTTAGCCGAAGTTACTCATATTCGGAAAAGCACAAATACATTTGGCTTTTCTCATGTTTATTTGTAACTTTGCGCCCTGAATTAACAAAACAAGACAAAATTGAATGGAAACGTTTTTGATAAAAGCGGTGCAGCTGATGCTGAGCCTATCTCTGCTGGTAGTGATCCATGAAGGTGGTCATTTTCTATTTGCCAAACTGTTTAAGACAAGGGTAGAGAAATTCAGATTATTTTTCGACCCATGGTTTACCTTGTTGAAATTCAAGCCGAAAAACAGTGAGACTGAATACGGTTTGGGATGGATACCCCTGGGTGGCTATGTCAAGATTGCCGGTATGATAGACGAGTCGATGGACTTGGAGCAGATGAAACAGCCTGCACAGCCTTGGGAGTTCAGGGCTAAGCCAGCATGGCAGCGATTGCTTATAATGATTGGTGGTGTGCTTTTTAATTTCCTGCTGGCATTATTGATATATAGCATGATACTATTCGCCTGGGGCGATTCTTATATACCAGTTCAGCAGGCACCATTAGGTATGCAGTTCAATGAAACTGCTCACAACGCAGGATTTCAAGATGGCGATATACTGATATCTGCCGACGGCAAGCCTTTGGAACGTTTGGGTACCGACCTGCTGATGAATGTGGTGGACGCGCGTCAGGTGACTGTGTTGCGAGGCGGACAGGAGGTGTCTGTCTATATCCCAGATGATATGATCAATCGTCTGATGGAAGATAGTGTGACATTCACTGCTTTCCGCATGCCTTTCGTAGTGGATAGCTTGTTGGCTGATTCCCCAGCTAAGTTAGCAGGAATGTTGCCTGGCGATAGCATCATTGCCATGAATGGAGTAACACCTTTGGCATACGATGACTTCATGAAGGAGATGCAACGTCGCAGGGATGCTAATAGTGAGGAACATGACATTACGCTGACCATCATACGCAAAGGTGTACGTCAGGATTTGACATTGACTACAAACGAAGAACATAGGATTGGTGTATATCCAGTTACCAGCACTGCACAATTATTACCTGTAGTAAAAACCGACTATGGTTTCTTTGCTTCGTTCCCTGCAGGTATTACATTGGGTGTAAACACGTTGAAGGGTTATGTCAATCAAATGAAGTATGTATTCTCGAAAGAGGGAGCTAAGCAGTTGGGTGGTTTTGGCACCATCGGCAGCATCTTCCCCGCTGCATGGGATTGGCATCAGTTCTGGTATATGACAGCCTTCCTGAGCATCATCTTGGCCTTTATGAACATCCTGCCTATTCCTGCTTTGGACGGTGGTCATGTGTTGTTCTTGCTCTACGAGATCATTGCTAGACGCAAACCGAGTGATAAGTTCATGGAGCGTGCTGAAGTAGTGGGAATGGCGATTTTGTTTGGCCTACTGATTTGGGCGAACCTAAATGATGTTATTAGATTTATATTTTGATTGACTATTGACCATTGACTGCGTCCTATTTCGTCGCGACTCGGCCATTCAAGCAAGCTTGATGGCGCTCGCTGCTCCGAAAAGTGACTATTGAACATATAAATTAAACATTGAGTTTTGGGCATTAAAAAGTACATATTGCTTGGGATGCTAATGATCGTCGCCATTCCTTTATTGGGAAAAGATGATTTGAGGGCATTATATGATTCACTGGACTATTCGGTGTCTCATAAGGATATGTATGCCCAAGAGAAGATCAAGCGAATAGATGATATACGAAGTGCCCTGTCCTACCCTAACCTGAATGATGTCAATAAATATGTTGTTTATAACCAGCTTTACAACGAATACTGGAAATTCGACCTTGACTCAGCCATCCATTATGCGCGTTTGGAGGTGGAAACCGCTATCCGTATGGAGGACAACTATCGACAAACGCAGGCGGAGTTTCAGTTGGCCACTTCCTATGCCATGCATGGTATGTATCTGCAAGCTGAACAAATTTTGAATAAGCACAGTCTTGAGACGCTGCCCAAAGACTTGCGCGCTGAATACTACAATGCCAATATCCAATTCCTGCAATACTACCTTTATACATCCGATTCGCCTGAAGACATCTTGATGCAAAGCAACTACCGCGACTCTCTTTATGCCACTCAAGATCAGTCATCTATCGAATACCGACTCAACTTGGTGGAACGCATGCCAGAGAATCAGAGATTGTCAAGTTATGCTCGTTTGCTTGAATTGGTTGAGAGATTCTCACCTCTGTATGCACGCATTACTTATAATATGGGTACGATCTATGCGCAGGAAGGCAATCGTGACGAAGCTAAGAAATTCCTCATCCGTTCTGCCTTGTCAGATATTTATAATGTAACGCGTGAGAACCAATCTATTTATGAGTTGGCACTTCTTTCTTACGATGATGGCGACTATGCCCGTGCTTACCGCTATGCACAGTCATCTTTTGAAGATGCCATCACTGCAGGTATTCAGTTCCGAGTAGCCCAGGTGTCTGGCTTCTACTCCATTATCACAGATGTTTATCAGCGTCGAGAAGCAAGCGATAAGCAATCGCTCATCAACATCATCGTCTTGAGTGGTATATTGCTGGTATGCTTAATAATAGCTGTATTCTTCATCTTCCAGCAGCTGAAGAAGATTATGCGTATTCGTAAAGACTTAGCCAATAGCAACGACGAATTACAGCGCCTTAACGAAACGTTGAACAGCATGAATGCTCAGCTACATAGCAGTAACTCCCTGTTGGAAGAGAACAATGCTATTAAAGAGCAATATATCGGTCAATTCTTCAACATCTGTTCTGGCTATATCGACAAAATAGGTGACTATCAGAATGTGCTTTATCGCTTAGCTGTCAACAAGCACTACGACGAATTGGTAAAGAAGTTGCGTTCAACTACTTTGATTGACTCTGAGACTGAAGCGCTCTACCACCATTTTGACACCATCTTCCTCAACCTCTTCCCTACTTTCGTGGCTGACCTCAATGCCCTACTGAGGGAAGATGAACGTATTGTACTTAAACAAGACACCCTGCTCAACAAAGAGCTGCGTATCTATGCCCTACTTCGGCTTGGTATTACTGACAGCGAAAAGATAGCCAATTTCCTTCGTTGCTCTACCAGCACCATCTACAACTACCGTACAAAGATGCGTAACCGCGCTATTGACAAAAACACATTTGAAGACAAATTTATCAATAAGTAGTCGGATTTAGCTTTCCAAAACATCTACATTTTATCTCATCATCATAATAAACATTACGTTGGTAATAAGCAGATTAATGTTTTAATTAATCTACATTTTTATATTGATTATTCACACGTACGCATAAGTTCATTAATTTTGCTAACAGAAAAAGGCAAGCAACCAATTTTTGTAACAAAATTTGATAAACATTTTTAAAACCTTTTATAATGGAGAATACCATGATTAAAGTGGGCCTCATCGGGTTTGGCAGAATGGGCCGCTTTTATTTACACGAGTTCCAGAGAAATAAAAATTGGCAGGTAACTTATATTTGCGATCCTTTCGACAAGGCGCAGGAAATGGCACGCGACTATTGCCCTACCGCCAAAGTAACAGGCGATGAGGACGATGTTTTCAACGATCCAGAAGTGGATGTTGTGGCTCTCTGTGCTTTGGCAGACTCACGTAAGTCACAAATCCTGAAAGCCCTGGCTCATGGCAAGCACATCATTTCTGAGAAACCAATTGCCATGCTTCCAGAAGACGAGTGGGAACTGGTAAAAGCTGTTGGGGAAAGCGACCGTTTAGCCACTGTTAACCTCTATCTACGCAGTTCATGGTATCATCACCAGCTAAAACAATTCATAGACGAAGGCGAATTAGGCGAATTAGCCATCATCCGTATCTGCCACATGACTCCTGGATTAGCTCCAGGTGAAGGACATGAAGCAGAAGGTCCTTCTTTCCATGACTGCGGCATGCACTATTGCGATATTACCCGCTGGTATGCCCAAAGCGAATTTAAGACCATGCATTCTCAGGCTATCCGTATGTGGAACTACAAGGATCCTTGGTGGCTGCAGGCTCATGGCACCTTCGACAATGGTATTGTTTACGATATCACACAAGGTTTCGTCTATGGACAAATGTCAAAAGATCAGACACATAATTCTTATATTGACTTAATAGGTACTCACGGAATCGCTCGTATGACGCATGATTTCAAGACTGCTACTGTAGAGCTGCGAGGCATCACCAAGACTGTTACCATCAACAAGCCTTATGGTGGTAAGAACATCGACGTGATGATTGAGAAGTTTGCCCAAAGCATACGCAATGGCAAGCTCGACATGACCCTCCCATCTTTGCGCGACTCTGCCGTTGCTTCCCAGTTCGCATGGGATTGTCTGGCCGATTCCCGTACTCATGACCTGCCTGCCATCGGTGACTTAGAAACACTGGAGCAAATCCGTTACCGCCGTGCCCACATGACCAATGGTTACGGACTGTTGCACCAGACTGTAAGCAAATGAAATATTATTAACCAAAATTCAATTAATATGTCAAACTTATCAAGAAGAAGTTTCCTGAAAACCGGAGCAGCAGCTTTGGCAGGATTCACTATTGCGCCTAATATCATTTTAGGCAAGAGTCACGGACATGCAGCTCCTACCGACAAGCTGAATATCGCAGCTGTAGGTGTAGGTGGTCGTGGCGCCAGTGTTTTGAGAGGCATGGAAGCAGAAAACATCGTAGCTATTGCCGATGTTGACTGGGGTTATGCAAAACCTGTTATGGACAGATACCCCAATGCTAAGAAGTACAAAGACTATCGCCAGATGTACAGCGAGATGGGCAGCAGCATTGATGCTGTGATGGTGGCTACAGCCGACCATACTCACGCTATCATCGCTGCAGAAGCTATCACAATGGGCAAGCACGTTTACGTTGAGAAGCCACTTACCCACTCTATCTATGAAGCTCGTCTGCTGAAGAAGTTGGCTGAGAAATACAATGTAGCTACTCAGATGGGTAACCAGGGTTCTTCTGGCGAAGGCACCCGCAAGGTTATTCAGTGGGTACAAAACGGTGAGATCGGTACAGTTACTAAGGTAGAGGCAAGTACCAACCGTCCTATCTGGCCACAGGGTCTGAACCGTCCTACCAAAGTAGATAAGGTACCTAAGACTCTCGACTGGAACCTCTTCCTTGGCCCGGCTCCATTCCGTGATTTCAACTCAGTATATCATCCATGGAACTGGCGTGGATGGTGGGACTTCGGTACAGGTGCCCTGGGTGATATGGCTTGCCACATCCTGCACGGTGTTTATGAAGCACTGCAATTAGGCTATCCTATCCAGATTCAGGGTAGTTCAACAGCTCTGCTCACCGATTGCGCTCCTTCTGCACAAACCATCCGCATGGTATTCCCTGCTCGTCCTAACCTGCCAAAACAAGCTATGCCTCAGGTAGAGGTAACCTGGTATGATGGCGGTCTGAAGCCTATGCGTCCAGAGGGTATGCCTAAGGGCAAGGAACTGGAAGTAGCTGGCGGTTGCACCATTCTGCATGGTACTAAAGACACTCTGATCTATGGATGCTATGGCCGTGAGCCTTGGTTGCTCTCAGGTCGCGTACCTACCTACACCCCTGGTAATCATGAGACAACAGAAAATGAGCACCAGACTGACTGGATTCGTGCTTGTAAAGAGAATGCAGCCAGCCGCATGAAGAGCTGGTCAGACTTCTCTCGTTCAGCAGGTTTGACAGAAATGGTGGACATCGGTGTATTGGCTACCCGTCTGCAAGGCCTGAACCAGGTATTGGATTGGGATGGCGAGAACATGAAGCTCACCAACATCGATCCAAACGCTACTGTACGCATCATGAAGGCAAGCAACTTCAGCGTGAACGATGGTCACCCAACATTCAACAACGAGTATGCAGAGCCAGTAAATGCACTTGAGTTTGCAAACGAGCTGATCAAGCACACTTACAAGAATGGCTACCAGCTGCCAGCGATGCCTTAATTAATTGAAAGTTTAATGTTTAAAGTTTAAAGCTATTATTAAGAAATGATGAAAAGTTTATTTACAGTTGCAGGCTGCATGGTATTGGCAGCTGCATTCACCGCTTGCGGTGGCCAGAAAAAGGCAGATGGTGGTAGTGCTGCAGTAACAACAACCACTATCAATGTTTCAACCACTCCTATGGGTGCCGAGACTCAGGCTTTGGAGTTGCCTACCGATGCTGATGGTTACATCACCATCTTTGATGGCAAGACATTCAACGGATGGCGTGGCTATGGCAAGAGCAATGTTCCTGCACGCTGGGTAATCGAAGACGGTTGCATCAAATTCAATGGTTCTGGCACAGGTGAAGGTCAGACCGCAGAAGGTGGTGACCTGATTTTCGCTCACAAATTTAAGAATTTCGAGCTGACCTTCGAGTATAAGATCTCTAAGGGTGGTAACTCTGGTATCTTCGTATTGGCACAGGAAGTTCCTGTAGAGGGCAAGCCAGGTGAGTTCGAGCCTATCTATATCTCAGCTCCTGAGTATCAGGTACTCGACAACCAGAATCACCCAGATGCAAAGATGGGTAAGGATGGCAACCGTCAGGCTGCTTCTCTCTACGACATGATTCCTGCTAAGCCACAGAACGCTAAGCCAGCAGGCGAGTGGAACACTGGTTCTATCATGGTGTTCAAGGGCACTGTACTGCACCAGCACAATGGAGAGAACGTGGTTGAATATCACTTGTGGACTCCACGTTGGACTGAGATGCTGCAGGAGAGTAAGTTCAGTGAGAAGGCTTGGCCTTTGGCATTCGGCTTGCTGAACAACCTGGGTGGCGACAACCACGAAGGTTTAATCGGTTTCCAGGATCATGGCGACGATGTTTGGTTCCGCAACATCAAGGTGAAGGTAATGGATTAAGAAGCAGAGAGTCATTAGACACAAGCTTCGAGTTATAAGATGTGAGTGACAAGGTTCGTCCTTATCACTCACATCTTTTTTGTAAAATAACAAAAAAGGATTGTGATATTTAAATACTTTTCGTATTTTTGCAACAATAAGTCATTAATATAACTAAACTATGTCATTATTGAAAAAACTTCAAATTGGTGACAATGAATTAGGCAGATATTCAAAAGAATACCTGCTGACTGACTACAAATGTCACACTTTTCGGGAGGTTGATGAATACAGGCCAAAGACAAACAAGATTTGCGACTGCATAGAATTGTCAGTCATTGCGCCAGGTAAAGAAGACATGACGCTTTACGAATGGTTCATCAAGCAGACCACCTTTTCCGGCAGAATTATTGTACAGCTGCCTCCCAAGCCCAACATGCAGGAGTCAGACTCGCATGAAATACAATTTGAAGAAGCTAAGTGCTTCTCTTTCGAAGAAGAGTATCACATCTTTAAAAACCAGCGTCGAACGTTAAAAGTACGCTTTGTAGCCAAAGAAGTGAGAATCAATGATGTCACCTTTTATCGCCATTAAGCCATGAGCAACAATCATCCCGATTATCTGAAAGCTATCCTCTTTGACAACAACCTGGCAGAAGTAAGCGGAAGCGTCTTACAGTCAAACTGCCTGACCGTACAGGATTACCACTATCACTGTTATCGTGAGCGTGATGAGATGGGTGACCCTTACGGCAGCATCCTCTCTGAGTATCTGGACTTTTCTGTCATCGTATCCAACCCTTACGCATGCAAGTTCTTCTATCAGTGCATGGAACATAACAAGTATGTACCTTTCTCGTTTATCTTCAATGCCAGATTTACAAATACCGGCCGCTTGCACGACTATGAGGATGGTCTGATAACCTATGGCTATGTGACTGACGTTGCAGAGAAGTTCTGGGACGGAGACGAAAGCGGTGAGGAGCAGTTGCTCATCCACGTTAAGATGCTGTTAAGTAAGATGATCTTCTTGGGCAATGGCTCTTATCATTTTTTAGAAATTACAAAAGAATAAACCGATATGGCTGATTCATCTAACAATTACTTTTTCCGACTCTATTTCGGAGAAAACATCAAAGATAACGATCCTTTGTTACAGCCGCTCGTATTGGAACAGCGCAATAAAAAAGAAGGATACTCGTTTAAAGGCGAGTATTATGACATTGTTCTCAACGGCGTCAAGTTTTCACGTAAGATTTATGAGCCAGGCCTGATTGAAGCCGAAATTGTCATCGACCGCATCTTCTTTGCGTTGGATGGTACTCCCATACCCCCTTCGACAGATAAAATCAGCAAGCTATTCCTGATGCGCAGGGTGGAACTGGGCATTGTGGAAGAGAGCGAAGAGAATACAACTGCCCAGGATGTGCGCATAGCTACCAATTACTATGTCTATAAACTGAACCCTCAGCTGTCACGAGGCCCTGAAGGCAACCTGATGACACTCAAGCTCACCATCCACAGCATGGACAAGCTCATGACACTCGACAAATACAGTAAGTGCTACACCGCCAAGAAACTGGGTGCCGAGATACTTGAATTTGAGGCAAGAAGCTTTGGCTTCAAAACCAGACTCATTCAAACCAACTATAAAAACCTACAACACCTCACTTACAATTCATACGAATTCATCCAACCTTATCTGGTACAGTATAATGAATCTTTCTACGACTTCATGGTGCGCACAGCCAACAGGTGCGGAGAGTTTTTCTATTTCGAAAACGGCAAGCTCTGCCTGGGTGTACCTAAAGCAGAACCTAAAGATATAAAAAATTACAACTGCATCACCTTCCAGGAATACGCTTCCAACCCGGTAACTGTTACGCGTTTCACCCGTGATAGTGTGAAAGAAGGCAATGGTGATGTGAATATCTTGAACTTTGAAAACATATCCAAGGGGGATTCTGGCTATCCTGATGATATTTTCCCCACCACCCCAGCTTATAATGTGGAGATAGCCAGCGATGAATACTTCTACCCCATTGTGGGCGACAAGTGGTGCACCTTCCCCTACGAAATGGGATTCGACCCGAAATACGGATCAGGACAGTCATTTAAGGATTTCGGTGTGGCACTGGTGCTATCGCTCATTTCCAACGAACTGAAGAACACCAGTACTGATGGTATTTGTCATGCTATCGATTTTGCCATTAACTGTGCCAAAGAATGGGGTGTGCTAGCCGCCAAGTGCTTCTTCTACGTCAACATGGGTAAGATCACCTTCAACCTCTTGTCTTCCTTGGAGATTGATGCGCCCAAGAATGAGAAGTACATGAAGGATTTGCTGGAAAATAAAGAACAGGCCGACAAGAGCAACAATAAGGTGGTGGCATTCGGTCCTTTGTCAACCAACGGCTGGACTAATATCTCATTCTATAACAACTTGCATAATCTTCAAGCAGAGCAGCAGCAAAAGATGATCTGCATCGACATGGGCACGAACTATGCTGCTGTTGGCTTGGGCGATACCATCAAGGTAGATGGTTTGAGTGACAATTATATCGTGACTGAAATCAAGTTGCTTTCCAATCAGAAGTGGACACGTAACTATCAGAAGTTCGACAATCCCAACAATTTGACAGACATCTCTTCCAGCAACCAGTCACAGGTCATTTATGCCATTCCTACCTATAAGACTCAGGTTTTAAGTTCTTCTATAGAGCAGATTGTTCCTCCCCTCATCAAGGCACCTCATTATAGGAAATCAGGTCCTCAAACTGCTTTTGTGGTTGATAGCGACGACCCCAAATACCAGGATCGCGTGCGCATAGTCTATCCTTGGCAATCACAAACTGAGCAGACACGGGTTAAGCTGGCAGAATCAGTAAAAGACCTCACCTATGAGGATGAAGAAATAGCCAGGATTGAGGCCCTCATAGCAGAGCTCCAAAAAATCAGCAAGATGCTTGAGAAAGAGAGTGGCTTCATCAATAATTACAAAAACAGCAGCAAGGAAGAACAAGAGTTGATTCTCAAAGAGTTGAGATTCGCTATAGAGAATGACAAACTGCGCATCAAGGAGCTTGACATCCCCGGAAATACTTACGATTTTGACCTCAGCCAAGACCCCAGCAAGTTGGCTGAAGTTATCAATAATTATGCACAGCAAAAGGAACTCTCAAAAGAAGAATACGATGAGCTGATATCCAACGTGGCAGAAGTGGGACGCTTGAAAAATGAGCTCAAAATGCTGGAGGCAGAGCTGGCAGCCATCGAAGGAGGTGAAGATAACTATGACCAGCAGTTGGCCGACATAAAAGAGCAAATCAATAATAATACGAAAAGCCTGAATAAATACAAGAGGCAGTTAGAAGCTCACAAGAAAGCGCAAGAAGAGAAAGAAGAGCAGGTAGAAGAAGCTAAGGAGAACTTTTCCGGCGAGCTTTCCGTATTGGCATCTCCCTGGGTGCGCGTAG
This sequence comes from Bacteroidaceae bacterium, assembly GCA_017649485.1. Lineage (GTDB taxonomy): Bacteria > Bacteroidota > Bacteroidia > Bacteroidales > Bacteroidaceae > Bacteroides. The sequence continues at coordinate 84,382 of JAGCGS010000068.1, read as the reverse complement.
CCACACCGATGGCCACCACAGGAGGCGGCTATTTCTTCAAGCTCCGTCCGGGTGATGAAGTGCTTGTGAACTACGACAATGATAACATCGAGCGACCTTACGTTGTGGGCAGCCTCTACTCCAAGAATGTGCAGACTCCCCAGTATCGCAATAACATCATTGGTGCCAGAAACAGTCTGCTTGCTGAAGCATCCACCTATATTGTGTCACCCAATGGGCACCACATCGTCTTCAACGACCCGGAAGATGGTACCAAACTCATGGCTGGCATACAGGGTGGACTCACCGCCATTGCAGGGGCGGCAGGACTAACATTTGATTTTGCGAAAGACATGACTGGTGGCATCCATATCGGCGACCGCTACGGGCTGTATGAAATCTCCATGAATGCGCATGACCGCAAGGTGGATATCCGCTCACCCTATGGCGATGTCAACATCGATGCCTTCACAGGCATTACCCTCAGCGCTCCCAATGGTGATGTCAAGATATCTGGCAAGAATGTCACGATTGAGGCGGGCAACAACATCACCATCAAATCTGGACTGAACATCCAGAAGCCTGTGCCTGGCCATCCAACTGGTGGCGGAAAATTTGGAGCCTTCGTCACAGGAGTTGTCTCAGGTGTCATCGGAGGTATTGCCGACACAGTTGCAAGCATGTTTGTTGACATGTACTTCATCAGGTGCTTTATGGAGGTTATGCTCCGCCCCATCGAAGGCACAATGGAAATCAAGTCAAACCGTTACATGAAGCTTGAGGCTGGCATTGACAGCTTTGCACAGATACCTGCCAGTCGCTATACCGGCACCAAGAAACGTAATTTGGTGGCAAAGGAAGAAATCATATTCATGTCAAAGATGGTGAATTGCATCGACAAGATCGACACAGTATATAAGAGCTTCGTTGCCAACTATATTACGCTTTGGAACGCAGCCACCGAGGGCAGGAGATCGTTGGATCAGTTTGGAATGACTTTCTTGAAAGATGATGAAGATTGGGATGAATTCGATGTCGATGTCATGAGTACAATTTGGCGAGGAAATGTGGATGAAGATTTCAGGGAGCCATTTAACGAAGATTACTTTAATGACAAATTAGAAAGTGCAGACCAGATAGGACCAGATGGAAATCATTACACCCTGCCACAAAAAAAGGCAAAGATGGTAGAGCTTGCCAACAACTTCGCCCGTACTGTTTATGATTTCCACAAGCACATGAATCGTTTCAACACGCTTTTCGACAATGTGCCTAACCTCGTTGCCGACGATAAGATGAAGGAAATGATGAAAGCAGCCTTTGACTCAAGGAAGGATCAACGACTGAACACCTGGAATGAGAAATACATGAATGGCACAGAACCCAAAGCCGCGATGTTCGAGTCACTTATAGATGAGAATACAACAACAGAAGATATTATAGCATCATCCATGAAGTTCAGGCGCGCCCTGGCTGCCGTATTTATAGCAAAAGTAGCCGAATGTGATGAGTATCAGCTGGAAAGCTTGGGCGAAGGAGCAGGCAATGTTGTTGCCAACTTCATCAGGAATCCACTCGATGCGACAGCAAAGGGCAAATTCCTGCACGTTCATTTCACCCCTGATGAGATAAAGGAGGACGCTTTAGAAAGCGAATACCACTGGAAACACTTCGTTGAGCGAATGCGAAAGCCTATGAATTTGGCGTTGCGCAAGCTCTACGACAGCATTGTTGAACCTTTCAAGGATCATTTGCAGATTGATGAGTTTGCCAAGATTCATGACCGCAAAGTGTGGGCTGACCGAGGATATGGCAACATCCTGATGTCTGACACCAAAGGCCAGTCGAGAGTATTTGACAATGGTAATTTCGTGGCAGAGATTGAAGCTGTGAACGGAAACTGGGAAGCATTGGTATGCAGGATGAAAGGTATTAAATAATTAAGCATAAGAACTATGGACTACATATTTGACGATTGGAAAAAGACACTTTCTAACTTCGAAAGCAGTGTGGAGAAAGACCTGAAGGAAATTCGCCAATGTAAGGCCGAGATCCAGGGCATGAAAGTGGAGTTGATTAATCAGATGAAGAAGGGTCACTATCTTCGCGATGACAATAGGCTTGTGCTTTCAGCCCCCGAGGTGATCATCGGCAATGTGGATGAATCGGGCAAGCTGCTTTCCGGAGGTTATGTTGTTATGCGAGGCCAGAAGGTGGGCATGCAGGCATCAGGCGAAGGCGGACAAATAGAGATTCGCGCATCCAGCATACGCGAGATTGCCGAAGACCCAGGCATCGACGGGTTGGAGCATGTGGTTGGCGGTGTGTCAGAGGTGGTTAGCCAGGCACGCAACATCATCATCCAAAGCGACGACGCGCAAGGCACATTCTCCGCTCCCACAATTTCTGCCAATGGGTGCGGTGTGCGCATACATGCTGACAACAGTATTGTGATTGATGCCACTGCTACGGCTGAGAGCCGTGAGAAAAGGCTTGATTCAATCATCAAAGAGTATGAAACGCAGAAGGGCAATCTGAAGAAGTTAGCTTCGGAGCAGAAGGACTCGTTTGGTAAATTAGTCAAGGAAATGGAGGATTTACTGAAGCAGAAAGAAGATATAACCAAGGATGACGAGGAGGTGCGCAGCGGCTATCAGGATTTGTTTGAGATTGACGATCAAATAGAAAGCCTGTCACTCTCGCTCTCTGAATTGGTGGCAAGCTATACGCAGAGCCTCTCATTGCTGGCAGAGGTGAACCGCCAGATTAAATGCTTCAAGGACGAGAAGGGAAAGATCAAGAAGGGTGATGATTTCAAGCAGAACAGTACTGGCACATCAGTATCCATTGTCAGTGAGAGGATTAACTTGGCTTCATCTGACGGCGAGGGTAACTTGCGCGACAATGATGGCTCTGGAATAGGTCTTCTTGCCAACGATATTTTCCTGCGTTCTGTTGAGACTGATGGCAAGCTGAAAGAGAATGGTAAGCTCAGCATCCAGGCAAAGACGGTGGAGGTAACTACAGCAGGTTTGGACAAGGCTGAGTTTGAAGACAATACTGGCGAACTGAACACTGCCGAGTATGTGGCAGAGGGCGACATCATCCTCAAGTCGAAGAACATCTCGTTAGAAAGCATGGATTACGAGGTGAAAGAGAAGAAGTTGCAAGAGAAAGCCCTTACTGCCGATGGCAAGATCAGCGTCAGGGCAAAGACAGTGGAGGTGAGCACAGAGAACTCTGCCAATGTGGAGGTGGACGAGCAGGGCAAGCTCACAAAAGCGAACTATACCTCAGAAGGCGACCTCCTTGTACGCTCCAAGACAGTCACTGTGGAGAGCATCGACTACGACCTGGAGAATGGCGAGCGTAAAGAGAAAGCTCTTACACAGGGCGGTGCCCTTGCTATCCGTGCCGAGAAGATGGATTTGTCTGCCACCGATACCGAAGGCAAGGCTACAGGCAATATCGACCTGAACGCCAAGGCCATCAGTGTCAAGACGATGGATGTGGAGAAGGAGAAGCGCACGGACGACAAACTGGCTGCAGGCAGCACAGTGATACTGGTGTCAGAAAAGATGTTTGTGGGCGCAAAGTCAAAGGATGTCAAGAGCAAGAAAGTGCAAGTGGTGTCAGAAGAAGTGGGAGCCTTTGCCGACAACACCTTGGAGATACAGCAGGGCGATGGCAAGTCGCTTGTGCAGCTCGCTGGTGGCAATGCCTCAGTGGGTGGCAGCAAGACGCAGCTGTTTGGCGACACCACCATCAATGGCAAGACCGAAATCAAAGGCGATGTCACTGCTCCCAAGGGCACATTCGACAACCTGGAGGCAAAAACCTCATTCAAGTCACAGAACATCACCGATGGCATTGCCGTTCCTGCTCCAGCAGCTGGCGGTAGCCTGAGTGCCAAGCTGAAGGCAGAAGATGCGCCAGCGTAGTAGTATTATGGTTTATAGATTTGATTATTAGTATTTTTAAGAGATATGAATCCCCTATTATTAAAAGAAGTGCAGACGGCCAGTTCCAAGTTTGGAGCATACTATGGCCTACTCGACTTTCGTTATAAGAATCTGTGTGTGAAGGCCGACCCATTCTCGCTATTGCCTGTCACCATACAAGCCAACCTCTATGAATGTAACATCGAGGAGGTTGCCTCCGTATTGACAGTCGATGATTTCCGCATGGCCATCTATCCGAACGACGAAATGTACTTAGTTGAGATCTCCAAGGGTGTGCTGCATGCTCATCCTGAGTTCAAGCAGACACTCATGCTTCACACCAGCGATGGGGAAGATCAGGAACTGAATCCGGATAAGCTTTACGACCAGTCTCTGAAAGGCGTGAAGTATTTGATTTTCACTATGCCTGAGGTGGATAAGAATCGTTACGACCTACTCACGAATGGGGTGAAAAGCCTGCACGACGAATGTATGTCGAGGGTGAAGGTGGTGAACATGCAGACAAAAGCCCAGCTCACCAACGGCAGTTTCCTCTCCACAGAAAAAGACATACAAGAAGCGGAGGCAAGGCTCAAGGAGCTTTACGACAAAACCGTCGAGCAGGTTGACAAGTTGAAGGATGACAAGCTTGATGAGATTGAGGAAGCCTATCAGAAATACCTTGAAGACCATGAAGTCTATGAAGAGCCCGTCCCCACCTTCGACGTAATCAGAGGCATGAAGTTCGGAGAAACCGAATAAGCATTTTACCCGTTCGTTCGTTCCCCCTCACCCGTTCGTTCGGATTTAGCTTCGTTCGTTCGGATTTGTAATCCGAACGAGTTGAGTATAAGCATTTGCAATGCGATAAATATATGTATTACGAATTAAAAATCCTGATAATCAATACGGTATAATAAAGAACGCCCCGAAGGGGCATCTAACACATAGCCCAGGGCAACGCCCTGGGTATGTAGTTCATAGAAAGTACGCCCTGTAAGGGCAAAAGCATCGTTCCATCGTTCGTTCGGGGGCAAGCCCACTTGTTATCTCAGATATACAGCGGCCCATGTCCCATACACGAGGTCGTTCCCATAGCAGTCAATGCTGCTGTCAGTATTGAGATAGCGAACTGAATCACCATCTTCCAGGTCTCCTTGTTCTTCATAGTCTTTTAGTAGATTAGTTAGCAATGGGGCTTGCCCCATTGTGAATAATTTTGCGATGGTAATAACAAGGGGGCAAGCCCCCTTGCTATCCACATCAATGAATTAACACCCCCCGTTCGTTCGGATTTGCAATCCGAACGCATTGAATATGAGCATTTGTAATGCGATAAATAAATTTTTTCGGATTAAAAATCCTGATATTCAGTCCAGTCGGATTGCAAATCCGACTGAACAATGAACGGATCAATAGGGTCAATGGTCAAAATCGCGAGTAAGCGAGAGCAGAGCCAAGCTTGCTTGGGTATGCCGAGCGTGAGCGATTTATCTAATTGTCAATGTTCAATGGTCAATGGTCAATGGTTAATTATCAAGATCGCCATCACCATTATCACCGCCACCATCACCAGAGCCGCTGCCGTTGCCAGAGCCACCAGAGCCGCCTGAGTTGCCGCCACCAGTTCCCGGGTTCACCACAGAAGTGCCGGAGTGCAGCTGAGCCACTGCCGTAGCGATTGGCACCAAGGTCTGCACCTTGCGCGTCTTGCCGTTGATAGTCACTGCCTCGGTGTCCACAATGTTGCGGAACTCCAATGCACAGAACTTCTTGAATGCAGGACCGCAGAGGTTGTCCTCGTCAGTCATGTCCGGCAGGAAGCGGATGCGGATGCCCTGTACAATGTCATTAGGATCGAGACCTTCCATCGATGCGATGTCAGGCACTGCAGCACCTTTCTTCACCTTCGCTGTCGGATAGAACGTACCTAAGTTGCCTAACTGCACCGGAACGCCCTGTGCCACCAGTTCGGGCAGACATTCTGTGATCTTGATCAGCACAGCCTCGATTACGTCACGACCGAACAGGCTGCCGTGGTCGGTCATGTGCTTGGCGAAACCGCGCAAGCTCAGTGTCTTCTGCACATCCACCTCAGGGTAGTACTTACCATTCGCCTGAGCGATGTTACTCTTGTTCTTTCGGAGATTGATCCCCATTGCAATTCTTTTTGTTGCCATAGTTTTTGTGTGTTTTATTTTGTGTTTTTAAATCTTGCGATGAGTTACCTCGGGTCACCGCTTCCCGCTCTGCCACCCATGATTGCGCACCTCATGTTTGACAATGCAAAGGTATATATAATATCATAAACCACCAAATATTTTATAAATTATTTTTCATCTGGGATGCATTTTATTTATCACACGAGCCCCCAGGACAATTACTCTGGCAAATTAAGCAATTCGCTCTGTCAAATTGAGGCAATTGCAAGGAACAATTTAAGAAGTACTGACTGTTGGCGCAACGGTGCAACGGTGCAACGAAGCAACAAATGCGATTTCACAATTTGCCATAAAATAGGCTGAGTTGACTTTATCTATATATATTATTAATATATATAGATAAAATTATGGGGACAGGATTCCAGGTGCATTATCAAAAACACAAATGTTGCACCGTTGCACCGTTGCACCGTTGCACCGAGACGTTACAGGCAATAGGGGAGCGCAAAGGAGCTCTATATTTCATGAAAATAAATATGGCGATTTGCTTGTTGGTGTCGTGAATTAGCACTGCCAAATATTATGTTGTTATGTTGTTATGCCTGTTCGGTCGGATTTTAATAAATCGCTCACGCTCAGCATAGTTCAAACAAGTTTGACTCAGCACTCACTAAATCGCGATTTTGTAATCCGACCATATCGAGTATGAGCATTTGTAATGCGAAAAAAATATAATCGGATTGCAAATCCTAATATTCATAACCGTCGGATTGGTAATCCGACGGAACTAAGGTTGGCTAAAAGCTTGGTGCAACGGTGCAACGGTGCAACAAATGTGATTTTATATTTTACTTTTATAATGGATAAATCAAAGAAACTCTCCTAGCACTTTACGCTGGGGGAGCTTACCAAGACAAGCTTCAAGACTGAAGATAACAACGAGCCGCCATTGGAGGCTGTGGAGAACCTGATTGACCTCTGCGAGGATTGGTTGGAGGAGCCTCGCTTCAACTATAACACCATCTACCCTGTTCGGTCGGATTTAGATAAATCGCTCACTCTCGTTCGTTCGGATTTGTAATCCGAACGTATTGAATATAAGCATTTGCAATGCGATTAATATATTTTTACGGATTACAAATCCTGATATTCAGTACAGTCGGATTACAAATCCGACTGAACAATAGAGTCAACGTTCAACATCCCTCGTTCGTTCGGATTTAGATAAATCGCTTACGCTCGGCATAGTTCAAGCATGCTTGACTCTGCTCTCGCTTACTCGCGATTTTGTAATCCGAACGTGTTGAATATGAGCATTTGCAATGCGATTAATATATGTTTTATGGATTTCAAATCCTTATAATCGATACGGACGGATTACAAATCCGTCCGAACGGGGCTCTTTGACAGATTGAGAATTATTTGCTTTCCTTTGGTAATTCAGAAAGAATTCCATATATTTGGCACGAAAATAAGAATGCGTTATGGTGACACCTAATACACAAAATGTGCTTATACCCAGAATACGGGAATCATTGAAAGACCAACCCGTAAAGAAAGCTTGGCTTTTTGGATCGTATTCGCGAGGAGAAGAGACAGCGGAGAGTGACGTGGATATCCTCGTCATCTTCGACGACCATGTCACCTTATTTGGATATGCTCGCTTATATGGCATCCTGAAAGACACGCTTCATAAAGAGGTCGATTTGGTGGAAGATGGGACCCTTCTGCCATTTGCCGCCCACAATGCAGAACGTGATAAAATATTGATTTATGAGAGAATAGATACGTGACATTGACCATTTGAGAAATATTTTAACCTTCACGGAAGAATTGCTGTCTCTTAGAACGAGATTCACTCTTGAAAGTTTGCAAAAAGACAAGATTTTCTTCTATGGCGTTGTTAAAGAAATGGAGATGATAGGTGAGGCGTCATACCAATTGACTAATGAGTTCCGTGAATCTCATGGGGAAGTGCCTTGGAGGGTTATGATTGATATGCGTCACGTCTTGGTGCATGGTTATTATCAGGTTTCTCCAAGTAAACTATGGGAAACAATCGTTAATGACCTTGATGAATTAAGCCCTCTCATAGAAAAATACATCAAAGAGTTAGAAGAACAATAATTCTCGATCTGACATTCCGAGTGCCCGTAGCAAAGTGAAAGCGTTATGGCAACGAACTTTTTCCCCAAGAAGTCGGAGTCGGCTCCAATGATGGTCAGCTGAACTTATAGGAAAAATTCTTTGGACAGTAGTGATGCGATAAATATTATTTCGGATTAAAAATCCTGATAATCGATACGTTCGGATTGCAAATCCGAACGAACGGGAGAATTAGTACTTAGAGTACACCGAGCATGAACAATTTATACAAATCCGAAAGAACGGGATTGGGAATATGGATAGCAAGGGGGCTCTGCCCCCTTGTTGTTTCCATTACATGATGCATTCACAATGGGGCAAGCCCCATTGCTATATCCTCTGTTCGTTCGAACCCTCGTTCGTTCGGATTACAAATCCGTCCGAACGGGTTGGGGACTTAATGCCCCTAATGGCAGCAGAGTGTATTTTCTCCTCCTCCCATTTTCCCCCTTACTACCCAATAAAACACAAATAATCAATCATAATATTTGTACAATAAGAGAATATATTTTGTAACTTTGCAGGAGGAAACAATAAAACTGATAAGACAATGAAAACACTTGATTTTCTTAAATGCACGATGCTTGCATCCGCCCTCTGCCTACTTGGCAGCTACGCAAAGGCAGATACGGTGGTGACATCGCCTGACGGACAACTGAACGTGAATGTGAAGACGGAAGCGGACGGACTGAGCTGGACTGTGACTAAGGCTGGCAAGGTGATGTACACAGAAACGGGCGTGACGGTGAATGTGGGCGGCACTGTGCTGGGCAGCAACGCCAAAGTGAGGGGCGTGAAACGAAACAGCGTGAGCCAAAAGATTCACCCTGTGGTGCCACTGAAGTTCTCGGAGATTAATGACAACTACAATGAGGCAACGCTGAACTTCGGCAAGTACCAGGTGGTGGTGAGGGTGATGAACAATGCCGTTGCCCACCGCTTTGTGCTGAATCAGAAGGGTGATGTGGAGATTATGGACGAGCAGTTCAACATCCATCCCGCTCCAGGCTTTACTGCCCACTACCAGACAGAGGACTCGTTTCACACCTCCTACGAGGAGCCTTACCTAACCAATTCCTTGGCTGAGTGGGAAAACAGCGGCAAGATGGCCACCATACCTGTCCTGCTCTCTGGTGCCAACGACACGCAACTGCTGATTGGCGAGAGCGATGTGGATGACTATCCGCACATGTTCCTGCTGGCAAAGGGCAATGCCATTACTACCATTTTCCCCAAGGCACCCTTGGCTTGGGAGCCTCAGGGCGACAGAGGCGAGACAATCACGAAGGAGGCTGACTACATAGCCAAAACAAGCGGAACACGCGCACTGCCTTGGAGATGGGTGGCTGTGACGGATTCAAAGGGCATCATCGAGCAGACAGTGCCTGTACAACTGGCTCGCAGGAATGTGCTGACTGACACAAGCTGGATCAAGCCCGGACAATTCTCTTGGGAATGGTGGAACGGTGCCACGCCTTACGGTCCCGATGTGGATTTCAAGGCTGGGTGCAACTATGAGACCTATTGCTATTATGCCGACTTTGCCGCCAAGTATGGCATTGAGTATATCCTCTTGGATGAGGGATGGGCGAAGAGTACCACAGATCCACTGCATGGCAATGATAACCTGCGCCTGCCTGACCTGATCAAGTACTGCGACGCGAAGGGCGTGAAGGTGGTGCTGTGGCTTCCCTGGTTGGCTGTATATAATCATTTTGACACACTGTTCAAGACATACGCTGAATGGGGCATCACCGCCGTGAAGATTGACTTTATGGATCATGCCGACCAGTGGATGGTGAATTTCTACAAGCGAACCATGATAGAAGCTGCTAAGTATCACATCATTGTGGATTGGCATGGGGCATTCACACCTGCTGGATTGGAGCAGGAATATCCGAACCTCGTGAGCTATGAGGGTGTGCTGGGTCTTGAGCAGATGGGCAGATGCACAACCAGCAACACGCTGTTTATCCCCTTTATCCGCAATGCTGTGGGAGCTGCTGATTTCACCCCTGGAGGCATGCTTAACATGCAGCCGGAACGCTATCATTCCCAAAGGCCTAACAGCGCAGCGATGGGAACGAGGGCTTACCAGATGGCGCTGTATGTGGTGCTGGAGAGTGGTGTGCAGATGCTGGCAGATAACCCTACCCGCTATTATGAGGCTGATGACTGCACGCGCTATATAACCTCAGTGCCAACTACCTGGGATGAAACCCGCTGCTTAGAGGCAAGCGCAGGTGAGTATGTGGTGGTGGCTAAACGCAAGGGCAGCAAGTGGTTTATCGGAGCCATTACGAACGGAACGGCACGGGATTTCACCATCAGCCTTGACTTTATCGGGGCTGGGCAGCACAGGCTGACAGCATACAAGGATGGTAAGAATGCCGAATACCAGGCGATGCATTATAATAAGGTGGAGCAGGCGGTGAGCGCATCTACCAAGCTTGATATTCATCTGGCAAAGAATGGCGGCTGGGCAGCTGTGATTGAATAGAGAGAGGGGAGTGATACCCCCCCCACTCTACCGATAATCTATTCTTTGCTTTGGATGGGATTTATGGGATGAATCCTGACACCCTACCCTACACAGAAAGATTACTCCCCCTCCGGACGAAAGTGTCAGAGAGGGGGAGTTCCTGTTTTATTTGCCAGCCCTGCGAATCAGGATGCTGAATACCAGCACCTCTATAAAGAGCAAGAGGGCTGGGATGAGAACCATTATGGGGGCGTCGTTCACCATAGCCAGCAGGATGAAGATGCCCATGATGCCGAGGATGATGTTCATCACACGCGTCTGTGTTACCAACAGCTTTAGCTGCTTCACTGTGGTGATGGCTGTGGGTGGGTTCAGCAGGCGCGGACGATATGCCGAGAAGCCCGTAAGGAGCATCACGAATGTCCAGGCTGTGGCAATCACCAGCAACGAAATGGGGTCAGACTGCTTGTCCACCACTCCTGACAGGTTCCAGTGCGTGGGTATCTCATGGCCCTCCAACTCACGGCAGAGCACAGCAGCCACCACCCACATGGCGAGCAGCAAGGTCAAGGCAATGAACTCCATGATGCGGTCGGTCCAGGTAACAGGCAGTCGCACATTATAGACCTTGTTAGATCTCCTCTCGTTAAACAGATTCTTCCAGTTCATTTTTCTTCGATTTTTTCAGCCTTCCGCTTTTGCGCAATGCCTCATTGATAATCCATTGCAGCTGTCCGTTGGTGGAGCGGAACTCATCTGCCGCCCATGCCTCGATAGCATTCATGGTTTCCGCATCGACACGCAGCACAAAGCTTTTGGTCATGTTTTCCTTCTTTGACATGCTAAGGTCGATTTAGAGATTAATGATTCAGTGTACCTGTATTGACCACAGGCTGAGCAGCATCGTCGCCACAGAGCACCACCATGAGATTGCTCACCATAGCAGCCTTCTTCTCATCATCCAGCTCCACCACCTCTTCTTTAGAAAGCTTATCGAGAGCCATCTTTACCATAGATACAGCACCCTCTACAATCTTCTCACGTGCAGTGATGATGGCAGCAGCCTGCTGGCGACGCAACATTACGGCAGCAATCTCAGGAGCGTAAGCCAGGTAGTTGATGCGGGCTTCCACCACCTCGATGCCAGCCAGAGCCAGACGCTCGTTGAGCTTGTCTTCCAGTTGCTGGTTGATTTCCTCACCACCTCCACGCAAGGTCAGTTCATGGCTCTTGTCGTCAGTATCATCGTAGGCATACTGTCCAGCCACCTGACGGAGAGCAGCGTCGCTCTGTACCTGTACGAACTGCTCCAAAGCCTTCATGATGCCTGAAACGCCAGCGGTGATCTGGTCGGCCTTCACATTGCCCTGTGCCATAGTCTGCGCATCAATCTCGAACATAGCCTTGTAGGTGTCTTTCAGTTTCCACACCAGTACCAGACCTATCATGATGGGGTTACCTGTCTTGTCATTCACCTTGATGGGCTGAGCATCGAGGTTTCTGGCACGCAGAGACAATTTCTTGGTGCTCATGAAGGGGTTAATCCAATAATAGCCAGTCTTGGTGAAGGTGCCGCGATACTTGCCGAAGAAAGTCAACACGCGCGCCTCGTTGGGCTCCAGCATGATGAATCCTGCCCAGATAAAGAATGACACCAGCAGTGCCAATGGACCCGCTACAATAAGCCACCAGTCACCATAGATGATAAACAACACGATGGCAGCTATGCCAGCTAATGTGAGCAACAGATTGAAGAACAGCATAGCGAAGCCGTTCATCGTAGTTCCCTGATAATTTAATTCCTTTGTTCCCATAGTCTTTAATTTTTATAAGATTAGTTTGATATCATTTTGATATCGCAAAGATAACAAAGAAATTTGGATATCTCCAAATATTTGGGGAACTTTTTTTTCAAAAAAACGAAAAATGATTCAATTCAGGCTAAAACATGCCCACAGCTACCTGCTTAGAAGTCTTTCTCCAAATAAGTAAATGTGGTATTGCCGATGGTAAAGCTGTTTCCATGACTGAGTGGTTCTGTTTCGCCATCCTCCATTGGTTCATTGTTGAACAGCACACCCTTCTCCAACGCCTTGAGCCAGACAGTGCCTCGCCTGAGGTAAAGCTCTGCATGAATGGGGGCAACATTGCCTGAGATGTCCCAAGACAGATGGATGGAGCAATCAACAGACTGTCCCAATGTAACCACAGCAGAAGGATTGGCACGCATCCATTTGTAGAGAGCAATGTCCAACGGCTTGATAGCTCCACTTGTTTGCAGGAAATAGTGCTCTGACTGGGGTGCCTCAAAGCCAATACAGATGGCGAGTACAACTGCCGTGAACAGGAAGCTGAGCAACAGGAACAGGCGGAAATCCACCAGGCTGTCTTGATAGAACAGCAGCCACGCATACATAAGGAATATATCTAACAAGCAGGCTATCAGCAGCCACAGAGGACGAACACGGATGCGGGTGCGCAAGGTAACACAATACATGATGACTGTGGTCATGAGAATCCAAGGCACACTATCAAGGATGATAGAGTTGGTCTTGACATCTAACAATATCGCCACCACACAGCTGAATGCGAAAAACAGGAAGCCGCATAGGCCGGCTATGATGGCTCGCAGGAACGAGCTGGTGTTTCGCTTCTGGAACTTGACATTTCGCAAGGCAAGGTATGACAGAATCAGCGTGGAGAAGAAGCTTATACTGAAGCCAAACGCTGGTTGGAAATCCAAATGCGCGGAATAGTCCAAGAGGAATTTCTCAGCTTCAGGGGTATCAGGCGTTATGCCATAGAATGAGAACAGGATATAGGTGATAATCTGGGTATCAATGAGGTGCATTCGCAGCATAAAGAATGTCCAAGCCAAGAATCCAGCCAACACACCAGCCATGATCCACTGCATGTAGAATGTAGCATTGCGCACATCCAACAGGTTGTGTTGATTATAATAATGTGAGCCATGCTCGCAATTACGGCCATACTCAGGACAATGATAGTCGTTCTCATCCCAACATTCCTTGTGCATGACATGCTCGCACTTGGTCACCACCTCATCTCCCACCTCAAAGGGGGCTTTGCACAGGTAGCACGACTCGTCCAGCAATATACCATCTTTACTCATCTGCGCACCTGTATAGCGTATCACATGCTTGCGGAGGAAGTGCTGGTAACGCACCCAGGGAGCAACAACCTGCAAAGTAAGATAGATGGCCAATGAGAGCAATACCGCCACCAAAAGTCCTTCCAGCAAAACCTCATTGAGCCTTTTTCCCCTGACAATGATGGGATGATATACACTGCCTATCGCATAATCATGATGGCAGGTGGTTATTTGCTCACCAGTCTGCTTGTTGAAGAAATCCAAGTCGAGTGACATGCGATTACCACGGAACACTTTATGGTCGGGCATCATCAGCGTAATGCGGTAATCATCGTAGTCAATCTCATGCTCTTTCATAAAGTCATCGCGCAATGTTGGCCAGTCAAAAGAGTTTTGGAAGACACCAAGTGTCTGGGTGCACAACAGTTGCATAATACCCAATTCCTGCTGATTGCTGGCTGTAGCTGACTGCATAGCGTCATTGGCATTTCTGGCAGTTCCCGCGTTATCAGAGAACTGGGCAAAACTCACCCATATTTCTTGACCCTTAAGCTGTGGAGCCAACTCAGCCAAACGCTGCTGAATCTCAAAATGACGGGGGTCGAGTGGACGGTCATCATTGTATGTCTTGCCATTTGACAACACAATCAAGCCCTTATGTTTACCTCTGGCAAACACACTGTTGGGGTCGGCCATCTCCGTCAGCTTCTCCAATAAAGAACGATAAAGATAGATGAACGGAACGGACTGACTCTGGAAATAATTATTGATGATATAGTCGGTAGCCTCGTATGTCTCAGACACTTTATCTCCCTGCATGAAAGCCACGTACAGCTGGTTGGCATCCAGCAGGGTTCGCACTTCCTGCACAGCCTGACGCTCAAGATCCACCAAATACTGAGGCTGGCAGAGATCGACGAGCATCAGCATCTTTACACTATCTTTCGCCACCTCTTCTTTTGCCACATTCTTGATGCTATAAAGAACAGGAGGACGATTGTCGTCCACCAAGATACCTCTTGTGAGGCCTGCTTTTTGGCGGATAACCATTTTCACAGAAGCTGTATCGGAAAGCTCCAACGCGCCCAATCCTTTGTTGAGCTTTAACGTAAGATCCATGAACTTATAGTCAGTAGAAAAATCATAACTGCTAACTACACATTCCACTGGCTTCTTGGTATTCGAGCTGTTAAGACTGGTGAGCATAGACTCCAAATCGTCATTCTGCTGTCCTTGGCAGGCAACAATCATAAAGCCTGTTACCAACAATAAAGTGGCAACGCTAAAGTAACCGATATATCTTCTAAAAATATTCATCGTCAATTATCTATTATCAATCAGATGGTTGGGTAGTACTCTTGGCCTCCTCCTCCCACCATATTCTTCATTTTCTTCATCTGGTCAGCAGTTTTCTTTGCTGCCTTCAAACGAGTAATTAACATATTGGCAAACATCATCACAACAACCACAGCTGCTGTTACCATCAGCTCGTCCTTGATACGCTGGATGAATGGCTTATAGACCGCTTGCTGTATTTTTCCTGATACCACCTTCAGCTCGACATACTTGCTTTCAAGCTTCTCCATACGCCCCTCCAGCTGCACAAAGTTTTCTGCCGTCTGCTTGGCTTCATCATAGTTCTTCTGCACATTGGCAAACAGCAATTGCTCTGCTGCCTTGACCTTCTCCAGCTGCGCTTGTAGCTTGGAGGATAACGACAGGCTCATGGCTTGGCGATAGAGGCTGGAATATGCGGAGTCTTGTCCGAACACAAAAACCTCAGCACTATTGAAAGCTGACATCTGGTTAAACTGCTGACGCAGGCCTTCTATCGACTGACTAACTAACTGCTCCAGCTTCTGCACCTCTGACACCCTATCAAGCAACACTTCATCAGTGGCAATATATGTCTGCAGCCCCTGCTGATAAGTGTTCCAACGCGTAGAGAAAGAATGCAAGGAATCTTCCATAGAATCAATACTTTCAGATATTGACTGCATCAATCCAGCGGACATAGGGGCATCATAGTCAAAATCCAGCCTCTGATTACTCCTAATATAAAGCTCATTCAACTCCTCCTGAAATTGCAACACTCGTGCTTCCACCTCATAAGGGGCGATATACGCATCAGCGTCAATAGTCTGTGCCAAACTTGCCAATGGGCACAACAACCACATCACCAATACACAAGCAGCTAATCTCATGGCATCACACAATTTGTCTTATAATACTGCTGTGCCTCACGGAACACGTTCAAGGCACGGCGCTGTTCATCAGTCTTGATGCCCTGTAATGACACCAACTCATTCACCTCACCTATCACACCCTCGCATTTAGCAATGATATCTCGGCGCTCTATGACATCTTTCGTAAGCAGCCACCGAGACACATATCCATCAATCTGGCGTGCTTTCACCAACAACAGGCGGGCACTTACCCCATCGCCAACAACAACACCATCGGAATCAATGCCGCCCAACCTGCACTCTAAAGAGGCAATGGAGCTGACATGCTTGTTATATTCCTCCCAAGCCTGATTTACATTCGGGCAAGTACTGGTGCCTTCATGAGGGGCAAACTGCTGTAAAAAGAGCGACTTCATCTCCTCAAACACGTCAAGCAGTTCTTTGCTGGCAGCCACACCATTGCCAAAACGGTTCTTGATGGCAACAGATGCTTTCTCCACACTGGCAACAGCATTTTGTGCTGCAGCGATTTCCTCGTCCATACCGAAGCAAGGGTCTCGGCTGATGAGTACCTGGTACTGTAGGTTGAGATCAGTTGAGAAGGATATCTCATACTTCTCTGGCTTGCCCAGTCGCGTAGGTATTTGATCCATCAGCAAGACATCTCTTAAGGTAACCTTTACCATTTCGCGCTTCCCTACAATGTCAAACTTCTGCTCGATGATATCATTCACTAACTTATAAGGCATAGGTACAGGTTGCATGCCGTCCACATATATCCAACGGTTGAATACATGGTTTTTGCGAGGCAAAGGTATTGATCTTTTGAATTTCCTGCTGAGCCTGATCTTGGTGTCAGGGTTACCTTCTGTTACGTATGGCAACAGTCCGGGACGCAGCTTTCCATTCCATACGGCAGGCTTATAACGCACCTGATCCCAGAACACAAAGAGTGAGCGATAGGAAATCAAACTTACAGTGAGAGTGTTGGCTCCTTCGTCAAAGATGAACTTCACCATTAAATCTTTGTCTCTGGCATCTTTCGACAATGTCAGGTGGTCAGTGTAAGGTGTTTGATGGCTAACGGTGATGGTTTTCACCGTCTGTGCAGCAATGCCCTGCATCAGCAGGCACATCCACCCTATTAACCCTATTTTTCTAATCATTCCGTACATTTTCAATCTCTTGATTAAAATAAATCCAACCATTTGGCTCACCCTGCATCACTACCCATGCAGCCACTTTCATATCTTCTGGGTAAGGCGGCTCCTGCACCGCATGGTATATATCGTACCTCAAATAATCGGCCACTCTCATTACACCCCACACCAAGTCGGTATATGTGTCTGCCATATTGATGCAGACTCGTCCGGCAAAAGCTCCGAAATACCGGATGTTGGGATGCCAAGGATGCGGTATCGGCCTACCCTGTCCATCCTCTGTAAGGAACTGGAAAGCTGGAGGTGCATCCACCGACGGATAACCATCAGGCAACTGGATGCTCATCCAAAATCCTGTGGCAAACAGCGGAGGGTTGCTCACACGAGGGTCATCCAAGCGATCCACATCATTCACCCCACAGATGCTCTTTAACTTGTAGTTTACCAAGTAAGCTGTAGGCATCCCTGCCGCATTGCGTTCCGTTACCTCATAGCTTATGTCTTGCCTCCCTGCCAGCCTTTTTTCCATCAGCTGCCATTCTGCATAAAGCCTTCGGTTTTTGCCAGTGACCATAATTCCTTATTACTAACTCCCAACTATCCTGGGAATGGGTCTGGTATCAGGAACAGCTTATCCCCATTGTTCACATTATAGTCTTTCAACTTCTTCTCGGTCTTACCTATGCGGGGGCGTAAAACCCTCACTTCATTTACCGTAGGATCTTCTTTACCAAAGAAATAATCCAAGGGTGCACCTGTCTGATCTATAGAGGGGAAGTCGAAAATCAATCTACCGTCACTACCCACAGCATGCCGCAGGTTAGTCATCAGCTGACTCAACGGTGCATCAGGATTTACTACCCTGAACCTCACCGTCTTGTTCTTATAAGCGATATCCAAAAAGTATTCTTCCATATTATTAATTATTCTCTACTTTCAATATAACAGTTATAGGATAGATATTGGCACTGCGAACTTCTATCATCTTCTGTATCAATATCTCCACCTGTTTCATCTTGTCGAAGAAGCTACGCATAACAAACGAGTTGTTCGTAAGCGTAATTTCCACTACAATCTCATAACCACATGACCTCAGTTCTGGTTTCTGCCTGCGACTCACTCTGATGCTATTCACCATTTCACGGGTGATACCATAATGCGTGAGGAGCTCGTTATAACAGAAGAACTTGATGTCAGCAGGCGTCACTACACGGTCTTGTGTTGCCAAATAATAACGAGACAAGCTTGCTTCAGCAGTCTTTTCCCTAATCTCATTGAATCCCAACACAGGTTCGGCTATTTGACGGACTTTCGCTCCATCAATACCGACAGGCGCTACAAACTTGCTTGAACTATTGAGTAATGAGTTAACCACAGCTCCACTGGTGGTAAGGTATGACACATCCACGCTATAGTTCTCATGAATAGCCGATTTGATGGGACGCAGAATCAGATAGACACCTGGTGATACTTTCAGTTTGTCTTTGCTTACTACATCTATCAGCGAAGTCAGTATATTATTCAGCGTCAGTATAGTCTTATCGTTAAAGCCCTCAGGCAGGTTACGGTATGCAATGAAATCAGAACGGTATCTAACCAACAACGAGTTGAGCAGTGCCATCAGGCGACCTTGGTCAAAACGATCGGCTGCCACACGACGTATTTCTATCAATGCATCAGCATAAATCTGTTCTTCAGCAGGGCGTATAGCGTGCAGGAACTGCTGTCCAGCCTGCACCTCATCGGCATTAGCTCCTGTCACCCTTGCTACAGGAGAAGACTTAGAGAGAGTAACAGTCTGCTTTCTGGCATTTACCAGCAATGCTGTATTGAGTATGAAGTTATCTTTGTCGAACACAAAATTGTCGTTAATACCAGAGAACTCGAATATCAAATCTACAGTATCTGTTTCAATTGGAAACATTGGCCTACCTGTGTCGTTCTTACTCAAACAGAACATCCTTGTATTCTGGCGAGCGAAAAGATCCATACATGTAGCCGATGCATTATAAGTCTGCGAGCGGTTATAAAGTATAGCATCCAACCCAAAGTTACTATTCAGTGGCAGATCGCTATAATTCCAAGGTTTCACCAGATGCAATGTCTGTCCGTTTAAAGTCAGTTTCAAATCCTGAAACCAAGTATTCTTTATAGTGAAACACAAACCCGACAGGTCTGATACCGAATTCTTGAAATGCAACGAAACCTTCCATCGACGTCCATCCATTCTGGATATAGAACGTAAACGAGCATTCATCACACGTGTTTCCAGCAAAGGAATGAAAGTGTGGGCCGATCCTTCCAAAACGAATTCGCTACGAGAGTCCAACTCCATCTCCTGCACATTATCCTCCAATGCCAACTGCACAGCAACAGTAGCAGGTACAGCATGTCCCACCTCATAAGGAACCAACAGATTGGCGAAATCCTGCAGCACTTCCAGCTTAATTTCCTCCATATCGCTGGCTGCCTCATTAGCCTGATAAGCCAGGGCAGTAATCATCAAACGCATCACAGGGTCGTTCTCCAACCCTTCTAATGCATCATTTCTGTCACTCTGCCGCCACACGTTCAGTGCCTCACGCAGTAGTTCTTCCGCCCTTTGTCTGGTTTCAAACACAGTCTGTTTCATGTCAATTCCAAATTCTTAATATATTTGTATAAACATATTCCTTATTTGTAGAGATGATATTCCCTTTCACCGTCACATACACCTTACGCTCCTCCCGCATATAGGTCATGCTTGCTGTCACATCGGACAATCTTTTTTCATTGTTGACAATGGCTTCTTTCAGCTCAGCAGCGTATGTGTTTATATTTTTCGATGAACCAGAAATTTTTTTGTCATACAGTCCAGGAAGACCATACACGCTTCCAGTATCATTACTGTCATACACCACTCCTTCATGCTCATTGAAAATCTCGAATCGCAAGTTATTGAACACGAAGCCATAAAATGGGTCGGCAGGCGAGCTGAACAACTGTGTAGTCAGCAGCACGTCTATCGATGCATCAATGCTCCGTTTCAGGCTCCTTTCCTTCGCCAATCCAGAACTTGTTACTCTCAAAGGTAATGCAATGTTCGTCATAATATCATCAAATCAATGGTACAAAAGGTTCTTCCTCTGGTTCAGGCACATATAATGCATTATACAGATTCTCAAACAGTTCGAAATACATCTTCTCAAACAGCGATTGACTGATTTCCTCGCTCATCTGTATAACATGTTCATTCAGTTCGTTATTCATCTGTTGAGCTTTATCCTGCAAAAGATCTGTCAAATGCTTCTCCAATTCATTTCTGAGTGTTTCGTTGATGAAAATGGTTATCTCATCTGACTTACGCTTCACTTCTGCCTTCAGTTCCTCCCTCATATCAGCTATTAGCTTCTCTATCAATTCAGGATGCAAGCGGCTATAAAGCTCAGCTTTTGCCTGTGCCAGCAATGCCTCATAATCGATGGTGTTATCAACCAACACTACTCCATCAAGCAAAGTGGCTGTTCCCGAGAAATAATCATCAAGCCATTGCAACCACAGTTGGATATCGACATAAGAGACTTGTGGAACATCTACCGGATTCTCTTGATGTTTCGACAAAATATAGTAGGCGATAGCTTGTGCAATCTCATGCATCAAGGTTACAAAACCTTGCACACTGCCACGCATATCATAGCCTTTCAAAAGGAACAGATAATGTAGCAAGGTACGCTTTCCTTCTCCTTCTTCAAGGTTAGGATGATGTGCCAACCTGTCGATGTGAGCTGTATATTTATCGGCATAAATCCTAAAACGATCATCTGAGTCCAACACTAAACACGGTGGCATAAAGTCGGTTTCCATGCTAAGCAACCCATCTTTAGCCTTGAAGCGCACCAGAGGCAGTAAGTCACCTTGCTCTATCTCTTCTTGAGAATGGATACCGTATCTATAGCGAGATGTCACATAGGGAATTCCCTCGCTCTCATACTCACGTTGCTCATCAACTATACCCACTGTCAAGTAATAGCGGTCACCAAACAGCATCGGAATATCTACGTTGATGTCTTCTTCAGCATCTACTATCCTGCCAGAGGGAAGCAAGGCCATGCACCTAAAATGGTCGGCCTCAAAATGGTTCTTAACAAATACGCCATTGCAATTGAATGGCATATCAGGCAGCCTGCCCATGCGTACTGCACCAATGGCCGCCCGCAAAGCTATACGATGCCTCATGTCATCTGCAATGGCCATGCCTCGCATAGTTTTAGCGGTAATCTCCATTCCCGGCTTCCAATTAATTCTTGAATTTATATCCATATTATCTCTTCCTAACCCGTAGCTAGTAACTATTAACTAATATTTTGTCTCTGTATTATAGTCCAACACCAATCGTGAGTCGGTTTGCTGGGGAACTCCAAACTCCTTCACCAATATAACACACTCCACTTCCATGGGAATGAACCACTCAATAATAAACTCCCTCAACGATTCCAATGCCTCATTCTTCTTCTTATACTCCTCAGCTGATAGCCCAGGCAGCACCAAATCATATCGCACCATTGGCAGCCACCTGACAGTATTGTCGGTATGACTATATCTACACGTATCCATAATCACCTGACAATGCAGTAAGGTCTCTAACAACTGTCGCACGAAACCAAAGTCACCTCGTTTGCAACTTATGAATGGCAACATAACAGCCACTTCTTTTACCAACGGGTCTTTCTCTTGGCTCATATCAAAATCAAAATAGGTGCGCAACACATAGTCCAACTTATCTTCCAACAACTCACACACCTGTCGTTCAACCAAAAGGCTTTGTTTAAACCAATAGGTATCTATCGGCATAAACGCCTCTCTAAGGAGTTTGATGCGTTCTTCCAACTCCTTGAATTTCTCGCGCATATCCTCACCCTTCAGTTCTTCCTGACTATTATAAAGTCCTTCTGGCAGCAGGTTTAATAAGCCGTTACGACTCATTTCCAATTCTTTTGTTTCTTCATCCAGAAACAAAATATCTTGGGTATAGTTGCGATAGAAAGAGCCCAAGTTACGCACCCTCCATTGTTGTTCAAACTCTGGAAAAAGGCGATTTAACAGTACCTCTGCCCTGATATGCGATATGTTATTATCAATATTCATTTCATTTCTACAAATCGTTCTGTACCATCAGCCATCACGCAGAGAACATCTTGTCCAGGTAAGCCTAAAGCCTTTAGCGTCAGATCCTGATAAGGGAATCTATTGCCAATGCGTCTGAGCTCATGTTGATACAGTCCACTTAGTGGGATTCCTCCTAATCTTTCATGCTGCATCACAAAATCTTCAACAGCTCTACCAGGCAACATCACTTCCCATTGACTATCGGTAGCACGTTCCATCACAAAATCCACAAAACAATCATTACGTAAGCTTATCTCTACTTCTTGAGCAGCCAGTTCGTTACGTAAAATTGACAACGCCTCAGACACTGTCATGGATAGATGTACCCCTGTTTGCACAACTGGTTCCCAACGTTCATGCTCAGCACAGTCTTCATCCCATGCCTTAAATTCTACTAATCTATTCGTCAGATGTTCTCCTTCATAATAAAACATCTTGCCACATAGTGATTCTATACTACCATCAGCCAACGCTTCAGCCTGTACCAATTTCAAAGCTTCCTGCACCTGCACAGCTCCAATTATAGAGGCAATCAGGGAAGTAGTTGGCACAGAACCAGCTTCCTCATGTCTTCGAATTATGCCCGAGCAAGGCATCCTCCGCTTTAAATCTTTCAAACCTTCAGACCCCATATTGCATGCATAACAGTTCACTCCAGGTACAAACACCCTGGCAGTACCTTCCAACTCACTTATACCACCATCTACCCAAGGTACTCCTGCCCTCATGCAAAGGCGGTTGATACAGAAACGTGCCCATTGGCTATCTACACAACCAATAACGACATCCATCTGCCTCACCAATCCCAAGCCCACATCGTATGCAATATTACCTATAATGGGCTTTATATCTATTTGCGGATTCAGTTCCCTAAGCCTTTCCGCAATAACATCAGTCTTATATCGTCCAGCCAACGCATCACCTTTTCTGAACAGTACTGAACGTGTCAGGTTGCCAATCTCCACATGGTCAAAATCCACAGCCACGATATGTTGTACTCCCATCAGCGTTAAGTTCTTCAACACCTCGTTTCCTAAGGCTCCGCATCCTACCACCATAACTCTGGTACTTCGCTCAAATGACCATTGACCATTAACCATTGACAATTACTCTCAATTCTTAACTCCACATCAATTATCAAAATTCAACGACTTGGCAGCTTTCTCTCCCATTGCCTCATCTTTCTCCTGCTGCTCTTGCTCTTTCGCCTCTTGTTTCGTCAGCCATTTTTGGTAAGCCTCCTCAATCTCATTTTCCTTATTCTCCCGATAGGTTTTGATAATGTCTTTATGTTGGTTGTAAGCATCTTCCAAACTATTCTTTGCTTCATCAATATCATTAGGGCTCTCTCCTGCCATCTTCGAGAGTAACCTATTGGTATAATCCCCTTTCGCCTTGTCAAGTTGTACCCCACATTCGTCGTACAAAGTGGATACGGCATTCATTAACAAGTCACGACGGTTCTTATCTACTTCGGGCATTGTAACAATGATGTGTTTCTCTTCCTCATCATCTATATTCAGTCTGTCTTCTTTTTCAGCAGTTAATACTTCCTGCTTAAATTCAGGATGAGTTTTCATCAAAGCCCTGCATATTGGGAAAAGCAGTTCATTCTCCTTCGGAACTATTTCAAACTGAAAATCATTTATCAGCATGGCAAATGCCGTTTCTTCAAAGATATGCTTTTCTTCCTCGCCATCAACCACCTCCAAAGAAAGCAAAGAGGCTGGTTCCGCCTTGATACACAAGTTCATATACCTGTACTGTAGCAGTACGGCATAACCACCCATTTTGTTTTTCATCTCACCAATAAGCGTTACTACAGCCTTTCTCATAACAATTATCTTTTTTTATTTTTCTTCAATTTCAATTTAACATCCGTCAGTGTATTACCTATCACCTTCACCTGCTTAGAAACATCCTTAAAACCAGGCTTGGTCAATCTCACACTATAGGTTTTACCTGCCAAAAGTTTCCCAGTCATAGAGGGGGTGCGCCCGCTTGCAGCACCATTAATATATATGTCTGCATCCACCTCGTTGCAGTGAATACTTAAATAACCATAATCAGCCATTGTAGAGGATAAATCCAACTGCTGAGGAGACTCATCTTCAATCCACAAATAATGAGGAACAGACTCTATGCCCTCAGCCCGGGTAGTCACTGCATAGAAGCCTTTTGTCAACTTACCTTCCCATTGGCCGGTACCTAACAGTTCCCTATTAATCCATATCTCTGTAGATTCGTTAGGAGCAGTTATTGTAACCAAAGCAGTCTTAACATCCCCAATAACAGCACTATCTGCCACCTGTCCCGCAACAGATCTGTCTTCAATGGTTCTTGACGAAAATCCATCAGTCAGAGCATAATTCAATGTTTTCTTACGCCATCGTGGATAGAGGTCGTCAGTAGATAGTTCCAAGGTTTTTTTTTCGGCTTTCCCCATCTCAATATCTGCCTCATACCAGCAAACATCATCTTTCATTACCCTTAGTTGGTGGATACCTTCAGCTAACCTTCCACTAGTAGCTTCCGTAAAACCGATGGTCATGCCGTCAATCAAAATCTCTCCACCCTCTTGCGGGGTCTTTACTGTCAGGTAAGCATAGATAGGCTGTAAAGACACACTCACAGTTAGCTTTTCTTCCTCTTTAACCTCCAGCACACCATCCTGTTGTTCGTGGAAAGGCGATAACACCGTATAAGGATGCTTACCCAATGCAAGCTCCAGTTGTACCCTTCCATTACGAGTAGCAGTTTGAGTACTATCGACATACACAATCGCATTTTCAGGTAATATTTCAAAGACCACCCACTGGCTTTGCAGCTTATAATCTTTCTCACGACTGTTTGTCAGCAGTTGTGCTTCATAACGTTTTTTCTTCCTCAATCCTTTTCTGCCTGGCACTTTCCAATAAAGTTGGCCAAATTCATCGTGCTTAATCAGAAAGAATGTTGTCTTGTGAGGCACCTTAAGGGTAATGCCTTTTTCACCTTCTTCAACTTGCAATTCAGTCACACCATTAGCCAAGAAGGTAAATCCTTTTTCCGTTGTCACCAAATCAAGAGTGGCTTGCCGCTTTTCTGTCACCACATGCAACATATTCAAGGGACCTTTTTTCAATTTGTGGAAATCGATCACCTTTATCTGTTGCGCCTGTATTGGTAGCAACAGCAGTGAAAACAGTATGACGGTAAGGCACCTCATTTCCCTTCAGCCATCATGTTACCTGGGTTAGTGATAGAGATCTGGCCACCCCACATGCACATACATTTGCCATTGTCCAACAAGGCAGGCTGGTTCATCACCAATACTTTGCTGGGTGGCATCCACGGAGCCGTAATAGCAGGTATGCAGGGCATAGGCGTTAGCACACCCATCGCTGCCGAGGTAGCTGCCGCCACCTGAGGATTAGCCATCGACTGACACATGCCAAAGGGTAATATGTTCGTCATAGGAGCAAAGTCCATCACTGTAGCCATCAACATATTCTGAGCTTTCGGACGCAAAGGAATCATCACCATCAATGACGATGGAGCCATTCCGAAGCTGCATTGCAGCATTGCACCCATACATACAAACTTTCCCATATCAATGTTTAATTAAAATTGTCAATTTCATTTAGGTTCTGGGGCATCAGCCTCCTTCAGCTTTGCACTCAGGCTGGCCGTAGAAGGTGCACCTGGAATTGGGATTCCATCACTGATGTTAGAACTCTTGAATGAAGTCTTGGCTTCCAGATTATCCGCCGTTAGCTTCGGAGCTTTCACATCAGCCTTAAAATCTGCCTTCGCGTTTACAGTAGTTGCACCATAGATCTGCGTTTTTGAACCAGAAACGGAAAGGTTTCCACCATCCAACTGAACGATTGCCTTTCCTTCACCCTGTTGCACTTCAGTAGTGGAGGTGCCATGGATGCCGGTTTTTTCTGCCGATATCTGCACTTGCTTGGCAGTATTCTTCTTGGCTGTGCGACCAACGAACATCTTCTCTGCCACCATTACCATATTGCCACCAGCAGCCAAGTTTTTATCCTTTCCTTTATCATCAACATCCATCGATTTCACAAACACATCTTTACCATTCAAGACAATCTGACCTAAAGCCTTGCCGCCCTTATCCACAGCAGCAACACCCATCTTCTCAACCTTGACATTCAAAGAGCCTGTAGCATTTTGGTCTTTATCTATGGAAGCCATCGCCATCTCTTTCGCCAGCACGTTGAATGATCCAGACGCATTACCGTCTTTGTCAGAAGAGCCGATACTCGTCTTTTCCGCTCCCACCAAAAAAGAGCCTGTACTTTTCTTTTCTTTCACATCTGAAGAAACAAATCCCATATTCTCAGTTCTTACAAAGAAAGAACTACCTTTGGTCTGCTCCTTTTCCTCTATTTTACCGTCTTTAGTGGTTTTATCAACTGCACCAAAAGACATACTCTTTGCTTTTACTTGGAAATTACCCACCGTTGGCAAGTCACCATTACCTTTGTCATCCAACTTAGGATTAGTCAAATCAATCGACATATCCTTAGTGGCAATCATTACACTACTATCATCAATAAGTGAACCATCTGCCTTACGTGTATTGATTCTCACCTTGCCTGTTTGTACGTTAATTATAGCCTCTTTCGTGTCGCGAATATTTCCGTCACCATCAACCGATTCAATATCCATGCGTTCTGCACGCAAAACCAAATGGGTATTGATAGTTTCTTTAGTGAATTTAGACTTAGCAGAGTTCAGTTTTTTCTGTTCAGCCTCTAACGCTTTAATACGGCGATTGGTTTCAGCCAAGGTTGAGAGAGTATTGATACAACCTTCCAAAGCATTATGCAACGAAGGTACCATTGCCTCAAACTTATCTTGTGCTGCATCCAGATCCAACACATTGGTACGCGTCAGCAACTCATTGTCATTCAACAAATCAGCAGCAGCCAGGAATGCTTCCATTTCTGTTGTAAGAGCAGTTACACTCGCAATGCGCTTTGTCCCATCCAATGTAAGGGCGGTCTTATCTTTATTCAACGCCTTCAGTTGTTCTTCAATAGCCTTACCTCTCACTTCTACTGATTTGGTGACGTCAATCTCCAGATTTTCATCCGCATGAATACGCACACCTGTTGCTCCTGCTGTGACAGGCAACTGAGAAAAATAGCCTTCAGACTCATTACTTTGAATGACAATATTCTTGGCTTGGTTGATAATCATGGAATTAGCCAACACAGCCTCTTGCACGCCATCGGCTCCAGGGTCAACAGCTTTCTGAGAAATCAGTGAAGCCTTTGTATTTACGCTTCCCCTATCACCAGAGCCTTCCAAATTTACAGATCCACCACGGATAACCACTGTGCCCGTATCCCCATACAACATACCGTTAGCATCAACATTACCAATAATCACTTCTGGGGCAGAAAGAATGATACGCTTATCGTTATGTATGTATAAAGTCTCGGAGAGACGGGAATAAATCTCGTCTTTCAGTTGCTGAATCTCCGCTTTCTGTTTGCGAATTTCAGCCAAATCCTTCGTTACGCTGGCCTGTAGCTTACTCAGCGCTCCAGCCCATTTAGTCAAATCTGTTGCCATTATTTGATGTCTCCTAATATTCGCTTAATTTCAGCTTCAAATCGTGTGGAGATAGATCCCACATTATTCGCATCATTCATACCATTACGAGAGAAAGACACAGTTTTAGTTGCATTGTCGGAGAAAAGAATCTGTCCTTTCACTTTAGGTCCCCACATTTTGTTTCTATAGAACGCATCAGCTATATCCACAAAAGGCTTAGCATAATGTTCATAGAACCATTCTTTCACCTTAGTACCAGTGGTGTCATCAGCATAGATGCCATCTACAAATTTAGCCCATTTACCCGCATCTGATATGTCAGCATCAGCTATCTGCAAGCCCGCTTTTACCTTAAAGACATTTTGCATATCTTGCAATGCCAGCATCTTCACCACCATCTTACGCTTTAATATAATCTTTTCTTCTTCAATGCCCAAATCCCATACTCTTACGTCGCCGGACAAATTAAGAGCCAGCGCGTCAGCTATCTTCAATGGACTATTTGTCAGTTCCGCTTCTTGCGTTAACTTATCGATGACATCAGCCTTAAACACATTATTTTCAGCAACCCCTTCTGGAAAAACCACGTCATAATGCCGCCAATTATTGGCAGTCAGATACAAATCATTCATAGCGCGCAACAAAGCTGTGGCTTTTTCTTTTGCCAGATTCTTTTTCTGGGTCTTTTGCGCAATTTCAGCATCTCGCTGTTCCACCAAATGAGGTCTGGCTTCACGGGCTTCATTCCAATGGAGTCTTGCAATCTGATAATCCAGATCTCCGACCAAACCTGCTCCAAAGTCATCACGCTTGGGCTCTGGCTGTTCTTCAGGTAATACTGGCGGATCAGCCAACACTGCAGCATCAGCATGAATGTCGTTGTCGCCTATGGATAAAGTACTAGAATCATTCGCATGGTTACCTTGCGCTTTCGTCTTAATTTCATTAAACGAGATGATGGTGCCTCCAGCATCATTATTTATCAAGAAACCTTTAAAGCCAGTGAGTGCTGTGCAATATGCGTTATTTACTTCAACAAACTTGTTGACCAAAGTATTAGCAGTTTGATCCACAACAGCCAGCGTGTTCTTAATCTTCTTGAACAAGTTGGTTTTGTCATTAAGTTCATCATCTGACAAATAATCCTTAGGATCCCTATTATAGCTACCTCTTGGTACTTCAACTTTTCCAGGGCCAGCCTCTATCATTGTAAAAGTAGTTGATTTTATCTTCAATGTACCATCAATAGGACGTAAAAAAACCTCCATCACAGTCCGTAGGAATGAAAGGTCAAGCGCTTTTTCCACTACTTTGGATACACCATTTAAAAGCCCCATTCCAAGATTCTTCAGGAAGTCACTATCTACAAATCTATTTTTAAGATTGCTTCCTGACTCTAAAGTTATTTTATCACAAGCCTTAATGGAAACATTTTTACCATTAATACTAATGTCACCATTTGGTGCCTCAATTTTGATACCAGTGAAAGCATTGACGGATATATCGCCCATAGGAGACTGAAGTGTTATATTTCTACCATCAGACGATCCACTGATCTTATACAATCCATAGCGATCGGTAATGGTAGTTCCACCCACCAAGTCAACAATCTTTTGGTTATCTTTCTCTTTCAACGAATCTGGCCATTCAGCTGTTGGTATGAATCCCTTAAGTGTACCAAGTATAGGTAGCCATCCCCAAAAGAAATTCATACCATCAAGTCCATCTGCAAAAGAAACCGAATGACCATTCTTCGACATCATTCCTCTATCAGGCAAGGTTGTACTACCCCACGTTTGCTTAAGATAAGGCGATGCCATGAAACCAGCAACAAAGGGTTTATCAATATTACCACCTTCATAGTCAATCATTGCCTCATCGCCTATCTCTGGTCTAAAATTAACACCACCACCGTTTGTAGTAAAAGGTAAGGCTACACGGACCCAAGGAGATGCTGGCTCTTTTCCACCTTGCCAAGGATAACGGAAACGTACTCGCCCAATCTTTTGCGGTTCAAATGCACTCACAGTGATAAAAGCTGTTTGTGGTTTAGCCTCGCGTATTCTTGGAATAGGAAGGGCAGGAGGAACAAGAATATCAGGTTTGTAATAAGGTATTGCTACTACTTTCTGTGTATCACTAAAAACATCTTCTTCCTTTTCTGCTTTGCCCTCAATCTCGATAATAACATAATCAATGCCATCCACATGTATCTTGTCACCTAAAGCAAAAGGTTGTGTATGTTCTCCAAATTCCAAAAAGACAGCTTTATTAGCTACATCATTCTCCATGTTCCTGATAATGGAGTAAAACCTCGAAGAAAAGTTCACAATCCCATTGGCTAACTTTGTAGAAAAAGCTGTATTGTCCTTGATCGAGCTGAACTGTGCTAATTTATCTCCATCCTTCTGATCTGAAAAATCATAATCATTATCACTATAAAGGACTTCAAAATTAATTTTATTGTATAAATCATTATCATTCCTAGCAGCAAGAGCATTTTTAGCTACTCGCAAGCCTTCAGCAACTACAAGGTTTGATAATATGCCAGCCAGCGAAGTCCCTTTAAGTGCATTAAAGACCTCTTCAAATATAAATTTTTCATAGTATTGATACTTGGCTGAAATAGATGTATAGTCATTTTTCTTTATAGAATCCAAATTCTCATCTGCAGAAACCATGTCTGGGTTATAATAATTACTCTCAGACTTAACAATAACACTTCCAATTAAATCCTTAATACTTAATGTAGAACTATCAATTGTATTAAGATATATCTTTGAATCTTTATTCTTCCGATCTAAATAAGACGAATATTCTTCTTGTACCTCCAAAACATTGGGAAGTAAACTTTCATAATATCGATTTTTTAAATCGGCACTTGCTGCCCAATCTTTAGTCTGTTTTTTTGTAGAATCAATCCAGTAATTTGATTCCGAAGGCTTCATACCTATGCGAAGTTTCCCATTCTCAAAATAAAGGAATTCACCATAACGTTGCGTTATACGTTGTAAGAATGCATAGAAGGATTCGTCATATTGTACGGCATAAGGTATGCGCATTTCATCGCCAGAGATGCCAAGGAACTGCATGTCTTGAGTATAACCCTGCAGAGCCATACCTCCCACATTGAAACTCTGAAGTTCTGGAGTGAAAATTTCTTTACCAAGTTTCTGTGCAGTATGAGCCTTACTGAATTTATCAAGTGTTGTTAGTTTGTCAAGACTGAATAAATGGAGCTCTACATCTATAGAAGAACCATTACCAGTTCTTTTAAAATTAGGCTTCATCTGATAAACGAAATAATTTTTAGCTATTATCTGATCAAGCTTTGTTGCATTATCCACAACCTTCAACTCGGCTCTCTTGTACATAAAAATATCTGTCAAGGTTTTAAAGGAAGGAGGTGTACTAGCATCCCACGTCAATGACAATATAGCTTTTATCTCGTTAGGTTGAAATATTTTTTTGTGGTAGGTCAACGATTTCAATAATGCGTTTACAGTGTGGCTATCCTTGGTAAATGATTGGCTAACTGAATGGGTAATACCTCCATCGATTTCTTCTGCAGGAGCAGATTTCCCTATAAAAAGGGCATATTTAGAAAAAGAATCAACTGTTTCGGGGGGAGTAGGTTCAGGATTGTCAGAATCAGGATCCTTATCCTCTGGTTCTGGAGCATCCTGCTTGAGTATCAATTTCTTAGACTGATTTTTACCGATATATGTTATTTCACTGACTAATAGCTTTATATGAACCTCTATTTGTTTGGAGAAACCATCAACATCAGGCTTCGCATCCATAGTTTCTTCCACATCAACAATATGGCCAACCACAATCATGGCTGACATAAAGTCTTTCATGATCTTCTTACCAGAAGTGATGAATTCTGGATCACAAATAAATGAATACGAATAAGGATTATTATCATGCATTCGTTTGTGAAACTCTTTACTATCTTCAGGAAGCTGAAGGCGTATAGTGAAATCCATAATAGTGGTAAGTACCGGACCGTAAGGGAAGCCTGCATCATTACGACTTCTCATGCAATTATATGCATATTGCTGTACAGTAAGATATTTCTCACGGGGAATAGACCTAAAATCTTGAGTATAGTCACCGATGTATATTACTGTTTTCATAGATTTCTCAACCTTTATTTAACTAAAAAAAATATTATCAAATTGGATTCCACTGATAGTAATTTTGTCTGCAACAAATGAAAGATTAAGAAGCCTTTGCTCTGCTATGTCTATCTTATAGTTCTCAGCTAAAGAATAGCAATAGGCATCATCGAATGTTATGATTTTGCTATCAGATGCATTATTGTCAACACTGACAGTTTCAAACACAATACGTCCTGACTGGACACTATTAGTAATGAACCAATCATAGAGAGCAAGATTCTCTTTATTAGGAGCCACCACTGTTAAATCCACCCTTTCGCAACGGGCGTCAGAATCAGGTTGTGCATGATTGTAACCTCTAACAAAATGGCAATGACAATCAGCTACTAGATACTCACTTGGGTATCGGCCACTCTTATTGTCTCCAAATTGTAATTTTGCAGTCAAAGCCATAACAATATCGTATTCAGATGTGGTTTAATATAAAAAGGTGTGCCAATTGGTTCAAGCTTTACAGGTTGAGCCAATTGACAACACCTATGCATAAAAATTACTTCCAAGGATTCTCAAATGAAACTGGACCGTTCTCCAACTTCTGGCAAACAATTTCAATATCCTCGTAATGTTCCTCGCCATCTGCCCAATATTCCTTATACTTTACGCAATAGCAACCCGTACCCTTGAGCTGCTTCATATCCTTTCCGTCTATGGTATTTTGGAACTTAACGGTGAAATCACGTGGGCCAGTCGGTTCAAGCATCCATCCAAGGAGTTGAGCATTACCATCATTAAGAGCCTTCACACGGATGTTTATTCTACCGCCACGGGGAATACCAGAAATCTGTCCTTCGCGATCAGTTGCCTGATTGAACTTGTAATCAACTAAAATTACCTCACGGGGTGCAAAGTCCTTAACCTCGAGGGTTACAGGTGTTACATTCTCTGCCATATTATATTTCCTTTCTTTTCTTTATAATTAAACAATCATTAAACAATGTAATCCTAAAAGAGATTAAGCCCATTCATTCTCAAACTTAACAGAACCAACTTCAATATTCTGGCAGGTGATGACGATCTCTTCGAAGTGACCCATCTTGTCTTCCCACTTCTCCTCAAAGTTTACACAATAACCTTTAGTAAATTTGATAGTCTTCATTGCCTTACCAGTCTTAGTCTCCAAGAACTCAATTGAACCATCCTTCGCAAGATTGCGCTCCGTCATCCAAGCCATCAGGTCGGGAGTACCATCATTCAAAGCTTTTACACGAACAACAATTTTACCGCCACGAGGGATACCACTCATCTGACCCTCAACATCGGTTTCCTGCTCAAACTCGTAACATACCATCATTACTTCACGGTCTTTATAACCGTCAACTTTCATTGATACTGGTGTTTTTGCCATAATCTTTTTTTTTAATAAGGTTAATACTAATTGTTTGATTTATCTCTAATTTTTATGCACTTGCTAAAGCTGCCTCTTTGTCCTTCTTGTCAGCAGCTACCTTGATTACGAAATTCTTTGCTGCATAGAATGGAGTAAGTGTAATATCGCAAGTAATTTGCTTAGTAACAGGATCCTGACGTGGTTCGCCAATTTCGTAATTTTGGAATAAATTTCCATAACCCTTGTACATGTTAAGGAACTCCTGAATCTTTGCTTTCAGGTTCTTTGGAGAATTGTAAGGATCCCAGTTCTCCAATGCCACTTCATGCACAAAGTTCATCAGTACCTTCTTAACCCAGTCGAACACACGTACGATAGGATATTCCTTCATAGCATCAAGGTCACCATTATATAAAGTAGTGTTGTTGAATGCCATTACTCGACCTTCACTATATACCATCGGAATCACCTGGTTATCCATCAGGGAAGCAATCTCCGACTTCAGCAAATCTAGTTTCACACCTTTCACGCCATCCAATGTACCATACTTCTTACCACCAGCGCCTTGAGCCATGTTAGCTGTCTCGTCGTACAACTTACCACAAAGAGCTGCTGCAGGAGCGATGTAGAAAGCCTTGGCATCCTCTTCGTCAGCCGACATCTTTTCTGCCTCACGACCTACAATCCAGTTTGCGCACATCACTACGTTCATTAGTTCCTGATCGCTATCGCGATAACCTTCAGTGTTGTCTTTCAGGTCATCAAATGAATACTCGTCAGCATGGTCAGTTACTAACATCACTTTGTACTTAAACGCCATCTTAGCCCATTGCAACAAGGTTACTTTGTCTTTGAACACATCACCTGGTACGCACACCAAGCTATAAGCATCTTTCAAACTCAGACGGTCAAAACCATTGCGAAGTAACCCTTCCACTTCCTGAGCAAAGCCAGAGTCCGGATCGGCTATGTCATCTTTCAGTACATTGATAACACGCAAATTTTTAACTTTATCGGTACCACATGTCTTAAAGAATGAGTCAAGTTCACGATATGAACGTTCCAAACCCTGTGTTGCATAGAGTGCGTCGGTAATACCTTGCTTTAGTACGCCAGTATATTTCTGCTCATCTTGCTTGCAGGCATCAGCAAAACCTGTAGCGGTATCAATGTCCGTGTCCAAAAGTTCAAGCCATCTGGAGATTTCACGAGCCAAATCCTCACGTTTGCCTTTGAACCTCTTGTCAGACAAGAACACGTTTTTAGCCGCCTTCTTGGCTGGGTTCATATTGTCAGCGTCAGGCATAAAGCCACGAATTGCATTAAAACCACCAAATGCCGACAGCATTTTGGATACATCTTTCTGTCCAGCTTTTTCTTGAAGCTCACCTGCAGCCTGCCCGGCCACCTGTGCTTTCTGCATTTCAGTATCTGCCATAGTTATATTATTTTTTAATTACTTATTAGCTTCCTCTAACTCAGCCAGCATAGACTGTAGCATAGCTTTCAACTCTTCACGAGAACCTGCCTCCTTAAGGATGTCACGAAGTTTACGGTTTTGTTCTATGCTCTTACGGATTTTTGCATTAGTTTCAATCTTCATTTTAACACCACTCAAGAATGGGCTATTCTCTACCAAACGGCCTTTGCCACCTTGTGCCTCAAAATCTCGCAACTCACCGAAACGTAGAGTTTCTTCAACTGCACCACCCTCTTCATCTGTAAAGGTTACGTTCACTTTCGGCTTGAAATGCTCGAATGCGTCATTGATGTTTTGAATATCTTCCACTAATTCAGGTGCACCAGACTCAACATCAGTAGTGTACTGGTCCATCATGAGCGTCTTGTTCTGATCAATCAGACTGACTTTTGCACTGGACTCCTCATCTGGAGCCATGGAGATAAAATTTTCTTTCATTGCCATAGTAGTAATTTTTATTTATTAGTAATTATTTCACTTCAATTATTGGATTTCCTTCTTGATCAATAGAAACCACGATATGATCGCCAGATTTAATCTTCCCCGCAATCATCATCTTCGATATCGGATGACGAAGTTCTTTACGAATAATACCCAAAATAGGACGTGCACCATATTGTTGATTGTAACCTCGCAAAGCGATTGTTTCACGAGCCTCGGGTGTAAGTTCCAAAGTGATATCCTGTTCAGACAACAGCTTCAGCAATCCCTTCAAGTGGATATCGAAAATAGCAGTTACCGTCTTATCAGTAATTGGTGAGAATGGTACTATTTCTGTTAGACGAGCCAGGAACTCAGGACGGAAGTAGCCCTGCATAATATCCATCAACTCATTGTTCTCAGGTATCACACCACTATTAAATTTCTCCACAATAGTCTGTGCTCCGATGTTTGATGTAAACAAGATCAATGCATTAGAGAAATCCCCCACACGTCCTAAACGATCGTGCAACTTACCTTCATCTAATATTTGGAGGAAGAGGTCGAACACCGATTTGTGCGCCTTCTCAATCTCATCAAATAGCACTACTGAGTACGGAGTTTGGCGAATCTTGTTCACAAGCAAACCTCCTTCTTCATAGCCCACATAACCCGGAGGCGCTCCGTATAGCAGAGCTACAGAATGTTCCTCCTTAAACTCAGACATATCGAAACGCAACAGGGCACTTTCATCTCCGAACAGGAACTCTGCCAGTGCCTTAGAAAGTTCTGTCTTACCAGTTCCTGTAGGGCCGAGGAAGAAGAATGATCCCATAGGCTGACCTTTCTTATTCAATCCTGAACGAGCCTCATACACAGCATCAAGCACCTTTTTCACAGCATGATCCTGTCCAACGACACGTTTCTTTAACGCTTCCTCACCACCCATCAAGCGGTCGCGCTCTTGAGTCTGTACCTTACCCAAAGGAATACCTGTTTGCTTAGCTACCACAGCACTTAGGTCATCAGTCTTCAGCTCTGTATGCATCTGTTCTTCATCACCCAAGTCATTTTCCACCTTCACATGTGCCATAGTTCTATCAATCAAGTCAATAGCAGATGCAGGCAGAGACTTATCTGTCAGATAACGTTTAGCCAAACGGATGGATTCAGTCATAACCGACTCGTCTAAGGTCAAACCATGATACTCTTCGTATGATGGCATTATACCCTTCAGAATCTCCATTGTCTGATCAGCCGTAGGCTCTTCTACTGTAATCTTCTCCAAATTAGAAACCATTTCTTTATCGGTCTCTATATTTTTGGTATAGCCATCTATGCTGGCGGTGCAAAGCAATTGTAAACGTCCTTTGTTTAATTCATTTTTCAAAAGTGTAGAACATCCAAACAAAGAGCCTTGCTTATCAAAAAGCTTGTCAATCGTTTCTACAATCAACACTGCATTCGGAAGATTCTCAATTTCTGTTATCACGCTCTTGAAACGATCTTCCACCTCACCTTTGTATTGAGCATCACCTCCCAAAGCAGCCAAATCCAACTCATAGGCTATAGCATCACTGAGGAATCCAGGCACACGATCTGCCGCCAACTCTTGAATAAAGCCGTTCACTAATGAGGTCTTACCAACGCCAGCCTCACCTGTAATTAGTAAATTAGCCTTGGTCTTACGACCCAAAATTTCATAAATAATGGAAATTTCTTTCTCAAAACCAATCACCTGATCAAGATTACCAGAACGAGCCACGGCCGTTTTGTCAACACAATACTTGGCAACGGCATTTCTGCCAGAAGGAGAACCTGTTCTCTTTGTCAGTTCTGCACCTTCCATATAAGGTGCCTCCACATTCACGCCACCTCCCATCTTAGCACTGATGTCTGACGGAGTAAGTGGCAATGTCTTGAGCTGATCAAAAGAGAAACCCACGCCTGGGGTAACCAAAGAGGCTAAAACGCAAACGTCTGAACATTCATCCAGTCCAAACTTCACCATATAATTTTCAGATTCATCCAGTACAGCTTGGGAATCTGCACTGTATTCAAGGTCACGCATCGGTCGCACTGCCCTTGGTGCCATTTGCATTTGCACATCCGCCCAATCTTGCAGATAGTAGTAATCTTTATCGAGGTCTTTCTCGATAAAGTGCACTAAACCAATCTCTTGATGAAGGATTGCCTTAAACAAGTGTGCAGGATAAATAGCGTCGCTGCAATACTCTTCAGCATAAGAATTTGCTATGGTTTTCAGCTTCTCATTCATATTGTATGTTTTTCATATATTTGTACGTAGACATAATTTGTACAAAGTTATAATAAAAGTCGAAAACCTGCAAGAATTTATTAAAAAAAATAATGTGTTTGTGCGTTTTTGATAAATACAGTGGCTAAATATAAAAAAACGATGGGTAGTAAATATATAAAAATCACTACCCAACGTTTAAATTTACTCAATAATCCGTCCCTTACTCTGGTCACGGTCCTTAACTGCAGGGTTCTCTGCAGGATGTCCCATAATAATAATATTAATCAACTCAGCATTATCAGGAAAACCAAAGGCTGCCTTAAGATAGTCTTTGGCTTCTGCACTATCATTAATCATACGAGCGGGAGCTGCCTGATATGTTGCGCCCAAACCCAAAGCATGAGCAGTAAGCAGAATGTTTTCACTTAACAAGGCTGTATCCTCACGGTTATAAGCAGTAGCTTTATCTCCTGTCTCAGCTGCGACAAAAGCCACAGCGGGCGCATTGGCAAAAGCATTTTTGCCACCCAGACGTTCAGCCATACCTTTGCCCATCTCTGTCTTTAACATAAAGCCAGACAAGGTGTTCAGCATTTCTTGATTAGTTACGATACGAACCTGCCAATCTTGTGCATTCATTGCGCTGGGAGCCTGAAGGCCAGCTTTGAGAATAACCTGTAAATCTGTTTTAGCAATTGGCTCTGATGTAAACTGACGAACACTGACACGAGTCATGATATTCTCTATTACAATAGCTGAAGAATCAACTGGCTCTTGTGGAGCAACATTAGGTTGCTGATTGCAGCTTGTCAATGATACTACACCAACAACAATTAATAGTTTTTTCAATACTTTCATTTGCGTATAAAAAATTAGTTAAACATTTCCTTTTCGCTGCAAAGGTAATAATTATTTTATAATTTTGCATTCAAAAATAGAAAATATATGAAAAGGGCTATTATTATTGGAGCCTCTTCAGGCATGGGAAAGGAAGTCAGCAAATTATTATTAGCCGACGGATGGCAGATTGGCATCGGAGCCAGACGAAAAGATGCTTTACATGAGCTTCAGGCATTGAATCCTCAACAAGTGGTAACGTCATCAATAGATGTGATGGATGAAGATGCGCCCCAACTGTTGGAAAAGCTCATAGCTGACAATGGTGGGATGGATCTGTTTTTCTTAGCATCGGGTATCGGTAAGCAGAACCCTAACCTGGACAGTGAAATCGAATTACGTACAGTGGCAACCAACGGCATGGGATTCACTCGCATGGTGGACACTGCTTTCAATTGGTTTGCCTCGCATGGTGGCAAGGGACATATAGCCGTTATCAGCAGCATAGCTGGTGTAAAAGGTTTGGGTATGGCACCCTCCTACTCAGCCACCAAAGCTTTTCAAAATACTTATATTGAGGCTTTGAGTCAGTTGGCCCACATACGCCACCTCGACATCTTTTTTACTGACATACGTCCAGGGTTTGTAAAAACCGACCTATTAAATGATGGGAAAAGCTATCCTTTGTTGATGAATAAAGAGAACGTTTCTCGCAAGATTATCAAATCTATATATCATAAAAGCAGTGTCAGAATCATAGATTGGCGATATCGGTTATTGGTGTTTTTCTGGAGACTCATTCCAAGGTGGCTATGGGTAAAGCTACCTATTAAAAATTAAACATTCACTGAAGAAATTAAGGCATTCACTGAACAGATTTTCTCAGAAAGAATTTACATCTTACCTTTGCTGCGATGATTTTTAAAGGTTAAGATGTTATGAGAAACAGATTATTTTATTTAGCATTGATGGCAGTGGTAGCCATAGTAGCTACCTGCTGCTCAGTAGAAGACGACAACAGCGGTTATCCCTCAATGACAGACATGATGGGTAACAACGGACAGATGCCAAGTGGCATGGGACCTGGTGGAATGATGCCAGGTGGTATGGACGCATCTGACACCAGTGGCAGTGACTTGCAGGACTTCGACATCAGTCTGAACAGCGAAGCACTTACCAGCGACAACGAGACAATCCCTACTGACGAGAACGACGAAAGCTACGAGGACTATGTGGAACATTCCTCTTTTTCAAAGACAGTAAGTATTGTATATGCTGACGACAAAGCTACGCTGAGTAGCCTGCCCGATGGTGTGGAAGCGACAGTTGACGGTGCAGGAGTCATCATCAATTCTACCATCAAAGAGGTGAGTTATGAGCTGAAAGGCAGCAGTTCCAATGGGTATTTCAAAATATACAGCGAAAAGAAGTTCCAGCTTATTCTGAATGGTGTGACACTTACCAATACCTCAGGCGCACCCATCAACATCCAAAGCGGCAAGCGCGCGTTTGTTACCTTGGCTGATGGCACCAGCAACAGTCTGACTGATGGCAGTAGCTACAACACACCGGAGGGAGAGGATGAGAAAGGTACCCTCTTCAGCGAAGGTCAGCTGATATTCAACGGCAAGGGTTTGCTGGAAGTGAAAGGCAACAAGAAAAATGGCATTGTAAGCGATGACTACATCCGCTTCCGCGCAGGCACCAACATCTATGTTGCAGCTTCCAAGGGGCATGGCGTTAAGACCAACGACTATGTGGCTATCTGTGGTGGCGTACTGAATATCGAGGTGAGCGGCACTGCTAAAAAGGGTATCAGCACTGATGGCTATGTGTTAGTGACAGGCGGACGCACCACCATCATCACCTCGGGCGATGCTGAATATGACGAAGATGAGAACGATGTGTCAGGAGCAGCCGGCATCAAAGCCGACGGCTATTTCCAGATGGATGGCGGACAGCTGAACATCAAGAGCACAGGTGCTGGTGGCAAAGGCATTAATACTGATGGTGACATCATCATCAACGATGGTGACATACAGGTCATTACCACTGGCCAGACTTACACTTACAACAGCGACCTTGACTCAAAAGCCAAAGGTATCAAGAGCGATACAAATGTAACCGTCAATGGTGGTACCATCAAGATTAAAGCCACTGGAGGCGAAGGCAGTGAGGGCTTGGAAGCCAAGGGTGTAATGAACATCAATGGGGGTGAGATTGAGATTTCTACCTACGACGACTGTATCAATTCGGCAGGCGACATGACCATCAGCGATGGCTATATCTATGCTTTTGCTACAAACAACGATGCCATCGACAGCAACGGAGACCTTTATATAAAAGGTGGTGTCATTGTGGCTTTGGGCTCATCGGGTGCTGAATGTGCCATCGATGCTGCCGAAGGTAAAAACCTATACATCAGTGGCGGTACGGTCATCGGAGTGGGTGGCAGCAACGCCTCCTACCCTGCATCCAGCAGCAGTCAGATGTCAACCGCTTTCCAAGCCAGCGTTTCGGCAGGCACAACGCTGACCATTGCCGAGGGCAATAATGCCATCATGAGTTTCACCCTCAAGCGCAGCTACCAGAGCGGCTTGTTCCTGGTATCATCACCCAACTTCAAGAACGGA
Source organism: Bacteroidaceae bacterium (assembly GCA_017649485.1). Classification (GTDB taxonomy): domain Bacteria; phylum Bacteroidota; class Bacteroidia; order Bacteroidales; family Bacteroidaceae; genus Bacteroides. Next base: position 43,355 of record JAGCGS010000068.1, on the reverse strand, counting down.
ACCAGCTATACCGTTTATTCTGGATCAAGCGTCAATGGCGACAATTGGCACGGGCTGTACATCAGTCCCACTGTCAGCCAAATGGGTAGCCAGTTGGGCAGTGTTACAGCACAAGCAACTGCTGGTGGAAGAAACATGGGTGGACGCCCTTAAACCAAATACAATAAGCAGTTTGGTGGCATTTCTTTTGGAAATTAGCTGCCAACTGCTTATTTTTACAGCGTGAATAGTGAGATGATAAGACTCTTTTCCAAAATAGACAAGCTGATTCTTGAAGAGAAACTAAGCTATGCGGTGCTTTGGGCTCTGGTGTTTGCTCTTCCTTTACTTGGTGCATATTACCGTACCAACGGACTGCCTGATGCCAATTTTAATTGGGCAGAAGTGCTGAGGACATGGAAAGAATACTTGCCTTTCCTTATTCTATTTATCATTCATGATTGGCTCATTGCACCTCTGATTGTACACGAAAACAAAAAACTCACCTATCTGAGCATAGCTGGCTGTGCGTTGCTCCTCTTCGCCATCTATGTATGGAACCAACGTCCTGACAGACAAGGGCCACCACCTCCAGAGCAGATGGAAATGAGAGATGGGAGAAGAGCTCCTGCACCTCCATTGGTACAAGGAGAGGTACCTAACTTCAGCAATATCCCTCCTGAGAAGCCTAATGGCTTTGACGAACCTCGCGAAATGCTGCGTGACGGAGAACCTCCTATGTTGATACAAGATAAACTGTCGAAGATATTCGTAGCATTGCTGATGATGGGAGTTAATTTAGGTATCATGCTCTATTTCAAACAACGCAGAAGGGAAGATGAACTTAAGGAATTAGAGCGTCAGAAGTTGCAACAAGAGTTGGAGTATCTGAAGTATCAAATCAACCCTCACTTCTTCATGAACACGCTCAATAATATCCATGCGCTGGTGGATATAGATCCCGATAAAGCAAAATCTACCATTATCGAATTATCCAAATTGATGCGCTATGTGTTGTACGATAGTTCCAGGCCTACCATCCTGCTGAGCAAGGAAATAGACTTTCTCAAGCAATACATTGCTTTGATGCGATTGAGATATACCGACAGGGTAACTGTAGAGGTAGCGATGCCTGAAGATGTACCAGGCGTTGAAGTACCCCCTTTACTTTTCATTCCTTTTATTGAGAATGCCTTCAAACATGGGGTAAGCTATGAGCAGGAATCGTTTGTTCATGTAGAGATGCAATTACAGGATGACTATCTTCATTTCCACTGCGAAAACAGCATGAATCCCATAGAAGGGCGTAAAGGCATCAAAGACCCATATAGCGGAATCGGATTAGATAATGTGAAAAAACGCCTGCAACTTATTTACGGCAAAGACTACTTCTTCATGACATTAGCGCATGATAACAGATATGAAGTTACACTAAAAATACCTGTGAAAAATGATACGATGCTTGGCAATAGATGACGAACCCTTAGCTTTGGAACAGCTGAAGACATACATCAGCAAGATTCCTTTCCTGAAGTTGGAAGACTCTTGCATGAGTGCACTTAACGCCTCTAAGATATTAGCAGATAAACAGATTGATGCTATTTTCATAGATATCAACATGCCAGACCTCAACGGCTTGGACTTTGTGAAATCGTTCTTGAACCCACCGCTTGTGGTATTCACCACCGCCTATTCGGAATATGCCATTGAGGGGTATAAGGTGGATGCCGTAGATTACTTGCTCAAGCCTTTCGGACTCGACGATTTCCAACGAGCTGCCAACAAGGTTCTTCGCATGTACCAACTCACGCACAGGCAGGAGCCTATAGGGCAACCTTCGGCAACTGCCCAAGTAGCCAAAGAAGAAAATGATGTGCTATTCGTCAAGTCGGATTATCGGATGGTACGCATCGACATCCCTCACATTCGTTATGTGGAAGCCATGAGTGAGTATCTCCGCATCTTCCTTGACGGAGAAGCAAAGCCTGTGATCGCTCTACTGAGTATGAAGAAATTAGAAGAACGTCTGCCCAAAGATTTTATGCGTGTACATCGCTCCTATATCGTAAATCTGCAAAAGATTCAACAGATAGAGCGTGGTCGCATAGTTATGGATAAGAACACCTATATTCCCGTAAGCGAAGGATACAAAGATGCGTTTAACCAGTTTTTAAGTGAGAGATCGTTGGAGAAATGAAGCCCATTGTTAGCTTTAATTAAAAATAAAGTTGTATCTTTGCCAACAAATATACTTACTAAAAAAACAAATAAGAATGAAAAAACTGTTTTCAATGCTGTTCGCTGTTGCAACTTGCTCATGCCTCATCTTGAGCAGCTGTGATGGTAAGAAGTGGACTGAAGAGCAAAAAGGCTCTTACAATCTGGTCATTCAGAAGGGTGGACAAACCCTTGGCTATTCTCCTGCCTCTGGTGTAACATTGCTCACCGACAAAGGCTATGCTTTCAAGGACTTGAATCGCAATGGCGTGCTCGATCCTTATGAGGATTGGCGTTTAGACCCAAAGACAAGAGCCACCAATCTGGCATCTCAACTGTCAACAGAAGAGATTGCTGGCTTGATGCTCTACAGTGCTCACCAGTCAATCCCTGCTGCTTCTATGGGTGGCAGAGGCGGAGGTGTTACCTATAACGGTAAGCCTTATGCCGAGAGTGGTGCAAAAGCTTCTGACTTGTCTGATGCTCAGAAAAAGTTCCTGCAGGAAGACAACCTGCGTGCTGTGCTGGTAACTCGTGTAGAAAGTCCAGCCATAGCAGCTGAGTGGAACAACAACGTGCAGGCTTTCGTTGAGGGCTTGAATCATGGTATCCCTGCCAACAACAGCTCTGACCCTCGTCATGAGACTTCATCAGATGCTGAGTATAACTATGGTGCAGGTGGCCAGATTTCCCTGTGGCCTTCTTCATTGGGTATGGCTGCAACATTCGATCCAGTCTTGATGAAGAAGTTTGGCTACATCGCCGCTGAGGAATATCGCGCTTTGGGTATCGCTACTGCCCTTTCTCCACAGGTTGACTTGGCTACTGATCCTCGTTGGAGCCGTTTCAGTGGAACTTATGGCGAAGGCACCAAGTTGGCTACTGACTTGGCCCGTGCTTACTGCGATGGTTTCCAGACCTCTCCAGAGGGCTACCGCATCGATGGTGCTTGGGGTTATCAAAGTGTGAATGCCATGGTGAAGCACTGGTATGGTTATGGTGCTCAGGAAGCAGGTCGCGACTCTCACTACAACTATGGCAAGTATGCTGTTTATCCAGGTCAGAACCTGAATGAGCATAAAGTATCATTCACAGAGGGTGCCTTCAAGCTGGAAGATGGCACAGGCATGGCTTCTGCTGTGATGCCTATCTATAGTATTCTGTGGAACCAGGATCCAAGTGGCGACAACCGTGGCGGTAGCTATAGCAAGTGGATGATTGAGGATCAGTTGCGTACTGAGAACAACTTCGACGGTGTGGTTTGTACCGACTGGATGATTACTGCCGACAACAAGGCTGTTGAAGCTTTCGATGGCAAGTGCTGGGGTGTTGAGAACCTGAGCGTGGCAGAGCGTCACTACGAGATTCTGAAGGCTGGCGTTGACCAGTTTGGTGGTAATAACGACAAAGGCCCTGTACTCGAGGCTTACCAAATGTGGGTGAGAGACTTTGGCAAGGAAAGCGCGGATGCTCGTTTCCAGAAGTCAGCTTATCGTCTTTTGCTGAATGTGTTCCGTACAGGTCTGTTCGAGAACCCATATCTTGACCCAGAAGAATCTACTGCTACTTTGGGCAAGAGCGAGTTCATGCAGGCTGGCTATGAGGCTCAGCTCAAGTCTGTGGTTATGCTGAAGAACCACAACAAAGCCCTGCCTCAGTCAGATAGCAAGAAGAAAGTCTATATTCCAAAGCGTCACATGACACAGAGCCAAGGTTTCTTCGGTATGACTGGCGAGGACAAGTGGGTTGACCCAGTGAACCTCGACCTCGTTAAGAAGTATTTCGATGTGGTTGAGAGTCCTGCTCAGGCAGACTTTGCCATTGCGTTCATTCAGTCACCTAACAGTGGCGTGGGTTATAGCACAGATGATGTAAAGCGTGGTGGCAATGGTTATGTGCCTATCAGCTTGCAGTATAACGACTATACCGCTTCTTTCGCTCGTGCTACCTCTATCGCAGGTGGTGACCCATTGGAGAAGTTTACCAACCGTACATACAAGGGTAAGACCGTGAAGACCAGCAATAAGGATGACCTGAAGATTATCCTCGACACCAAGCGTCAGATGGGCAACAAGCCTGTTATCGTGGTGCTGAATACAGGCAAGCCTGTGGTTCCTGCTGAGTTCGAAGGCAAGGCTGATGCTATACTGATTTCATTTGGTGTACAGAACCAGGCTATCTTCGACATCATCAGTGGCAAGAACGAGCCTTCAGGCTTGCTGCCAATGCAGATGCCTGCTGATATGAAGACGGTTGAGCAGCAGAACGAGGACGTTCCTCGCGACATGGTTTGCTACAAAGATGCCGATGGCAACATCTATGACTACGCTTTCGGTATGAACTGGAGCGGCGTTATCAACGATGCTCGCGTAGCAGCTTATAAGTAATAAGTTTTTTATTTAAGGCATAATTCATGGGGAGGCTCCTTCATCAAGGTAGCCTCCCCTATTATTAATGCAACATCCTTTCACACACTCAGGTCGGAGCTCAGCGGTGCTCAGGTCGGAGCTGAACGAGCTTGAGGTCGGAGGTCAATCAGGACCGAGAATAGTTAGATAGTCATTGCTACCCCAAAGTAAGAAAGCAGGCAATTCATCAGTCAGGTTAAACCATCAGACGGGGTAACACGTTCTGTCTAGTCAACACGTTCAGACAGAGCAACATGTTCAGACGGATTTGGATAAATCGCTAACGCTCGGCATAGTTCAAGCATGCTCGACCCGTTCAGACGGAATTGCAATCCGTCTGGATGGAATTGTCGGATTTATAATCCGACATGGGGATTGCAAATCCCCTCCAACAACGAGCAGGCAACTCCTCAGTCGGGGATTACAAATCCCCTCCAACTTCTGGTTGGCAACTCATTAGGCGGCACCTGACAAGGCATCAGCTGACGGTAAGCGACCTTTCAGCCCGAAGCCCAAAAAGGATAGCAAGGGGTCTTGACCCCTTGTGAGGTCAATGGTGAAGTCACTACAACAATGGGGCAAGCCCCATTGCTACGCTAACGAATCTGACCGAGCAAGTTGTTATTCAGGTATTGCCTGGATTCGGTCAGCATAGTCCCTCCATCCATCAGCTGCCTTATAGGCATCTACAGAAACGGCTGGGACATAAATGGGGCTAGTCACTCCATTAAATACATAACTACCTAATGTCGGCGGAGTTGTAGCCAAGCATGAAAAACTAGTCAAACTCTTGCAATTATAAAACGCTCGTTCACCAATAGATGTAACACCTTCAGGTATTTCAATGCTGGTCAATTTGCTGCAACTTTCAAAAGCACCATCACCAATTGATGTCACCCTCTCAGGTATCTCAATGCTGGTCAGGCTGCTACATCCCATAAAAGTTAGAATGCCAATGTAAGTAACACTCTCGGGTATCTTAATGTTAGTCAGGCTGCTACAAGTAGAAAAAGCATGATCTCCAATTGATGTAACACCCTCGGGTATCTTAAAATCGGTCAGGCTACTGCAACCCCAAAAAGCAAATTTGTCAATAGATGTCACACCCTCTGGTAACTCAATGATCGTCAGGCTGCTGCAACCATTAAAAGCATAACTACCAATTGCTGTCACACCCTCGGGTATCTTAATACTGGTCAGGCTGCTGCAACGAATAAAAGTACTAGAACCAATAGACGTCACACCCTCGGGTATTACTATGCTGGTCAAGCTGCTGCAACCATCAAAAGAACCAATACCAATAGATGTAACACCATCAGGTATCCCAATGCTAATCAGGCTGCTACAACCTCTAAAAGCATATATGCCAATTGATGTAACACCCTCGGGTATCACAATACTCGCCAAGCTGCTGCAAGCATCAAAAGCACCAAAACCAATTGATGTCACACCTGTGAAATACTGGAACTCATCGAAAGACTCAATATCGGTATTTTCTCTAAATAACTGACCGATGTCCGTCACTGCAGCAGCCTCTGCATAGCTCAATTCGCCATCCCCATTAGTATCCCAATTCTCCACGCAAATAGCTTTCACATTATTGTCTGCAAAAACAATGTTTCCATCTAGAGGGATTGCCTTTATTTGGGATGCATAGTTACTCCATCCATCAGCTGCCTTATAGGCTTCTACTGAGATGGCCGGGACATAAATGGGGCTAGTCACTCCATTAAACACATTTCTATCTATTGTTGGCGGAGAAGTAGCCAAGCACGTGAAGCTGGTTAGACTACTGCAACGTTGAAAAGCCCATTGACCAATTGATGTCACACCCTCTGGTATCACAATGCTGGTTAGGCTGCTACAGTCACTAAAAGTACTAGGGTTAATTGATGTTAAACTTTCTGGTAACAGAATGCTGGTCAAACTATTGCAACCAGAAAAAGCAGAAGCACCAATTGAAGTTACACTTTCGAGTATCTTAACACTTGTTAGGTTAATGCAGCTAGAAAAAGCAGAAACACCAATTGAGGTCACACCCTCTGGTATCTCAAGGCTGGTTAGGCTACTGCATCTTGTAAAAGCATTATTGCCAATAGTTGTCACGCTGTTCGGTATCTCTATACTGGTCAGGTTACTACAAAGTGTAAAAGCCCATTCACCAATTGATGTCACATTCTCTGGTATCAGAAAGCTTAACAAACCTTTGCAACAATAAAAGGCATAATTACCAATGGATGTTACGCTGTTAGGGATGACTGTAGAAACGCATCCAGTAACTAAAGTATTACTCTTTGTCTCTATTATTGCATTACAGTCATTCCTAGAATCATAATAACTGTTATTCTTATCAACTATAATGTTGGTCAAGTTACGGTTAGTAGCAAAAGCATAATCTCCGATGGATGCCACATTCTTTGGTATCACAATGCTTGTCAAGTTACTGCAATTCTGAATAGCATGATTGCCTATGGAGGTCACGTTGATAGGTATCATAAAGCTTGTTAAGCTAACGCAACTTACAAAAGACCAATCACTAATTGATGCCACACTCTCAGGTAACATTATGTTGGTTAGGCTACTACAATTTGCAAAAGCCCATTCACCAATTGATGTCACACCTGTGAAATACTGGAACTCATCGAAAGACTCAATATCGGTATTTTCTCTAAATAACTGACCGATGTCTGTCACTGCAGCAACTTCTTTATAGCTCAGCTCGCCATCCCCATTAGTATCCCAATTCTCCACACAAATCTGCTTAACAACTGGGTCGCCAAAGACAATGATTTCATCACTACCCTGTGCCTCTAACTCAGCACTTACATCCACCATTGAGAACGAAGAGATGCTGCCGGCCTTGACCTCAAAGCGGGAATCATAGCTCTTGTCAATCTCGAAGCCATTGCCGTCCTTGTAAACACCACTGATAGTAAGCAAGAAGCCGTTCTCAAACACCATTGGAGGCAGGATGTAATAAACATCCACAAAATTGTCATCCAAATTCTTGATGATTTGACCAAAACCTACTGAATTGGCTCCTTCATCAAGCTTTAATACGGGCTTATTATCCGACATATCTACCAAGTAATCCTCACCTATCGGTTCAAGATTACTGCCTCTGAAAAAGAGATCATCAACCTGATGGACATTACCCACAGTTATCTTTACAAGACCTGTTATCTGCTGGAATGAAAACGAGCTGCCTGTTGAGGTTGCCACCATAGGCGCAGTAAAGTTGGCAACAGTGCCTTGGTCGGCAACTATATTGGAAGCAGCACCTTTAATGTGAACCACATTAGGGTCATCTGCATCAACTTCGACATCCTTGTTTGGCGCAAATACAGCATAGAACTGATTGCCTGTAATCCCCTTGCCCGTGAACGTACCAACGCCACTCTCATTGAGTTCTGTCAGCACAAACTCCCTCAGTGTCTTATCGGTATCGCTATACACAGAAATAACATCACCTGTCTCCCAATGAGCTCGTCTAATACCATTGGACGCCTCAGCATCCAAATATGCTCGTGTTCCTGCTACATCGTCAAGGGTAGCTGTGAAAGAGGTAAATGACTTGAGGTCTCCATCTTTCTTATAGTCAGCAAACTCATCATTGCTGCAAGCTGTTAAGCCGAATGGCATCAAGATTGCCATACAACAGACACACAAAGAATAAACCGAGTTAATTAAAAGCTTTTTCATGGCTTCGTATTGCCATCAGTACCAAATGGATTATTGGTTAACAAAATAGAAGCGTGGCACTGTATGCACCACATTCTAACTTGGAGGTCGTAGGAAAACCTTTATGAGCAGATGCAATGATAGCAGCCCACGCTAAGCGTGAGAACCATCATGCTATCTTTGCTCATCGAAAAGTTCCTACGTTCCCAAGTTACAAGATAAGCATAACGCTTCTTATAATAATCAACTATGTCGTGAAGGAACTACAGCTCCTTCAACTGCAAAAATAATAAATGTTTTTCAATAGCAAGCATAAATGCATCGTTTTTTTACAACATAGTATGCTGAGGGGCGAGACATTAGTATGTTGATGGCTTGCAATATACTAATGTGAGGGCAGAGAGATTAGTAATATGTCGGCTGAGCAATTACTAATAGGTGGCATGAGCTATTAGTAATAGGTGGGCATAGCTATTACCAATGCATAGGTTAGCAGGTTGTAACCCTATGGTTTGTTAGTGCTAAAGCTATGGGTATTTGGGCATAAATCATAGGAATGCCTCCCATCACTTGTCGGAGGCTTTGCTATGGGTTGTCGCAATATCTCCTATGAGTGAAAGGAATATCTCCTATACCCCTACGGGAGATATTGCGACGAGGGATAGGAGATATTTCGACAAATGGTGGTAACTATTGTGTCACCACAAAACAGAATATAGTATATCTTGTAGGAGGCTTTACTTCACCACTTCTGGAGTCCAGTTCTTAAAGAATCTCATTACTTTTTCTTTGTTATAGCCATCGCCTTCTTCCAAGAAGCTGGAGTCTTGGATGTGGATGACCTTGCCCTCGCTGTTCAGGACCACAAACACGGGGAAGCCAAAGCGTTCGGGGTTGCTGAGGCGTTGCAGCATCTGGGTTGCCTGGCGTGTCTTCTCCTCGCCACCAGACCTGCGAGGGTCATAGTTTACATGGATGTATTCGAAATTGTCGGCAATAAGCTGACTGATTTCACTATCTGCAGTGATGAAAGCAGCAAACTTAAGGCACCAAGGGCACCAGTTGCCACCTACTTGACACATGACAAACTTGCCATTGGCTTTAGTCTTAGTCACTGCCTGCTCAATCAGGACATTGGGATTAATCTCCTCGTCGTAAACTTTCTTTGTGGTCTGGGCACTTGCCAGTACTACCATCATGGCCATTACTGCCATCAAAATCAATCTTTTCATATTTCCTCTTTTTTTTGCAAAGGTAAAAAAAGATTTTGATATTACATGCACCCTATACCCATTTATAGGTATTTTGAACAACCATATTTGTTTATGTCAATAAGAATTCGGATATTTGCCGAGGAATTCAGGTAAAAAGACAAGCATGTGGGATAAACCGTGGAGTATGAAGGAAGGCTTTGCCATCGGTATTGGACTGATGGCCATTGGCTTGGTGCTGCAATTCAGTATGGGTGCAGTGGAGTGGGGTCTATTAGCTTGGCCTGTCAATATCATAGTACTGGTGTGTTTCATCTTGATGGCATCGACGATGTTCGTACTGAGGAATAAGGTCTATGCCGTGCGTTTTCTCGCTACTTATAAATGTGCTGTACCTGCATTGATACTGGTGTCGGCTTTGACCATCGTAATGGGATTGACTCGTCAGGTGCCTGACGGACAACCGGCTGCCGATTGGCTTGGCATTACCCGTATGCTCTCATTCTGGCCTTTCGTGCTACTTTATGTCTATGTGGCTATCATTCTTTCGCAGGTTACCCTGAAACAGCTGACACAATTCAATTGGAGAAAGATGCCTTCGCTGGTTAGTCATATAGGTCTGCTTATTACTTTATTAACAGCTACCTTGGGCAGTGCGGATATGCAACGCCTACAAATGGTAGTTAATAAGGAAACTCCAGAAAAACGAGTGGTTGACATGACTACTGGCATGATGAAGGAGTTGAACATAGCTGTGCAGCTAAAGGATTTTACCATCGATGAATATCCTCCTAAACTGATGTGTTATGATGAGGTAAGTGGAGTGGTGTTGCCTGAAGGCAACCCTGAAACACTGCTGATAAATGCTTCCTTTGATGGAGGCAGTCTGCAGGGTTGGCACATTGAGGTGGACGAGGTGATAGATGAGGCACAGCCTGTGGCAGCAGGAGATTCCACTTATTACGAGGAGTGGCATGAGTCTGGTGCTGTGACGGCTATACATCTGAAGGCTATTGCTCCAGAAGGTGATAGGACAGAAGAAGGCTGGGTGACTGCGGGCAGCTTTCTGTATCCCTATCAATTACTGAAGGTGACGCAACACCAATATATCATGATGGCTGAGCGTGAACCGCAGCGTTATCTGTCGAAAGTGGAGATTATGACAGAAAGCGGTAAACAGGAGGAGGCTGATATTTTAGTGAACCAGCCCTATAGCATCGGCGGTTGGAAGATTTATCAGTTAAGCTATGATACCGCTCGGGGCAAGTGGAGTGATATCAGTGTGTTGGAGCTGGTGCGTGACCCTTGGTTGCCGTATGTGTATGCGGGTATTTATTTGATGTTGGCAGGAGCTGTGTTGTTACTATTTACAGCTCAAAGGAGGAAAGAATGACGTGGAGTAGTTTCATATGGTTCGCTCTTGTGGCCGTAGGGTTATGGATGATAGGAGCTTGGGCAGCTTGGAAAGACAAGACGAAGGTGGCGTATGTTACTACCTTGGCTGGCTTGTTGGTATTCTTCTTGTTCATCATGGGCATGTGGGTGTCGTTGGAGCGTCCTCCGTTGAGAACGATGGGGGAGACACGCCTTTGGTACAGTTTCTTCCTACCGTTGGCTGGTATCATCGTCTATAGCCGTTGGAAGTACAAGTGGATATTGAGTTTCTCAACCATGATGGCAGTGGTGTTTATCTGCGTGAATCTGTTTAAGCCGGAGATACATAATAAAACTCTGATGCCCGCCTTGCAAAGTCCCTGGTTTGCTCCCCATGTCATCGTGTATATGTTTGCCTATGCCCTGCTGGGAGCTGCCACTGTAATGGCCTTCTACCTGCTTTTCTTCAGTCAGTGGAAGATAGAACATGGAAGAATAGTTAAATCTACTAATCTTCAATCTTCAATCTTCAATCTTCAATCGGTTGAACTGGACATTTGCGACAATCTCGTTTATGTTGGCTTGTCTTTCATGACCTTCGGCATGTTGTTTGGTGCCTTGTGGGCTAAAGAGGCGTGGGGACATTATTGGGCTTGGGATCCCAAAGAGACTTGGGCTGCCATTACTTGGTTTTCTTACTTGGCATATATACATTATCGCCTTATGCCTAAGCACAACGTGAAGGTGGCATTATGGATGTTGCTCATAGCCTTCGTGCTGCTGCAAATGTGTTGGTGGGGCATCAATTTCTTGCCTTCTGCGCAAGGAGCTTCAGTTCACACCTATAGTTGATTAGCGAGGTTGATGATGTGTGTCGCAACCAGTGCTGCTGTTTCCGTGCGCAGGCGTGAGGGTCCTAAGCTGATGGGAACAAAACCTTTTGACAAAGCCAGACTTACTTCCTCCTCGCTGAAGTCGCCTTCGGGACCTATCAGCACCACTGCATCCTCACCAGGATGGAGTATGTCTTTTAACTCCTGGCGTTCATTCTTGTAGCAATGGGCAATGAACTTCTGTCCGCTAAAAGGCTGATTGACAAACTTGCTAAAATCTGTCATACCATGCAAGAGGGGGAGTTTGGCTTTCAGCGACTGCTTGATGGCTGACACCAGAATCTTCTCAATACGTTCTGTCTTGATGACCTTACGCTCTGAGTAGCGGCAATCGAGGAATGTGATTTCATCCAGACCTATCTCTGTGGCTTTCTCGGCGAGCCACTCCATGCGATCCATATTCTTCGTAGGTGCTACAGCCAAGTGGATGTGGTTCTTCCATAAAGGAGCTTGTGGCTGCTTTTCCAAAACATTCACCAAACATCGTTTCTTGTCGGCTATGCTAATCTCTGCCTGATAGAAACAACCTTTGCCGTCGGTAAGCATTACCTTGTCGCCAGGTTGTAGTCGTAACACACGTACGGCATGAGCAGCCTCTTCCTCAGGCAGTTCCTGCGAACGTTCAATGTCTGGTGTATAGAAAACGTGCATGATTTTATGGCTTATCGTATCCCAATTCTTTCAATTGGTCTCTCAACTTGGCTGCCTTCTCATAGTTCTCCTTGGCAATAGCCTCGTCAAGCTCTTTCTTTAGTGAGTCGATGCCAGGTGTTATTACCTCAATGTCTTTGAACTCATTCAGGTCGTCTTCCACCCTGATGAAGCAATCCTTGCCAATCAACGCATTCTCCAACAACTCCTTATAAGTGAAGATAGGTGCACTCATGCGAACAGCCAAAGCCAAGGCGTCGCTGGTACGGGCATCCACACGCATTACGCTAAAGTCTTTCTGGAAATACAGATACGAGTAAAACACACCGTTCTCTACCCTGTAAATCACCATGCGCCAAAGCTTCACAGACATGGCTCCCAAGACGGCAGAAAACAAGTCGTGTGTCATGGGACGGTTTTGCTGGATGCCTTTTGCGCCCATATAGATGGCACGCCCCTCAAAAGCGCCGATGGTGATGCTTAGGATATCGTCAGTACCGATGGCATGCAACGTTACTCTGCAGGTGTTGGGGTCAGCACCCGATGAGTTGATACCATCTAACAGTAACTGTATTTTCTCGTTTTTTCTCATTTGGCAGGTTACTCCGTTTTCTTTCCTTCTGGTTTGAAATCATACTTGAAGAAGATAGCGAACAAGATAGCGATAACCAACGAGTAAGCAGCAAAGATATACCAAGCACTACTCCAGTCGCCTATCATCTTACCATCCACATTCTCCGTATAATAATTCACAATGTTCTGTGCGCCTAAAGTTCCCAATGTAGCACCAATACCGTTGGTCATCAGCATAAACAGACCTTGTGCACTGCTACGCATACTGGTGTCGGTGGCCTTGTTCACAAACAAAGAGCCTGACACGTTGAAGAAGTCGAACGCCACACCATATACAATCATGGAGAGAATGAACATCCATACGCCTCCGCCAGGGTTACCGGCTCCAAACAGGCCGAAGCGGAATACCCAAGCCATCATAGCCATGAGCATCACCTTCTTGATGCCTAATCGCTTCAGGAAATAAGGAATCAGCAAAATACATAGGGTTTCAGAACACTGAGAAAGTGATATCAGTGCGTTGGCATGGTTGGCGCCAAAGGTGTTGGCAAACTCAGGATTGTCTTGGAAACTCGTAATGAACGGATTGGCATAGCTGTTGCTCAGCTGCAGTGCCACACCTAAGAGCATTGAGAAGATGAAGAAGGTAGCCATGGTGCGATCCTTGAACAAGCTGAATGCCCTGAGACCTAAAGCATCGACCAATGTCTTCTTCTCTGAACTCGTATTGATGGGGCATGCCGGTAAAGTCATGGAGTAGAAACCCAAGAGGATGCCTAATACGCCAGACACAACAAACTGCATATAGGTGGTTTGGTAGCCCAAAGCATCTACTAACAGCATGGTGCAAATAAAGCCGATGGTTCCGAAAATGCGAATAGGAGGGAAGGCTGTGATGGTGTCCATGCCTTCTTTCTCCAAAGCATTATATGCTACAGCGTATGACAATGACAACGAAGGCATATAGAAACCGATGCCAACGGTAAACAGACCAATCAAGATACCAAAGTTGGCATGTGTGCCAGTTTGGAAGGCATAATAAGCCAGAGCCAGCATAAAGGTACTGGAGATGAGGTGACAAATGCCCATCATCTTCTGTGCTGGTATCCATCGGTCAGCCACAATGCCTATCAAGGCTGGCATGAAGATACTTGTAATACCTTGCATCGCATAGAATGCTCCAATATGAGCGCCTTGGCCTGCACTGGCCAGATAACTGCCCATAGAGGTCAGATAAGCTCCCCACACGGCAAACTGCAGGAAGTTCATAATGATAAGTCGTATTCTCAGATTCATCGTATTGTTTTTTTTGCAAAGATAATGCTTTTAATCGAAAAACGAAGTTAATGGGGGGATAAAAAAAGAAGGGTATCTATCACAGACACCCAATCTTTGTCAACCTTAAATCTAATACCATGAAAAACACAATGCAAAGATACGTGTTTTTATGTTATGTAACATGATTTTCGCCTTAAATAGTGCAATATTTAACACTATTTAATCATTTATTCCACATAAAGCACCAATCCTTTGAGGTATTCGCCCTCGGGATGGTAAATGTTTACTGGGTGGTCAGCAGGTTGCGTCAACTGGTGCAGGATGCTCACTTTGCGTCCAGAGGCAGCTGCTGAGGTAAATACAGAAGTACGGAATTGGTCTTTATTCACCGCCTGTGAGCAGGAGAATGTGAACAGGATACCTCCATGCCTGATCTTCTCAAATGCTTTCGTGTTGATGCGACGGTAGCCCTGCAAGGCATTACGCAAGGCATCGCGATGTTTGGCGAAAGCTGGTGGGTCGAGAATGATTAGGTCGTATCGGTCCTTTTCCATGTCATCGAGGAACTTGAAGGCATCCTCAGCGTAAGCATGGTGCCGGTTATCATCTGGGAAGTTCAGTGCCACATTCTTCTTTGTCAAGTCAATCGCTTTGGCTGAGCTATCCACGGAATCCACCAACTGGGCACCTCCACGCATGGCATAAACTGAGAAACCGCCAGTGTAGCAGAACATGTTTAATACGCTTCTGCCTTTGGAATACTTTTCCAATAATGCACGGTTCTCTCGCTGATCCACAAAGAAGCCCGTCTTCTGGCCTTTCAGCCAGTCGATGTAGAACATCAATCCATACTCTGTGGCGATATTGTCTTTGCTTCCCCCAATCAGGAAACCATTCTCTTGTCCTAAATCCGCCTTATAAGGCAGGGTGGTTTCCGACTTATAATATATATGGTCTATACGATTCTCCATCACCTCCATCAGGGCCTTGGCAATCTCCATGCGTTGGAAATGCATGCCGGCAGAGTGTGCCTGCATCACGGCAGTATGGTTGTAGATGTCGATAACCAAGCCTGGCAGATTGTCGCCTTCGCCATGCACCAATCGGTAGGTGTTGTTACCTGGGAAGGAGTCGATGCCGATGGCTTGTCGCTTGAGGTAAGCTTCTTGCAGACGGTTTTTCCAGAAAGAGGCGTCGATGGCTTCCTGTTCATCGAACGTCAGCACACGCACCATGATACTGCCAATCTGGTAGTGCCCCCTGGCGATAAATTCATTATGGGATGTAAAGATATCCACCAAGTCGCCTTCTTGCACTTTGCCTTCCACGCGACTGATGGCACCAGAGAATACCCATGGATGAAAGCGCTTCAGCGATTCTTCCTTGCCTGATTTGAGATAGACTTTATACATATTTGGTTTATTGAGTAGGTTCATCTATAGGTTCTTCCACAATTTGTATCTCGTAATCACCACTTTCACGCAACTCCTCTAAGCGGCGATAAATCTGGATGCATGCCCAAGCATCTAAAGAGGCATATTGCTGTTGTTGGATAGTCAGCTCGTCGGCCTCCCAGTTGGTTAGCCGTTGCGACTTCGATATCTTGCCCCCAAAGAGGTTGGCGTAAATCTTTTGCAAACTCATGTCCTTGATACCAAACTCATGTGCATACGATTGCAGCTCTATCACCCCGCAAGGCTCAAAGGCTGCCCGCTGGTGCAGCATCATAAAGTCGTCTTTCAGCGAGAGACCCACCTTGGTGATGTGTGGGTTCTCCATCAGTTGGATAAGCGACAAGGTCATGCCAAATTTATTAAGACGGAACAGGTAACAGCGCTCGTCAGTGGCTATTTGTAGCAAAGCCACCTTGTGGACTTCACCTTTCTTAAATGCAGGACGTGTCTCGCTGTCGATGCCTAACAGGTCAAACTGTCTGAGGTATCGTACGGCAAAGTCGGCCTGTTCTGGTGTGTCCACGACGAATATCTTCCCTTGGTACACCACCTTGGGCATGTCGTTCACCTCTTCCTTTGATATTTTGTCTTTAATAACAATCATCTCTCTTCCATAAATCTCACCTCATGCAATGCCCGCATAGTATTCACCAGCTTTTGTCCCCAATAATGACGGAAATTATCCTGACAAGTAGCCAAGGCATTGTGCATGTTGAGGTTCACACCCTGTTTAAATACAAAGATAAAGTCCTTGATGTCCTGATATATGTCAGCCAAGCCTTCTGAGATATAGCGGGTAACAGGTTGGTCGCTATACTTCATATCCTCCACGAAAACATCTAAGTAATCATCCCTGTTGCCCATGATATCTGCTAACTGGGCATTCATCATGGCGTAAGATTCTTCCGTCACACAAGTCTCCAGTTCCTCGCCATCATCAATCACCTCCAAATCGGGCAATAGCAAAGCCTTGACATAGAGTAGGGGCAGTATCTTCAGTATAGTATCCACAAACTCCTCACGTTCCATGCCCTGAGCCTCCTCTAAGAAGGTGCAGTATTGGGCTGCTACTGTCACAAACTCCACACTATTGCGCTCGAATATTACTTTGCTTTCGCTTTGCATAGCTATCATCTTTAACTTAGTTGCAAAAGTACTCATTATTTTGCATACTGCCAAAGCTTAAACATAAAAACAGTGGCGAAGCCTATGCCTCGCCACCAACGAATGAATTTCCTCCATTAAAATCGCTCACGTTTACCTAAACTGCAAAAACGCGGTTAAGTAAGTGCAGAGTCAAGCTTGGTCTTGCCGAGCGTGAGTGATTTATTCAGGGGTGGGTGAGTATTAGTCGACAATCCGGTAAAATCAAAGTCTAAATCTTTTCTATATCTTCCACACCTTTTTTCTGTTAAATGTTTGCATTTAATAGGGAAACGTGTTATCTTTGCAATGCTTATAATCGTTATTTCGATATGCCAGAGATTTGCAGATTTTATGGAATAATTATAGCGATGTTTGCTGATGACCATAATCCGCCGCACCTGCATGTACGTTATGGTGGGTATCAGGCAATCATTAACCTCGCTGACGGTGTAGTAAAAGGTGAGCTTCCAAAAAATGCTCTAAAGAATGTTTTCAAATGGATGGAAGATCATGAAACTGAATTGAATGAGAATTGGTTAAGGCTTCAGCGCGGTGAAGAAGCTCTGAAGATTGAACCATTGATTTAATAAGGAGAGACTATTATGGACAATTTGGATTTGATAAGAATTGTTGATGTAAACTACATTAAAGATTATACAATGGACCTTCGTTTCAGTAACGGGGAGGTTAGGCGTGTTGATTTCTTACCGCTGCTTAAAGGTAAAATGTTTGAGCCGCTAAAAGAGCATAAGAATTTTGTGCAGTTTGCATTGAATTTTTGGACACTCGAATGGTATAATGGTGCAGATTTTGCTCCAGATTACCTATACAGAATGGGTATTGCAGTTGCTTAAACGTATTGTTAGAGCGAGAGAAGAGCGAGGCAAATGCCTGCAAGTGGTTGTGGCATCAATGCTGTAGTTATAGCATATAGGTGTTACTACCTGTACTTTGTTGAATGCTTACCGTCCTGAGATAAGCAATGAAAAAAGTGGCGAGGCCATCAGGCCTTGCCACTTTTTTTACTATTGTCAGGGTTAATTACTTCACTTCTGCACCCCAGTTGTTCTGAGCCAAACGCTTGTAGCTGTTGTAACGCCACTTAGCGTTGTCCTCAGCTGCCTGGAACAGCTCGTCAGCCTCTGCTGGATACTGCTTCATCACTGATGCATAGCGAACCTCACCCTTCAGGAAGTCCTTGAAGCCTTCCCACTTAGGCTCTTTGCTATCCAGTGTGAATGGGTTCTTGCCCTCAGCTTCCAGAGCTGGGTTGTAACGCCACAGATGCCAGTAGCCGCACTCAACAGCCTTAGCTTCCTCAGCCTGGCTCTTACCCATACCAGCCTTCAGACCATGGTTGATACATGGAGCATAAGCGATGATGAGTGATGGGCCTGGATAAGCTTCAGCCTCGCGCAGAGCCTTCAGGGTCTGAGCATTGTCAGCACCCATAGCAATCTGAGCAACATATACATAGCCGTAAGTGGTAGCCATCAGACCGAGGTCTTTCTTGCGTACGCGCTTACCTGCAGCAGCAAACTTAGCGATAGCACCGATAGGAGTAGCCTTAGATGACTGACCGCCAGTGTTAGAATAAACCTCAGTATCGATAACGAGGATGTTCACATCCTTGCCAGATGCAATCACGTGGTCGAGACCACCGTAACCGATGTCGTATGAAGCACCGTCACCACCGATGATCCACTGACTGCGCTTCACCAGATAGTTCTGGAACTCAGCTACCACAGCGCAATACTTGCACTTATCCTTGTTAGCTTCAACCATTGGAACAATCTGCTTGTAGAGAGCCTTGGTCTTGTCTGGGTCGTTCTGGTTATCTACCCACTGCTGGAACAGATCCTTAGCTTCAGCTGGAACGTTCTCATCAGCGATAGCAGCCAGCATAGTCTCAGTTAGGCGCAGGTGCATCTTCTCGTTAGCTAAGGTCATACCCAAACCGAACTCGCAGAAGTCCTCGAACAGAGAGTTAGCCCATGCTGGACCACGACCCTCAGCGTTGGTGGTATAAGGAGTTGATGGAACAGAACCAGAGTAGATAGATGAGCAACCTGTTGCGTTAGCTACAATCTGACGGTCGCCAAACAACTGGCTGATCAGCTTCACATAAGGAGTCTCACCGCAACCAGAGCAAGCACCTGAGAATTCAAACAGCGGAGTAGCGAACTGAGAGTTCTTTGGAGTCTGCTTGATGTCAATCAAATCCTGCTTGCTGGATACCTTGTTCACGCAGTATTCCCAGTTAGCAGCTTCCTGCTTCATGTTTTCAGCTTCAGGATCGAAAGGAACCATCTTCAATGCCTTCTCACCCTTCTTGCCTGGGCAGACATCAGCACAGTTGCCGCAAGCCAAGCAGTCCAATACATCCACCTGGATGCGGAACTGCATACCCTTGAGCTGAGCAGGTGCCAGAACAGCAATCTTGGCAGCATCAATGCCGGCAGCTTCGTCAGCATTCATCACAAATGGACGGATAGCTGCGTGAGGACAAACGAATGCACACTTGTTACACTGGATACAGTTCTCAGGATTCCATACTGGAACGAAGTTAGCCACACCACGCTTCTCATACTTAGCGGTACCGCTGTACCAAGTACCATCCTCAATACCCTTGAATGCAGATACTGGCAGCAGGTCGCCATCCTGAGCATTGATAGGACGAACCACCTCATTGATGAATGCTGGGTCGTCGTTCACTGGCTTAGGATCGTCTGGCAGGTTAGCCCATGCCGGGTCAACGCTCAGTGTGTGATACTCACCACCGCGGTCAACGGCAGCATAGTTCTTGTTCACCACATCCTCGCCCTTCTTAGCGTATGACTTCACAATGAACTTCTTCATCTGCTCGATAGCCAAGTCGATAGGAATAACCTCAGTAATACGGAAGAATGCACTCTGCAGAATGGTGTTGGTACGGTTGCCCAAGCCAATCTCCTGTGCTATCTTGGTAGCGTTGATATAATAAACGGTGATGTTGTTCTTTGCGAAGTATCTCTTCACGCGGTTAGGCAAGTTAGCAGCCAGCTCCTCGCCATCCCAAACGGTATTCAGCAGGAATGAGCCATTCTTGCGCAGACCGCGGGTAACATCATACATGTGCAGGTATGCCTGAACGTGGCAAGCCACGAAGTTTGGTGTGTTTACATAGTAGGTTGAGCGGATTGGAGTATCGCCGAAACGCAAGTGTGAGCAGGTGAAACCACCTGACTTCTTGGAGTCGTAAGCGAAGTATGCCTGGCAGTGCTTGTTGGTGTTGTCACCAATGATCTTCACTGAGTTCTTGTTAGCACCTACGGTACCATCAGCACCCAGACCATAGAACTTAGCTTCGAACATGCCGTCGCCACCCAGAGCAATCTCTTCTTCCTGTGGGAGAGAGGTGAAGGTAACATCATCAACGATACCTACCACGAAGTGATCCTTAGGCTGTGGCAATGCCAGGTTCTTGAATACGGCAATCATCTGGGCAGGAGTAGTATCCTTTGAGCCCAAACCATAGCGGCCAGCCACGATGCAAGGAGCATCAGCAGCACCATAGAATGAATCCTTTACATTCATGTAGAGAGGATCGCCAGCTGCACCAGGTTCCTTTGTCCTGTCAAGAACAGCAATGCGCTTAGCAGTCTTAGGCATAGCTGCCAACAGATCCTTAGCAGACCATGGGTTGAACAGGTGAACAGCCAACAGACCAACCTTCTCACCTTGTGCACGCAGGTAGTCAACCACCTCACGGATACACTCGGTAACAGAACCCATAGCCACGATTACTCGCTCTGCCTCTGGGTCGCCATAGTAGTCAAACAAATGATATGAACGGCCAGTAATCTTACCAATCTCATCCATGTAATGCTGTACGATAGCAGGCACATTGGTATAGAAGCCGTTGCAAGCCTCACGGTGCTGGAAGAAGTGGTCTGGATTCTCAGCCATACCACGCATCACAGGCTTCATAGGATTCAATGCCTTCTGGCGGAACTCTGCCAATGCCTCACGGTCAATCAGAGGTTCCAGGTCGGCATTGTCCAACTTCTCAATCTTCTGAATCTCATGAGAGGTGCGGAAACCATCGAAGAAGTTCAGGAAAGGCAGACGAGCTGTCAGTGCTGACAAGTGAGCTACACCTGCCAGGTCCATTACTTCCTGTACAGAACCTTCTGCCAGCATAGCAAAGCCTGTCTGACGGCAAGCCATCACATCCTGGTGGTCACCAAAGATACAGAGTGCATGAGAAGCCAGTGTACGAGCAGATACATGGAATACGCATGGGAGGTTCTCAGCTGCGATCTTGTACATGTTAGGAATCATCAGGAGCAGACCCTGAGAAGCGGTAAAGGTAGTAGTCAAAGCACCAGCCTGCAGTGAACCGTGAACGGCACCAGCAGCACCACCTTCTGACTGCATCTCCTGAACGCTAACGGTCTCGCCGAAGATGTTCTTTCTGCCTGCGGCAGCCCACTCATCCACATGCTCAGCCATAGTAGAAGACGGAGTGATAGGATAGATAGCAGCCACTTCTGTAAACATATACGCAATGTGAGCAGCAGCTTCGTTACCATCACATGTAATGAATTTTTTCTCTTTAGCCATAATTATTGTTTTAATTTATTTAAAAAGTTATTACTTGCGCTTAAAGTTCAATCCGCAAATATAGCTATTTTTTACTAAAAACAATGCAGTGATTGCAAAATATTAACTATCTTTATAACCGAATTCTACATTGGTATTTATTATGGTGCTTTATGTTTTCAATCCGGATACTGATTTGGCCTTGGCCAACGGCGACGGCAACTATACCCCCACATCCTCTGTGCGTCAGATGATTCAAGACTTATCTGTGCTACCTATGTGGTACGCAGAACCGGGTAGTCGCGTCTTGGCAGAGGGAGCATACAATGAAGAGTTCCTAAGTGAGATGAAAGGGCTCTTTCATCGTGAGGTGAGTCTTATTTCACCCAAAGACCTGCGTTTTGTAGATGAGCCTGTCATGGTGAGCCCTTGGGGGTGGAACCGTTCTTTCCGCAATATGTTGGGCAGGGCAGGGGTGGATATAGCATCTCTTCCCAGTGACATTGAACTGGATGAAAGACGTCAATTATCTCAGCGCAAGGTGGTAGGGCAGGTTTTGGATTTGTTCCGCAACGAGTCAGGGTTCTGTGGTGTTTCCCGTAACCTGATAAAGACAACTGATTGTGAGAAGCACTTCAACTCTTTGAAACACAGTGGAGGTGTGGTGTTCAAGGAACCTTGGTCGAGTAGTGGCAAAGGCCTGTTGTGGTGTCGCGCTGCTTTCTCCCAAAAAGACAGAAACTGGTGCCATAGGGTTATCAACTCCCAAGGTTATGTTACCATGATGCCAATATACAACAAGTTACAGGATTTTGCCATGGAGTTTTATGTTGATGATAATAGTAATCACGCAACTTTCATAGGTTATTCATATTTTGACACTGATATCAGAGGTAGC
Source organism: Bacteroidaceae bacterium (assembly GCA_017649485.1). GTDB lineage: Bacteria > Bacteroidota > Bacteroidia > Bacteroidales > Bacteroidaceae > Bacteroides. The sequence goes on along the minus strand of JAGCGS010000068.1, from coordinate 21,008 downwards.
TATAGAGGCAATACTTTATTTGACAACCAAGAGATAGAAGACCACCTTAGTGAATATGTACCTTATGAGAATTTGCAGAAAACCAAGCAATGGGTGGGTTCTTTCTTGAGTCAGGCAGGCTATCGGGCTTATGTGGGAGTGGATATGATGATTTGCGAAGAGGTTGGTGGCATGTGTATTCATCCGTGTGTGGAAATCAATTATCGTGCCACAATGGGTTATCTGGCTCGTGTCCTGAAAGATAATTATCTGACTCAAGAGGCTCATGGCAGGTTTAAGGTTCAGCATTTCCATAGTCATGATGAACTGGCAACTTTCGTAGTGGAGTGCAAGCAGAATAATCCTTTGGTAATTCGCGAGGGTAGGGTACATAGTGGCTTTATGCCTTTGGTGCCTGTTACTCCCAACACTCAAAATCTGGCTTACATTGATGTTTATTGAGGCAGTTGGGTAGCTTCGCTCTCATTGCCATACCTGTCTATAGCGGTTACTGCAAAATAGGTTTTTCTGCTCCAAGGGGTTACAGGAGCATAAGTATAGGATGTCCCCTTCACTCTTTGTGCAATAATGTTGGCAGGGTTTTGGGTATCCACAGGATAAGTATCAGAGCCGTAAATCACATACAGGGGTGCATTCTGGGTATCATTGTCTGTAGAAGCTTCCCATTTCAAAAGAGTATATCCATCATTATCTGTCCGAACTTGCAAATCCTTGGGTATAGAAGGTTTCACATTGTCGAGCCAAGGAGATGCAGGAGGCAAAGCGGGAGCAGTATAAAGCTCATCCTGGAGCAGATCGTACAGGCCTTGTACATTGTCCATCAGGTATTTCACTCGATAATGTGCTTGCCCTGCCAAGCCATTATTCCTACTGAAACGTATCTGTCTCTCCACTTCGTTGATGCTCCAATCGCCTTCCTTGGGGTCGAGGAAGTAGATGCCTAAGCCTGGGATCACCTGCCTACCATTACTCTGTTCTTTCCAATCCAAGGCAAAAGGATAGAAGTTGTTGCCCTTGAAATACATCATGGGGTAAATCTGGTCTTGTATGCCTTCACTCAACCAACCTACCACATCTTGCTTCACCGCATCATAGGCATTCCAGCTTCTGGATGGATAGCGGGTAGTATCATCGTACTTGCCTACCGGACTGGTACTTACCTTCACCCAAGGCTTCAAGGCTTTCACGCCCTGATAGATGTAACGCACAATCTCTGAGATGTTGTCTCTGCGCCATTGGTTAATATCGCGTCCATTGCCATATTTGCGATACTCGTTTCTGTCAGGGAATTGTGGCGCGTTCTCCGGATATCGAAGGTAATCATAGTGCACCCCATCCACATCATAGTTTTGCACTATCTCCCTTGTAATGTCCATCAGGTATTTCTTGGTATCTGGATGCCCTGGATTCAGGAAATACTCTCTCTTGTAGGTAGAAACAATGGAAGGCCTTTTCTTGGTGACAGAGTTGTTGCCCAATGAGTTGACATGTGTTCGGTTGCCCAAGGGAATGGCTACTATCCAAGCATGACACTCCATACCTCTCTTATGACATTCTTCCACCACGAAAGCCAGAGGGTCATAACCGGGGTTGCCTGCTGTCCTTCCTGTCAGGATGGAGTTGTAGGGTTCGTAAGCCGACTTATAGGTCACATCTCCTCGCGTTCTTGCCTGAAATAATACGGTATTAAAGTTAGCCATCTTCAGCTTGTCGAGGATGTCTATCAGTTCGGCTTGCTGCCTTCTGATGCCATCAGCATTGGTAGCCTTAGCCTTAGGCCAATCCAATCCATAGACAACAGTAACCCAAGCTGCCCTTACTTCGTGCTTGGGAAGGGGCGTTTGTGCTACCAACAACTGGCAACAAAGCAAGGTCAGTATGATGAGTGTTTTTGTTTTCATGTTGCAAAGGTATAATATTCTCATTGGATACGCAAGCAAATCTTAATAATTGACATTTTTCTTTTAGTTTGTTTCATAATTCGGATAATTTCTATTAATTTTGCATCGTTTTGTGAAACAGCGATAGGTATTTGTTAATTATGATAACGTTTTTCTTAGCACTCCTGACTTTGATATTAGGCTATATGCTCTATGGAAAGTTTGTGGAGCGGGTATTTGGTCCAGATGATCGTAGAACGCCAGCCTTGTCGAAGACGGATGGTGTGGATTATATCCCCCTGCCTCTGTGGAAGATATTCATGATTCAGTTTCTCAATATTGCCGGCACAGGTCCTATCTTTGGCGCTATTATGGGTGCCAAGTTTGGTCCTTCGGCTTATTTGTGGATTGTTTTGGGTTGTATCTTTGCTGGTGCCACCCATGACTACCTGGCTGGTATGCTATCGCTTCGCAATGGAGGTATTGGCTTGCCAGAGATAATTGGCAAATACTTAGGCAATCGAGCTAAAAACATCATGTTGGTGTTTTCGGTGTTATTGTTGGTGATGGTGGGAGCAGTGTTTGTTTATAGTCCTGCCATTATTATGGGAGGCATTGTTGGTGATGTGGTGATATGGATTGTAGCCATTTTTGTGTATTATGTCATTGCCACTATGATGCCAATCGACAAGATTATTGGTAAGATATACCCATTGTTTGCCTTTGCCCTGTTGTTTATGGCTGGGGCGATGTTTGTGGGATTGATTATCAAGATGCCCCAATTGCCAGAGATTTGGGAAGGCATCGATAATCAGAACCCCAAGATGGGACCTATTATACCTATTTTATTTATAACGATTGCTTGTGGTGCCATTAGTGGATTTCATGCCACACAGAGTCCCCTGATGGCTCGATGCATGAAGCATGAGAAGTTAGGGCGACCTATTTTTTATGGAGCGATGATTACAGAGGGCATAGTGGCATTGATTTGGGCAACAGTTTCCTCCTACTTCTTCTTTGGTGGAGGTGCCCAGGATTTGGGAGCAGAAACAACTGCAAGTGCACCTCAGATTGTAACCATTGTTTCACAAAGCTGGTTAGGATACTTGGGTGGCATCTTGGCTCTGTTAGGTGTGGTTGCTGCTCCTATCACCAGTGGCGATACGGCTTTGCGTAGTGCAAGGCTTATCATTGCCGACTTTATCCACTTAAAACAGAAGAGCATCCGCAACCGTTTGCTGATTTGCATACCTTTGTTTGTGGTTACTATGTTGGTGTTGTGGTTCAATATTGCTGACGAAGATGGCTTTAATGTGATATGGAACTACTTCGGATGGGCTAACCAAGCCTTGTCTGTATTCACCTTGTGGGCATTGACTGTTTACTTGGTTCAGCAACGCAAGCCATTCTATATCACTTTGATACCTGCTTTGTTTATGACTTTTGTTTGCTCCACATTCCTATTGATTTCACCCATTGCCTTTGGTATGGGGCATCTGCTTTCTTATGGCATTGGATGCACCATTATACTTATCGCCCTTGCATGGTTCTGTTTATGGTATCGTAAAAACGCAACATTTATGCAAAAATAATCAGCTTATTTTGTGATTTTATAATTAAAACCATTAACTTTGCAAATTAGACAAATTTTTCATTTTAATGATTAGGCTTATGAAAAGGTTTCTGATGTTTTTGACGATGTTGGCATTCGCATTGAGTTACTCAGCTGATGTCGATGCTCAGGGATTCATAAGGAATCTCGGAAAGAAAGTGGTTGAGAAGGCTAAGCAAAAAGTAGAGGATAAGGTGCTTGGTGAAGAGGATAAAGCTGCTGATGCAGTTCTTAATGGACAATCTGGCTCTAATAGCAATGGAGCTGAGGCGGAAGAGGCTGAAGAGGAAGCTGTGGCAAGTGATGAACCTGTTGACTTCGCTGCCATCCAAGCCAAGAGCGACTTCAAGCGAGGTGGCAATGTGTTCTTTAATGACGAACTGAAGGGTGAGCAACTGGGTGAGTTCCCTTCCAAATGGGATCTGCTCAGTGGCTCTGAAGTGGAAGTTGTGAATATCAAGGGCGTAAATGCCATCAAGATGGAGGGTGGAAAGATCAAGCCTCTGATGGAGGAGAAGAATTATCTGCCTGAAGAGTTTACCATTGAATTCGACGTGCTTTCACAACCCGCTCAAGAAGGCTCTGGCTGGGATGCTACTCTTGACATTGTTTTGGCAGATGAAAACGGTAATAATGACTTCGACATTCGTACCAGCGTGGAGACTCATACCCTCAACAATCCAAAGGGAGATTATTATGGTATTGATTGGGGTTGGGGAGCGCATAATCCTAATGGTGATACAATTGATGGAGCACCAGGAAGATCTTCTATCGCCAAAGTATTAAAGAAGAACGACTGGAACCACATTGCCATCTCATTCAACAAGCGCGCTTTCAAGATGTACCTCAACTACCAGCGCATCGTGAATATCCCGAATATGAAACAACCTCGCTCTTGGTGGATGGAAGGAAGTTCTGACAGCAATAAGGGCGTATATGTTACTAATGTAGTGATGGCAAAGGGTGCAGTGGAACTCTATGAGCGCAATGCTACTGACTATTCTTCTGCCGTTGAGAAGGCTATTGCTGAAACAGGTAAGTTTGTCACCAACAACATTCTGTTTGAGACTGGTAAGGCAACCTTGAAACCAGAATCAATGGAGGAAATCACGAAGGTGGCTGAGTATATGAAGAAGAACCCGACAGCTCGCTTTGAGGTACAAGGACATACTGACAATCAAGGCTCTGACAATATCAATGACCCATTGAGTCAAAGTCGTGCTGAGGCAGTGGTGAAGGCTCTCGAGGGAGAGGGAGTAGATCCTTTCAATCTCCGGGCAGTAGGCAAAGGTTCTCATGAACCTGTTGCTGATAATGGCTCAGAAGAAGGGCGAGCTAAGAATCGTCGTGTTGAGTTCATCAAGAAGTGACAATTCACCTCTCTCAGAGTTTAGCATAACTAAAGTGCCGGTTTGGTTATTCCAAGCCGGCACTTTGCAAATACCAAACTTCCTTCATGCTTGCTATGCTTTTCCCAAATATTATCACTATCTTTGCATCCGATAAAAACGACTGAAATATGAAAGATGTAATAATAGCGGTTGCAGGCACAGGTTATGTAGGCCTGAGCATTGCAACTTTGTTGAGTCAGCACCATGAGGTAAAGGCAGTAGATATAGTGCCGGAAAAGGTGGAGCTGATTAACCAAAAGAAATCTCCCATCGTTGATAGGGAGATTGAGGAATATCTTGCCACTAAACCTTTGCGACTGACAGCTACCCTTGACGCAGAGCAGGCTTACAGGGATGCCGACTTTGTGGTGATTGCCGCTCCCACCAACTATGACAGTATGAAGAATTTCTTCGACACCAGTGCCGTAGAGGCAGTTATAGAGTTGGTAATGAAGGTGAACCCACATGCCATCATGGTTATCAAATCTACTATTCCCGTGGGCTTTACTGAGGGCATCCGCAAACGTACAGGTAGTCAGAATATCCTTTTTTCACCTGAATTCCTGCGAGAGAGTAGGGCTCTCTATGACAACCTCTATCCCAGTCGTATTATTGTGGGTACTGACCTGCAAGATGAGCGTTTGGTAAAAGCTGCCCATACCTTTGCCGACTTACTGCAAGAGGGTGCTTTGAAGCAGGATGTGCCCACCTTGTTTATGGGCTTTACTGAAGCAGAAGCCGTGAAGTTGTTTGCCAATACTTACCTTGCTTTGCGAGTAAGCTTCTTCAACGAACTGGATACTTATGCGGAGATGAAAGGCTTGAACACCCAGTCAATCATCGATGGCGTATGCCTGGATCCTCGCATTGGTAAGCAATATAACAACCCATCGTTTGGCTACGGAGGCTACTGTTTACCAAAAGATACCAAGCAGTTATTGGCTAACTATTCCGATGTACCTCAGACACTTATTCAGGCGATTGTGGATAGCAACCGCACCCGTAAGGATTTCATTGCCGATCGGGTGCTCCACATGGCAGGCTATTACGATTATTATAACAGAGGTGTGTATAATCCTACAGAGGAAAGACATTGTGTGATAGGGGTATATCGCCTAACGATGAAGAGCAATAGTGATAATTTCCGTCACAGTAGCATACAGGGTATCATGAAACGCATCAAGGCAAAGGGTGCCGTAGTGATTGTGTATGAACCCACACTTCCCAATGGCACCACATTCTTTGGAAGTCGGGTGGTGAACGACTTAGATGAGTTCAAGCGAGAGAGTCAAGCCATCATTGCCAACCGCTATGATCCATGTCTTGACGATGTGGCGGATAAGGTCTATACCAGAGACATCTTCCGGAGAGATTAAGTTCTTTTGCCATAGGAATCCTTACACTCCTTTTTTTGGCAAAGTTAAAAGCAGTTAGATTGTTGACAGCTTTGCCTATTTCAGCATGTCGGCGATGATTGGTACTATCTGCTTACGTGACATGCCTTTGGCGTCATAGCAGACACCTTCACGCAGCGACGGTCCGAAGAGGGCTTCTGCCACGTCCTTGGAGCCTTCACCACAATAGAGGAAATACATGCCATCATGTTCGTAAGAGGGCTTGGTGGGGTCTGCGCCCGTGCTTTCCACGAGATTGTCAATCATTGCTACCATTATCTGGCATCCTTCAAGTTGCATCAAATCGGGCATAATGGCCAGCATGCGGTCGATGAAGGGCTCCATCTCGTCTTGCTTGCAGCTGAGACAGCCGAAACCGAGGAAGGTGCCGTTGAGGTCGTATTCTTTATAGTCGGAGAAAAATATCTCAGAATCGGTCATGCCATTGTAGTCAGTGGCTGATTCGGCCATAGCTTGGTTCAGTTTGGCAATAGAGTCAGTGCTGATGACCAGTTGACTGGACAACTTAAGTATCGCTAAAGAGTCGATGGGCTGTGTGGCGGATTTTGTCAGGTAGCGCGTGTCGCTGATGATGCCTGCCAGTAAGATGCGGGCGGTCTCGTCGTCGATGTCCACACCCAGTTCGTTGTACATCTCATAGACGATAGAGTTGGTTGAGCCAACCATTTCACGGCGCACGAATGGGATGGTGCTGTCCTTGATGTCGCCCTCTGTGTGATGGTCGATTATTTGCAGGATGACAGCCTCGCGGCTACCACCCACACTCTGAATATAGTCGGTATGATCCGTCAGGATGAGGCGTGTCTGTGGTGCCACGCTGGTTTTCAGCTCAGGCAGGGCTATGCCGAACACACGGGCGATGTAAGCTGTCTCGCGGTTAATGGGGCTCGACACCTTTGCCTTGCAGTTGTAGCCCAACGTGCGCATCAGCTTGGCATAAGCCAATGACGAGCACACGGCATCCACGTCGGGTATCTTGTGTCCATAGACGAAGCACGTGTCTGTACCCCAATCCATCGATTGTAACAGTGTTCTGAACTCAGCTCCCTGTTCTGGTTGTGGCAGCACGCCATCATCATCCTTGCTACAAGAACCAAAGCATAACGCTATAGTCATCGTTGCAAGCATCCACAGTTTTGATAATCTAATATGGTTATTATTGTTTTCCATAGCCATCTCCTTCTCAACTTGTCTCATCTTTCCATTTGAATTCCTTGGGTGCAAATATACCAAATAATTTAACTTAAACATAGAAGTTAATCTAACTTTATTATTTTAATGACTTTAAAATGAATGAACCCCAAAAGCAATTGTTTAACTTTTGGGGTTCATGTTTAATTTGGAGTCTTAATTATGCGTTCTGATACAGATATCGCTTGATAGACTTCTTCGGAGTCTTCTCGAATTCCTCGTAGAAAATCTTAATCTTGTTAATTTGGCAATAGCCAGGGAGCTTCTGGTTCAACAAAACACGGTTCTCCTCCATAACTGTTGCCATCTTGCCATTCACGATACCCTCCTTGTTAGCCAAATCGAAATCGGGATATACCAAACCTACCAACTTATCGTCCTGCTGAATCACAATGCTTTCAGCTACATAAGGCATACTGTTCAACTGACCTTCAATTTCCTCTGGGTAGATGTTCTGCCCACCAGCACCCAAAATCATATTCTTTGAGCGTCCACGAATGGTGAGGTTGCCTTCAGCATCTAACACACCCAGGTCGCCAGTATGCAACCAGCCATCACTTGTTAACGCTTCTTTGGTAGCTTCCGGGTTCTTATAATAGCCCAGCATCACGTTCGTTCCCTTTACCATGATTTCACCAGGAACATTTTGTGGGTCAGGAGAATCTATCTTTATCTCCATGCGTGGAGCTGCTTTGCCACAAGAGTAAGTCTTGAATTTTTCCCATCCTTCGTACGAGATGATAGGAGCACATTCAGTCATACCATAGCCCACAGTATAGCGGAAGTTGATGGAACGGAGGAATGATTCTACTTCTTTATTAAGTGGTGCTCCACCCATAATAACCTCAATGAAGTTGCCACCAAAGCCAGCTGTTACCTGGTCACAGATGCGTTTCTTCACGATGTCGCTCAGCACAGGCAGGTTCAACATCAATTGTGCCCAAATGTTCTTTTCCAACTGTGGTAATACCTTCTTCTTGATGATTTTCTCCACTACCAAAGGTACGGCAATGATGATACGAGGCTTAACGTCGGCAAAAGCCTGAGCGATAATCTTTGGAGAAGGTACTCGTGTGAGGAAATAAACATGGCATCCCACCACAAACTCATACAAGAATTCGAATGACATGCCAAAAGTGTGGGCCATAGGAAGGATGCTTACCACCTTGTCGCCAGGGAAGAGGTCAAGTACACTTTGTGCAAATGCCATGTTAGACCACAAGGCACGATAAGGAATCATCACGCCTTTAGAAGAGCTGGTAGTTCCTGATGTATAGTTGATTATGGCCAATTCATCGGGACTCTGCTCCTTATAATATTGCACATGCTCTGGACGGAAGTTTTTGGGGTATTTCTTACCAAAGATTTCGTTGAGGTGTTCACGGGCATGGAGCAGTTTCTTGTTTCGTGCTACCAAGACAGAGAAGTCTGTCATCAGCATGATACCCTCAAGTCGAGGCATTTCCTGTTCGTTTATTTCTTCCCACACCCTGTCACCAACATACAACATACGTGCATCGGAATGGTTCACGATGTGGTGGATGTTGTCAGCTTTGAACTCATGAAGGATAGGTACCGCGATAGCACCATACGAAAGAATACCCAGGAATGTAACTCCCCAGTGTGAGGAGTTGCGTCCGCAAATAGCAATCTTGTCGCCTTTCTTCACACCTGCCTCCTCTAAGAAGATATGTACCTTTTCAATCTTGCGCGCCACATCCTTGTATTGGAGGGTCGCACCATTATAATCAGTCAGGGCATCTAAGTCCCAGTTCTTTTTAATCGATTTCTCAATTAACTGCAAAAAACTTTGTTCCATGTCAACAATTGCACAAATTCAGTTATTTTGTGCAAAGATATGTCTTTTGTAGCAAACCACAAAAGAAAAAGAAGTTTTTTTTTGCTTAACTGCGTTTATCGATGAAGTCTTGGAAAGTTTGCTTGTAGTTGTCGCCTATGGGGATATAGGTGTTCCCGAACACGATACGGTTGTGCTCTATTATCCTAATTTTGTCTTTTTGAACAATATAGGAGCGATGCACACGCATGAATTTGCTGGCAGGGAGCATTTCTTCAAGGGATTTCATGCTCATCAGTGTCATGATGGGCTTGGTAGAATCTTCTTGGTATATTTTTACATAATCTTTCAATCCCTCGATGTATAGGATGTCTTTCAGATCTATTTTGATGAGTTTGTACTCGCTCTTGACAAAGATACTATCAATGGTTTCCTCCTCGTTGGTATGCTTCTGTTGCGCCTGTTGTCCCTGTTGCAAAAGCTTGAACCACTCTTGTGCCTTGTTTGCGGCTTGCAGGAAATCGGGGTAGGAAATGGGTTTGAGCAGGTAGTCGAGGGCATTAACCTTGTAGCCATCCAAGGCATACTGGTTAAAGGCAGTGGTAAACACTACACGTGTTTGGGTAGGAATCATACGAGAATAATCCAGTCCATTCAGCTCTGGCATCTGGATATCCAGAAAGATTAGGTCAACAGGATGGTCGTGCATTTCCTGCATAGCTTTCACGGCACTGCTATATGCTCCCACCAGTTCCAAAAAGGGAGTCTTCTTGACATAACTTGCCATTAGTCCTAAAGCCAAAGGCTCATCATCTACCACTGCACAACGTATCTTTTCCATAACACCTAATATTATATAGTGTGGATTTCCAAGGAAGACGAGTATTCTTTTCCATCGTTGCTCAACCCATAGTTCCAACTGTATTTACCTGGATAAGAAAGATCGAGACGTTTTTTCACCTGTTCCAAGCCAATGCCACTTCCGCTTTTGTCATAGCCCACCTTTCGATGGTTGCTGTTTTGGATAAGGCAACGTACCACCCCTTGTTCTTCACTGAAAAGAATCTTGATGAAGCTGGGTTCTGTGGGCGAGATACCGTGCTTGAAGGCATTCTCAACCAAAGAGATGAAGATAAGAGGAGCAATAGGCGTCTTGCTATTGAGGTCGAGGTCATAGGTTGTTTCCACCGTTACAATGCTACTGAGTCGAATGCGCATCAGTTCGATATAACTACGGATGAACTCAATCTCTTTGCTTAGCGTAGTGAATTGGTCTTTGTTTTCGTAGAGCACATGGCGCAACAGTTTACTTAATTCCTGCACAGATTCTTGTGCCTTGTCAGTGTCGAAAGCTATCAGGGCATAGATGTTGTTGAGGGTGTTGAGCAGGAAGTGAGGATTCAGCTGACTGCGCAGGTTTTGTAACTCGGCCTCTGCCAAAGCCTTCTCGGCTTCTTTTCGTGAAGTTTCTGACTTGCGCCATTCCTCGCTTAACCTAATCATCGTGGCAATGATGGTAATAATAATCAGAGGGAAGGAGTCTCGGACAACAATCACCAAGAATGGGGGTCTGAATTCCCTTCCCCAATCCTGCGGGAAGTCGTTTACCTCCATAGGCATATGCTCAACATAATAGCGGAACATGTGTTCACCCCACAGTTGATAGGTGAAAGAGAAGCCAAAGATAACAATAATGTTCAGTAATAAGTATAATAATGTGTGATGTCTGAGTAGGTACTTAGGTACCAACCAGAGGTAGTTCATGTAGAACACCAGGATCCATACACCATACCAGAAACCTCCGTAAAAAAGGTAGTTGGAGAATGGGAAATTGACACCTCCACGTAATAACATAAGGTATGGGAACATCGCAATGATGCCCCATACCACTATGTGTATAATCAGTTTCTTATTAACTTGTATGTCTGGCATAGTGCTGGCAAAGTTAATAATAATTATTCATATCTCAATGCCTCAATCGGGTCTAAGTTTGCAGCTTTCTTGGCTGGATACCAACCAAAGAACATGCCAATCAGCACGCAAACGCCGAATGCTAAAGTTACAGAACCTCCTGAAATGGATACTTGAACCTGATCAGTGAACATTTCTACCAAAGCTCCTAAACCATATCCGCAGATGATACCAATCAATCCTCCGGTGAGGCAGATCATCACTGCTTCTATCAGGAACTGACTTAGAATATCTATGCCTCGTGCTCCTACTGACATTCGCAAGCCAATTTCTTTGGTACGCTCGGTTACTGATACATACATGATGTTCATGATACCAATACCACCTACTACGAGTGAGATACCTGCGATTGCTGCCAGCAGCATGGTCATCAGACCTGTAACGGTAGAGATAGTGCTCATGATCTCCTCCATAGAGTTCAACGTAAAGTTGTTTTCATCACCATCCTTCAGACGATGGTTGCGACGCAACACATCCTCAATCTCATTCATGGCCAACTGGGTTTCACCCTCGCTGGTCGCGCTACACTGAATGCCTTGCAGATGACTCTGGGAGAGCATGCGCTTCATCACGGTAGTGAATGGAGCCAACACGATTTCATCTTGGTCCATACCCATTGAGTTGGTACCTTTGCTTTCCAATACACCTACAACCCTGAAAGGAATCTGGTTCACACGAATGGTCTTACCAATAGGATTCTCATTTGGAAAGAGGTTATCCACAATGGTCTTACCCAATACTACTACCTTGGCAGATGTCTTAACATCTTGTTCAGAGAACATATTACCCTCGGCCATTTCCAACTGGCGAATGAAAAGGTAGTCAGCACTACAACCTGTTACCGAAGAAGGGTAGTTGTTGTTGCCTGCCACTAATTGACCTGAACTGGATACACTTGGACTAACATAAGTTACATGTGCGCACTCGTTACGGATAGACTCATAATCTTCCATCTTCAGTGTCTGCATGGAACTGGCATCCATACGCTGTCCGGCTCTGCGCTCTCCTCCCGGGTTGATCATAATCATGTTGGAACCCATAGAGGAAATCTGGCTAGTGATCTGCTCCTGTGTGCCCTGGCCGAACCCCAACATAGCAATCACAGATGCAATACCGATGATGATACCCAGCATGGTAAGCAGCGAGCGAGTCTTGTTATTGTAGATTGCCTTTAGGGCTATCTTGAAAAGATTTGCGTAGTTCATAATACTTATTTTTATACCTCTTCTGGAATTGGCAATGAAGCCAATGTTTCAGCAGCATTTAAAATATTGTTGTTCAAAACATCATCCTTGATCTTGCCGTCTCGCAGGGTAATGGTACGACTGCTATATTGTGCAATCTCAGGGTTATGAGTCACAAAGATAATGGTGCGTCCTTCGGCATGTAGCTTCTGGAAGAGAACCAAAATTTCAAAAGAAGTACGTGTATCCAGGTTACCTGTTGCTTCGTCGGCTAATATCACGGCAGGATTGTTAACCAGGGCACGTGCAATGGCTACACGTTGCATCTGACCGCCAGACATCTGGTTTGACTTATGCTCCAGACGGTCTCCCAAACCCACTGCCTTCAATGCCTCGATGGCACGACGGCGACGTTCTGAGGCTGATACAGATGCGTTGTACATCAAAGGCAACTCAACATTTTCCACTGCTGTAGTCTTGGCAAGCAGGTTGTAGTTTTGGAATACAAACCCAATCTTGCGGTTGCGCAGAATGGCACGTTGGTTTCTTGACATCATTCTCACAGGTGTTCCGTCGAGGATGTACTCGCCACTGGTTGGGGTGTCGAGACAACCTAATGTATTCAGTAAAGTTGACTTACCTGAACCTGACGATCCCATGATAGTTACAAATTCACCTTCGTTGATGGTGAAGCTTACACCTCGTAAGGCTTTCACCACTTCATCACCCACAATGAACTTGCGTTTTACATTCTGTAATTCTATTACTGGTTTTGCCATAATTCTCAATCTTCAATTTTCAATTTTCAATCTTCAATGGAGCGAAGCTCAAAGGTCAATGCATTACATAGGACCGCCAGGGCCTCCGCCAGGACCGCCAGGACCACCGCCAGGACCCATACGATTCATCATGCCATTCTCACGGAATGTTGAAGTGGCATCAACCACTATCTCTGTGCCTTCGCTGATACCTTCTACCTCTGTCATACTGTTGCCGGTAAGACCAACTTTTACCGCATGTGCAGTATATACGTTACCTTCCTTGGTCCATACTTTCTGAGGAGCATCAACATCATTAATCTGGGTTGCACCCATCGCTGGAGTTGGTGTGAAGCGTAGTGCTCGGCTTGGAACTACTATTACGTTGCTCTTTTCCTGCTTATAGATGGTAACGGTAGCTGTCAGCCTTGGCTTCAGTTTCAAGTCATTGTTTGGCGCATTGATGACAACCTCGTAAGTAACCACTGAGCTGCTGGTAGTAGTACCACTCTTCTCTCCTAAACGAACCTGTACTACAGTACCTTCAAAAGTCTCATCTGGATAAGCATCCACGGTGAAAGTCGCACGGAGACCTTCCATGATACCACCTATATCAGCTTCATCCACATCGGCAATCACACGCATCTGAGTCAGGTCGGCAGCGATGTTAAATAGGGTAGGAGTGTTGAAACCAGCTGCCACAGTCTGACCCTCTTCCACAGCCTTATTGATTACCACACCATCGATAGGTGAGTAGATGGTAGCGTATGAAAGGTTGCGCTGAGCCTTTGCCAGATTAGCTGTGCTTTGTGCGAACTGAGCTTTAGCATTTTCGTAATTATATAAGCTCTGGTCATACTCCTGATCGCTTATCAACTGCTTGTCATGCAATAATTTGTTGCGGTTATAGAGTTTTTCCTGATACTCATAGTTTGCTTTTGAACCGTTGTAATTAGCCTGTGAAGAGTTTAGGTCGCTCAACAAGGTAACTTTGTCCATTTCGGCTATCAGCTCGCCCTTCTTTACCACTGAGTTATAATCTACATAGATACGGTCAATGATGCCACTAACCTGTGTACCTACTTCTACCTGGGTTACTGGCTCAATGGTGCCTGTAGCACTAATTGACTCAGAAACATTTCCCCTGGTTGCCGGAGCTGTTACCACGTGCATTTTCATTGTCTCAGACTTCCCGCCAAAGAGCCAGGAACCGATAATTAGTAATGCCACAACAGCTACTACTGCCCAAATAATTGTTTTCTTTTTCATAATGGTATATTTTTTACTTTTATATTCTTAATCTTCAATGATTCTATAATCAATGTTCAATCAATAATTATTGACTCTCCACCATAGAACCTCAGCAACTGCTGGTTCATAATGGCCATATACTTAGCTTGCAGCAATGAATTCTGTGCACTTAACAGGGTAGTCTGTTCACGCAACAATTCCACAGTATTCTTCATGCCCAGGTTAAACTGTTCCTGTACCAAGTCGAAACTTGTCTGTGCACTGTTCAGTTGATCCTTAGCTGCGATATATTGTTGTTGTGCTGTGTTGGCGTCGAGCCACAGACCTTCAATGTTGCTATATAATGTCTTCTGCTGACTCTGCAGACTCAGTTCTGAATTTTGCTTCTGGATGCGTGCTTTTTGCACCTGACTTTTTGTCTGACGTTTGTCGTAGATTGGAATGCTAACGGAAACGCCGATGGAGTTGCTCCAGTTGTCGGAGATTTGTGTACCAAAGCCCTTACCGGAACCGTTCATATTGTTACTGTTGATCTGACCATTCAGGCTGACAGTAGGCAGGTAACCTGCTTTTGCTACCTTGATGCTTAGGTCTGCAGCCTCTACATCCAATTTGCTGGATTGAATCTCTGGACGGATAGCCAAAGCTGCGTTATACACATCGGTCTTTGATGGCAGTGGTATCAGTACATCTTCGTCACTCAATGATGGCAAGTAGAGGTTCATCTCCTCCTCACCCTCAATCTCTAACAGTTGCTTCAGCTGTAATTTGTAATTCTGTAGCTGTGCCTGAGAATTCACTAGCTGATACCTGTCTTGACTAACCTGTGACTCTAACTGTGCATAGTCGGCTTTTGATGAACTACCAGCTTCAAACAATTGTTTGCCACGATCAGCGTTGGCTTCACTGACAGCTAAATTTGCTTCATTCACCTTGATGGACTCTGCAGCATACAGAATTTGAATATAAATCTGGGTAATCTGCTGAATGATGTTATTCTCACTCTGCGCTACGTCCAAATCTGCTGCTTCGCTGTTCAATTTTTGCTGCTTCAGCGTGTTTATTCTTTTCCCATTGAAAACTGTCCAGTTAGCACTTAATCCATAGCTGCCGTTGTAGGAGGTTTTGTTATTCGAGGTCTTAACCTCAGATCCCATCACCATCATAGTGGTTTGAGCGTTTGGACGATAGCTAACGTTTTGGTTTACACTTGCAGATACACTTGGCAAGAAGTCTGCTTTGGCGTTCTGAACATCAATGTCTGCACTTGCA
The DNA here is from genome assembly GCA_017649485.1 of Bacteroidaceae bacterium. Classification (GTDB taxonomy): domain Bacteria; phylum Bacteroidota; class Bacteroidia; order Bacteroidales; family Bacteroidaceae; genus Bacteroides. The sequence continues at coordinate 5,285 of JAGCGS010000068.1, read as the reverse complement.
GCCTGCAGTCTGTTCTGTTGAATTGTAATGTTTTGTTGCAATGCATAGTCAATACAGTTTTGCAACGTCCATTGGTCAGGCTGAGGTGTAGCTACTCTCGTTGTGTCTGTTGACCAAGCTTCCTGGCGTGGAGCAATGCCATCCTGTGCCATCAGGCTGACTGAGCAACCCATGCCGAGAATCAGTAATCCTAATAATCTTTTTGTCTTCATATCTCTGAAATCTTTTGTTTTCGTTATTTTTTTGCTGCAAAGGTATGCTGAATGTGTTTTCCTTACAACAAAAATCGACAAACAGGCAATTTTTATCGACAAATCTTGCTTATTGAAAAAAAACTTCTTAACTTAGTGGGGTCAATACCATATTTATTTTAAATACGAGTATGAAAAATGTGGTTATTAAAATATGGCGTTTCTATGTAGATGGATTCAAGAGTATGACTATCGGTAAGACACTTTGGCTGTTGATACTTATCAAGCTCTTCATCATGTTCTTCATCCTCCGCATTTTCTTCTTTCCCAACTTTCTCAATTCTGTGACGGATGACGAGAGCCAGAAAGATGACTACGTAAGTTCACAAATTATTAACAGATTACCTTAAATTAAAATAACTATGATTGAAAACATTGACTCTTCATTGATTGATTGGTCGAGGGCGCAATTCGCCTTGACTGCCATCTATCATTGGGTATTCGTTCCTCTAACCCTCGGCTTGGCCGTGGTAATGGGGGTGATGGAAACCCTCTACTATCGTTCTGGCGATGAGTTTTGGCAACGCACCGCTAAGTTCTGGATGAAGTTGTTTGGCATTAACTTTGCCGTAGGTGTTGCCACGGGCTTAATCCTGGAGTTCGAGTTTGGTACCAATTGGAGTAACTACAGTTGGTTTGTGGGCGATATCTTTGGTGCTCCTTTAGCCATCGAGGGCATCGTGGCTTTCTTCATGGAAAGTACTTTTGTGGCGGTGATGTTCTTTGGATGGGAGAAGGTAAGCAAAGGTTTCCACTTGGCTTCTACATGGCTCACTGGTGCCGGTGCCACCATTTCTGCTTGGTGGATTTTGGTGGCTAACTCGTGGATGCAACATCCTGTAGGTATGGAGTTCAATCCAGATACAGCCCGTAATGAGATGATCAGCTTTTCGGAAGTGGCTCTCTCACCATTTGCTGTATCCAAATTCTTTCATACTGTATTGTCTGGCTGGGTGTTAGGTGCCATCTTTGTTGTAGGTGTCGGGTGCTGGTATTTGTTGAAAAACCGTCAGAAAAGGTTCGCTTTACAGAGCATCAAGGTGGGTGCCATCGTAGGTCTGTTCTCTTCTTTGATGGTGGCTTTTACAGGAGATGAGTCTGGCCATCAGGTAGCTCAGTATCAGCCCATGAAACTGGCGGCTATGGAAGGTCTGTATCAAGGTGAGAGTGGAGCGGGTCTTACTGCCATTGCTTTATTAAACCCTGCCAAAAAAACGCCACAAGATGGTGTTGAACCTTATCTGTTTGAAATTAAGATACCTTATATGCTTTCATTGTTGGCAGATCGAGACATCAATTCTTTTGTGCCAGGTATCAATGACTTATTGGAAGGCGGTTATCAGTTGAAGGATGGCACAACGGCTTTGTCTGTTCAAGAGAAGATTAACAGGGGAAAGCTGGCCATTGCTGCTTTTGCAGCTTATCGCCAGGCACGTGCTGAGGGTAATGAGCCAGAGGCAAAAGTACAGGCTGGTGTATTACGTGAAAACATGCCTTACTTTGGCTATGGGCATATCAAAGAAGTGAACGATGTGGTTCCTCCTGTGGCTTTGACGTTCTATATGTTCCGCATCATGGTGATGTTGGGCGGCTATTTCATCGTGTTCTTCATGCTGGTACTCTATCTGGTTTATAAGAAAGATGTTTCCCAGATGAAATGGCTGCATTGGGTGGCTATCCTCACCATCCCATTGGGCTATTTGGCAGGACAGGCTGGTTGGGCTGTGGCTGAAGTCGGGCGTCAGCCGTGGGTAATTCAAGACATGATGCCTACGAATGTGGCTATATCTCAAGTCACTACCGGCAGTGTTCAGCTCACTTTCTTCATCTTCCTGGCTCTCTTTACCATCCTGCTGATAGCAGAAATCGGTATTATGCTGAAGGCCATCAAGAAAGGACCAGATTTAGAAGAGGTAGCTTAATCGTTTATTGTAAATAATTATTTGAATACTATGAGTTACGAATTCTTACAACAATATTGGTGGTTCGTTGTATCATTGCTCGGCGGCCTCCTCGTCTTCCTACTTTTCGTGCAGGGAGGCAACTCTTTGCTGCTCAATCTTCCAAAAGATGAGACACAGCGACAGATGATGATTAATTCAACAGGACGCAAGTGGGAGTTTACTTTTACCACACTCGTTACGTTCGGTGGAGCATTCTTCGCATCATTTCCATTGTTCTACAGTACAAGTTTTGGAGGTGCTTATTGGGTTTGGATGCTGATACTGTTTACTTTTGTGGTTCAGGCCGTCAGTTATGAGTTCCAGTCAAAACTGGGCAATCTGCTTGGCAAAAACACTTACCGCTGGTTCTTAATTATTAATGGTGTACTGGCTCCCATCCTCTTGGGTGCAGCCGTATCTACATTCTTCACAGGCTCAAACTTCTTTGTGGATAAGGGCAACATCACCAACTCTATGGCTCCTGTCATTAGTTATTGGGGCAATGCTTCTGGTGGTCTGGATGCTTGCCTGAATATCTTCAATGTGATATTGGGTTTGGCTGTGTTGTTCTTAGCACGTATCTTGGGCGAATTATATTTCATTAACAACATTGACGACAATAGTCTGCAACGCCGTTGTCGCAAAAGTCTGGGTTTTGATACCATCTTTTTCTTGGCATTCTTCCTTACATGGCTCGTGCATTTACTCATTATGGAGGGCTTTGCTGTGAAGTCTGAGACTGGGGTAGTGTATATGGAAACGTTTAAGTACCTGCACAACCTCATGGCTTTGCCATTAGTAACCATTGTTTTGATTGTTGGCGTAGTGTTGGTATTATGTGGTATCTTCTTAACACTGGTTAAACCCTTTTTCCGCCGTGGCATCTGGCTCTCAGGGTCAGGCACCGTGTTGACAGTTACAGCTCTCTTGCTCTTAGCTGGCTACAACAATACGGCTTACTATCCAAGTATAGCCGACTTGCAAAGTTCTCTGACATTGGCCAACAGTTGCAGCAGTGAGTTCACCCTAACTACCATGTTCTATGTCTCCTTGTTAGTACCCTTCGTTCTGGCTTACATTTTCTATGCATGGCGTAAAATTGATAGCCGCCCCATCAATCCTGAAGAACTGCAAAGAGATGAACATGCATACTAAATTCTAACCTACTCCAGCTCCCCCTGTATTTTTGAGGGGGAGCTCAGTAGGGTAAGATTATTAAAGCTTCCATTTGGCATACCCCATAATGCAAGCTCCTAAAAGCAATGCCAATAGGCCGAAGTGGAGTCCATAGCCATTGGCGAAGGCTACAGGGGCAAATGTAATCAGGCAGATTTCCACAGGGGCAATGAAAAGATAGGCGAGGGCATAGTCCTCCATGCAATGACTCTTTTGCTCAGGATCAGCCACTCGGAGCATGGCAATACCCATAGCTACCGTTCCTGTAAACCATCCCCAGGTAAACAAAGCCTTCTCTAGCCAACAATCTTTTTTCATAAGCCATCTACCTACAACCAGTACGTATATCAACGTGATTGTCAATCCACTAACTAGCAATATACTTAATGGTACAATATAGTTCATTACCACTGATAATTTGATGGCAGAGATGCCAAAAGCCACTAAGAAATCTGTAAAAGCACTGCTAAGATGCCCTATGATACGGGGAGATGTGTAATGCAAAACACCTGTCTTTTTAAAAATAAATCGCACCAGGATACCAAAAACGAAAGCACAACTGAAAACAGGCATCTCCAGTTGTGGCATGAAAAATGATACGGCTTTGCTGATACCAAAACCTCCCAATGCCACCATGGCGATGATGGATAAATTGAAAGCCAAACTGTCAATGGAGATAGCAGATGTGGAAGATTCACCCATGCTGCGACGCTTTTCTGGGGGGAGCAGACCGGTACGTAACTCGTGTGGCAGTTCCTCAAAGGTGGTAAGAAACGATGTGTGACCTTTCTTGGTCCCCCATTTGATTAAGGTCAATCCGATGAACACCGAGCTGAGTATGCCTACCGTGGCACAAGTCATAGCCAACGTCATCATGTCTTCACCTCCCATCTTATTAAAGGCTTGTCCAATAGCAGCCGCTGTACCATGGCCTCCGCAGAATCCACTAGGCAGAGATAGTCCGAAATATGATTCTACTGGCCAAAATACACTTAAGATTCCGATACCAACTAGGGCGCCGAATGCCCATTGCCACAACATGCCAGTTTGCGAGTAAATCCACATACGCTTAACACGATTGCCTGCACCTTGTCTTTTAGCTTCGGATGCAAAAGGGAGACATCCAAAGATGAAAGCGATGAGGATGCTGGCGTATGTTCCCATGTTACCAGACAAGGGTAGCCAACCTAATCCTCCAGGGCCAAATGTCAAGCCCATGAAGCCTGCCATTAGACTGGGAGGGATGAAATAACGCTGTGCCCAAGCGAATTTTACCCTAATAAGCTTGCCAAGTAACAGCAATAAGGAAATGATGCCTACATCGGTAAATAGTGTCCAAGGAGTGAATTCATTCATTTTTTTTGTTTTTTTTCTTTGCAAAGATAAAGCAAGACAAAGACAAAACCAAATTAGCTCGCGTATTTGTTATGTTGTTACGTTTATCAAAAGATGTTTGCTTTTAAGGTTATGCTTTGTTTTTTGCTAATTATATTAATATGGTGTGAAAAATATTTTGAATTTTTTTTGCAAAAGATTTGGTAGATGCCGAAAATGTATCTACCTTTGCAGCCGCTTTCGTAAAAGAGAGCAGTGCTCCTTGAGAGAAATGGTAACAAAAGGATATAAGGAAAATAATCGAAAAATTTTCTGATTTTTTTCTTGGTGGTTTCGATTATTTGTTGTACTTTTGTAACCGCTTTCCCTCTTTTTGGGGGTAAATGAGTTCTATGAGATATTGATGGACAGAGGACAGGCATCGTCCGGTTTGTCGCTGATGTTTTTTTGTGTGTGGCAGCCGGCGGTCTGAAGTTAAGGTTAGTACATTAAACGAGATATACGAACCGTCAAGTTTTCATTTTATTGATTTGATACAATTACGGTGCGTCCTGGTCAGTGAAGCCGATTCCGCCCTTGC
>JAGCGS010000067.1 GCA_017649485.1 Bacteroidaceae bacterium | reverse complement strand
ATTAATAAAATATAGAAATGGTGAGGACGAGTAGTAGAAATATGAGTTGTTTGTATTAAGCAGCCATCGAACCAACCTTCATATCATTCCATCTGCGTACCAAGCCGATGGACTTTTCGAACATATGGGCGAATCTCTCTGATTCGCTCATTTTTCTTGTGTTCCAACGATACACTGCCTCGTCAATATATGACTGAAGGTGCTCATCAGACACATCGTGATAGCAACCAACAATCATCCTTCTGAAATGGCTCCAAAAGCCCTCAATCGAGTTCGTGAAGATGTCACCATTGGCATATTCCTCACTGCCGTGCCTTACAACAGCGTGGGTGTAACCCAACGTTGTCAAACCATCATAGGCATTCAACTCATCTGTGATGACTCTTGAACCTTCTTCAACGAACTGCTGAATGATTGGCTGCAACGTAGCCTTGTTAGTGTTCTCAACAACAAATGCGTGAACATACGTGATAGGCTCTACCTCACCATTCTTGTTGGTATAGGTGCTACGCTCCATCATTCCGAACACTGGAGTCTTGGTCTTGGTTGACCTTCCTTGAGTATGAGGGGTACGCATTGACTTGTGCTTCCATTTCTCCTTTCCGCCAATGTACACCTCATCGCACTCTACAGTGCCCTCAAAAGCCTCTGAATCCATCTGAGGATAGAGTAAGCGAATCTTCTGCAACATATACCAAGCGGTTGCTTGCGTTACATTGATGTCCTTTGCCAACTGATGGCTGCTGATACCCTTCTTATGTGAAGAAATAAGGTACATAGCAATGAACCATTTGATGAGTGGCAACTTGGTGTTCTCGAAGATTGTACCGACAAGACAAGAGAAGTTCTTACCACAGTTTGAACAGCGATATTTTCCATCCTTGCGAGTCTTGCAGTGATGACCACCACAATATGGACAAACCACGTCTCCGTCAGCCCATCTTGATTGAGTGATAGCCCTCTTGCAGATTTCCTCGTTATGGAAATAGGTTATGAGGGAAAGGATACTGTTGAATTTTGAAAAGTTTATCATAACATTTGGTTTTTCGTTTCTATAGGACAATACAATAGAAAATATAACGAAAAACCAAGTCGAAACGCATTTATTTTCAAGAAATTTTCAAAAAAGTTGGGTCAACTGCTATATCATTGCCTTTTTTAATATATTATTTGGCAGTTTGTAATATTTTATGTAATTTTGCATCGCATTTGGGAAATGTGATGTGACTGATGGTTGCGGCTCAGCGAAGGCCAAGCTAAACTGCCTCCAGAGGAACAAAGCAAGACCGACTGCAAACGCCACCAGGGACATGAGCTCAACCCTGAATGGCATAGAAAGCGGGAAGTGGTGACCCGATGCAGTTCGCCACGGAATTTGCCTACACATACAAAAAATAAAACACAATAAAACTATGGCAACACAACGAATTGCAATGGGGATTAATCTCCGACAGAACAAGAACAGCAAGATTGAGGGTGCTTTCGGCAAGTGTTACCCAGAGGTAGATGTGCAGAAGACACTCAGTGTTCGAGCCTTTGCACAGCACATGACAGATCCCGCCTCATCGCATTACCGCTAAGTGACGATACATACGAGAGCAGAGGATGGCACTTACTGCTATACGCGCGAAGGACGCCTTATCCGAGTATATGACCGGATAGACACCCACCTGATGATCAGGGATATGGAGGCTAAGCTGGAGCTCTTTGCCAAAAAGCGCGATAACTTCCCGATTATTTCAGCTAAGATGGCAGGCGATAGGCAAATGACAAGGATGATTCACTCTCCTTTTCGGAATCTCTTGGGCGACACGCCCAACTGTGACTTGACAAACTTGCCGAAGAAGGAGAGACTGGGGAATTTCATTTCAGTAGCAATCTCCTTAATAGACTTGTCTGTGTATTTCAGTTGGCGCACAATGGCATGTGTCGTGGTTTCATGGATTAGGTCGAGTGCAGTGCGTCCGCTGATCTGCTTCACAACAGAAGAGAGGTATTTAGGAGTTACGTACAACATATCGGCATATTCAGCCACAGAGCGCACGCGTCCCTCATTCTCTGCCAACATTTCCACAAAATGTTTAAACAGCACATTACTTTGTTTCATGCTGTCTTGCTCGTTCAGCTCAATTTTCTCTACCCTGTCAGTGATGGCTAATAATTCGAAAATCACACAGTGTAGTAGTGACATCATGATGGCTTGGTGGAAAGGTGATCGAGCACTATGTATCTTCACGTTAGCCAACTCATAATAGTGGGAGAGCAAAAGTACATCATCTTCCTCTACATCAATAACAGGATTATTAATCAGAAAGTAAAAGTTTCTCCAGATGTTCTTTGTCATGAAGATTGAACTATTGAACGAGCGTGTGGAAATGCCAATGATCTTTACTTGAAAATCGGGTGTCAACTGTCTGTAATGGGCATATATTGTTCGTGGCATACCTAAAAGCAATTGCTTACGATGCAGGCGATAAACCTCACCGTTCATAGTAACCTGCCCCTCACCGTTCAGACAAAAAATCACGATGATGGAATCCACCTCGATAGCACCGTCTTTAATGGTTGGTAGCTTGTTGACGTCCTCGATTAGAAAAAGGTCACCATCTATATAGTCCACATAATCCTCATTTTTCAGATATTCAATGCTAATCTTTTTCATATCCGGCTAGATTATAAATGAAATCAAATATTTCTTCTTCATGATTTATAATATCTTCCAATAAGGCCAGCTGATTCTTTGCTCTCACCAGATTCTGTTTAGGATAATCCACATGGTAATACACATTACCATTGAAATAGTCTGTCAAGAACCTCGCACTCTGCATGAGTGGGAACAATAGTACAGAGTAGGGTAGAAGCTCTTTCTCAACAGGGGTGAGCACATCTTTCATCTCCTGTAGATAACCCTCAGTGAATGGCTTGAACACCTCCATGTTGAACTTTACCTTTTTGTAGGCTCTGTCTTTCTCATTAAGTGTGTTGGCGGCTGTTCTCAAGAAATCGCCATAGTCGGAGGTGATATGACCAGACATTACTGTGTCGAGATCGATAAGGCACAGCACATTACCTTCTTCATCGAAAAGCATGTTACTGATTTTGGTGTCGAAGTGGCACACACGAAGGGGCATTTTTTTGAACTTGTCCAACTCCTTTTTCAACTGTCCATAGTATAGGAACAGAAATTCAGGTATGTCGCCAACGCCTTTAAAGTCAAAGTAGTTGCAAATAGCATCTTCAATGCTCTTTTTCAACTGATTCATTCTCATCTTGATGTCGTGGAAATGAGGGATGGTGGGCTTCAGCTTTGTGGGATGGTCTGACAGCAGACGCTCGAAGCGTCCTATTGCAGCACCGGCCTTGCGATAAAGTTCTGGTGATAGCATAGGTTGCTCTGCATGAGGGATATAGACCATTATGCGCCAATAGTTTTCACCGTCCTGATAATAGGTCTTGCCCTCCTTTGTCTGAACTAACTTGATAACCTTACGCTCAATGTCGGTTTCTCCCTGTTCCTTCAGTTTTTTACTCAAGTGCTTTGTCACCTTATTAATGTTGTTCTGCAGGAGAGCAACATCCTTGAATACATAATTGTTGATGCGTTGCAATACATACTGGGGTTCATCCTTCCCCTTGGTATAAACAAGGTAGGTATCGTTGATGAGTCCGCTACGCAAAGGCTTTACCTTCGCAATAACCTCTACCTTGAATTGTTTGGCAATTTCGATGTTTTTCATGGTAGATGTTTTATTTAGCAAATGCGTAAGAGAATCCCTTGATTTTATCCTGACCTCCACGGGTGAAATCAGGTACTTCCACAGGCACACAACCATTGTCCATCGAGATGGCTGACAGCTCGGCAACACAGCACCACTCGGCCAGATCATACACATCCATATCCAGCGGCAGACCGTTGCGCAGGCAATACACCAAACGGTAGTCCATGATGAAATCCATACCGCCGTGTCCGCCTACCTCTTTGGCGGTATCTTCCAGGTCTTTGGTCAGGATAGGACTTCTGTAAGCCTCCATCACCTTATCCTTTGCTTCGTTAGTGAAGGTCACCTCATAACGCTCGTCAAACTTCTCAGGTAACAGCGAGCGATCCAGTTGCTGAGGCAATACACAGAACTGTTGTACAGGATATTTACCTGCATAGCCTTTGGTACCAACTACCTGATACATTCGACTATAAGGACGGGGAGTCATCACTCCATGTTCCAACAGGATGGTAGCACCGTTTTTTGTCTTTATCATCGTGGTGGTTTCATCACCATTCTTGAAGTCTGTCACAACTTCGCCCGTGGTTTTCAAGATATGTGCAGGACCATTCATCGCCTTAGTATCCATAGCTACAAGTGTTTGCAGCTGGTCGCCACGATGAATGTTAAGTACTTGGCATATAGGACCGAAACCGTGAGTAGGATAAACATCACCACGATGTGTGCGGTTGAAATCCATTCGCCAGTTGTTCCAATACTCCTCCCAATACGGGTCGAGGTTGTGCAAGTAAGCACCCTCAACATGAAGCACCTCGCCAAATACACCTTGCTGAGCCATGTTCAAGGCTGTCAACTCAAAGAAGTCATAGCAACAGTTCTCCAACTGAATGCAATGCTTGCGTGTTCTTTCGGAAGTGTCAATCAATTTCCAGATATCATCCATAGATGTCGCTGAAGGCACCTCGATAGCAGCATGCTTGCCATGCTCCATCGCATAGAGAGCAATAGGCACATGGTGAATCCAATCGGTGGCGATATATACCAAGTCGATGTCATCGCGTTCGCACAATTGTTTGTAAACTTCTGTATCGCCACTATAGCCAGCAGCTTCAGGCAACCCGGCCTTGCGGAGAATCTCCTGCGATTTCTCTACGTTCTCAGGTACCACATCGCACAAAGCCACAATCTTGGTGCCTGGTATGTGTGTGAACCTCTCAACGGCATCAGGACCTCTCATACCCAGTCCCACGAAGCCAACACGAACCGTTTCTAATTTGGGGGCAGTGAGCTGTAACACGTCCTGCTGACCTGCCGGACGAGGAGGAACTACCGTCTTGATGGGTTCAAAAACCATGTTCTTCTGTTGTGTCGAAGATGTACAGCCGGCTATCAAAAAACCTGCCAGCAAGGTCGCAAAAAACGAGCGAATCATAGTCGTTTAGTATTAAATTTGGTTTATAATCATCAAAGGTAGCGAAAATATTTAAAAAACGATGCTTCTTTTCAACAAATTCTGTAACTTTGCGTAAATTTTTAAGATCATGTTGAAGAAAATTATCATAGGATTGTGGGTTTTGCTGGTTTTAGGACTGGTAACCCTGGTGTTACTTTTCACAGGTATTGCAAAAGGCAAGATAGGTTATATGCCTCCTGTTGAAGATTTGGAAAACCCTACTTATAAGTTTGCTACCGAGGTTATCTCTGACGATGGTGAGGTGTTGGGAACCTATTCTTATAGTACAGAGAACCGAGTCTATGTGGGTTATAATGAAATTTCGAAAGATTTGGTCAATGCATTGATTGCTACAGAGGACGTGCGTTTCAACAATCACTCAGGTATCGACTTCATAGGTTTGGTTCGTGCCATCATCAAACGAGGTGTACTGATGCAGCGCAATGCTGGTGGTGGTAGTACCTTGACTCAGCAGCTCTCCAAGCAGCTATACTCACCCCGAGCAAGCAACCTCATGGAACGTGCCATGCAGAAACCCATCGAGTGGGTGATTGCTGTCAACTTAGAGCGTTACTACACTAAAGAAGAGATAATCACTATGTATCTCAATAAGTTCGACTTCCTTAATAATGCTGTAGGCATCAAGACTGCGGCGCATACTTATTTCAATTGCACCCCTGCAGATTTGAAAAAAGAGGAAGCTGCCACCCTTGTAGGAATGTGCAAAAACCCATCGCTATATAATCCTATACGTTTCAATGAACGCTCCCGTAGTCGCCGTAATGTGGTATTAGGTCAGATGGAGAAAGCTGGCTACATCACTCATGAGGAGGCTGATTCGCTAAAGGCATTGCCTTTGACATTACGTTACAACCGTGTGGATCATAAGGAGGGTATTGCCACCTATTTCCGTGAGTATTTGCGTGGTGTATTGACGGCTAAGAAACCTGATAAGGCTAACTACCGAGGTTGGCAGCAGCAACAGTGGTATGAGGATTCACTGGACTGGGAGACCAATCCACTCTATGGCTGGTGCGAGAAGAATATCAAGAGAGATGGTGAGCATTACAACATCTATACCGATGGCCTGAAGATATATACCACAATTGACAGCCGTATGCAACGCTATGCCGAGAAGGCGGTGGAAGATCATCTGAAGGATTTGCAACAACAGTTCTTCAAGGAGAAAGCAAAGTCAAAGACAGCTCCTTTTACGAGAAATCTTTCTGCCCAACAGGTGAAAGATATTATGGATAGAGCTGTGCAACAAAGCGATCGCTATCGCAACATGAAGAAAGATGGTGCTACGGATGAAGAAATTGAAAAAGCATTCAACACACCTATCCAGATGTCAGTTTGGAGTTGGGATGGTGAGAAGGATACCGTGATGTCACCCCTTGACTCACTGCGATACTACAAGTATTTCTTGCGTTCTGGCTTCATGTCTATGGATCCTCGAACTGGTCATGTCAAGGCTTACGTTGGTGGACCTAACTATAACTATTTCCAGTATGATATGGCGATGAAAGGTCGTCGTCAAGTGGGTTCTACTGTAAAGCCATACGTTTATACATTAGCTATGGAGAATGGTTTCTCACCTTGCGACCTGGTAAGGCATGTGTCCTATACCTTGCTCGATGAGAACAATCGTCCGTGGACTCCTCGCAATGCCAGCAACAGGCTCATTGGTGAGAATGTCACTATCAAGTGGGGCTTGGCAAATTCCGACAACTGGATAACTGCCTACCTCATGGGTAAACTTAGCCCATATAGCCTGAAACGCCTGATACAGAGTTTTGGCGTGCGTAATCAGGAAATTGATCCCGTGGTGTCGCTCTGTCTTGGCCCTTGCGAGATTTCGGTGGGTGAGATGGTAAGTGCTTATACTGCCTTTGCCAACAGAGGTATTCGTGTGGCTCCTGTGTTTGTGTCCCGTATTGAAGACAACGAGGGTAATGTACTGGCTACATTCACCCCAGAAATGCAAGAGGTTATAAGTGCATCGAGCGCCTATAAGATGTTGGTGATGTTGCGCGCGGTGGTCAACGAGGGTACTGGTGGACGTGTTCGCAGGTTGGGCATCTCTGCCGATATGGGTGGCAAGACTGGTACGACCAACTCCAACTCCGACGGCTGGTTCATGGGCTTCACCCCTTCGTTGGTGTCTGGTTGTTGGGTAGGTGGCGAGAATCGCGACATCCATTTCGATACTATGGCCTACGGACAAGGTGCTTCTATGGCTTTGCCTATCTGGGCGTCTTACATGAAACAGGTGTTTGAGGATGAGTCATTAGGCTATGACCAGAGTGAACACTTTGTATTCCCTGCCAACTATGACCCTTGCAGTGACGATGGTGTGGATATGACTGACACTACAGTTGCAGAGGGTTTGGATGATATTTTTGAATAATTATGAAGTACATTTTGTGTATCGGTAGTAATACCGAACCCGAGAAGAATATGTCACTGGCGGTTAGCGAACTGACTCGCCATTTCCCTAACATTCGTTTCAGTAGTGAGCAGCTATCTGAACCCATGGGTGTCCTGCGACCTGACTGGTTTCGAAACCGTGCCGCTAAGTTTGAATCAGATTTGCCTTACGAAGAGGTGAGAGCCATCACTAAGGAGATTGAATGCTTAGCTGGTCGAACACCTAATGAGAAATACCAGGAAATTATCAAACTGGATGTGGATATACTCCAAGCTGGCGACCAACGTTTCAAGGAATACGATTGGGAACAACCATACGTTCAGCGTTTGCTCAGGCAACTCGATATGAGATTTGTAGGCATCATTCCTGCCCGGTATGCCTCTACACGTTTCCCAGCAAAACCGCTCGCCATCTTGGGTGGAAAGCCTGTTATACAGCGTGTATATGAGCAGGTGTCAGGTGTGTTAGATGATGCTTACGTGGCTACTGACGATGAACGTATTGAACAGGTTGTCAAAACTTTCGGTGGCAAGGTGGTGATGACTTCGGTAAACCACAAGAGTGGCACTGACCGCTGTTATGAAGCCCTTACCAAGATTGGTGGCGATTTCGATGTGGTGGTGAATATTCAGGGCGACGAACCTTTTATTCAGCCCTCGCAACTGGAGGCAGTCAAGGCTTGCTTCCTTGATGAGCAAACCCAAATTGCCACTTTGGGCATGCCCTTATCCTCCAAAATGGACTTCAATGATATAGAGAATCCCAATATGGTGAAGATGGTGGTTTCTGCAGATATGAAGGCACTCTATTTCAGTCGCTCTGTCATACCTTATCAACGCAATCGAGAAAAGCAAGATTGGCTTTTACACCATATTTATTATAGACACATTGGTCTTTATGCTTATCGAGCAGAAGTGTTGCATGAAATCACATCCTTGCCACAATCACCACTCGAACTGGCTGAGTCGCTCGAACAACTGCGATGGTTAGAGAATGGCTATAACATCAAGGTAGGACTGACGGATGTGGAGACCATCGGCATCGATACTCCCCAGGATTTGCAGCGAGCCGAAGAATTCTTGCAACAACACCAACTATAAGATGTTAGACAGAAGCCAACAACCCCCATTGAAGATGTTGGAGGAATTTACTATCCCTCAACCTGTATGCAAGGAATTGTCCAATGGCGTGAAACTATACTTGTTGGATACAGGTGATGTGGAGGTTACTCGTGTCGATTTAGTGTTCAAGGCAGGTAAACAATACCAGGATCAGGTCATGCAGGCACTATTCACAAACCGCATGCTTCGTGAGGGAACAAGCAGATTTAATCGGGCAGAGATAGCAGAGAAACTAGACTTTTATGGTGCTTGGGTAGATCAGAATGTGGCTTATGGTCACTCGTTCATCACGCTCTATTCACTTAATAGATATCTGCCTGAAACCATAGATATATTGGCTCAGATGATACAGGAACCCGTGTTCGATGAACAAGCCTTGGAGGTGGTGAGGCAGAACAACATCCAACATCATCTTGTGTCGCTACTCAAGACATCTGTACAGGCAAGAAGATTGTTTAATAAAGTGGTATATGGTACTGACCATCTCTATGGTATGATGGCAGAGGAGTCTGATTTTCGAGCCATCAATCGTGATGTGTTGCTTGATTTCTTTCATCGCCAGTATCATTCAGGCAATATGTCTGTCTATCTCTCAGGGCGTATTACAGACCACTGTTTGCATCTCATGGAACAGGCTTTTGGCCATCCTTTTGGTCAGGTGCAGCAATGTGTTTCCCGTTGTTGTTTGGATGTACAGACAAGACCTCCCTTTCACGGATTTGTGGAAATGAAAGACAGTGTGCAGAGTACGGTAGTGATAGGTAAATCAACCATCAGCTTGCATCATCCAGACTGCTATCAGCTCAGGATACTCGTCACCTTGTTAGGTGGCTATTTCGGTAGTCGCCTAATGTCTAGTGTGCGAGAGGAAAAGGGTTATACATACGGCATCTATGCCATGTTGAACCCTACGCCTTCCGATAATGCGCTTATGATTCTCAGCGATTGTGGTCATGAGTATGTGCAACCACTGCTTGATGAGGTCTATCATCAGATTGAATTGCTCCAGCAAGAACCTGTGGGTGAAAAAGAGCTGTCGCTGGTGCGTAGCTATATGCAAGGTGATCTTTGTCGTACCTATGATTCTGTCCTTTCGCTCTCTGATGCCTGGATATTTGTTCATACCCAAAACCTGCCAGACACCTATTTCCATGATTATTGGCAAGCTGTCGATAGCGTCACACCAACTGATTTGCAACGCCTGGCATGCACATATTTATGTAAAGAGAGTTTAACAGAAGTGGTTGCAGGTCAAAAAATGTTATAAATGTTATCTACTTTCTTTCTCATTTAACAAGTTATTCTTACCTTTGCAGACTATGAAAAAGAATATTATTGTTATATTGACATTTTTTACATTCCTGTCTGCCCCAGTAACAGCACAGGAGAAGCAAGACACAGGCATCATCGATAAAGTGAAGAGTGTGTTCTCATCACCCATCAAGATAGGCACTTACACATTCAGCGACGGAGCAGTCTATACAGGTGAAATGAAGAGTCGCAGACCGAATGGCAAAGGCAAGACTACTTTCCCTACAGGCGACACCTACGAGGGTGAGTATGTTAAGGGCAAACGCCAAGGCACAGGTACTTATATCTTTACTGATGGCGAGAAGTACGAAGGCGAATGGTTCCAGGATCAGCAGCATGGTCACGGTATCTATTATTTCCTCAACAATAACCGCTATGATGGCATGTGGTATCAGGATTACCAGCAGGGTGATGGTACCATGTTTTATTACACAGGCGATGTGTATGTAGGTCAATGGGTACAAGACAAGCGTGAGGGCAAGGGCTCCTATACTTGGAAGAATGGTGCAAAGTATGAGGGCGACTGGCACAACGACAAGAAAGAGGGTGAGGGAGTGTTTACTTGGAATGATGGCAGTAAGTATGAAGGCCACTGGAAAGCCGACCTGCGTGAGGGAATCGGCACATTCGATTTCACTAACGGCGACCGCTATGTGGGAGAGTGGCACGAAGATATGCAGCATGGCCAAGGCATATATACTTTCCACACAGGCGATCGATACGAAGGCTCATACCAAAATGGAGAGCGTACAGGCTCAGGTGTTTATCTTTATGCCAACGGCAACAAGTATGTAGGTCAGTTCAAAAATGGTATGCAGGAAGGGCAGGGTACCTTTACTTGGGAGAACGGAGCCGTCTATGAAGGCGATTGGCATGAGAATATGCGTCATGGCAAAGGTACATACAAGTGGAATGTGGGCGACAGCTATGAAGGCGAGTGGGCCAACAACGAGTTCAATGGCGAAGGTACTTTGGTACAGACCGATGGTACCAAGTACAAAGGTCATTTTTTGAATGGTATGGAAGATGGTCATGGCATCCGCATCGACAAGAATGGTGTTCGCTTCGAAGGAACTTTCAAGCAAGGCAAGAAAGAAGGTGCCTTTACAGAAACTGATGCCTCTGGCAATGTTCGCACTGTGACTTATCACAATGATAGGATGGCGTTGTAAGGACCATCATCTAGACTTCTCATATCAAAACAATGCCCCCACCCAAGTAGGTAGGGGCATTTTCATCATCATGGAACTGAAACATTAGCCCTTCAAAGGGTCAGTGTCTTCTTCTCCTAATTTGAACAAGTCCGATGAACGTACAGATTTGCTTGCAGACAAATTCTTGTTGAATTTGAGAAGGGCACGGCGCTCGTTGCAGAACATCGCCATTGTTTCCTCGTCGTTCTGTTTGAAACGCATGGTTGCCTCGATGTGCATCGACTTTGCCATAGAATCAACATCCAAGTTGTCTGTGCCGATGAGTGAGAATGTCCAATTACGCTTTTTTAATTTCTCAATGAGGTTTCTGACCATGCTCAGTGACCACTCACGTGAACTGTTCTCCTCGCCATCAGTGATGATGGTAACCAGTACATTATCATTCTCTTCCGCCTGTGAGTTCAGTCGCGCTACAGATTTGCCAATGGCATCGTAGAGTGGGGTGCATCCACCTGGAGAGTATTGGTCACGGCGGAGGTCTTTCGTTTCATTGGCAGGTGTGTTGTCGTAATGCCAGGTCGTGTGACTGCTGTCGAATGTTATCAGACTTACACGCTGGTCAGTGTCAGGGTACTTCTCTTGCATAATTCGGATAGTAGCAAGTGTTTCGTTCATGCCAGAAAAAGCTTGCTCGCGGATGATTTCCATAGAGCCGCTTTCATCAATTACAATCAGGTTAAAAACTTTCTTTTTCATTTCAGTGTAATAATAAGGTTAATAAATGCTGTTGTTTTGTGTTGCAAATATAGTGCTGCTTTTTAGTCTCTGCAAGGAAAAATCCTCTGCAAGCCTTGCAGGATTATTGTTTTTTTATTCCCAAATAACCATGTTGCGAGGTAGGGAGATGGTTTTGGGCTCACCACGGTTGCCATCTATAACATAATTTTTGGCGAGGCGGGCATCGAACTGGCTTAGGAATGACTCGCTAATGCGGGCGCACTTCTCGTTGATAGAATTGTCGAAAGGGTTGGTAAGTCGTTCAACACTCTTCCGCATAGTCTCTGTTTGATATCCTCCTCTGATTTGGGTGTAAATCCTTAGTAGCTCGTCATGATAGTCAGGCAAATAGCTGAACATAATGCCTTCTGGGTGGCGAAGAAAGAGTATATAAAGGGCTTTGCAGAGTGGTGTCATCTCTATCTTCATATTATTGTAGTCGGGCAAAATGATGTCGAATCTCTTATTGATAATCATGCGACTTATTATATCTTTTTGGTGTATGAGCTCTTCCAAAAAGTTTATATCTACTCCCATCTTGAGTAGTAAGGCAATTTTGTTTTGTACATCTATTAATAGTCTCTGAGATTCTTCTGAGAAAGTGTCATCGGCAAGTGTTGGTAGTTCTTCTGATTCAGAGCAATGGCTAATGGCTCGTTTTGAACTCTTTATATCATCAAACAAATCTCCTGTAATGCTATCAAAACTTTTTCTGACTTTATTTAAAATAGATTCCTTTTTTCTCTCACTTTCCCTTTGTTTGAGTACTACTGATTTTCTCTCCATTTGCATTTCACCAAGGATGATATCCAAAAGTACAGAGAAGTTGTTGGTCTGGGCATAATTGTATTCGTGAATAGGAATGCAATTATAGGAAAATGCTCCGTTAGGCAAACTTCTTCCCCTGTAGATAAGAGATGGTTGAATGTCTTCTTTATTAGGACTTATCTGGTAATCCATCAACCAACTGCTGGAGATGTGTAATGTTGATACTTCTTCCGGACTCAGGTATGGGGCAAAGTATGAGAGCACTCCCTCATGCTCCATATCTTTAAGCAGCAAAGGAAGGTAGATGAATCTTAAACCAAAGAGGTTGAAATGAGCTTTGATGGTGGAATAGTTGTCGCGGATATATTGGTTTACTTTCACATCACATTCGTTTTCGATGTAGAAGATATTCTTATCTTCTGGCATGAATGGAATATCCTTAAATGTAATTGTTTGTGACATAACTATTTGATTTTTGCAACTACTTAAATGTCTATCTGAACCATTCCTCCGTATGGCACAATGGCACTGAAAGCATTGTCGAAGGATACTATACCGGCATAGATTTGTGCACAGATGAGTACTCCTCCATGGGCGAAGATGGCTACTTGCTGGTAGGGTTGTTGACGAAGCTCATCTAGGAACTGACTAACACGTTGATATTGCATCTCGAACGACTCGCCTTGTGGAGTTGCTATGCGCAGGTAGTCTTTGTACCAGTCATCAATCAGGGGATCTTTGATTTCATCATACAGTTGCATCTCCCAATCACCCATGTTCATTTCTAAAAGACGTTCATCACGTTGAGCATCTGGATATCCACAATAACTGGCAAGTTTGACTGCGCGTGTCAAAGGACTGCAGTATACTTTATCGAATGGGAGGTGTGGCAATAGGTTGGTCTTAACCTGTGTAGCTTCTTCTGGAAAAGATGACTTAACAGGTACATCGGTCTGTCCGTAGCAGGTGCCTGGCGGAACATCAACTGAGGTATGGCGTACTAACGTAACTTTCATAAATTAATGAGGATTAGAGATTGAAAACGGTTAAGCAAGTGAGCAGATAGGACAGTTCGCTGATAAGGAACAATGCTCCACAACAATCGCCTGTATATCCCTGAATGCGACGTTTCATCAACCAGGTTAAGATGATGAAAACCACAACAGGAGCTAATAAAGCCCACCAGTAGGTCAGGGGCAAGAATAATGCAACAGGCAAAAAACCGAAGATGATATTAATCAAAACTTCGTTAGCACTCATGCGTTGATATATGGTTTTGTTCTTTGCCTCTTCTTCTTTACGTGCGTATGGTAATAAATTGATTATGTGAGATGATACAAACTTACTCCAGCAATCGCCTACAAAAACTATGGCACACAAATGCGACAGAGGTAGGGCACTCATCTGAGTCAATAACAGGAAATAAATGATGAGTCCTATCACACCATAAGTGCCAATATGTGAGTCTTTCATGATGGTAAGGATGTTATCACGAGTCACACCGCCACCCATGCCATCAAAGAAATCTGCCAGTCCATCTTCATGGAGGCATCCCGTAATTAACAATCGGGCAACGATGGCCACCAACCATGCGCCACTCAGGGGCATTACTTGAGCTGCAAGCCACAAGACTCCCACCATGATGCCGCCTGTGAGCCATCCAGCCAGTGGCCAATAGGGCACCACATGCTTGAAGTGACTGGCGTCCACCTGCTTGATGCGCCAGAAGGGCAAGCGGGTGAAAAACATCAATGTCGCCAATATCCTGTCCATATTACTAAAAGTATTTGGTGATTGAGGCTTTCTTGAAACTCTCCATCTCATTAATCATCCTTACAGCTGAATCCACAATAGGATAAGCACAAATGGCACCAGTGCCTTCACCCAAACGCAAACCCAAGTGTAACAATGGCTTAGCACCCATAGTATCCAATAGCAACTTATGACCTGACTCGTCGCCACAATGTCCGAAGATGGCATAATCTTTAACGGACGGATATAGTTGCATAACCGCTAACATGCAAGCCGTCATAATAAAGCCATCAACTAAAATAATCACATGATCTTCTGCTGCCTGCAACATGGCACCTATAGCCATCACCATTTCATAGCCTCCGAAATAGCGGATGATATCAATGGCAGATCGGTCACCATTATAATTATTAACCGCTTTTTGCAAGATTTGCAATTTACGATTAACACCCTGAGTGCTAAGACCACTACCTGCTCCCACACACTGAGCTAACGGGATTTTGCAAAACAGATGCATCCAGATGGAAGAGGGCGATGTGTTGCCTATGCCCATCTCACCAAAGCTTAATACATTACTACCTTCGGTTTCGCATAGCTTCACTATCTCCGCACCCCGTTCGATGCACAGGTTCATTTCATCTTCTGTCATAGCGGATTCATGTAGGAAATTGCGAGTGCCCTTGCGTACCTTCATATTGATGATGCCACGTTCATAAGGGAGGTCATAATCCACTCCTGCATCCACAATCTTCAAACTGAACCCATGTTGGTGGGTGAGGAAGTTCACTCCACCTCCACCATGTGTGAAATGGATGGTCTGTTGCCAAGTTACCTCCTTGGGCGACACGCTAACGCCTTCATCAGCTATGCCATGATCGGAACAGAAAATAATGTTCTGAGGATGATGCAGGGCAGGGGAGAGAGTCTGTTGAATGAGTCCAATCTGCAAGGCCAATTCTTCCAGCGTACCTAATGAACCTTTAGGCTTGGTCAGGTTATTAATCTTGTCGATGAGCAATGGCTCAATGGCTTTATTTGGAGCCTGTATGTTGAATTTTTTCATAGCTATTTGATTTTTACTGGTATTCCACTTACCATTAGAACCACTTCATCTGCATGTGAAGCCACAAACTGATTGAACCACCCTTGCAGGTCGGTGAAGCGGCGTTGAATGTCATTGGTAGAAGTTCCACCCATGCCGATCTCATTAGTTACAAAGATGAAAGTGGCATCTTGGTTAGTAAACTTTAGAAACTCCTCTTTCATAGCTTTGAGGGTGGCTTCAACATCGTCATGCAGGTCGAAGAAGAAATTGTTGCACCACATGGTGATGCAGTCAATGAGCACTACACGCCTTGAAAGTTGGTGCTTGCTTAGTTCTTTCTCCTCCTCAATGTTAGTCCACTCAGTTCCCCTGCGTTCCTGATGCTTGTTCACCCGCTCACGAAACTCCTCATCCCACACACGGGCTGTAGCCAGATAGACGGGGTTAGGCGACAGGCTTAGTGCTAATCTCTCAGCATAACTGCTTTTACCTGAGCGTGCACCGCCAGTAACTAAGATGATTCTTTTCATAGGTTCTTTTCTATTATTTCATGCAAAAATATAAAAAAACTTTCAGAACTGAGGTGATTTCGGGAAAAAACGCTATCTTTGCATCGCAAATGATTAAATATGCACTTATGTTGATAGCATTGCGGCAGTAGCTCAGTTGGCAGAGCGTTGGCTTCCCAAGCCGAAGGTCGCGGGTTCGAACCCCGTTTGCCGCTCATGTTTTATTTTGATAGATTTCTTTGTAAATAAGGATAATCTTTTTTTGATTCTCCTCCCTTTATAAAAAGGGAGGAGTTTTTTTGTGTATTCCCAATAATGTTGTAACTTTACGCTCTAAATTAATAGTTATTCATGAAGAAACTGGGGTGGATATGGGCTTACCTGATGTTGTTATTGTCTTGCACAGGACATCAAGTTATTGTGCCTGTGGAGAGTGGTGTCTCTATCTTATTAGCTGAACAAAGAGCTAAGGACATTAGCAATGTGTCTTATAACCTGCTTTTTATGATACCTGCTGTTGTTGAAGAAAGGGTTCAAGGACAAGCAGATATTCATTTTCAATGGGATGGCTCTGATGACTTGCAATTGGATTTTCAGGGTGAATTTGCAGGTACTTGTCTGGTAAATGGTCAGACTCAGCAAGTGGCTTATCATCATGAACACATCATCATCCCTGCTTCCTTATTAAATAGAGGTGAGAATCTGGTAAGTTTGAAGTTTGTAAGCAATGATAAGTCGCTCAACCGGAATGCTGACTATCTATACACCCTCTTCGTGCCTGACCATGCTCGTTCCGTGTTTCCTTGCTTTGACCAACCTGATTTAAAGGCGAAGTTCTCACTGACATTGGATATTCCCACTGATTGGGTAGCCGTGAGTGCAGGCAAGATAGTTGACCAGCAAGTTAATGCAACAGGCAAGCATTTGATTTTTGGTACATCAGACTTGATTCCTACCTACCTTTTCTCATTTGTGGCTGGTAAGTTTGAGATACAAAAAGCCACTCGGAATGACAGAACCATTCATGCCTATTATCGTGAGACTGACCCCAAGAAAGTGGCTCAGTTTCCCGTGATTTTTGACCAAGTATTTGGCTCGCTCGACTGGTTGGAAGACTATACAGGCATACGCTTGCCTTTCCAAAAATATGATTTCGTGATTCTGCCAGGCTTCCAGTTTGGAGGCATGGAGCATGTAGGGGCTATTCAATTGAACGATAAGCGGATGTTTGTAAGTGAGCATCCTACTCCAGATGAAGAACTCTCACGAATGGAACTGATTGCCCATGAAACCAGTCACATGTGGTTTGGTGATTTGGTTACGATGCGATGGTTCAACGATGTTTGGACTAAAGAGGTGTTTGCCAATTATATGGCGGCAAAGATTTCCCATAGTCATTTTTCTGAAATCAATCACGACTTAAACTTCATCAGGGATTACCATATCACGGCTTTGGCAGAAGACAGGACAGAGGGTACTCATCCAATTCAGCAACCTCTTAGCAATCTGCAAAATGCGGGTTTGGTGTATGGTAATATCATATACGACAAAGCCCCTGTGATGATGCGTAAACTGGAAGAGCAGATGGGTAGTGAGGCCTTCCAAAAGGGTTTGCAACGTTACCTCAAGCAATTCTCCTACGCAAATGCTACCTGGGATGATCTGATTGCCATTCTCGATCAAGAGAATAAGGAAGCGCATCTTCCTCAATTCAGTGAAGCTTGGGTGAAACAACAAGGTGCTCCTGTAATAACTACCAAATTGGAAAACAATAGGTTGATGATTGAACAACATGATCCTTATGACAGAGGTATTGTTTGGCAACAACGTTTCAGCATGGCATTGTTGATGAAAGATGGTAGCATACAATCGAAAGAGGTAGATATGCAAACGGCTAAAACCGAGTTGATTGTACCTGAAGGAACTATAGATGTGATACCAAACTACGACGGAAAAGGCTACGGACGCTTCATCTCTACTGACATGACTTGGCAAATGGCTCATGGGTATGAAGTTCCTATGGAAACAAGCAGATTGGCTATTGCAATGAACATTTACGAAGCATATTTGATGCATCAGGTTAGTGCGGAAGAAACCTTCCATGCTTTATTTGAAAGTTTGAAGCTTGAACGTAACGATTTGATTGCTTCTTCTTTGTGTGGCTTTATCAATACTTGTGTAGATGAGATGCAGGGTGGGGGGCGCATAGAGGCAGAGCAAGCATTGTGGAAGCTCTCCACTTCGCATCCGTTGCCTGCTTGCCAACAACGGCTCACCCGTATGATGTTCTCTTTGGCAACTACACCCGAGGTGGTGAACCAAATATATATTAGGTGGAAGAAGCAAGACAACCCGTTGTTGAACGTGAATGATTACATGACAATGGCTTACCAGTTGGCTTTACGAATGCCTGACAAGTGGGAGGAGATTGTGAAAGAACAACGTGGCAGACTTGATAATGTGGATTTGGTGCGTGAGTTTGACTTTATCAGTCGTGCCTGCAACCCAGATGCCAATGTGCAACAGACTTTGTTTGAGTCATTGTTGGAGCCTGCCAATAGGGCAGTGGAACCTTGGACGCAACGCTTGCTCTCGCTCTTGAATCATCCGTTACGTGAACCTGATAACAATCGTTTCATCCTGCCTGGCTTGAACGAATTGCAAGAGGTACAACAGACGGGCGACATATTCTTCCCCAAGAATTGGGTGGCAAGTCTGTTGGGTGGACATCAGAGTAAAGAAGCATCACAGTTGGTGCAACAGTTCCTCGAAGAGCATCCTGATTATCCGCAGGCTTTGAAAAACAAGTTGCTTATGGCGGCTTATCCTTTGTTGAATCAATTTAAACAATAACAATATCATGAAGAAAACATTTACTTTTATCGTTGTGTGCTTGATGGCCTTGATGGCTTATGCACAGGAGTACAAAACCGTAGAGAACATCCCTTACCATGCTGATGCAGGTGACTATGCAGCAGAGCGTTGTAAGTTGGATGTATATTACCAAGACGGTGTGAAAGACCTGCCGGTGGTGGTGTGGTTTCACGGAGGTGGCCTGACAAGTGGGAACAAAGAGATTCCTGCTCAGTTGAAGAACAGCAAGATTATTGTAGTGGGTGTTAACTATCGCCTTTTGCCCAAGGCTGAGCTTCCTGATGTGATTGACGATGCAGCAGCTGCTGTGGCTTGGACCTTCAAGAACATTGCCCAGTATGGAGGCGATACCAAGAAAATCTATGTGAGTGGACATTCTGCCGGTGGTTATCTCACCAATATGATTGGATTGGATAAGAAGTGGCTACAGAAATATGGCATCGATGCTGACGAAATAGCCGCTTTGGTACCATTCAGTGGTCAGGTGATTACCCATTTCGCTTATCGTCAGGCCAAGGGTATGAAGAACACTCAACCACTTATTGATGAGTTTGCACCCCTCTATTGGATTCGTCCAGATGCACCCAAGATTGTGATTATTTCCGGCGATCGGAATGAAGAAATGTTGGGTCGCTATGAAGAGACAGCCTATTTTTGGCGTATGCTCAAGGTAGTGGGTCATCCTGATGTAACGATGTATGAAATGGATGGTTACAATCATGGTGAGATGGCTGCTCCTGCTTTCCATCTGCTGAAGAAATATGTGGTTTATCCTCGTCCGGCAATTAACTGGAACCGTTAAATCTGAATGAACCCCTTTCGTTATAATCACCTCTTTTTCGTTTTTACGCCTAAAATGAGGTGATTGATATTTTTTATATTACTTTTGTGAGCAAGAGTGAATAATATAAAAGTGTTACGTATGAAAGATAATGAAAAGAAAGCCATCAGCCGACGCCATTTCTTGGGCTTGATGGGAGCTGGAGCCGCAGTAGGTGCTATGACTGTGACGGGTTGTGCCCCTAAGAAGGATGCGATGTATGATCCTGCAGGACATCACACGACACCTGTGCCCACTGACCAGATGACTTATCGCACTTGGCCGAATTTGCATAACGATCGTATTTCTTTGTTGGGTTATGGTTGTATGCGTTGGCCAATGATCAATGATGATAACGGCAGACCGATTGGGGTTGATCAGGAGCGTGTGAATGAGTTGATTGACTATGCTATTGCCCATGGCGTGAACTATTTTGATACGTCGCCTGCCTATTGCATGGGTTTGTCGGAGAAAGCCACTGGCGATGCGCTGAAGAAGTATCCGCGTGAATCTTATTATATCGCTACCAAACTGTCTAACTTTGACCCAAGGACTCACTCTTTCGAGGCTTCGAAGGCGATGTATGAGAATTCTTTCAAAGAACTATCGACCGATTATATTGATTACTATCTGTTTCATGTGATGGGACAGGGAGGCTTGGAGGCGTCTAAGCGTCGCTTTACTGAGAATGGCATGTATGACTTTCTGGTAAAGGAGAAGGAAGCTGGCAGAATTCGCCATCTGGGTTTCTCATTCCACGGTGACCAGGAGACGTTTGACTGGTGTATGCGGATGTTTGACGAAGGTACGTATGTGTGGGACTTCGTGCAGATTCAGATGAATTACCTGGATTGGTATCATGCCGTAGGTGCTTCGATGACAGCTGAGTATATGTATAATGAGTTGACGAAGCGCAACATTCCTGTGGTGATTATGGAGCCTCTGTTGGGTGGTCGCTTGGCGAATATTCCGAATCACTTGGTGGCGCGTCTGAAGCAGGCAGAACCCGAGAACAGTGTGGCTTCATGGGCATTCCGCTTCTGTGGTTCGTTCCCGAATGTGTTCTGCGCTCTGAGTGGTATGACGTATATGGAGAACTTGCAGGACAATATCCGCAGTTTCGGACCGCTGAAAGAGCTGACTAATGATGAGAAGGATTTCCTTTATGTGACGGCTGACTTGATGCAAGAGTATCCTACGGTGCCTTGCAACCAGTGCAACTACTGTATGCCTTGTCCTTATGGATTGGATATCCCGGGTATCCTAACGCACTACAACAGGTGTGTGAACCAGGGTTATTTGCCAGAAAGTCAGCAGGACGCTAACTATCGTGAGGCTCGTCAGGCATTCCTCGTGGGCTATGACCGTACGGTGCCAAAAATGCGACAGGCTTCGCATTGTACGAACTGTAATCAGTGCTCACCTCATTGTCCGCAGATGATCAACATTCCTGAATGGATGAATCGCATTGACGATTTTGTTGAGAAGTTGAAGCAAAATACTTTGTAAAAAGAATAAAGGACAATTAAAAAGGCTGCAGAAATTTTCTGCAGCCTTTTATTTTGTAGTTATGCACTCAAAGGAAGCACAACTAATATACACTGTTTTTGCTTAGAAAGCGAGGATTGCACGGACTTTGTTGCTTGTCAGAGTGGTGTTCTTGGCACGGTAACCGATCCTGATGCCATGAGTTGGATCTTCAGCATCGATGACCACATTCACTGTGCTGGTTTTATCATACTCAGAACTTGTCCAGTACCAATACCATATTTCTTTCACGCTATCATAGTTGCCATCACCAGCCTTCTTCAAAGCGTTATCCAACTTAGTTGCGGCAGTGGACTCATTGTCAAAATATCCTAGTCGATCTGTTAACGTGATAATGTTCACGTCCAAACCACCCAGACCAGTCAACATCTTCACCCACTGCTGTGCGCTGGGCAGGAACCAGCCGGTGGTACTCTCAGGTGCAGCAGGTGAATAGTTTTTGGCCTTGTAGGCGGCGGGATATACGGTATCAGAATTTTCTTTCTCATACAAAGTCATGGTGCTGGTATAGCCACTCACATTCGTAGTACGCTTAAGGGCAGCGGTATTCTTCACTGCTAAAGTTTCATCCAGCGCAAACGCTCTAGCTACGGTGGTCCATACCAAATTACCACCCGCATTCTTCAATGCCATAAGCAGTCCGTGCCCACCGCCATTAGCCAAATCCTCAGTGGTGGGATCATTGCCCAGGTGGGCTATCACACCTATTGGGGTAGTCTCTGCTGCAACTGCAGCTTCACCATTGACATAGAACTTGCCATCAGCTCCCATCAGGTCACCAAGCGTTGCCATCTTCAGCGTAGGGGTGTAGAACTTGCCTTTCTCCACTTGAGGCGACCCCTTTTGAACGTAAGGTTTGCTGTCTGAGTCGGTAGCTTCGAACCAGTAGGTTTCAATATCATTCACCGGTAGGGCAGCGTAGAGTGTATTATTGGCTTCTTCAGGTACAATAGTGGTGATGGTATCACCTTCGTTTGTTGTGATTACCAGCTTGTTCACTTCAAGAGCATTATCTTCAAGGTCTGCCAGCGAGAATTTCACGATGGCATACTCTGCGCTCAGTGTGGCGCCATCTGCCAGTGTTGCCACTCCACCTGTTACCTCAATAGTGCCAGTACCTGTACGCACGTCCATTTTGTTGCTTAGCTTACCGTCTTGTGATGTGATGATATCATCACTATAAGTGTCTCCAGGATAGTGGAGGGTCACGCTTGTATTGTCGGCCACACCTTCTACTATCTCAGCCTCTATGGTAGCTGTGCCATCATTGGCAACATCTGTCACTGTGGCCACCGTCGTCTGCTCTGTTTCGTCTACCTCATAAACCAAGACGAAGGTCTCATCCTTTGCCCAGCTGGCCTCTAAATAAGCATTGTTATCTTCACCAGTTTTTTCCGTCAGCATACGTGTATTTGCATCAAATGTCTTCGGAGCTATGGTAGCGGTGAAATGGATGCCTCCCTGTTGTTGAACAGCCTCGGGAGCCATAACATCATTCACATCGTTGGTGCAGGCAGTAGCAATCAACGCTAAGACTGCCGTACTCAATAAACTCTTTATATTCATAAACTTACTCCTTTTTCTTTTATGGTTAGACATACGTATTAGAATGTGAATCCATTACCACCGTTTACGTAATTATCGGGTTTACCCAAATTGCCGCTATTTGGGGTTAGCACGGGGGGAGTCATAGCTGTCATTACGACAGTACCCTGATAGAAGTGCCCATACTCGAGGTTCTTGCTACCCTCGTAGGTGTATTGGTCGTCATTGTCTCCCACGTAAGCAACAAAATGATAGTTGTTGGCTGCGCCGTTCTCATCGCGCAGGGCGAAGAATAAATGGTTGGAGGAAGTTTCGGGGGCAATGATCAGTGGATCTGACTCGGTGGCATATACGGAAGTACCGTCGTAGGCCTTGGTCATTAATAACTTGCCACCCTCTGCCCAGATAGCCAAGCTGTGTACATCAAGGAGATTGTTATCGCTATCGGTAAACGTCAAGTCTAAGTAAGCCTGCATGGCACTGAATGAAGCTTCACTCATGGTTAGTACATGGTTCTCAGCATCAATTTTTTTCACTGAAGAACTGGCTTCCATAAAGCTGAAATTTGTGGAGACATTGGCAATCGTACCCAGCTGACGCGTATAATCCAGTTTGGCTTTGTGGTAATAAAGCATCACGACATCGTCCACGGCGTAAGTTCCAGTCATGTCGCCATTCAATTTGGCGTAGGCTGTATTACCTTCACTTAATTTGGCGGTAAGTGTACCCACTATGACACCTTCTTTCACTACTTCCACGGCATCGTTTTCTTCCCAGTTATGATAGAGCATATCTCCGTCATTGCCACCAACGCTGATGGCACGCGTATCGGTAGCAGAACCTGCACCGATGCTCACATTCCACTTTTGTATGTCATTGGTCACTACTTTCGCAGGTTCTTCCATGACAAGATTGCTGGTAACCTCTTCTTTCGAGCAGGAGCTCAGTGCCAGAGCTGCCAGCAATGGCAGCCCGATAAGCAAAAACTTCTTGTTTCTCATTTTTCTAATTTTAACTTGTTCTTGACTTCGGTTAAAAATCTCATATACCTTGACATCAGAATGGCTCTCTTTGTTGTCCGCCAGGCATACTACCGCCTTGGCTCTGACAAATGAGCGGTGCTTGATTCTGCATTTCGATAACTACCACCATTGGCTTTGTGTAATTTTTTTTCTTCATGGTTTTAATTTTAAATGTTAATGTTTTTTACTAAACTATGATTTATTTGTGACAAATATAAGAAATAGTTGTCAAATAACAAACAAATTGACGTTTTTTTTTAAAAAAGGCATATAAAAAAAGCGGGAAAGCTTTACGCCTTCCCGCCGTTCTTCGATTTTGTAAGAATTATTTAACAAATACAACTTTCATCATTACGAAGCGATGTCTCAATTTCTGAACACCAATCCATCGCCAAAGCTATCCACGATGATAGGCTTGGTTCGGTCAATCTTCTCGGCGAGCAACTTGCGAGAAAGCTCATTCAGCATATAGTCTTGAATAGCTCGCTTCACTGGTCGTGCACCAAACTCAGGATCGTAGCCTACTTGTGCCAGATAATCCAAAGCGTCATTTGTAACCTGAAGCTCCACACCATTGTCAGAAAGCATCTGCTTTACATGCTCCAGTTGCAAGTTCACAATCTGCTTAATCTCACTCTCCGTCAACGGAGTGAACATAATCGTGTCGTCAATTCGGTTCAGGAACTCCGGACGAATCTGCTTCTTTAGCATGTCCATCACATTGCGCTTTGTTTCCTCCAACACTTGCTTCTTATTGCCCTCATTCAGTTTCGCCATCTGACTCTGGATATAACTGCTACCCATGTTGGACGTCATGATGATGATGGTGTTCTTGAAGTTCACTGTACGTCCCTTGTTGTCTGTCAGACGACCATCGTCGAGCACTTGCAACAGGATGTTGAACACATCAGGATGCGCTTTCTCGATTTCGTCGAATAGCACAACAGAGTAGGGCTTGTGGCGTACTGCCTCAGTAAGCTGACCACCTTCTTCATAACCCACGTAGCCCGGAGGCGCTCCGACCAGCCTTGACACAGTGAACTTTTCTTGATATTCACTCATATCGATACGGGTCATCATACTCTCATCATCGAATAGGAACTCTGCCAACGCCTTTGCCAACTCCGTCTTACCCACACCAGTGGTACCTAAGAACAGGAACGAGCCAATCGGTCGCTTAGGGTCTTGCAAACCTGCACGGCTACGACGCACGGCATCGGCAATAGCTGTAATCGCTTCATCCTGACCGATCACACGCTTGTGCAACTCGTCTTCCAGATGCAACAGTTTCTCACGCTCGCTCTGCATCATCTTGCTCACAGGAATACCTGTCCAACGAGCCACTACCTCTGCAATATCCTCATCGTCCACTTCCTCCTTAATCATCGCCTTGTCGCCCTGCAACTCATGCAGCTTCTTCTGTGTTTCCTCTATCTCCTGGTTCAGGTATTGCAACTTACCATAGCGGATCTCAGCTACCTTGCCATAGTCGCCTTCACGCTCTGCACGTTCAGCTTCAAACTTCAGGTTCTCAATTTCCACCTTGTTCTGTTGAATCTTATTCACCAGTGTCTTCTCGCTTTGCCACTTGGCCTTATATTGGTTCTCCTGTTCCTTCAGTTCAGCCAATTCCTTGCCAATTTGCTCTAACTTAGGCTCATCGTTCTCACGCTTGATAGCCTCACGTTCAATCTCCAATTGCTTGATTTTACGTGTAATCTCATCCAGCTCTTCAGGCACAGAGTCAATCTCCATACGCAACTTTGCTGCTGCTTCATCCATCAGGTCGATGGCCTTATCAGGCAAGAAACGGTCGGTGATGTAACGGTTGCTCAGCTCTACGGCAGCGATGATGGCATCGTCCTTGATACGCACATGATGGTGGTTTTCGTAGCGCTCCTTCAAACCTCTTAATATAGATATGGTGTCGAGGGTGCTTGGCTCGTCAACCATCACTACTTGGAAACGACGTTCCAATGCCTTATCTTTCTCAAAATACTTCTGGTATTCGTCGAGGGTAGTGGCGCCAATGCTGCGCAACTCGCCTCGTGCCAACGCAGGTTTCAGAATATTGGCTGCATCCATAGCGCCCTCGCTCTTGCCTGCGCCAACCAACGTGTGTATCTCATCGATAAACAAGATGATGTTGCCATCAGACTTGGTTACCTCATTGATAACAGCTTTGAGTCGTTCCTCAAACTCGCCCTTGTATTTGGCACCTGCAATCAAGGCACCCATATCAAGAGAATATACCTGCTTGTTTTTCAGGTTCTCAGGTACATCACCTCGCAAGATACGATGTGCCAAACCTTCCACGATGGCAGTCTTACCAGTACCTGGCTCGCCAATCAGGATAGGGTTGTTCTTGGTGCGTCGGCTCAATATCTGCAGCACACGACGAATCTCGTCGTCACGTCCAATCACAGGGTCGAGCTTGCCGCTACGAGCTGCTTCGTTCAGGTTGATGGCATATTTGTCGAGTGCCTGATAGGTGTCTTCCGACGATTGTGAGTTGACTTTCTGTCCCTTTCGCAGTTCGTCGATGGCACTGGCCAACTCTTTCTCCGTCATACCAGAATCTTTCAGTATGGTAGAGGCACTGCTGTTTACCTTGAGCAAAGCCATGACAATGGGCTCGATGGAAACAAATTCATCACCCATTTTCTTGGAAATGTCCTCGGCCTGTTGCAACACACTGTTGGCTTCACGGCTGAGGTAGGGCTCACCTCCCTGAACCTTGGGCAACTTGCTGATTTCCTGCTCCAACCGCATGGAAACCTGTTGTTCGTTCATGCCCAACTTCTGGAAGATAAACTTCATGATGTTCTCGCCAGTTTGCATCACACCCTTGAGCAGATGCACTGGTTCGATGGTTTGCTGTCCCTGGCGTTCTACCAGGTTCACAGCTTCTTGCACAGCCTCCTGTGCCTTGATAGTATAATTCTTGAAATTCATATCTCGATTCTCCTTTCTTCGTTTGTTTTTGTGTTAGTTTTCATCATTTGGGGCGCAAAATCTTTGCCAACTGACAATCTCCGTCAAAATGGCTGAACTACATGATGATAGAACGACAAAATGGCGGTTTCGAGGTTACGAATTATCAACCTAAAAAAGATATGCTAATTAGGGGTTGAGTCAAAAATCGCATGCTTGCTGCTTGCAAGCGCAGGGCGTTGTTGAGTGAAGACTACATAAAACGGACAGAGCTAATGCTCTGCCCGTTTTATGATTCTTCAGAAGTACTTTTGCCTTCTGTAGGCTTCGGTGGCTCGTTTGCTATCAGAAGTCTCTCTTGCAAATACAGGATTCATTATCAAGAGGACCGCGATCAAGAGGACCGCGAAAAGCACCGACATAAGAACCAAACGCACCCGTAGCCTGCTCGAGGTCATCCTCGCTCAGCTCCTGACGCATCACTACCTTCTCATCACCGTTTTTGCCAGTGATGCTTACCTTCTTAACTTCGTCGTCGAGTGCTATGTGCAGCACTCTTTTGTCATTCTTTTCCATATCATTTGAGTTTTTAAAGTTCTTAATCCACGCCCCGAGAAGCGACACACTATTTCTTTAGCAGCAAAGGTAATAAGTTTTTTGGGTTTATCATAGCAGTTCTCAAAAAAACTCTCTTTCCCGAAGTAAAGCATCGTTTTTCCCGAAGTAAGCCGTTTGGCAGGTCGGAGAGGGTGACTTCGAAAAGTAATGCAAAGATACAACACTGCCATTGCGGTTTTCGAATGTCCGGGCATTTTTTTTCGCCAAGACGAGTTTTTAGTCATTTAGTCATTTAGTCATTAGTCAAAATCGTTTTCTGGTTGTCAAATTCCGCCACTATAATAAATATTTATATTTATATATAGTGAGCAAAATGACCGAATCCGAAATTCATTTTGACTAAATGACTAATGACTATCTTGACCATGTAGAGTGCCCGGATTATGTTGGAAAATGCTCCGACAATTTGGCTGTTTTCAAAATAATCTTTACCTTTACGGCAGATATTTATTTTATGGAACAACAACAAAGTACATTACCAAAGAATGCCATTGTGATTGATGTGGATTTCTTCAACAAAAGTCTTCCCAATTTGAAGAACTTCCTCAGCAATCAGATGAAAAGAGATATGCCCGATATGGATTTAGCGTATTTCTGCGCACAACTGGGCTTGATGATGGGGGTGTCGGCAACTGCCCCAGAGGAGTTCATGGTCATCTTGATAAGTGATAATGCCCTGGCTCGACTGGCAGATTGCTCTCCCTCTGCAGTAGCAGATATCGACAATAGAGCAACCGATGTGGGCTGTTGGCGATTCAATTTCTGTAGTTTCAACTCTGCAGGCATGTCATTTGGTGCCGATAGAATCTTTGAGATTGTTGATGTTGTGTTTTGCAAAGAAGAAATCGAGCGTGTGTTTTTGGTTCCTGACGAGACGTTATTGCCTCCTCCTTATGTGCACAAATACTTGGAAATCATGAAGAACTACTTTGGCGCAGAAAAGTTTAAGAACAAATCATTCTGTATGGGAGGCCTACAAGAAGCCAGTCGTTTCCAGCATTTAGACGGTCTGCCCTATGTGAACCTTACTATCGCCTTGAGCTTAGGTATGGGACTCTCTGAACAAGAAATCCTGATGTTGAAGAACAGTACCAACTGAAAAGCATCCGACATTAAAGTTATTTAAGACAATTGTTTTGTCACAATTCACAATTATTACTATTTTTGTCACTTGAAGTTAAGAAATATATTAATTGAAGTATTAAAATTTTAAAATTATTATATCAAAAAAGAGAATGAAAACTATTTATGATTACACTGTAAAGGATAGGAAAGGTCGTAACGTTTCCTTGAGGGAGTATGCTAACGAAGTGATCCTGGTTGTAAACACTGCAACCCGTTGTGGGTTCACTCCTCAGTACACCGAGTTAGAGCAGCTCTACGAGAAGTATCGCAGTCACGGTTTCAATATCCTCGATTTCCCATGCAATCAGTTTGGACAACAAGCTCCTGGCACCTCTGAAGAGATTCATGAGTTCTGTCAGTTGAACTATGCAACTAAGTTCCCTCAGTTCAAGAAGATTGACGTAAATGGTGATAAGGCTTCACCGCTTTTCACTTTCCTCAAGAGCCAGAAGCCTTTTGCTGGTTTTGACATGAACCATCCCATTGCGAAGATTCTTGATGAGATGCTTTCTAAAGCAGATCCTAACTACAAGGATTCGCCAGACATTAAATGGAATTTCACCAAGTTCCTGATTGACAAGAAAGGCATCGTCCGTGCTCGTTTTGAACCAACAGACTCAATGGAGAAGATTGATGAGCAGGTGGCAGCTATCTTATAATCGTTGAAGATAAAAGTTTTTCAGCATAGCACATAATCAATTTTTTAGTTAAGCAAGGCTCCCCCGATGTTTTCTAACCCTCGAGGGAGTCTCTTTTTTCGGGTGGGGGCTTGGGGTTCTTTTTTTGTTCATTAGTACTCATTGTCGTCTTCACGAAGTAATCCACCCCTTTTCCCGAAGTAATCTGCCATAACTGTACCATCAGTAGATCCAAACGAACGAAATTAGAAATGCAAAAGCGATAATTTAAAGGTGGTCTTTTGGGCTGTTTTGTTTGGTATATTTTAGATTATTATGTAATTTTGTAATGGGGTTAGGGTCATTATTTTTGCACGATAAGTGCCGATAATGCGTTTTTTTACTTTTTTTCGTGTTGATTATTATTAAATTGTTTATCTTTGTGAGAGAAATGAAACGAGATAGGATTTTGTCAACCTAAAAATAAGAAGAAATATGAAACAGAAGATTATTTTGAAGCTCACAGTAGCTATAGCTCTGCTCTTCGCAGGTAACTTGGGTGCCAATGCCCAGTTCGGCGGTTTGAGAGGTTTGGTGAAAGAAGCCAAGAAAGCCGTAACAGATAAGACCGATAACGCGGTTAACAGCTCAACCGAAAGTTCATCGGGTATAAGTAGTGAAGTGTCGAAAGTAACAGCAGGTCCTGCCCCCGAAGTGCCTTGGACGATGACTCGCGATGGCCAGAATAGGGTTATGCAGTATATAGAGAAGATGGAGAACGCCTCGACGCAGGAGGTTATCCAGTTGCGCGACCAGATGATTAAGCGCTATCTATATAACGAGGCAAACGAGCATGTGGACGGATATCAGGAGAACCAGTATTTCGCCATGTTCCTGAACAATCTCTTTAACCAGAATGGCCTTTACAATCCACTTAACGTAAAGATTATCAATGGAAGTTTCGATTTCGAAGCCAACGGCAATGTTGAATTGTGGGTGAACGGTGCCAGTGCCTTCCTGACAATCAATGAGCAGGGCGAGGCATACTTCATCTCTGCCACCAATCATGACCGTACTTTCCTAGAGGGCAACAGCTTTGAGGCTGCCAAGAACTGTCTGAAGCGTGTGGAGAACTACCGTGCCTTCTTCGCAGCAGCTGGCAAAGGTTTGTCGAAGGATATGGAGGACACCTTTGAGCAAAACTACAACCGTGCCACGATGTACACCGTCTTCATGCAGGATGCCATCAAGAACAACTCGCCCGAGAATATAGAGCGCCGACCCATGCCAAAGGCAGGCAGTATGAACGGACAGCTGAATGCCGCAGCACTCAGTATATCCAAGCAGCAAGATAGCAATACCGTCAGTGTGATTATCACCCGCAACGAATGGGATGTTAAGAGAAATGCACTGGGTGTGCCCATCTGCCGTGTGGTTTATGGCTATCGCATCGTTCAGACCAATCAGGGTAAGCGTGCCGTGAGTTGTTCATGGGCACAGGATCACCAAGGCGGTGGTAATTATGGTGCCCTGCGTCACTATGGTGTCGGCACAGAATCCTTCTATGTAGAATAAGGTCAATTCCCGCACTTCTCCCCCGTTCTTCATTGAATGGGGGAGAACTTTTTTAGCGTGTAATCTGTTATATTATTTGTGAGAGACTGCTTCAATTGCATTATTGTAGCAGTTTTTTTTATTACCTGTTAGCCTTCCTCGCCATTTCAAACAGCTCGGGAGAGAGATGGCAATAGCCATCAGGATGCTTGTCAAGGTAATCCTGATGATACTCATCGGCAGGGTAATAGTTCTGCAATGGGAGAACTTCCACGGCTAAAGGCTCACTATATTGACTTGCCACCTTATTGAATACCTGCATGATGACAGGCAGGTCTATGTCAGAAGTGTAGTAGATACCCGTGCGATAGCGGGTGCCTTCGTCTTCTCCTTGTTTGTTCAAACTGGTGGGGTCAATAGCTTTGAAGTATAGCTGGATGAGGAAAGGCAGGTTGATGACATCTGCATCATAAACCACCTTTACGGTCTCGGCATAACCAGTGAGATCAGTGTAAACCTCTTTATAAGTGGGATTGTGGGTATGTCCGTTAGCAAAACCTGTCTCAGTTGAGATAACTCCCTGAATCTGTTTGATAAAATGCTCTGTGCCCCAGAAGCAACCGCCTGCCAGATAAATTTCTCTTTCTTTCATAATGATGTTTGTTTAGTTACATTTTCGGGTTCAAAATTAGCTAAAGTTTATGATATTTGAAAAATATTTCTTATATTTGTAGTAATAAAAAGAAATGATTATGAAAATGACAGGATGGATGATCGGAGCATGCCTGATGGCTATGTTGGGATGCTCGGCTGAAAAACAGGTTTTGACGGAAACGGATGTTCCCGCTTCGGATGCTCGCATACAGTATGTGGGTAGGGTGAACTTCACAAATCCCGAATCACCTTTATACACTTATCCAGGTGTGCAGATAATAGCAGGCTTCGAAGGTACATCTATACGCATGAAAGCGAAACCAAAGAGCGCATTTTACATGGCGCAGATTGATGAGCTGGAGCCGTTTAAGGTAGATTACCTGAATCATGCGGATACGGTTATGTTATTGGCTGAAGGCCTGCCAGAGGGTAAACATGTGGTGAAGTTGATGAATATAATTGAGGGCTATGAGCTGCGTCCTGAATTCTATGGTTTCATTCTTGACCCAGGAAAAGAATTGACGAATCCTCCAACTTTACCACAAAGAAAGATTGAGTTCGTGGGTAATTCCATTACCTGTGGCTATGGGATTGAGGCAACGGTGGGAACAGCATCTTTCAGCTATGACACAGAAAACCACTATTTGAGCTTTGCGGCACTGACGGCCAGGGCTTTGGAAGCCCAACACTTGGTGGTGGCACGAAGTGGGATAGGCATCTTCCGTAACTACAACGGTCCGTATGACGGCAAGCCTGAAACAGCGATGCCCGCCCTGTACGACTATACGAATTTCGGTGATTTGAGTGAGGTGTGGGACTTCAGTCGCTACACACCCGACTTGGTTTGCGTGAATTTGGGAACCAACGATACTTCTGCAGGCAGGTATAACAAAGTCAAACTTCGTGAGGCATACGCTTCATTCCTGCAACATCTGAGAGCTCGATATCCTAACGCTAAGATAGTGATGCTGAGTGGTTGTATGCTGACAGGACAACGTATGCAGGATGTGGAGGATGCACAAAATGCAGTTGTGGCTGAAGCCAATAGGCGAGGGGATAAGCAGGTGTATCGTTTCTCTTTCCCTCCTCAGGATGGAAGTCTGGGATATGGAGCCAATTATCATCCCTCAATAAAACAACAGGAAAAGATGGCAAACGAGTTGATACCTTTCCTGCGGGAACTGATGGGATGGTGAGAAGTTACTCGGTCTTAGCTTTGATGATCTGATCTATATTGGTGGTATATTGACGTGAGATGTACTCTTTCTTCAGGTGCCAATTCTTGCTATAGCCTTGAACGGCTACACGCACCGTGTTGTGTCCGTTTTTGCGGTTGATTTCGTCTATTGCTTTTGCCAGAGCTGCTTGCTTGCTTCGGTCGATGGGGTCGAAAAGAGCCGTCTGTATGGCATCATCCCGACAGATGTCCCACACCATCACTCCTGCTTTCTTGTATTGGTATTTGTCAGGTTTCCACTCTGAGCGCAATGCTTTTACGGCTGTGGAGACAATCTCTCGCAAATCGTTGGTCGGCACTTGGAAGGTCACATTGCGATAGAGATAACTGGCAGGTAGGTCGGTACGGAAACGACTGGTGTGGGCAAACACCATCAGGGCTGAGCAACAGGTGTGTTGCTCCCTGAGTTTGCGTACACACGAAGCGGCAAAATTGGCAATAGCTTCCTCTACATCAGCTAATTCAGAAAGTCCTTCTCCCTGGAAACTTCGGCTGGTGAGGATGCTTTTCTTGTGGGGTAGTTCATCGATGTTGATACAGTCGATGCCACGCAATTCCTTCCATGTCCGCACCCCAGGTACATGCATCAGTTTCCTGACCCAAGCTTCGCTTTTCTGCGTGAAATCCCAGGCGGTTTTGATGCCATAATAATCCAGTTTGTCTTTATTACGCCATCCTATGCCCCAGACATCCTCAATGGGGAAAAGCTTTAGGGCTTTCTGGAGTTTCTCCTCCGTATCAATCATGCAACAACCTTGATAGCCTTTGTGCTTCTTGCCGAATTTGCTTGCCATCTTTGCCAAGGTCTTGGTGGGCGCAATGCCGATGGTAACAGGGATGCCTGTGCCTCGTTCGATATCTTTTGCCAGTTGGATGCAAGGTTGATGGAGGTCTTCAGGGGTACCCATGCCTGTAAGATCGAGAAATGCCTCGTCGATGCTGTATTGGGTGAAACCGTCGGGACAGAAGTCATAGAGCATGCGCATCACCCGACGACTCATATCGCCATAGAGGTTGTAGTTGCTGCTGAACACGGCAACTCCCTTTTTTTCGAGAATATCCTGCAGTTGATAGAAAGGCTTGCCCATGTCGATGCCTAAAGACTTGGCCTCGTTGCTGCGTGCCACAATGCACCCGTCGTTGTTGCTGAGAATTACGATGGGTGTC
The DNA here is from genome assembly GCA_017649485.1 of Bacteroidaceae bacterium. Lineage (GTDB taxonomy): Bacteria > Bacteroidota > Bacteroidia > Bacteroidales > Bacteroidaceae > Bacteroides. The sequence continues at coordinate 16,362 of JAGCGS010000067.1, read as the reverse complement.
TTACGCAGGCTTGGGTTGAATACCCTTTCACAGGAGGCGTAGAAGTTGTTGCAGTCGATGATAGCGTACATCTAAAACCGTTGTCGTTTGATGTTATAGGTTACAACGCCCCAGATGATAAAGTGGTTGTCTTCTGTTACTTTGATGGGTTGGTAGTTGGGATTGGAAGGCATCAGCATGAGGCAATTCTGCTCGTGGTTCACATGGATGCGTTTCAGGGTAAACTCGCCATCTAAGAAAGCCACCACCACATTGCCTTCCTGTGGCTCCAAACTCTTGTCAATCACCAGCAAGTCACCATCATCAATACCGCTATCCCTCATTGAGTCGCCTACACAACGGGCATAGAATGTGGTGGAGGGATGTCTCACCAACTCTTTGTTCAGGTCTATAGCTTCGGTGGTATAGTCTTGAGCGGGACTTGGAAATCCCGCTCTTACTCCTTGTGGGGAATACTGCAGTTCCAGCTCTGTGCTAAGGTCTGCAGAATACATCACCAACCTAACTGATTCGCTCATGTTACACCAGTTTATGGATAACAAGTCCGGAACGGAGCTTTGGCTCGAACCAAGTGGTCTTGGGAGGCATGATGTTACCACTGTCGGCAATGTCCATCAGCTGCTTCATACTCACAGGATAGAGTGCCAAAGCCACTTTCATCTCACCACTGTCAACACGATGCTTTAACTCACCTAATCCACGGATGCCACCCACGAAATCAATGCGCTTGTCGGAACGTAAGTCCTTGATGCCTAAAATCTTGTTAAGAATCAGATTAGATGAGATGGTTACATCTAAAACACCGATGGGATCATTGTCGTTGTAAGTGTCAGGCTTAGCCGTGAGGCTATACCATTTGCCACCTAAGTAGAGTGAGAAATTGTGCAGGTGAGTAGGCTTGTAAATCTCCGCACCCATCTCCTGCATGTCAAAATGCTCTTTAAGGGCATTGAGGAACTCAGCATCAGAGAGACCGTTAAGGTCCTTCACCACACGATTATAGTCGATGATGGTAAGTTGAGAAGCAGGGAATGCTACAGCCATAAAGTAGTTGTATTCCTCATCACCTCTGTGATTTGGGTTTTGTCTTGCTTTTTCAGCTCCTACCAGAGCAGCAGCTGCACTACGATGATGCCCATCCGCAATGTAGAGGTATGGAATGCCCGCAAACGCCTTTGTGATGGCTTCAATGTCAGCTTGCTGGTCGATAATCCAGAACTTATGTCCGAAACCGTCACCTGGAGCAATGAAGTCATATACAGGAGTCTGGACAGTATATTTAGCTACGATGGCATCCAGCTGGGCATTATCCGGGTAAGCGAAGAACACTGGCTCTATGTTGGCATTATTCACACGCACATGTTTCATGCGGTCTTCCTCTTTATCGCGTCGTGTCAGTTCATGTTTTTTGATGACACCATTCATATAGTCAGGCACATAAGCACCCACCACCAGTCCATATTGAGTCTTGCCGTTCATGGTTTGCGCATAGATATAATAATATTCCTTATCATCCTGCACCAGCCACCCTTTGTCCTGGAACATCTGGAAGTTTTGAGCAGCCTTCTCATACACACGAGGATCATGCTCGTCTGTGCCAGGCTCGAAATCTATCTCAGGCTTGATGATGTGATACAGGGATTTCTCGTTACCTTCGGCCTCTTGGCGTGCCTCTTCAGAGTTCAGAACGTCGTAGGGGCGAGATGCCACTTGCTCCACAAGGGCTTGTGGCGGGCGTATGCCCTTAAATGGTTTTACTGTTGCCATAATTATTCATTTTTACATTAAGACTGCAAATTTACAAAACCCTTTTCGGATTAGAAAGGATAATGGCAATATATTTTCTAAATCATGCCGAGGGAAAACTTTTCAACGTGGTTTTTTTGTTATTAAAGAAATAAGGTGTATCTTTGCACCCTTGTTAAAGAGAAACTATAAAATTAGTGATATAATGAGTAAGAAATTTGCTGAATATGCAGGTTTTGACCTGTCGGATATCAACAAGCAAGTGTTGGCTGATTGGGAGAAAAACCATATCTTTGAGAAGAGTATGACAGAACGTGAAGGCTGTCCCTCATACGTTTTCTATGAAGGTCCTCCCTCTGCCAATGGTATGCCAGGCATCCATCATGTTATGGCACGCTCCATCAAAGATATTTTCTGCCGATACAAGACCATGAAGGGATTCCAGGTAAAGCGTAAGGCTGGTTGGGATACCCACGGACTGCCTGTTGAGTTAGGCGTGGAGAAAGCCCTGGGAATCACCAAAGAAGATATTGGAAAAACCATCACCGTGCAGGAGTATAATGCTGCTTGTCGCAAGGATGTGATGAAGTTTACCAAGGAATGGACAGACTTGACGCATAAGATGGGTTACTGGGTAGATACTGATGATCCATATATCACTTATGACAACCGTTACATAGAGACTCTGTGGTGGCTTTTGGGACAGCTTTACAAGAAGGGCTTGCTCTACAAGGGTTATACCATTCAGCCTTATTCACCTGCAGCAGGTACAGGTTTAAGCTCACACGAGTTGAACCTTCCGGGCTGCTATCGCGATGTGAAAGATACCACCGTTGTGGCTCAGTTCAAGATGCTTGACCCAAAGCCAGAGATGGCAGAGTGGGGTACTCCTGTGTTCATCGCTTGGACAACCACTCCTTGGACATTACCTTCAAATACGGCTCTCTGTGTGGGACCAAAGATTGACTATGTAGCTGTGCAGAGTTATAACAGTTATACAGGCGAGCCTATTACGGCTGTTTTGGCAAAGGCTTTGCTTTATACACACTTCAACCAGAAGGGTGAGAACTTGCCTTTGGAAAATTATAAGAAGGGTGACAAGGTGGTGCCTTTCAAAGTGGTAGGTGAGTATAAGGGTACTGACTTGTTGGGCATGAAATACGAACAACTGCTGAAGTTTGTGAAGCCTGTGGAGGTGGATGCTGAAGGCAAGTGGCATGAAGCTGCTGATAAGGCTTTCCGTGTGATTCCTGGTGACTATGTAACCACTGAAGATGGTACTGGTATCGTGCATATTGCTCCCACCTTTGGTGCTGACGATGCTTTCGTGGCTCGTAATGCTGGTATCCCACCGATTTTTATGTACACCAAGAAAGGTGAGTATCGCCCAATGGTGGACTTGACAGGTAAGTTCTTCGATACCGCTGACTTGGATGAAGCATTTGTTCAGCAATGTGTTAATTACGATATCTACAAGGATTATGAGGCTCGTTGGGTGAAGAATGCTTACGACCCACAATTTACCATTGACGGAAAATATGACGACAAGGCTTCAGGTTCCGCAGAGAGCTTGGATATCTACATTTGCATGAGGATGAAAGCCGACAATCTGGCATTTAAGATTGAGAAGCATGTGCACAATTATCCGCATTGCTGGCGTACCGACAAGCCTGTGCTCTACTATCCTCTTGATAGTTGGTTCATCCGTTCTACGGCTTGCAAGGAACGCATGATAGAGTTAAATAAGAACATTAATTGGAAGCCAGAAAGTACTGGTACTGGGCGTTTTGGTAAGTGGTTAGAGAATTTGAATGATTGGAATCTGAGTCGTTCTCGTTACTGGGGTACTCCATTACCTATCTGGCGTACAGAGGACAATAGTGAGGAGATTTGCATTGAGAGTGCGGAGCAGCTTTACAATGAGATTGAAAAGTCTGTTGAAGCAGGTGTGATGACCTCTAACCCATATAAAGACGCAGGTTTTGTACCTGGTGTTTATACAACTGAAAACTACGACAAAATAGACCTGCATCGTCCGTTTGTAGATGATATCACTTTGGTGTCTGCTTCCGGTAAACCTATGAAGCGTGAGACTGACTTGATAGATGTTTGGTTCGACTCTGGCTCTATGCCTTATGCTCAGATTCACTATCCTTTTGAGAACAAAGAATTGCTCGACAGTGGTAAGGTATTCCCTGCTGATTTCATTGCTGAGGGTGTTGATCAGACTCGTGGTTGGTTTTTCACTTTGCATGCCATTGCTACAATGGTATTCGACAATGTGTCATTCAAGAACGTCATTTCCAATGGTTTGGTGCTCGATAAGAATGGAGAGAAGATGTCGAAGCGATTGGGCAATGCCGTTGATCCGTTTGGCGTGATTGAAAAATTCGGCTCTGACCCTGTACGTTGGTATATGCTTACCAACTCGTCTCCTTGGGACAACCTGAAGTTCGATGTGGATGGTGTGGAGGAAGTGCGTCGCAAGTTCTTCGGAACTTTATATAATACATATTCTTTCTTGGCACTCTATGCTAATGTGGATGGTTTCACTTATGCAGAGGAAGAAGTACCTATCAATGAGCGTCCTGAGATTGATCGTTGGATTCTCTCTGAATTGAATACACTCATCATGAATGTGGATGCCAACCTGGATGACTATGAGCCTACGAAGGCTGGACGACTGATTCAGGACTTTGTGAACGATAACCTGAGCAACTGGTATGTTCGCCTGAATCGCAAGCGTTTCTGGGGTGGGGGAATGACACAGGACAAGCTGGCTGCATATCAGACTCTTTACACATGTTTGGAAACTATTGCGAAGCTGATGGCCCCATTCTCACCATTCTATGCCGATAAACTGTATATAGATTTGATTGCCGTAACAGGTAGGGATCATGTGGAGTCTGTACACTTGGCTAAGTTCCCTGTATGTGATGAAAACTTGATTGATAAGGAGTTGGAAGCTCGTATGGAGATGGCTCAGCAGATTACCTCTATGGTGTTGGCTTTGCGTCGTAAGGTAAACATCAAGGTGCGTCAACCACTACAAAGCGTGATGGTGCCGGTGAACGATGAGAATCAACGTGCCCATATCGAAGCCGTGAAAGACTTGGTGAAGAATGAGGTGAATGTGAAGGAATTGAACTTCGTGGATAATGCGACTGGTATCTTAGTGAAGAAAGTGAAGTGCGACTTCAAGAAGCTGGGTCCTAAGTTCGGTAAACAGATGAAAGCCGTAGCAGCTGCTGTAGCTGGTATGAGTCAGGAGGATATCAACCGCATGGAAAGCGAAGGCAAGTTTACTTTCTTGTTGGATGGAGTAGAAGCTGTGGTAGATGCTACTGATGTGGAGATCTTCAGCGAGGATATTCCAGGATGGTTGGTTGCTAATGAGGGCAAGTTGACTGTAGCACTTGAGGTGACTATCACTGAGGAGTTGCGTCAGGAAGGTGTAGCTCGCGAATTGGTTAACCGCATTCAGAACTTGCGTAAGCAAAGTGGTTTGGAAATTACTGACAAGATAGATATCAAATTGTCTAAGAACAACTTAACCGATAATGCTGTGTTGGCATTTAAGGACTATATCTGCAATCAGGTGTTAGGTAATAGTCTGACATTGGTTGATAAAGTTGAAGATGGCGTGAAGCTTGATATGGATGACTTTGAACTGGAAGTGAGAATTAACAAATTATAATATTTTACCTTTTATCTAAATATTGCGTATGGAAAAGACAAGATACTCCGATGCCGAATTAGAGGAGTTTAAGCAGATTATTTTAGAGAAGCTGGCAGTGGCACAGAAGGATTATAATCAAATGATGGCTAGCTTGAGTGGGGCTGATAGCAATGGTATTGAAGACACATCACCCACATACAAAGTGATAGAGGATGATGCATATGCCTTGACAAAGGATGAAACCATCCGTCTGGCTCAGCGCCAGCAGAAGTTTATCCAGAGTCTGCAAGCTGCTTTGGTGCGCATCCAGAACAAAACGTATGGTATCTGCCGTGAAACGGGCAAGCTCATCCCTGCGGAAAGATTGCGTGCTGTGCCTCATGCTACTTTGAGCATTGAAGCCAAAAGAAACCGTTAAGTTTTTTATTTGAGCATAGACGATGAAAAAAAACAAGGGGAAACTGTTTTCTTTACTGATTGTATTACTGCTGGTTATAGACCAAGTCATAAAGATTTACATTAAGACGCATATGTATCTGCATGAGAGCATTCATGTGACGGATTGGTGTTATATCTTTTTTACCGAAAACAACGGTATGGCTTTTGGTATGCAGATTTTTGGCAAGCTGTTTCTTACCCTGTTTCGTATCATAGCTGTCGCCATACTCATCTGGTGCCTGTATAAGTTCGTGAAGGCGAATCTGAAGATGGGTTTCCTGTTGTGTGTGAGTCTGATTCTGACAGGTGCAGTAGGTAATATCATCGATAGCGTGCTGTATGGTGTGATATTCTCCGAGAGTACCTTCTCACAAATAGCCACATTCATGCCTGAGGGCGGTGGATATGCTCCTCTGCTCTTTGGCAAAGTGGTGGATATGTTCTATTTCCCACTCATAGAAACAGAATGGCCTGCGTGGATGCCTTTTGTAGGAGGGGATCATTTTGTGTTTTTCAGTCCGATTTTTAACTTCGCCGATTCTTGCATATCAGTGGGTATAGTGGCCCTGCTGATTTGTTACAGCAAGTATGTGAATCATGCTTTCGATGTGCTGAAAACCAAGAAGTCATGAAGCTGATGCGCTACATACCATTGTGCCTGAGCATGTTGTTTCTTTCGGCATGCTTCTTGGCCTGTGGTCCTGAGCGTCCTGACGATATTTTGAGCGATAGTCAGATGGAATCGTTGCTATACGACTATCATGTGGCGAAGGCATTAGGCGATTTAGAGGCACCATCGAACAAGTACAAGGCTACCATTTACTATATGTCGGCTTTCGAGAAACACCACACCACAGAGGAACAGTTCGACTCTACATTGGCCTGGTATTCCAGAAATCCCGATGCCTTTGAAAAGGTTTATCAGCGAGTTATCAAGCGCATACAGGACGAGAAGACGGCTTTGGAACGCTCTATCGCCATCAGTGGAAATGGTAGTAGTGTTACGCAAAGAGGCGACAGTGTGAATATCTGGTCAGGAGTACCTATGTTCAGCTTGACGAATAGTCCTTATGACAATCGTTTGACTTTCGAATATCTCAATGACGAGAATTTTGAGGAGCGAGATACCTTGCGACTCAATGTCCGTTTCCGCTATTTCAATGCCACAAAACGCATCAGTACAGATGAGGCAGCTTTGGTGGCACTGTCTATCCGCTATCGCAACGATAGTGTCATCAGTGAGTGGCATCGTGTCTTATCTGATGGCAAGCATACCCTAACGCTCTATAGCAATGAATATGGACGCATCCGTGAAGTGTATGGTTTCTTCTATCTTCCTGAACAGAGTGAGAATCGTATGTTGCTGGCTGATAGTGTGTCACTGATTCGTCTGCATGCTAAGGAGCAATAATCCTTCTCCTAAACTCCGCACAAGTTATAGCTGTAGCTACAGCTACATTCAACGACTCTGAAGTTTCTCTTCCTGTGGGGTAATTCGGTATGTACAACTTCTTGTTAATCAAGCTTCGAACGGCTGGGGTAATTCCGTTTCCCTCATTCCCCATCACAATCAAGCCCGTCTGACTCAATGGCTGCATGTAGATATTGCTACCATCCAGGAAAGTTCCATATACAGGCACATCTTGTAGATGGCTAATCAGGTCAGTCAGAGATTGATAATGCACGTGCACACGTGCCAAAGCCCCCATTGTGGCCTGCACCACCTTGGGGTTATACACATCCGCAGTACCTAAAGAACAGAATATGTAATTTATGCCAAACCAATCAGCTATGCGGATGATAGTGCCTAAGTTGCCAGGGTCTTATACATCATCAAGGGCAAGGCATAACTGATGCTCTATCACGGAAGCGTCAACCTGTTCCTGGCGTTGTTCAAACACGGCAATCACATCTTGAGGGGTTTTCAGTAAACTGGCTTTTTGCAATTCTTCAAAGGAAGCAACTTCCTTTTCATCTGCCTGCGCCATAGGGTGAGACGCCAACCAGTCGGAGGTAGCCAGCAGGTAGCGACAGGGAAAATGGCCTAACAAATCGCCTGTCAGCTTGGGACCTTCTGCTACGAAAACACCCTCTTCACGACGTATTTTCTTTTGCTCCAATGAACGGATATACTTGATTTTATTCTTTGATATAGGCATAAGCATTATTTTTGTGCACAAATATACGCCTTTTTTGAGAAAAATCAGCTAATTTTACATCCGAAATGTGTCTGCAATGATGAATGGATACCTCCGACATAAGGTAATGCATGCGCTGTGGGCTATGCTTTTGCTCATAGTGGCAGGTTGTTCATCTACCAAATATGTGCCTGAGGGCGACTATCTACTGGATGAGGTGAATGTGCATGTTGACAATAAGGAGGTTAAATCAGCAGATCTGAATATGTTTATCCGTCAACAACCTAACACCAAGTGGTTCAACCTTATCAAAACACAGCTTTACATCTATAACATGTCAGGTAGGGATACTACCAAGTGGGTGAACCGTGCTCTGAGAAGGGTAGGTGATGCTCCTGTCATCTTCAGTGAAGATGATACAGAACGCTCTCGTCAGGAAGTTGAGAAAGCAGTGAGGAACTTGGGTTATATGGGAGCAGTGGCTCAGACAGAAACAAAGACAAAGGGCAAGAAAATAGGATTGTCATATAATGTCAAGACGGGTAGGGCATACAAGGTTCGGTCTATTCATTATGACATTCCCGATACCACCATCTGGAACTACATGCAACAAGACTCGGCATCTACATTACTCCAGGAAGGCATGAATATGGATATCAATGTACTTGACAATGAGCGCACTCGCATCACCTCACTATTACAACAGAATGGTTATTTCCGATTCAATAAAGAATATATTACCTATTCGGCAGATACTACCCGCAATACTTATCTTATCGACCTGACTATGCACCTGGAACCTTATCGTGTGAGCACTGACAGTGTACAGGTGAACCATCCGCAGTATTATGTGAACCAGGTGCATTTCCATACTGATTACAATGTCTTGGAGAGTGAAGTGGGCGAGGTCTTGGAAGAAGATTCTATGGTTTACAAAGGCTATCCTATGACTTATAGGGGTAAGCCTTTCATCCGTCCTCGTGTATTGGTGGGTAACCAACGCCTGCAGAAGGGAGAGTTGTATAATGGTGATGCCGTTCAACAGACTTACCAGAATTTCAACCGTTTGCCTGTAATGCGCTATACCAACATCCGCTTTGAGGAAACTCAACGCAATGATTCTTCTTTGTTGGATGCCTATATTCAGCTTACGAAAAACAAGTTGCGTTCCATCTCGTTTGAGGTGGAAGGTACCAACTCTGCAGGTGACTTGGGAGCAGCAGCTGCTGTATCTTTGAGTAACCGAAACCTTTTCAGAGGGTCTGAAACACTTACTTTGCGTCTGAGAGGTGCCTACGAGGCAGTTTCGGGCTTGCAGGGCGACTATCGTAATGAGAGTTATACGGAACTTAGTGCCGAGGCTTCGTTGAATTTCCCACGCATCCTGTTCCCATTTCTGAGTCATGGTTTCGTGAATCGCATACAGGCTAACACGCTTTTCGAGTTGCGTTATAACTACCAGCTGCGACCTGAGTTTACCCGAATCATTGCCTCTACAGGCTGGAGCTATCAGTGGGCTTTCAAGCAGCAACGCCTTCGTCACCGCATTGAGTTGCTGGATGTCAACTACCTCTATATGCCTTGGATTCATCCAGATTTCTATGAAAGATATCTCGAGCAGGAGGATAATTACATTGTGCGATACAACTATGAGGATCGCCTGATTGTGCGCACTGGCTATACCTTCATTTATAATAGCCGAGGGGCAAGTATGGCTTCAAACATTTTCAATGGTACTTCTTATACCTTGCGTGCCAATATTGAAGCTGCCGGAAACTGGCTTTATGGCTTGGCCAAGCTTACCAACATGCACAAGAACAAAGACGGTGAATATACCATCTTGGACATCCCATTTGCGCAATACATCAAGGCAGATTTCGACTTTGCTAAGAATATCGCTATTGATAACCGCAACTCCATCGCTTATCACCTGGCTTTCGGCATTGCTGTGCCTTATGGCAATGCCAAGATGATTCCTTTTGAGAAACGCTATTTCGCTGGTGGTGCCAACAGCGTGAGGGGTTGGTCTGTTCGTAGCCTCGGCCCTGGTTCATTCCCTGGTGACGGCAATTTCATGAACCAGACAGGTGACTTAAAGATGGAGGGTAGCTTGGAATACCGTTCCAACTTGTTCTGGAAATTGGCTGGCGCAATCTTTGTCGATGCAGGCAATGTGTGGACTTTGCGAAACTATGAGAGTCAGCCGGGCGGACAGTTCCGTTTCAATAAGTTCTACAAGCAGATAGCCTTAGCTTATGGCATTGGTTTCCGCATTGATTTAGGTTTCTTCATCCTCCGTTTCGATGGGGGTATGAAAGCCATCAACCCTGCTTTTGAAAAAGGTCGTGACAGATATCCCATCTTCCATCCACGCTTTAGTCGCGACTTTGCTTTCCACTTCGCTGTTGGTTATCCGTTCTAATTGACCGGCTTGTAAGTTGGTACCAGCAACTTCATACAAATCCAACCTATCAGATAAGCTACCGAGCAATAACAGAAGATGATGAAATAACCTGCAGGCTTACCCTGGAACCCCAAAAATACCATCTGTGTGGCATCTGCATAATCGAACAATTTGCCGGAGCCATAGTTGATAAGGAATGAGCTCAAGCCACCTGCTGCACTGTTCAAACTCGTAATTGTGGCGATGGCACGATGTGGGAAGAGGTCACTACCCACAGAATACAAATTTGCTGACCATGACTGATGGGCTGCTCCCACCAAACCTATCAATATGATGGGGAACCAGTAAGAGTAGTTGCCCAGAGGCTGAGCAAACAAACCCAACAATGGGAATAATGCAAACACCAGCATCGCCCTCATGCGAGACTTGTAGGCATTCCAACCTGTGCGATTGATAATGATGGTAGGCAACTTGCCACCATAAAGTGATAGCATGGTAATGGCATATAGAACAAAGATAAGCATCTGTGCCGTAGGATTATCCGAAGCCAATCCATAGACATCTGACAGATAGGCAGGTGTCCAGAACAAGAAGAACCACCACACGCAGTCAGTCACAAACTTGCCAATCAGAATAGCCCAGGTTTGTTTTAGCTTCAAACATTGCATCACTGTATATTTAGGCAGATTGTCCTCAACTTTTGGCTCTTTGGGCTCATCAATTCCATCTTGTTGGATATAAGCCAATTCGGCTGCATTAACGTGCTTGTGCTCAGTAGGTTTATCATAGATAAACACCCAGAACGCCATCCAGATGAAACCCAATGCACCGATGATGATAAATGCCATTTCCCATCCGTTGCCTACACCTATATTCTTAAAATAGCGGGCAAGCAGAGGGATGGATAGTGGAGCTACCAAAGCACCCACTGTTGAGCCGGCATTGAAGATAGAAGTAGCAAAAGCACGGTCTTTTTGGGGGAAATACTCAGCGGTCACCTTCACAGCTGAAGGGAAGTTACCAGCTTCACCACAAGCCAGGATGATGCGGGCTGCTATGAAGAAATACACACTCACCATTGCGATCATTGAGGCTGTTTCGCCAACTGCACCCACCAAACCTACAGCATCGTCAACGCCTACTACTTGTTCGGTAGCCCATCCGCAAAGAGCATGAAGGCAGGCACCAGCCGACCAAATGGCGATAGCCCACAGATAACCGCGTTTTGTGCCAAGCCAGTCGATAATGCGACCAGAAAAAATGTTTGCTATTGCATATACAATGGAGAAGATAGCTGCCACATTGCCATAGTCAGAGTCACTCCAATGAAACTCTGGGGCGATGAAATCTTTCCAAGTAAGCGATAAAACTTGACGATCCAAGTAGTTCACGGTAGTAGCCAAGAAAAGCATGATGCAGATAACCCACCGCACATTGCTCATCTTTTGTTGTACATTTTTCGAGTCCATATTGTTGAATTTTTATTATTTTGATTACAAAAATACAAAAAACATCAAAAATAAGCAACATTATGCATAATTATTTTCAAATTTGCTTGCATGTGAGAAAATTAATCTATAACTTTGCACCATCGAATTGTTAGATATTATTGCATAAAGGTTAGTTTTGTAAAACAAAAATTGTTTTTTTAGGTAAAAGAGTAATAGGTTAGTTTTATTAGGTTTAGTTGATTTAAGTTGAGAACTGAAAAGCCAGTACGGCTTTTCTTTTCTCGAAAGGTTGGGGAAATACGTGAGTATTTCTCTTTCTTTTTTTAATACTATCGGTAACTATATATCTGTTGGCAGTATCATAACAGCTGAGGATGCAACCGACAGAACTGACTACACACTGCATGGCAGCGACTGACAGCAGGCCGAAGCCATGGACAAGCCCGAAGAAGTGCATCCCTGAGATCTTTACCAAATGTATTGATAACCAAGCAGATTATCTACTGCCGATTATCAAAGATAAGGAAAACGAACGAAAGGAATATGACAACGCCCTTCATCTGGTCAACTATCATTTGAGAGACCTTTCAAGAATGTTTCAACTCCAGTGTTCATTGACCATGTATGTAGCACGTCACTCTTGGGCGAGTACTGCCAAAGCGAAGAATGTGTCGCTTTCGGTTATCAGTGAAGGCATGGGACACGATTCGGAGGCGACGACACTAAACATCGCTTCTTTGGAAAAGTCGGTGGTTAATAAAGCAAACAAGATGAAATTGGGATTAAGGTATATTGAGATTTGTTTAGCATAATTCTCAATCTCTTTCCAAGAGACATAGACAATCACAAGACCTTTGATAGATGGTGTTTTTCGATGTGCTTTGCTAACATTTTGCTAAACATAATGAAAAAGTATCATAATAAAAACTCCTTTTCTTTTATAATCAATGTGGATTTTGGGAGAATTTGACTACCTTTGTAACCAAATATCCGTCTCTTAGGAAGAGGCGAATGGATATTGCTCGACAAAGACCCAGAAGCCGATAGGCAAAAACATAATATAACTCCCTCGTAGTGTAACAAAAGGTTTGGTCGCCTGTCGAGACACTATGACGGGAGTTTTTAGGTGATAATGGCAAATGCGATTACTCGCTTTCATGCAAAATACTATGCTGCCCTCCTAAACGGACAGTCAGCAAATGGTGACATTGGTTCACTCTCACAATCGCTGTTGAGTAGCACTGTTGACATCAATCCTCACCAGATTGATGCCGCATTATTTGCTTTTGCATCGCCATTTTCTAAAGGAGTGGTTCTTGCCGATGAGGTGGGGTTGGGAAAAACCATCGAAGCGGGTCTGGTCATTTGTCAGTATTGGGCCACAGGAAAGAGAAAGATTCTGATTGTTTGTCCTGCCTCTTTGCGCAAACAGTGGGAAGCGGAGTTGCTCGACAAGTTCGGAATCCCCAGCGAGATTCTTGATACCAAGAACTTTAATGCTTATCGTCGTGAAGGGAAGAATCCGCTAAGTCCAAAGCGTGCCATTATTTGTAGCTATAACTTTGTGGCAAAACACAAAGAAGACATTTTGCTTCACGGCTTCGACTTGGCGGTAATAGACGAAGCTCACAAGATGCGTAATGTCTATCGATCTTCTGCGCGGACATCTGCTGAGGTACGTGACGCTTTGACTGGCGTAAAGAAACTGTTGCTTACTGCCACACCTTTTCAGAATTCTTTGATGGAACTATATGGCCTAACGAGTATCATTGACGACCGTCTGTTTGGCAGTGAAAAAAGTTTCCGAAGACAATATGGCAAAGGGGAAAACTTGAAAGAGCTGCGTCAGCGTATCGAGAAGTTATATACACGTACATTGCGCCGTGACGTGAAGGAGTATATCAATTATACTCATCGTCTTCCCCTTACACAAAAGTTTAATGCCACCGATGAGGAGCAACAGCTTTATCAAGCCGTCAGTGATTTCCTGCGTAGGAACGACATCTATAGCGTTCCTGCTGCGCAGAAGAAGCTTACAACGATGATTGTGCGTAAGATACTGGCTTCTTCTACCTACGCACTCATCTACACCCTTACTCATATCAAAGAACGTCTCCAGCGGATGCTCGAAAGTCAAAAACAGGAGAGAATTGATATTGAAGACCTTGTAGATGAGGACGATTGGAACTCTTACGAAGACGAGACTGCTGATGTTGAAGATAACGAGGACGAGCTCTTTGACAGTGATGAGATAGATGTTCCTCGTTTGAGAGAGGAAATCAAGACCATAGAGGGCTTCATTGAAAAAGCAAAATCGATTAAATCAGAATCAAAATCAAAGGCTTTGCTCATTGCTTTGGAAGAGTCGTTTACTAAACTTCAGGAACAATGTGCCGAGAGGAAAGCCCTTATCTTTACTGAATCAACAAAGACACAGGCTTTTTTGCGCGAGTTCCTTGAAGCCAATGGATATGCCGACCGTATCGTGTTGTTCAACGGCAAGGCAAGCGAACCGCAGACCAACGAGATTTACAAACGTTGGTGTCTGGAGCATCCTGACAAGGTAAGTGGTATTAAGGCTGCTGACCGAAGAGCTGCTGCTGTGGACTATTTCCAGCACAAAGCGGACATCATGATTGCTACAGAAGCTGCAGCTGAAGGTCTGAACCTGCAATTCTGTTCATTGGTAATTAACTATGATCTCCCATGGAATCCGCAGCGAATAGAGCAGCGTATTGGTCGATGCCACCGCTATGGTCAGAAATACGATGTCGTGGTGGTCAATTTCCTTAATATGCGTAACTATGCTGATGTGCGTGTTTTCCAATTGCTCTCCACTAAGTTTAAGCTCTTCGACGACGTGTTTGGCGCCAGTGATGAAGTATTGGGGCAGGCTGACACCATTGACATTGAATCACGCATTTGGGAGATTTACCAACAGTGTCGTAGTGAGGAAGAAATTAACCAGGCTTTCGAACGACTGCAAAACGAGATGCAGGAACAGATAGATGAACGTATGACAGAAGTACGTTCACAGGTGCTGGAGAACTTCGACATCAATGTTCAGGAGCATCTTCGTATGACGCGCGACAACACCACTGGTTTCCTCAATCGTTACGAGCATATTTTCTGGGAACTGACGAAATACATTCTCAGCAAGGAGGCTGTTTTCAATGACAAAAACCACAGCTTTGTGCTTCGTGTTCCTGTTGCTGGTCAACGCCCTTGTAAATATGCTATGCTTCAGCAGACAGATGATGCCACGCCTTACCGTCTGAGTCATCCGTTAGCACAACATGTCATCAATTCCGCATTGTCACTTTCACTTGAAGATGCTGAGGTGGAATTTGACCAAAAAGCACTTTCCATGAATGCCGACCTTCCCAATTACCTTCAGGGGCAGAGCGGTGTGCTTATCCTTTCCTCTTTGGCGGTATCTGCCTTGGCAGAAGAACAGTATATGCTTTTCAATGCCATCACCGATGATGGTAGGATTGTTTCTCAGGAGGATTGTGAGAAGCTTTTCCTCAACGGCGGAAAGGAAGTTCCATGTGAACAAATTGAAGAGCAGACACGTCTGCGATTGCAGAAGGATGTGCTTCAGCACAGTGCGGCAAAACTGAAAGAGCTGGACACACGTAATCTTTCTTTTTTCAAGGTAGAGGAAAACCGCATTTATCAGTGGGAACATGATGTGATTGACGGAATAGAGGCTGAGCTATCTACTATCAAAAAGCAGATATTACAAACGGAAAGAGATGCCCGTAATGCAGAATCGGTTGCTGAGAAGCTGGCTTTGGAAAAGAAAGTGGACGAACTGAAGCGAAAGAAACGTCGTCTGCGAAATGAACTTGACGACCGAGAAGAGGAAGTAAGTCAGCAGCGTAAATCGATGATTACAGAATTGGAACAACGCATGGTGAAACAGACGGAGCAACAGAATCTGTTTGTTATTCGCTGGAAGGTAAAAGAGAATTAAAGAAAACAAAGATATGGCACAGAATTATTACGAAAGTTTCAGGAAGAAACTGGAAGAAATCTTCATGATGGATCATGCCGAACTTGATTTCGGTATATACCGCATCATGAACCAAAAGCGTACTGACATCCAACGATTCCTTGACATGGAATTGCTTCCACAAGTCAAGCAGGTGCTTGAAGGCAACAATGGAGGCGAAGCTGACAAGGCCAAGAAACGTATGGCGGAGATTGCTGCCTCAGTGGGCGGCAATGTTGAGGTATTGCCCAAAGGCACACCTATGCGCGATGAATATGACAAGTTGGAAGCCCAATTGGCACAGTCTGCCGATACGGAATCCATGCAGGCAGAGGTGTTCAGTCATCTTGTTACGTTCTTCTCACGCTATTATGATGGTGGCGATTTCCTGTCAAAACGTCGCTACAAGGATAATACCTATGCTATACCATACAATGGCGAGGAAGTGAAGTTGCACTGGGCTAACAGTGACCAGTATTACATCAAGACCTCAGAGTATTTCCGCAACT
>JAGCGS010000066.1 GCA_017649485.1 Bacteroidaceae bacterium | reverse complement strand
TGCTCTATCGTTCAACTCGTTTACATGTTTGCTGTTGAACTTCTCAACTAAAGAAACAAACTCATCAAACATCCATTCAGTATCGGTTGGACCGCCACAGGCTTCCGGGTGAAACTGAGCTGACATCCAGGGATTAGACTTGTGACGAATACCTTCGTTCGAACCATCATTCATATTCCTGAACAGCGGTTCCCAGTCTTCAGGTAATGTTGAATCATCCACTGCGTAACCGTGGTTCTGTGAGGTTATAAAACACTGATTTGTCCCAACTCGTTGAACGGGTTGGTTGTGCGAGCGATGACCGTATTTCAGTTTGTAAGTCTTAGCCCCAGCGGCTCGAGCCAGTAATTGATTACCCAAACAGATGCCCATACATGGGCGAATATTTTTGTTATTAAGGAAGGCTCGGATATGAGCAATTGTTTTTTCACATTGTTCTGGGTCACCTGGACCATTGGCAAGGAAAAGTCCATCAAAATCTAACAGATTGAAGTCGAAGTCCCATGGTACTCTCACTACCTCGATTCCACGCTTGAGCAGGCAACGAATGATATTTGCTTTTACGCCACAATCAACCAGGACTACTCTTTTCATTGAACAATGACCTTTGATAATGGCACTTTCAGGACGATACGTAATAACTTCTTTACAGCTTACCTGCTTTACCCAATTCACCGAACCGTAGTCTGATAGGCAATGGTCAAAGTTCAATAATGAATGGTCTATGACTATTCTTCCCATCATCACACCATGTTCTCTCAATAGCATCGTTAATCGGCGGGTGTCAATCCCTGTTATAGCAGGAATCTTTTCGCGTTTCAACCAAGTAGCTAATGATTCCTTAGCATTCCAATGTGAATAGGTTTCACTATAGTCAGCCACAATTAAGGCTTTCACTTGGATCTTATCACTTTCTGTGTACAATGGCAAACCATCTCTACCCATGGCTATTTCAGGTACGCCGTAGTTCCCAATCAGCGGATACGTATTCACCATTATCTGTCCTGCATAGCTTGGATCTGTCAAACTCTCAGGATAACTTGTCATGGCGGTGTTAAACACGACCTCGCCGACTGTCTCTGCTTCGTAGCCGAAACTTTTTCCATGGAACTGTGTTCCGTTACTAAGAATCAAAGTAGCGTCCTTCATATTAACATAACTGTTTTTATTCTACAGTAACACTCTTGGCAAGGTTGCGTGGTCGGTCAACGTCCTTGCCTTTACATACTGCAATATGATATGCCAACAATTGCAAAGGAATACTGGCAATGAGAGGTTGAAAACATTCGAAGGTATCTGGTAGCTCAATGACATGATTGGCAAGGTTTCGAATCTGCTCATCACCTCTGGTGACAAGTGCAATAACTCGTCCGCCTCGAGCTCGTACTTCTTGTATATTACTGATAACCTTTTCATAGAGCTTATCACGCGTAGCAATCACAAAGACGGGCATCTCAGAATCGATAAGAGCAATGGGACCATGTTTCATCTCTGCTGCAGGATAACCCTCAGCATGTATATAAGAAATTTCTTTCAGTTTAAGAGCTCCTTCAAGGGCAACGGGATAATTGTAGCCGCGTCCGAGATACAAACAGTTCTTAGCATAAGTGAAAATGGATGACAGATGTTCAATCTGTTCGTTGGTCGTTAGTGCCTCCTCCATTTTAGCAGGGATTCGTGTCAGTTCGGCCACCATCTCCTTGTACTGATTGTCTGTTATTGTGCAACGTTCATTGGCTATGCAGAGGGCGAGCATAGATAGCACAGTGACCTGTCCTGTAAAAGCTTTAGTTGAAGCCACACCAATTTCAGGTCCCACATGGATATAGACTCCCGTTTGAGTCTGACGAGGAATAGAAGCACCGATAGCATTGCAGACACCGAATACGAATGCACCTGATCTTCGTGCCAACTCAATAGCAGCTAAAGTATCTGCTGTCTCACCACTTTGCGAAATGGCTATTACTACATCATCGTGGAATATTACTGGTTCACGATAACGGAACTCCGAAGCATATTCCACTTCAACAGGGATGCGGCAAAGACTCTCTATGAGTTGCTTGCCGATGAGTCCAGCATGCCAACTGGTGCCACATGCCACTATAATGATGCGGTGGGCGTTGACGAGCTTCTCACGATAGTCGATGACGGCAGAAAGAGTGATACGATTGCCTTCCACATTGATTCGTCCACGCATACAATCCCGTATGCAATTGGGTTGTTCAAAAATCTCTTTGAGCATAAAAAATGGATAGCCCCCTTTTTCCAACTGGCCAAGGGTAACATCTATCAGCTTTACTTTTGGGTGTTGTGTTTCGTTGTCGGTATTGACAACTATCAAATCTTTTCCCAGTTGCATCACTGCGATATCACCATCGTTGAGATAAACAACTTTGTCCGTATATTCTGCTATGGGACTGGCATCAGAGGCAAGGTAAAAGTCACCTTCTTCACCAAGACCTACAACAAGAGGTGAACTCTGGCGCGCACAGATAATGGTGTCAGGGTGTTCACAATCAAGGATGGCAATGGCGTATGCACCAATCACTTGGTGTAAAGCAACTTGTACTGCTTCAAGTATGCACAGGTCATTGCTGAGCATGATATGTTCTATGAGTTGAACCAGGACCTCTGTGTCGGTAACGCTCTTGAAATGTATGCCTCGAGCAATAAGGTTCTCCTTAATTGTCGCATAGTTCTCAATAATACCATTGTGGATGAGAGCAAGTCGTCCAGAGGCAGAGTAATGAGGGTGTGCATTGGTAATGTTGGGCTCTCCGTGAGTAGCCCAACGAGTATGAGCGATACCGACACTACCACTGACATCCTTGTCTTCGCAGAAAGTTTCTAAGTCGGCTACTTTACCTTTTGCTTTATAGACATTGAGATTGCCATTGGTGCTAATCATGGCCACTCCAGCGCTGTCGTAACCGCGATATTCCAACCGTTGGAGTCCTTTAATTAAAATGGGATAGGCCTTTTTCTGGCCAATGTAACCTACGATACCACACATAATAATTACCTATTTATTGATTTCACATAATTAACAAAAGCTTGGTTTACAAGTCGCGTTCCACCAGGAGTAGGATAATGACCTGTAAAGTACCAGTCGCCTGGGTGATTGGGACAAGCTTCATGTAGTCCCTCGATACTCTGAAATACCAGTTCTATGGGAGCCTGCATCCCATCAGGACGGAGCAACTCTACTATTTTTGTATTGATCTCTTCAATAGTGAATGGCTCGTATATTGCTCGAACACAGTTTTCTTTATCATCGGCATTCTTGCATGCCAGATATGTATCATTAACTAATTGCCACATTCCCCGTTCTTCTATTAAAGCCATAGTGGCTCGGAAAGCACAGAACTCCTCCAAACGTGGCATGTCAATACCGTAATAATCAGGATAACGGATTTGTGGCGAGCTGGACACCATCACGATCTTTTTGGGGTGTAAACGGTCGAGAATCTTAAAAATGCTTTCTTTTAGTGTGGTGCCTCGTACGATGCTGTCGTCAATAATCACGAGGTTATCCTTGTAAGGCCTTAATGAACCATAGCTGATGTCATAGACATGAGCGGCAAGGTCATTACGCTCACTGTTGTCAGCGATGAAAGTACGCAACTTAATATCTTTCCAAACCACTTTTTCTGTACGGACCTCACCCCTTAACTTACGGAAACCATCTGTCATACCATAATAAGCCACCTCGGCAGTGTTGGGTATATATGAAAAGACTGTATTGCCCACATCATAATTTATAGCTTTGAGAATGGGCTGTGTCAGTTGTTCGCCTAGTCGTTTACGCTCTTGATAGATGTCACGGTCTGAACCTCTACTGAAGTATATGCGTTCGAAAGAACACGCACTGAACTTCTTGGTAGGTATTATCTGTTGCATATGACTCTTGCCATTGCGACGAACGATGAGAGCCTCGCCTGGCTGCAATTCTTGGATTTCCTCATATTGTAAATCGAAAGTAGTCTGAAGAACAGGGCGTTCGCTGGCTAAGGCCACTATTTCGTCATCGCGATAGTAAAAAGCAGGACGTATACCCCAAGGGTCGCGTATAGCAAACATCTCTCCGCTTCCTGTCATGCCGCACATCACATAGCCGCCATCATAGTGACTCATCGTGGTTTTTAGTACATTGGCTATCTCCACATTATTGTCTATATAATTCGTAATGTCCGTGCCATCCAAACCTTTTCCACGTGCCTTCTGATATAATCGTTCCACCTCGCGGTCAAGACGATGACCCATTAGTTCTAAGGTGATATATGAGTCACCATAGATACGTGGCGACTGACCCTGTTGAGTTAGGAATTGGAACACTTCATCAATGTTTGTCATGTTGAAGTTGCCACATAGGCAAAGGTTCTTAGATCGCCAGTTGTTACGTCGCAAAAAAGGATGCACGAACGTCAGTCCTGTTTTTCCCGTAGTTGAATAGCGTAGATGACCCATATAGAGTTCGCCAACCATCTCCTGTGTAACTCGCGAGAAAATCTCGGTGATTGCATCCTTACCCTCGGCCTTCTCGCGGAACATATATTCCGTACCTGGCTCTTTGTTAAGATTTAACGATGCAATACCAGCTCCTTCCTGTCCACGGTTATGCTGCTTCTCCATCATCAGATAAAGCTTGTTGAACCCATAAGCCTTTGAGCCGTATTTCTGGGCATAATACTCAAGTGGCTTTAACAAGCGAATCATCGCTACTCCACATTCATGCTTTAACTGTTCCATCTTTCTAACCTATGATTCAACGTTTTATTAAATTATCCTTGAGCACATTCTCTAATAAACGACATAAACAAGGGGTGTGGATGCAGAACTGTCGACCTGTATTCAGGATGGAATTGTGTGCCTATGTACCAGCGCTTGTCTGGGATTTCCACAATTTCTACGAGGTTAGCAGCAGGGTTGATACCCACGCATTTCATTCCTTTCGCTTCGTACTCATCAAAGTACTGGTTATTGAATTCGTAGCGATGACGATGTCTTTCTTTTATTAATATTACTTTGCCGTAAGCCTCATAGGCGTGACTTCCTTGCACCAGTTTGCATTCATAGGTACCTAATCGCATAGTGCCGCCCATTTGAGTAATGCTTTTCTGATTCTCCATGATGTCAATCACGTTGTGAGGTGTTTGTATATCCATCTCTCGACTATTCGCATCTTGATAGCCAAGCACGTTGCGAGCAAACTCGATGGCCATCATTTGCATACCCAAACATATACCGAATGTGGGAATGTCGTTGGTGCGCAAATATTCTGCTGCAATAATCTTTCCCTCTATACCTCGCTGACCAAATCCTGGGCAGATTATGATACCTGCCATACTTCCTAACTTCACGCCTACGTTCTGACAGGTAATATCTTCACTGTTGATAAAATGAATCCTCACCTTCAAGCCGTTGTAGATACCCGCCAGGGTTAAACTTTCGCGGATGCTCTTATAGGCATCTTGTAGGTCGTATTTACCTACCAGTCCGATATGTACTTCGCGGGTAGCTTTGAGCTGTTTATCGAGGAAATCATACCAGGCGTTCATCATAATAGGTGCCTCTTCTACAGAAATACCGAGCTTACGTAGAATGGCAATATCGAGTCCCTGATGCAACATATTTACAGGCACCTCGTAGATACTTAACATGTCTTCGCTCTGAACGACACTTTCGGGCTCTACATTACAGAAAGAGGCAACCTTATGAAGGATGCCTTTCTCCAGATGATGTTCTGTACGCAGAATAAGAATGTCGGGTTGGATACCCATGCTCTGCAGTTCTTTCACAGAGTGCTGGGTAGGTTTAGTTTTAAACTCACCCGCTGCGTGAAGGTATGGGACGTAGGTAAGGTGTATGTTTACTGCATTACGTCCCATTTCCCATCGTAGCTGACGGATGGCTTCCATAAATGGTGCACTCTCAATGTCACCTATCGTGCCGCCAATCTCAGAAATGACGAAATCAAAATGCTCGAGGGTGGCATTCTCCTTGATACATCGTTTAATCTCATCTGTGATATGAGGTACTACCTGGATGGTTTTTCCCAGATAGTCACCTCTACGCTCTTTGTCAATCACGGCCTGATAGATTCGACCAGTGGTGATGCTATTATGACGAGTGGTTTTGATGTCAGTAAATCTTTCATAATGACCCAAGTCCAAATCAGTTTCCATGCCATCAGCTGTTACATAGCACTCACCATGTTCATAGGGGTTTAGGGTGCCTGGGTCAATGTTGATGTAGGGGTCAAACTTCTGGATAGTCACTTTATAACCTCGTGCCTGTAGCAATTTGCCTATACTGGCCGAGATAATACCTTTTCCTAATGAAGAGACCACACCACCCGTAACGAAGATGTATTTTGTTTCCATGCGCTGTTGTATGAAAGATTACTGTTCAAATGTTTGTTTATTTTGTTTTTTCTCCTTTACCTCTAATATACTCCTCGTACTCTGCCAATTCGCGTTCTCCGATATGTGCCAGACCGTAATGCTCGTCGTGCTGTGAAAAGTCGAGGCCTACCTTTTCACTAAAGGCAGATACACGCATCGGGATGAGGCTATCGATGAGTTTATAGCCTAACCAGCTCATGGAGAAGGTGTAGACAAACACAATGACGATGGCCAACAGATGGTAAAGGAAGATGACAAAACCTTCCCATGTGCCTGCAATAAGTCCTTCCTGGATGAAGATACCCGTCAGTATGGTGCCGAAGATACCACCCGTTCCGTGAGTAGGGAATACGTCAAGGGCATCGTCAATACTACTCCGTGAACGCCAATAAACGGCAATGTTACAGATTAGTGTGATGACGAAAGCAATGAAGATGCTCTGACCCACTGTTACATAGCCTGCTGACGGAGTGATAGCTACCAGACCTACTACGCAACCCACTGCAGCACCCATTGCAGACGGTTTACGGCCACGCAGACAATCAAAGAATATCCATGTCATCATAGCCGTTGCAGAAGCCGTATTCGTGTTGAGGAACGCCTTAATGGCCTGTCCATCAGCATGGAGAGAAGAGCCTGCATTGAAGCCAAACCATCCTAACCATAGCATAGCGGCTCCAAGCAATACAAAGGGGATGTTGGCGGGTTCACTATTACGGGTCACCGCTTTGCGGCGTCCTAAGAAGATGGCACCTGCCAATGCCGCTATTCCTGAAGATGCATGTACTACAATACCACCAGCGAAATCTATCACCCCCCATCGCATAAATAATCCTTCGGGATGCCAAGTCATATGAGCCAGTGGACAGTAGATGACAAAGAAGAAAAACATCATAAAGAACATATAGGCCGAAAACCTGACACGTTCGGCAAATGATCCCGTAATAAGCGAGGGCGTGATGATAGCAAACTTCATCTGAAACAAGGCAAACAATGCCAACGGTATCGTAGCCCCACCTAATATATTACCCGCAGGCGTAGTATAAACAGCTCCTCCTACATTATTGAACATCGCAAAAGTTAAAGGGTTGCCGATGATACCACCAATGTCGTCACCGAAACACAACGAGAAGCCCACAACCACCCAAAGCACTGAGATAAGTCCCATCGCGATAAATGACTGCAACATCGTACTGATGACATTTTTTGCTCCTACCATACCGCCATAGAAGAATGATAAGCCAGGTGTCATCATTAATACAAAAATAGTGGCGGTAATCAACCAGGCCACATCAGCCGCGGAGATTACCGACCAGTCACACTCAAATGTAGGCTCGCCTACGAAAAGCCCTGCTACGGCTATCAGAATCATCGCCGTCATCAGGATTATCCAACGTCTTTTTACCTTCATATAATTTAATCTTACCTATATCACAAAAGATGTTTTAAATCTTTTGCAAAATTATCCAGTTTTGTCTGTATCACAATGAGGATACTTTCGTTTTGATTGTTAAAAATGGGCGGTGTTTATAAATTGTAAGAGTTTGGGTGAATAATAGTAAAACAATAACAAAACAATCTACACGATTTGTTGTAAATTGAAAGAATGAGATAAAATCAATAAACAAAATAGTAATCGAATAGGCTTAGGTAATTTCTTTTTGATATATCTTTGCGCAAAAATTTAAGCAGAAAGAATAGTATTTTATTGATAATATGACAAAATGTAAAATTCAAAACCAAGATGAAGGTCTTTATCAACAATCATATGAACACGACGCGTGTGGTGTGGGTATGGTAGTTAATATTCACGGAGGCAAGAGCCATGAATTGGTTGACAATGCATTAAAGGTGCTGGAAAATATGGAGCATCGTGGAGCTGAGACACGCGACAAAACAGGTGATGGTGCGGGTATTATGGTGCAGATTCCACATGAGTTTATCTTATTACAAGGCATTCCCGTGCCAGAGAAGGGGCATTATGGTACAGGACTGGTTTTCCTTCCAAAAGAAGGACAAGCTCAAGAGGACATTCTGAGTGTAATGATTGAAGAGATAGAGCGCGAGGGACTGCAACTGATGCATGTCAGGGTAGTGCCCACCTGTCCTGAAGTGCTGGGAAAGGCTGCAAGGGTGGTAGAACCGGAAATCAGACAAATCTTTGTAACTGGTGCAACGGAAGAACAGGCTGTTACGCTTGATCGTACCTTATATAAAATAAGGAAAAGAATAGAGAATCGTATCAAGAATTGCGATTTCTATGTTTGTTCATTATCAAGTAAGAACATTATTTACAAGGGAATGCTCACCAGCGGACAATTGCGGAGATATTTTCCCGATCTGTCAAACCCCTATTTTACAAGTGGATTGGCTTTAGTACATTCTCGATTTAGCACTAATACTTTTCCTACGTGGTCGTTGGCTCAGCCTTTCCGTTTATTAGCACACAATGGTGAGATTAATACCATACGTGGCAACCGTGGCTGGATGAAAGCCAGGGAAAGCGTGCTAAATAGCGAAGCTTTGGGCGACATCAAAGATTTGCGTCCTATCGTTCAAGAAGGAATGAGTGATTCTGCCAGTCTAGACAATGTTTTTGAATTTTTGATGATGAGCGGACTGAGTCTGCCACAGGCTATGGCTATATTGGTACCCGAGAGCTTCAATGACAAGAACCCCATTAGTGAGGATTTAAAAGCTTTTTATGAGTATCATTCGATCCTAATGGAACCTTGGGATGGTCCTGCAGCTTTACTCTTTTCTGATGGACGCTATGCTGGAGGAATGCTTGATAGAAACGGTTTGCGGCCTAGTCGATATACCATAACGAAGCAGGGAATGATGGTGGTGGCGTCTGAAGTTGGCGTGATGGACTTTGAACCAGGTGATGTAGTAAGTAAAGGCCGCCTACAACCTGGAAAGATACTGCTCATTGATACTCAGGAGGGTAAGATATACTTTGATGGTGAGATAAAGGAGCAGTTGGCAAAAGCACATCCTTACCAGAAATGGTTGAATGAAAATCGAGTACAATTGGAAAAGTTGAAGAGTGGGCGACATGTGGATAATAGCATTAGCAACTTAGAAAGCAAACTGGTTAACTTCGGCTTCGGTCAAGAGGATATAGATCGTACGATCATACCAATGGCGACCACCGGACAAGAGCCAGTATCGGCGATGGGCAATGACACGCCTCTGGCAATCATTAGTGAGCGTCCACAGCTGCTTTTTAATTATTTCCGCCAGCAGTTTGCTCAGGTTACTAACCCTGCTATCGACCCCATCCGCGAGGAGTTGGTGATGAGTTTGACTGAATACATCGGTGCAGTGGGTACAAACATTTTGACACCCGATGCCAGCAACTGTAAAATGGTGCGTTTGCCACAGCCTGTATTGACAAATACACAGCTTGATATATTATGTAACATTCGCTACAAAGGTTTTAATACGAAGAAACTACAGATACTCTTTGAGGTAGAACGAGGGGAAAACGGACTGAACCAAGCTCTTGATGAGCTTTGTAAAGAGGCTGAGGCAAGCGTAGATGAAGGAGTAAACTACATTATTCTCTCTGATCGTAACATTGATGAAAATCATGCTGCTATACCTTCATTGCTTGCTGTATCTGCTGTTCATCACTATCTGATCAGTGTGGGCAAACGTGTTCAGACTGCCCTCATTGTGGAAAGTGGTGAGATTCGTGAAACGATGCATGCTGCGTTGTTATTGGGTTATGGCGCTTCAGCATTGTGCCCCTATATGACTTTTGCCATCCTAAATGACCTGGTAAAAAAAGGGAAGATACAGGAAGAATATTCCACAGCTGAAAACAACTACATTAAAGCGGTTGATAAAGGCTTGAAAAAAATCATGTCGAAGATGGGAATCTCGACTATTCGTTCATATCGAGGTGCAAAGATCTTTGAAAGTATCGGACTGAACGAGGATTTGTTAAGAAGGTACTTTGGTACCGAGGTGAGTACCATTGGTGGTGTTGGGCTGAAAGAAATTGCCCGTGATGCTATTCGCATGCATGAAGCAGCCCAAAAACAAACCCTCCTGCAAAACCAAGGACAGTACGCTTGGCGAAAGGATGGTATCTTGCATGCTTGGAACCCTGAGACAATAGCAAATCTGCAGTTGGCAACCAGACTGGGTAGTTATAAAAAGTTTAAAGAATGGGCGGTGATGGTAGATGAGAAAGAAAGTCCTATCTTTCTTCGCGACTTATTTAGTTGGAAAAAAGCAGGTAAGTCCATTCCTGTTGACGAGGTAGAGCCTGTGGAAAGCATTGTGAAGCATTTTGTAACAGGAGCCATGAGTTTTGGCGCACTGAGCATCGAGGCACATGAGGCACTGGCCATTGCCATGAATAAATTAGGTACGAGGAGCAATACTGGTGAGGGTGGTGAAGATAATGCACGTTACCATACAGAGGTCGATGGCGTTTCTTTGTCAAGTAAAACAAAGCAAATTGCCAGTGGACGCTTTGGTGTGACTGCCGAATATTTGGTGAATGCAGAAGAGATACAAATCAAGGTGGCGCAGGGTGCTAAACCAGGCGAGGGAGGACAGCTGCCAGGTTTCAAGGTGAACGACATCATTGCTAAAACGCGTAATGCCATCCCAGGTATCTCACTCATCTCTCCTCCTCCTCATCATGACATCTATAGTATCGAGGATTTGGCGCAGCTTATTTTCGACCTAAAGAACATCAACCCCACTGCTGCTGTAAGTGTGAAGCTGGTGGCCGAGAGTGGTGTGGGTACGATAGCTGCTGGTGTGGCAAAGGCTAAGGCCGACCTCATTGTCATAAGTGGTGCTGAAGGTGGTACAGGTGCTTCACCAGCAAGTTCTATTCGTTTTGCAGGTATATCTCCAGAGATAGGATTGGCTGAAACTCAGCAGACTTTGGTAATGAACGGGCTACGCAACCATGTGCGTTTGCAAACCGACGGTCAGCTGAAAACTGCAAAGGATGTTATTTTGATGGCAATGTTGGGAGCCGATGAGTTCTCATTTGGTACCTTGCCGCTCATTGTGTTGGGCTGTGTCATGATGCGAAAGTGCAACACAAATACTTGTCCGATGGGTGTGGCAACACAGAATCCTGAGCTACGCAAACATTTCCAGGGACATGCCGATTATGTGGTGAACTTCTTCACTTTCCTGGCCGAGCACGTGCGTGAATACCTTGCGGAGATAGGTGTACGCAGTTTGAATGAAATCATCGGTCATACTGAATTAATAGATGTAAACATTAGTCGTGCTACCGACAAGCAAAAGACCATAGACTTTGGTCGACTGTTACACAAACCTGACAACGAGAAAGCGATCTGTTGGGATGGTGGTGAGTTTACGAAAGTAGTAGGTGTGAAGGACGAGGAAATCATCCGTGCTGCCAAGAAGGCCATCGACCAGCAGGAGGAGGTAACCCTTGACTATGCCATTCGCAACACTGATCGTGCTACAACAACAATGCTGTCGGGAATCATTGCGAAAAGATTTGGTGAAAAGGGATTGGCTGACAATATGATTAACATCAAGTTTAAAGGCTCTGCTGGTCAGTCGTTCGGTGCCTTTGCCGTTCATGGACTGAATCTCAAATTGGAAGGTGAATGTAATGACTATTTTGGTAAAGGTCTTTCAGTAGGTCGTATCAGCATTCTTCCTCCATCCAGAAGTAGTAGCTTTTTCCGTGCAGAAGATAATATCATTGCTGGTAACACTGGGCTTTATGGAGCAACTTCTGGAGAACTTTATATCAATGGTAAGGTAGGCGAACGTTTTGCTGTTCGCAATTCTGGAGCTGTTGCTGTTATCGAGGGGGCAGGCGATCATTGTTGTGAATACATGACTGGTGGCCGTGTGGTGGTTCTTGGTGAGACAGGACGCAACTTTGCTGCAGGTATGAGTGGTGGCGTAGCTTATGTCTGGGATAGAAATCATAACTTCGATTATTTTTGCAATATGGATATGGTTGAAATCAACCTCGTTGAGGACGGCGTTTCCCGAAAAGAACTACTCGAACTGATCCGTCAACACTATTTGCATACAGGTTCAGCTATTGCAGGCCGTATGTTGGATGAATGGAATCGCTATTGCGAAGAGTTTATACAAGTAGTACCTATTGAGTATAAACGTGTCTTGCAGGAAGAGCAGATGCAGAAATTGAGAAACAAGATTTCTGATATCCAACGCGACTATTAATCATCAATCATCAATTATTACTATTTATCATGGGAAATCCAAAAGCATTTTTAGAGATACATCGCCAAGAGGCGGGTTACCGTCCAGTACATGATAGAATTCACGACTTTGGAGAGGTTGAGCAGACGCTTAACACACGAGAGCGTAAATTGCAGGCTTCTCGCTGCATGGATTGCGGAGTGCCCTTCTGCCATTGGGCGTGCCCATTAGGCAATAAAGCCCCTGAATGGAACGATGCGCTATACAAAGGTGAGTGGGATTTGGCTTACCGCTTGCTCTCCAGTACCAATCCTTTCCCTGAGTTTACTGGACGCATTTGTCCTGCACTCTGTGAAAAGGCTTGCGTGTTAAACCGTTACAACCACGAGCCTACAACAAATCGCGAAAATGAGGCTGCCATTACTGAAATGGCTTTCCAAGAGGGAGTGATATTACCACGAAAAGACATTGTTCGTAATGGTAAGAATGTGGCTGTTATCGGGGCAGGTCCTGCAGGGCTTGCTGCAGCAAATGATTTGAATTTGATGGGCTATCATATTACTGTTTTCGAGAAGAATGAGTCTGCTGGAGGTTTGCTTCGTTTCGGGATCCCAAACTTTAAACTTAACAAGGCTATCATTGACCGCCGAATCAGATTGTTAGAAGAAGAAGGTGTTGAGTTCCGCTATAGCCAAACTATTGATTTAGGAAAGCTATCCGATTTAGAGAAAGATTATGATGCTATTGTAATTGCTACCGGAACTCCTAAAGCACGAGATCTCAATATTCCTGGTCGCAATTTGAAAGGTGTACACTTAGCACTTGAACTGCTATCGCAACAGAATCGTTTATTGGCAGGAATGGAATTCCCTAAGGATGAACGAATCACAGCCAAGGGTAAAGATGTACTTGTGATTGGTGGGGGTGACACAGGATCAGATTGCATTGGCACAGCTCATCGTCAAGGCTGTAAAAGCGTAACTCAAATAGAGATTATGCCTCGTCCTGTTGAAGGGCCTGATGACCCACAGAACCCCTGGCCAAACTGGCCTCGGACACTCAAAACTACTTCATCGCATGAAGAAGGCTGCTCCCGACGTTGGAATATTAACACACTTGAATTCTTAGGGGAGAGCGGTCGTTTAACAGGGGTTCGTGTGCAAGAAATCAACTGGCAACCCAATCCTGATGGTGGACGTCCCATCATGGTGGAGAAAGGGAAACCAGAGGTAATCAAAGCAGAACTTGTTCTTTTGGCCATGGGTTTCCTCAAACCTGAGCATCCAAAATACGCAGAGAATGTCTTTGTTTGTGGTGATGCATTTAATGGAGCTTCGCTCGTTGTTCGTGCCTTGGCAAGTGGACGCCAAATAGCAGCCAAAATAAATAATTATCTTAAAGCAACTGTAAATTTGTAACAAACGCACTATGAAACATGGTATTATTTTAATGATTCAAAAACTAAATTGATAAAAATATGTCAATTTAGTAGTTTTTGTCATTTTTATGAACAAAAAGTAGCCAATTACTTTTATTAATTATCTTTTTGTCATAATTTTGTAGTCGAAAAATTACAAAATGTGCAAATACAAGAATGTATGGATAGCAAAAGGACACAAATAATCAGGTTTACAAAGATGCATGGTTGTGGAAATGACTACATCTATGTCAATACAATGCTATACGAAGTGAATAGTCCTTCAGAAGCGGCCATTAAATGGAGCAATCGTTACAAGGGTATAGGCTCAGATGGGCTTGTGTTGATAGGAAAACCTTCTATTCCAGAAGCCGATTTCTCTATGCGTATTTTCAATGCTGATGGTTCCGAAGCTATGATGTGTGGCAATGCATCCAGATGTATAGGCAAGTATTTATATGAACGTGGTTTTACTAATAAGAATGAAATCCGACTGCAAACACTCTCTGGAATAAAGACATTATGGTTAAACTTAGTCGGAGATATAGTAGAAAGTGTAACAGTGGATATGCTTGTTCCTAAACTGCAGGATGAATCGCAATTTATTGCAAGTAATGACCCAAAATTGGGCACATTTGTTTCAATGGGCAATCCTCATTATGTAATCTTCACTGACAATGTAGATCAAGTAGGAGAGACTGGGTGTACATTGGAGCATCATCCCGCTTTTCCGCAACGCTGTAATATTGAGTTTGCAAGCATCATGCCTGATGGCTCAATACGTACTCGTGTTTGGGAGCGTGGTAGTGGCATCACGCAAGCATGTGGTACAGGAGCCTGTGCTTCAGCAGTTGCTGCCTTTGTCAATGGTAAAGCAAATCGTACATCGAATATAGTGATGGATGGTGGAGTACTTTCAATTGAATGGCGTGAAACAGATCAACATGTCTATATGACTGGTCCTGCTTCCTTTGTTTTCGATGGAGAAATAGAAATAACAAACTAATATACCCAAGAACTGAATATGGCTTTAGTTAACGAACATTTTCTAAAACTGTCAAACAACTACCTGTTTGCAGATATTGCCAAGAAGGTTAATTCCTTCAAGTTGATGCATCCTAAAGCAGATGTTATCTCACTTGGCATCGGTGATGTAACACAGCCTCTTTGCCCTGCTGTCATTGAGGCCATGCATAAAGCAGCTGATGAGATGGGTACAGCTGAAGGGTTTAGGGGATATGGTCCAGAACAAGGTTATTTGTTTTTGCGAGAAGCCATTTTGAAGAATGACTTCCTGCCGCGTGGCATTCATCTCGATATCGACGAAATATTTGTGAATGATGGCGCTAAGTCAGATACAGGCAATATTCAGGAACTCATACGTTGGGACAATTCTATCGGTGTAACCGACCCTATCTATCCTGTTTATATAGACTCGAATGTAATGATTGGCCGTGCAGGGACTGTAGAAAATGGTAAATGGTCGAACGTTGTCTATATGCCTTGCATAGCAGAAAACGGTTTCGTGCCTAAAATACCTAATCGTCGAGTGGATGTCATTTACCTCTGTTATCCTAACAATCCTACAGGTATGGTCATCTCAAAATCAGAACTACGAAAATGGGTTAACTATGCACTTAAAAACGATGCACTCATTCTTTATGATGCTGCTTACCAAGCCTATATTCAAGATGATGACATACCACATTCTATCTATGAGATTCGTGGTGCGCGACATTGTGCGATAGAGTTTCATTCGTATTCGAAAACAGCAGGCTTTACGGGTGTTCGCTGTGGCTATACTGTTGTTCCTAAAGAATTGACAGCCTCTACACTAACAGGAGAGCGCATTCCGTTAAATCCACTATGGTATAGACGCCAGTGTACCAAGTTCAATGGTACCAGTTATATTAGCCAGCGTGCAGCAGAAGCCATTTATACACCAGAAGGAAAAGAACAAATTAAAAGAACCATTGATTACTACATGCAGAATGCCAAGATGATGCTGACTACTTTGCGCCGTCTCGGCTTTGAGGTCTATGGTGGCGAGAACGCTCCTTACATCTGGATGCGTACACCTGAAAGTTATCAAGAAGATATTGGTTCGATGGCTCCCATATCATCATGGAAGTTCTTCGATGCTTTACTTTATGGTGCCAATGTAGTATGTACACCGGGTGTCGGGTTCGGCCCAGCTGGTGAAGGATATGTACGCTTTACCGCCTTTGGAAGTCATGAAAAGACAGAAGAAGCATTATCAAGAATAGAAAAATGGACAAAATAATAAAATGAGTTATGGAAACATTAAGATTTCAAGTTGTCGGCGAAGCCTTCAAGAAGAAGCCGCTCGACATAAAAGCACCCAGTGAGAGACCTTACGAGTATTTCGGTAAGAAAGTATTTAACCGTGAAAAGATGTTTAAGTACCTTCCTAAGGACGTTTATGAAAAAATGATTGATGTCATTGATAATGGCGCACGCCTTGACAGGACAGTGGCAGATTCTGTGGCTGCAGGCATGAAGAAATGGGCCATTGAGAATGGCGTTACCCATTATACCCATTGGTTTCAGCCATTGACAGAGGGCACTGCTGAGAAGCACGACTCGTTTATAGAACACGACGGAAAGGGTGGTATGGTTGAAGAGTTTACAGGTAAGCTACTCGTACAACAGGAGCCTGACGCTTCCTCGTTCCCTTCAGGTGGTATCCGTTCTACTTTCGAAGCTCGTGGTTATTCTGCATGGGATCCAACCTCACCTGTATTCATTATTGATGACACCCTCTGTATCCCCACCGTGTTTATATCTTACTCAGGTGAGGCACTCGACTATAAGGCTCCGTTACTTCGCGCTCTTCACGCTGTAAATGTAGCAGCGACAGAAGTGTGCCACTATTTCGACCCCAGTGTTAAGAAAGTAACTTCTAATCTCGGTTGGGAGCAAGAATATTTCCTCGTGGATGAAGGTCTCTATGCTGCTCGTCCTGACCTGCTGTTGACTGGACGGACACTTATGGGGCATGACTCTGCCAAAAACCAGCAGATGGATGACCATTACTTTGGTTCTATACCTGAACGTGTAGCTGCCTTTATGCGCGACCTTGAGATACAAGCCCTTGAATTAGGCGTTCCATGTAAAACTCGTCACAACGAGGTGGCTCCCAATCAGTTTGAGTTGGCTCCTATTTTCGAGGACACAAACCTTGCAGTCGATCATAACATGATAATGATGAGTTTGATGAAGAAGGTTGCAAGAAAACATGGTTTCCGTGTATTACTCCACGAGAAGCCTTTCGCAGGCATCAATGGCTCTGGAAAGCATAACAACTGGTCATTGAGTACTGATAATGGCGTTCTTCTACATGCTCCAGGCAAGACTCCTGAGCAGAACCTGCGTTTTGCTACGTTTATCGTAGAGACGCTGATGGGTGTATATAGGCATAATGGTCTGTTAAAGGCTTCTATTATGAGTGCCACCAACGCTCATCGCTTAGGTGCCAATGAGGCTCCTCCTGCCATAGTCTCTTCATTCTTAGGAAAGCAGGTTTCAGAACTTTTAGACCATATAGAAAAGGCAGATGTAAAAGATATCCTTGTGATGGCTGGTAAACAAGGACTCAAGATGGATATCCCTGAGATTCCCGAGTTACTAATTGACAATACAGACCGTAACCGTACATCGCCATTTGCTTTCACGGGCAACCGCTTCGAGTTCCGTGCCGTTGGCTCTGAGGCAAACTGTGCTAGTGCTATGATTACATTGAACAGTGCTGTGGCAGAAGCCTTGTTCGATTTTAAGAAACGTGTGGATGCCCGTATTCCTGAATTGGAGAAAAAACTCGAAGGAACAAGTCATTCAGCTACTTTCCATGCCATACTTGAAGTTCTACGTGAAGACATCAAGACCTGTAAACCCATCCGTTTCGATGGTAACGGTTATTCAGACGAGTGGGTCATTGAGGCTGAGAAACGCGGACTGGACATTGAAAAATCCTGCCCAAAGATTTTTGAACGTTATCTCGATCCGGAAAGTATCCAGATGTTCGAGAGCTTGGGCATAATGACGAAAATGGAATTAGAGGCTCGTAACGAAGTGAAGTGGGAGACCTATACAAAGAAGGTTCAAATTGAGGCACGCGTACTTGGCGACCTTTCTATGAATCACATCATCCCTGTTGCCACTCGTTACCAAAGTGCCCTATTGAAAAACGTGGAGAACATAGCAGCCATTTTCCCTGTTGAAAAATCAGAAAAACTCTCAGCTCGTAATATTAAAATTATTGAGGAGATTGCAGAACGTACGTCTGCTATCGAGAAAGGAGTTGAAGAGCTCGTCAATGCTCGCAAACTTGCCAACAAGATTACAGATGAGCATGAAAAAGCCATAGCATACCACGACTTAGTGGAGCCTTATCTCGACACTATCCGTTATCAGATTGATAAGTTGGAACTCATTGTTGATGATGCATTATGGCCTCTGCCGAAATACCGAGAGCTACTATTTGTTAGATAGTTTTTTAATTAGTTTGTTTTTAAGTTTGGGCTCATTGCAAAAACAATGAGCCCTCTTTCTATCCTATTTTGAGAAACACGATTACACCATAAAAAAAGCCCCGAGAGCTTTTATAGCTTCGGGGCTATTTGTATCAAGCATCATTCTTCTCCTTCATGTCAATCTCCTCACCGTTCCTGTCTAAAAACTTATATTGCAGGAAGGCTAAGCTTTGGTTGGGGACAATCTTGATGCCAAATCCATACTTCATCTGCCATTGCCTTTTCAGCGATAGCAATCCTTTGGTGACGAATGCCGACACATAAGGATGTACATGGAGTGAGAATTTGGTAATCTTCAATGTATTCACCAGATAATCGATTTTGCTCTCCAGTTGGTCTGTAAACAGGATTGACGGGCGTATCTTGCCTTTGCCGAAACAAGTAGGACATGTTTCCGACGTGTCGATGTCCAATACAGGCCTCACTCTCTGACGAGTAATCTGCATCAGTCCGAATTTGCTCAAAGGTAGGATCTTATGACGTGCCCTGTCTTTCTGCATATTCGCACACATACGCTCGTAAAGCTTTTGACGGTCTTCAGCCAGTGCCATATCGATGAAATCCACCACAATGATACCGCCCATATCCCTCAGTCTGAGTTGTCGGGCCAATTCATCAGCGGCACCCAGGTTCACCTCCAGCGCAGTCGTCTCTTGATTGTTGGTCTTTGTGCGGTTTCCACTATTCACATCCACCACATGCAAAGCCTCTGTGTGTTCAATAATAATATAGGCACCATTCTTGTAAGAGATGGTACGTCCGAACGACGACTTTATCTGCTTGGTCACGCCAAAGTTGTCATAGATTGGGAGCTCGCCTTGGTACAGTTTCACGATTCCTGCCTTTTCAGGGGCTATGAGTGTTACGTAATCTTTGATTTCATTAAACTCAGCTTCATCATTCACATAGATGTGCTCGAAATCTGGATTGAACAAGTCGCGTATCATACCTACGGCACGGCTTGTTTCCTCGTAAATCAGTGTCGGATATTTCGTGGCTTTCTGTACTTTCATCATAGCTTCTTCCCATCGCTTGATCAAGACTTTAAGTTCTCCGTCAAGCTCGGCTACACGTTTTCCTTCAGCAACGGTTCTGACGATGACCCCGAAATTCTTGGGTTTGATACTCATCAGTAACTGCTTGAGGCGTGCACGCTCTTCGCTTGATTTTATTTTCTGTGATACGGAAACCTTATCGTCAAAGGGCATCAGCACCAGGTATCTGCCGGCAAACGACAGCTCTGTAGTTAGTCTGGGTCCCTTGGTCGAGATAGGTTCCTTTACAATCTGCACCACTACCTCTTGTCCAACTGTCAAGTACTCTGCTATTGAGCCTTCTTTAGGCAGGTCTGGTAAATTGGGTGCTTTGCTGAGTGGATTCAGCTTTCGTTTGTCACCTAAAGTCTGTTTGACATACTTGTCGATAGAGCTAAATTTAGGACCTAAGTCCAGATAGTGAAGAAATGCCTCCTTCTCGTACCCCACATCCACGAAGCATGCATTGAGTCCTGGCATTAATTTCTTAACGCGTCCCAAATAAATATTGCCCACATTGAAAGCCGTATTGTTACCTTCTTTCTGAAGTTCAACAAGTTGGTTGTCTTCCAATAGGGCGATGGAAACCTCTTTGGGTTTCACATCTACCACAAGTTCGTTTGTCACGGGGTTACTTACAATAAATTAAAGATCTCTTTGTTCAAAAAAACAAGTATTCAAGAAAAAATAAAAGGACAAACTTGAACAATACTACCCAAGTCTGTCCTTCTAACTTATCTTCTTTTCAGACCGAGAAGTTTACTTGTTCTTATGTCTGTTCTTTCTCAGTCTTTTCTTACGCTTATGCGTTGACATTTTATGTCTTTTTTTCTTCTTTCCGCTTGGCATAGCTTAATTGAAAAAATTAAAAGGGTTAATAAAACTCGTTTTACTTCTTAACCTGCAGGGTAAAAGTCTTAGCTGGCTTGAAAGCAGGAATATTGTGCTCTGGGATGATCAGAGTAGTATTCTTAGAAATGTTACGAGCGGTCTTCTGTGCACGCTTCTTTACGATGAAGCTACCAAAACCACGGAGATATACATTCTCCTCTTTCTCTAAAGATTCTTTCACTGCAACCATGAATGCCTCTACTGTTGCTGCTACTGACTTCTTGTCAACGCCAGTACTCTTTGCAATCTCGTTAATAATATCAGCCTTTGTCATTTTCTTAATATTTTAAGTTGTTAATATTTTCGGACTGCAAATATAGTTTGAAATTTCCAATTCCCCAAGAGTCATGTGTTTTATTTTTATAAAAAAACGCATTTTCAGCAAATTAAGTGCATTCTTTGCCTTTTTTTAGTACTTTTGTACCCCTAAATAGCCATGAAAGTGTATGAGTGTGCTTAGCGATAAGATTTTGCTGTGGTATAGAGAAAACCGTCGCGAACTACCTTGGCGTGACACCAAAGACCCATATCGTATATGGGTTTCTGAGATCATCCTGCAACAGACACGTGTAAGTCAAGGATATGATTACTTTTTGAGGTTCATGCAACGTTTTCCAGATGTGGCATCGTTGGCTTCGGCTCCAGAAGATGAGGTGATGCGTTACTGGCAAGGACTGGGTTACTATTCACGTGCCCGCAACCTTCATGCAGCAGCCAAGAGTATGAAGGGCACTTTTCCCACCACCTATGAGGGTGTGCGTGCCTTGAAGGGGGTAGGGGACTATACAGCTGCCGCCATCTGCTCCTTTGCTTACGATATGCCCTATGCTGTGGTTGATGGTAACGTTTATCGTGTACTCTCAAGGTACTTCGGTATCGAGGTTCCTATTGACACGAATGAGGGCAAGAAGCTTTTTGCTGCCTTGGCACAAGATAACCTCGACTCTTCATGCCCAGCTGACTACAACCAAGCCATGATGGACTTTGGCGCTTTGCAGTGCACGCCTCAATCACCCTCATGCCTGTCTTGCCCTTTGGCTGAGACTTGTGTCGCTTTTCGTACAGGTCGGGCAGATATCCTGCCCCTCAAACAACAGAAACTCTCCATCAAGACACGTTACTTCCATTACCTCTGGGTTAAGGCTGGCAACTGTACATTTATCCGTAAACGTACAGACAAGGACATTTGGCAGAACCTTTATGAACTACCATTGATAGAGAGTGACCATCCTTTGTCGTTCAACGAGTTGTTGCAAGCCATGGCTCCACTGTTAGCACCAGGAGAGATCCCACAAGTCACATTGTTGAAACAGGGGGTGAAGCATGTACTGACCCATCGCATCATCCTGGCTGATTTCTATGAGGTGACTTTACCCTTCGATACCCTCTCTTTTTCTAATTATAATAAGGTAAAGGTCGATAGCTTGACTAACTATGCCTTCCCGAGGCTCATCACAATTTTTTTAGATAAATCATGCTGAAAAACTTGCAGGATGCAAGAATTTGAGCTAAATTTGTGCCGACAATTAATTTAAATTATAACAGTTATGAATAAAGCGATTTTAATTGGTAACGTTGGCAGAGACCCAAGTGTAAAGTATTTTGAAGGTGGACGTGCAGTAGCTCAATTACCTTTGGCTACTACAGAAAGAGGCTACACATTACAGAATGGGACGGTTGTTCCTGACCGCACTGAGTGGCATAATTTGGTGTTCCGTAATGGTATGGCGCAGACCGTGGAAAAGTATGTGCATAAAGGCGACAAATTGTATGTGGAAGGTAAGATATTTACCCGTAGCTATGATGACCAGAGTGGCATCAGGCGTTATGTAACTGAAATTTATGTGGACGAGATGGAGATGTTGACTCCTAAATCAAACCAGCCTGCGGTGGCACCTCAGGCAGGGGATCCCCAGCAGACCAACCCACAGACGGCATCTGCTACAGAGGATGGCACTCCGTTTTAACAATATGTTTAACTAAAATTGTAATCTTTGGACTCAGATTCGTTTTTATTTCAGCTAACAGCTGTTTTTAATGATATCACTATTCAGCAGCCATCAACAGCGGCCGTCATTGCCATTGTTGTGGCTGCTATTCTGTTGTTTTTCTCTGCTTTCGCTTCTGCGTCTGAGATAGCGTTTTTCTCTCTTACTCCCAGTGACCTGAATGTGATTGCAGAGGAAAAGAATGCTACTGACAAGCGTATCTCTCGCTTGCTCAGTAACAAGGAACGACTGTTGGCTACTATCCTTATCACCAATAACTTTGTGAATGTCACCATTATCTTGTTGTGCAACTACTTCTTTATGAAGGTTTTCACATTTGCTTCGCCATTGGCTGAGTTCTTGATACTGACGGTGATACTGACATTCCTCTTGCTGTTGTTTGGTGAGATTGTACCTAAGATTTATTCAGCACAGAACACGCTGAAATTTTGTCGTTTTGCAGCTCCAGCCATCAGCTTCTGCCATTCGTTGTTCAAGCCATTCGCACAGGCACTGGTACACAGCACGTTCTTTATGAATAAGTATTTTTCACCCAAGAAGCATAATGTGTCGGTGGATGAGTTGGAACATGCTTTGGAGCTGACCGATAAAAAGGAGATAACCGACGAGAGCTCAATCCTTCAAGGTATCATCCGCTTTGGTGGTGAAACCGCCAAAGAGGTGGTGACTTCACGCATGGATATGGTGGCACTCGATATACGCACGCCATACAAGGACGTGTTGCGATGCATCATTGACAATGTGTATTCTCGCATTCCTATCTATCAGGGAACGGTGGATAATATCAAGGGTGTGCTCTATATCAAGGACTTGCTGCCTCATTTAAGCAAAGCTGACAATTTCCACTGGCAATCGCTCATCCGTCCGGCTTATTTCGTGCCTGAGACGAAAATGATTGATGTGTTGCTGAAGGATTTCCAGACAAGCAAGGTGCATATCGCCATAGTGGTGGATGAGTTTGGTGGTACGTCGGGTTTGGTCACGATGGAAGATATCATTGAGGAGATCGTAGGTGAAATACGTGATGAATACGATGATGAAGATCGCTCGTATGTTGTCATTGATGACCATACCTGGATCTTTGAGGCGAAGACACAGCTCACTGACTTTTACAAGGTTACAAAACTTGACGAGGATACTTTCGATGAGGCTTCAGGTGAAAGTGACACGGTAGGTGGTTTGCTCTTGGAACTGAAGGGTGAGTTCCCCAAGGTACACGAAAAGATAGTCTATCAAGGTTATGAGTTTGAGATCTTGTCACTCGATAAACGAAGGATATTGAAAGTGAAATTTAGAATAATAGACCATTGAGCATTGCTCAATGGTCTATTATTTTAAAAACATAAGAGGTGCCTTATGGCTTTATCTTCAGTTTGCTGCCTCGAATTCACGGAGGAAACGCACATCATTTTCACTGAACAAACGTAAGTCGCTCACCTGGTACTTCAGGTTGGCAATGCGTTCGATACCCATACCAAAAGCATAGCCGGTATAAACCTTACTGTCGATGCCACAAGCTTCCAATACGTTAGGATCAACCATACCGCAACCTAAAATCTCTACCCAACCAGTATGCTTGCAGAATCCGCATCCCTTACCACCACAGATGTTGCAGCTGATGTCCATCTCGGCACTTGGCTCTGTAAATGGGAAATATGAAGGACGAAGACGGATCTTGGTGTCGTTGCCGAACATCTCACGGGCAAAGGTCAGCAACACTTGCTTGAGGTCGGTGAACGATACACCTTTATCTATATATAGTCCTTCAACCTGATGGAAGAAGCAGTGAGCACGGGCACTGATGGCTTCGTTACGATAAACACGACCCGGGCAAATCACACGGATAGGTGGCTGGGTCTGTTCCATTACGCGAGCTTGAACAGAACTGGTGTGTGAACGCAAGATGATGTTCTTGATCACATTCTCGTTTTGCTCCACAAAGAAAGTGTCTTGCATGTCGCGTGCAGGATGGTCGGCAGCAAAGTTCAGCTTGGTATATACATGCAGGTCGTCCTCTACCTCCGGACCTTCAGCGAGCTTGAAGCCCATGTGACCGAAAATGTCGATAATCTCGTTCTTAACAATTGTCAGCGGATGGCGAGTGCCTAAAGTTACAGGATAAGCGGTACGAGTCAGGTCGATATCTTCATCCACATTGTCCATGCTGTCGAACTGTTCCTTCAGACCATTGATCTTTTCCTGAACCCGTGCTTTCAGCTCATTAAGCTTCATACCTACTTCACGTTTCTGGTCAGCAGCTACTTCACGGAAGTCATTCATCAATCCGCCGATGATGCCTTTTTTGCTTAGATACTTGATGCGCAGGGCTTCCAACTCCTCAGCATTAGCTGCATGCAGACCCTCTACATCCTTCAGAATCTCATTGATTTTGTCTAATATCATCATTTTTGTTTCTTTAATCTTCGATTAACGGTTGCAAAGATATATATAATTCATTACTTTTGCAAAATAAAACTGACAGATTATGTATTTTATTAATATATCTTACCAAGCCGTGGAGGTGGTGAATTTATGAAAGAGCCTGTGAAAGAGAAGATTATATTAGGTGTTGATCCGGGAACTACTGTTATGGGTTATGGTGTGCTGAAGGTGTCAATGGGTAAACCCTCGCTGATTGCGATGGGGGTGATTGACTTGCACAAATATGCCAACCATTACCTCAAGCTGGCTAAAATTCACGAGCGGGTATTGAGCATCATTGAGAGCTACCTGCCTGATGAACTGGCTATCGAAGCTCCTTTCTTTGGTAAGAATGTGCAGAGTATGCTGAAGCTGGGACGTGCACAGGGGGTGGCGATGGCAGTGGCATTGAGTCGTGACATACCCATCACTGAGTATGCTCCATTGAAGATAAAGATGGCGATTACAGGCAATGGCAATGCCTCTAAAGAGCAGGTGGCAGGTATGTTGCAACGACTGCTGCATATTGCCGAAGAGGATATGCCTAAGTTCCTGGATGCCACCGATGCCTTGGGTGCTGCCTACTGTCATTTCATGCAGATGGGAACACCGAAAGTGGAGAAAAGTTATAAGAGCTGGAAGGATTATGTGACAAAGAATCCGGATAAAGTAAAGGTTTGAAGTTTAGTGTTTTAGTTATGAGACATTTTATTTATTTGATTATGGTATCATTGATGATGACAGGCTGTAATAATCAGCAGCGGGTGTTGTATGAATCGCCCGACGACTATCCTGTTAGGATGGATAGCATGAGCGAGATGGAGTATTCTCCAAGTGGTACGAGTTTCCATTTATGGAGTCCTAATGCTGACGAGGTGCGACTCATGCTCTATGATGGGGCAGAGGGTGGTCATGCTTATGAGACACATCACATGAAGCTTGGCGTTGATGGTACCTGGCATGTGAAGGTTGATAAAGACCTGCTTGGGAAATTCTATACCTTCAATGTGAAGATACATGAAGAGTGGTTGGGCGATACTCCTGGATTGTTTGTCAAGGCGGTGGGTATCAATGGCAACCGTGGTGCCATCATCGATATG
The DNA here is from genome assembly GCA_017649485.1 of Bacteroidaceae bacterium. Taxonomy (GTDB): domain Bacteria; phylum Bacteroidota; class Bacteroidia; order Bacteroidales; family Bacteroidaceae; genus Bacteroides. The sequence goes on along the minus strand of JAGCGS010000066.1, from coordinate 23,498 downwards.
GAACAAACCAACCCACAGGGGTGGGAGAACGATCGCAAGCCTGAGCTTAAGAGCGTGGCAGATGCTGTGGTGTATGAGATGCATCATCGTGACTTCTCCATTGACAGTAGCTCTGGTATTCAGCACAAAGGACAGTTCCTTGCACTGACAGAAACAGGGACGCGCTCACCAGAAGGATTGCTGACAGGCATTGGTCATCTGCAAGAGTTAGGCGTGACGCATGTGCATCTGTTGCCATCCTACGACTATGCGTCAATCGACGAACATACATTCAAGGATAATCACTATAACTGGGGCTATGACCCTCAAAATTATAATGTGCCAGATGGTACATACTCTTCTGACCCCACACAGCCCGATTTGCGTATCCGTGAGTTCAAGCAGATGGTGCAGGCTCTGCATCAGGCAGGCATTCGTGTGGTGCTGGATGTAGTATATAACCACACCTACAACGCTGCAACCAGTGCATTTGAAAAGACCGTACCAGGCTACTTCTATCGTATGAAACCCGATGGGACATATGCAGATGGATCAGGTTGTGGTAATGAAACAGCCAGCGATCGTCCAATGATGCGTAAGTTCATGATTGAGAGTGTACTATATTGGATGCGTGAGTATCATCTCGATGGCTTCCGCTTCGACCTGATGGGCATCCATGACATTGCCACGATGAATGAGATACGCCAGGAAGCACAAAAACTCGATCCTCAAGTGCTGATATATGGCGAAGGGTGGGCTGCTTCCACTCCACAATATGCTGCAGATTCATTGGCTATGAAGGCAAATATTGCTAAGATGCCTGGCATCGCTGCCTTTAGTGATGAATTACGTGACGGCTTGCGTGGCCCTTGGGATGACGATAAGAAGGGTGCATTCTTGGCAGGCTTGCCTGGGCATGAAGAAAGCGTGAAGTTCGGTATAGCAGGAGCCATTGAGCATCCTCAGGTGCAAATGGACAAGGTGAACTATAGCAATAAAGCATGGGCACTGGAACCTGTACAGATGATGAGTTATGTGAGCTGTCACGATGATATGTGCTTGGTGGATAGACTTCGTACCTCTGTGCCCGACCTAAAACAAGGCGAACTGGAGAAGTTGGACATGCTGGCACAGACAGCAGTGCTCACCTCACAGGGCATACCGTTTATCTTTGCCGGCGAGGAGGTGATGCGCGACAAGAAGTTTGTGCATAACAGCTACCAAAGTTCAGACAGTATCAATGCCATCAACTGGCATAATAAGGCTAAATATCAGTCTGTATTCAACTATTACAAGGGACTGATAGCCCTACGTAAGCATCATCCCGCTTTCCGTTTGGGTTCTGCTGAGTTGGTACGCAAGCATTTGGAGTTCTTGCCAGTGGAAGATAGTAATGTGGTGGCTTTCCGGTTGAAGGATCATGCCGGCAATGATGTGTGGAATAATATCATTGTTTTGCTCAATGCCCGTAGGGAATATGCCAAGGTTACTGTACCAGAAGGAAAGTATATAGCTGTGGTGAGGGAAGGTGTTGTGTATGAAGGAGGCATAGGTGTCTTTTATGGACCAACATTGTCGGTAGCTCCAGAGTCGGCTTTAATTGTTTATCAAGATAATTGATATAGTTCAATGGTCAACAGTCAATTTTCAATCAGATTAATCAATGCGGTGCCACGTTTGCCTGAAGCCCGTATGGCAGAGCCCATCAGCTTGGAGTTATGCAAGGGTGAGCAGGTGGCGTTAGTAGGGGAGAATGGTGCTGGCAAGAGCCGATTGGTGGATATGCTCATCAGCAAGTATCCTTTGCAGGTAGGCTCGATTGACTATGATTTCTCACCCTCACCATGGAAAGAAGTATATAAAAACATCAAGCATATCAGTTTTCGTGATACGTTTGGTAGTGCTGATACAAATTATTACTACCAGCAACGATGGAACTCCACTGACCTGGATGAGGTGCCTTTAGTGAAAGATTTATTGGAGATTGACCTTTCATCTGCAGATGGTGATGACCAACATTTCGTGAGTCGTTTGGTGAAGTTGTTCCATGTCGATGAGATGCTCGATAAGCCCATCATCCTGCTGAGTAGTGGTGAGATGCGAAAGTTTCAATTGGTGAAGATGCTGTTGACTCAGCCCCGTATTCTGATTATCGACAATCCGTATATTGGCTTAGATGCTGCCACACGCGACTTGCTCACACAGCTTCTGATGCAGTTGGCTGAGCAAGGCATACAGTTGATATTGGTGATGAGTATGATGGACAGTGTACCCGACTTCATCACCCATGTAGTGAGGGTGAAAGACATGAAGATAGCGGGCAAGATGACACTAAACGAATATCGGGCTTGGTTTTCTACGATTGACCTTTCACCATTGTCAATTGTCAATGGTCAATCGTCAATGGTCAATGGTCAATGGTCGGAGCAGCGAGAGCAGAGCGATGCTTGCATCGGCTATGCCGAGTCGCGACGAAATAGGACGCAGTCAATTGTCAATGGTCAATTGTCAATGGTCAATTGTCAATGGTCAATGGTCAATGGTCAATCGTCAATTGTCAATTGTCAATGGTCAATGGTCAATGTTCAACGTGACGAAATCGTCAGACTGCAGAAAGTCAGCATCCGTTACGGTACCCGTACTATCTTAAAAGACTTGGACTGGGTGGTAAAGCGAGGTGAAAAGTGGGCATTGAGTGGAGAAAACGGTTGTGGAAAATCTACACTGCTGAGTATCATCTGTGCCGACAACCCCCAGAGTTATGCCTGCGATGTCAGTCTGTTTGGCAGGAAACGAGGTACAGGCGAGAGCATCTGGGATATCAAGAAACATATCGGCTATGTGAGTCCTGAGATGCACCGTGCTTATCTGAAAAACCTGCCTGCCATTGATATTGTGGCGAGTGGCTTACATGATAGCATCGGGTTATATGTCAAGCCTAAACCAGAGCAACGTACTGTTTGCCTGCAATGGATGGAAACATTCGGTATCTCCCATTTGGCTGATCGCCCATTCTTGCAGATGAGCGATGGCGAACAGCGTTTGGTTTTGTTGGCAAGGGCCTTTGTGAAAGATCCTGAGCTGTTGATTCTTGATGAGCCGTTGCATGGATTGGATACTTTCAATCGTCGCAAGGTGAAGACCATTATAGATGCTTTCTGCCGCCGTGAGGGTAAAACCTTGATGATGGTGACGCATTTTGAAAACGAACTGCCTTCATGCATTGATCATCGACTGCAGTTGAAAAAGATAGTATGAGGAGAATCTGGGCGTTTATATGGATATTTGTTGCTTGGCTTTGCATCTTTGCCATTCAGAAACCGTTGTTCATGGCATGGTATCATGAACTCTATGCCGATGCCACCTGGACAGACTGGCTGGCTGTGGTTTGGCACGGACTGAAGCTTGATGCTTCTATGGCAGGCTATCTCACCATCATTCCAGGCTTACTCCTCATCGCTGGCATTTGGACTCGTCACCCATGGGTAAGCATTGCCATGAAGACTTATTTCATCATCATGAGTGCTATAGTAGCTATCATTTTTGTGGCTGACATGGCACTCTATGAGTTTTGGGGCTTTCGTCTCGATGCAACGCCTCTGTTCTACCTGTTCACCTCGCCCAAGGATGCCTTTGCCAGTGTCAGTTGGTTGTACATCCTTCTGGCATTATTAGCCATCCTCTTCGTCACCTATATTATATATAGCGTATTTAAGGGCTTGGGAATCTGGCGGTCAACAGAAATTCGGAGCACAGTGCTCAACGGTAAATGGTCAATAGTCAATGCTCAACGGTCAATGGTCAATGGTCAATGGTCAATGGTCAATAGTCAATGGTCAATGGTCAACGGTCAACGGTCAATTCTTCTCCTTATCCTTACTGCCCTCCTTTTCATCCCCATCCGAGGTGGCTTTACCGTTTCCACCATGAATACAGGTAAGGTGTTTTTCAGTACCGACATGCGACTGAACCATGCTGCCCTGAATCCTGCCTTCAACTTGATGGAATCACTATCCAAGCAGAAAGACTTTGCTCATCAATATCGTTTCATGGACGATGCCGAGGCTACCGCCATTTTCGACACATTGGTAGATAAGGGAGATGGTGGCGTGTCTGTCAATATTCAACGCCCAAAGGTCAACGTCTTATTCATCATCTTGGAAAGTTTCTCATCCAGACTGATGACTTCTTTAGGAGGCGAACCAGATGTAGCGGTCAATTTAGATGCTTTGGCTCAAGAAGGTATCTTATTTACTAATTTCTATGCCAACAGCTTCCGCACCGATCGTGGACTGGTGTCTATTCTCAGTGGCTATCCGGCACAGCCCACCACCAGCTTGATGAAATATCCTCGCAAAACGCAGAACCTCCCTGGCATCGCCCGTAGCTTGAAGCAGGCAGGATATGAAGCCACTTATTATTATGGAGGTGATGCCGACTTCACCAACATGCGGTCATATCTTATGGCGCAAGGCTTTGATCAAATCATCAGCGATGTGGATTTCCCTGTGAGTGAACGACTTAGCAAGTGGGGTGCCCACGATGAAGTAGTCTTCAACCGTCTATTAGAAGACCTAAAAACAGAAGCGAAATTCACTAACTCCTCCTCTAAGTTAGAAGAGATGCCTATAGGGCAGGAGAGTGTCTCAACGTCCAACGGTCAACGGTCAATGGTCAACGGTCAACGGTCAATGGTCAACGGTCAACGGTCAATGGTCAACGGTCAATGGTTCAAAGTTCTCCAGACTTCCAGCAGTCATGAGCCATTCGAAGTTCCTTATCATCGTTTAGATAATGAACGTTTGAACGCCTTTGCTTATACAGATGATTGCATTGGCCGCTTCATCCAGGCTTTCAAACAGCTGCCTCAATGGGAGCAAACACTGGTAGTGTTAGTGCCAGATCATTTAGGTGCATATCCTGAAAACATCAGCAACTTCACTCCAGAACGCTATCAGATACCTCTAATCATGATAGGTGGAGCAGTAAAGGAACCACAGGTGATTGACACCATCGGCTCACAGCAGGACATCGCTGCCACCTTATTGGCGATGTTGGGCTTACCCCATGATGAGTTTACCTTCAGCAAAGACATGCTGAATCCTTCCAATCCACATTTTGCATTCTTCACGGTTCCCGATGCTTTTGGCATGGTTACTGATGATAATACTTTGATATTTGACAATCAAGCAGGTAAGACTGTGTGGGATGAAGGAATACGTCCTGGAGCGAACCTCAGTAAAGGACAGGCATACCTGCAAAAACTATATGATGATATTGCTAAGCGTTAATTATGATAAATACGATAAATGAAATAATGCTCAATCCAGATTGGTCAATGGTCAACGGTCAATGGTCAATAGTCAATAGTCAATGGTCAATGGTCAATGGTCAATGGTCAATGGTCAATGACATCGACACAGACTTGCTGCTGTGGCTGAACGGAGCGCATAATGCTTTCTTCGACTCATTCATGATACTTTTCACCGACAAATGGATGTGGGTGCTTATGTATTTGGCATTGGCTTACGTGATTTTCAAGAATATGAAACCCAAGCAGGCTGTAGCGTGCATCGTGGCCATCTTCTTCATGATAGCATTAGCTGATCAGCTGAGCTCTACCATCATCCGTCAGTTGGTGTGCAGACTTCGTCCAGCCAATGTAGATAACCCCATCAGCGACCTGGTTCATATCGTTGATGGCTATCGGGGTGGGCGATATGGTTTTCCCAGCAGTCATGCCGCCAATTCCTTTGGTTTGGCATTCTTCCTGTTCTATCTGTTCAGGAGTCAGCCGTTGACATTATTCGTCATGGGGTGGGCGATATTGAACTGCTACACACGTATCTACTTGGGCGTTCACTATCCAGGCGACATCCTTTGTGGAGCATTGGTAGGTCTGTTCTCTGCTACCCTCGTATGGTTTATCTATAAGAAACTCACCCACCAAACTCCGATAAAAGAAGCGAAACATGGGTGGGTGCCAATGGTGGCATGCCTGCTGATAGTGGCAGGTATCTCCCTTTATGCTTGTTATACGATTAATACTTAAAAAATAAAAATATGAAAAAGATTTTATTACTCGCAGCATGCGTGTTGGCTGCAATGAATATGATGGCACAGGATGCTCAGTCTAAGGCTCGTGCCGGTGTTTATGACCGTTCTACAGCTCCTCAGTATTTCTTCTTGGAAGAGGGTGATGTGCCGAGCAGTGTTTATCTGTTGCCTCCACCTCCAGAACCAGGTAGTGCCAAGTTTGCTGTTGATGAGGCTCGTTTCAACTGGGGGCGCTACCAGCGTCTGCGTCCGCGTGGCAAGCAAGCCATAGCAGATGCCGATGTAACACCCAAGGGTGTGGCTGTTGCTTTCAGTGAGGCTTTCGGCATTGAGATTAACGAGCAGAACACGCCTGAAATCTACAAACTCATGACCAATATGAATGGCGATGCTGGTGTGTTGAGCGGTGGTCAGGCAAAGGTGTATTACCAACGTATGCGTCCGTTCGTTTATTTTGGCATCGGTACCAGTGTGCCTGAGGATGAGGCAGCTTTGGTTAACAACGGTTCCTATCCGTCAGGACATACCGCCATCGGTTGGGCTACTGCGCTGGTGCTGGCTGAAATCAATGTGGACCGTCAGAACGAGATTCTCAAGCGTGGCTACGAGATGGGTGAGAGCCGTGTCATTGCGGGTTATCATTACCAGAGCGATGTGGATAACGGCCGTATCGTAGCAGCCGGTGTGGTGGCACGTCTCCATGCCAACGAAGCTTTCCAGAAGCAACTGGAGAAAGCCAAGAAAGAGTTTGCCAAGCTGAAGAAAGATGGTAAGATAGCTCCTTCTACCTTCTCATTCAACCCTGCAGAGATGAACTGACAAGATAATTGATATGAAAATATTTCCTACATCAGCCATCAGAGAGCTGGATGCCTATACATTCGAGCATGAGCCGATTGATTCGTTGGCACTGATGGAACGTGCAGCCCAGGCTGTCGCAAAAGAAATCATGAATCAGTGGCCCGACAAGGATGACACCCGTTTTGTTATCTTTGCCGGACCTGGTAACAACGGAGGCGATGCCTTAGCGGTGGCTCGACTGCTGGCAGAACAAGGCTACAAGCCTGTGGCTTATCTGTTCAATACCACAGGCAAGCTCTCGACAGATTGTGAAACGAATCGTGATTTGCTGAGCATCACTGAAGGAGTGAAATTTCATGTGATAACCAACCAGTTTGCACTGCCTCAACTGACTGAGGATGATGTGATTATTGATGGCTTGTTTGGAAGTGGGCTGAACAAGCCTCTCGCTGGTGGCTTTGCCTCGTTGGTGAAGTTCATCAACGCATCTGATGCAACAGTGGTGAGCATCGACATCCCAAGCGGTTTGATGGGTGAGGACAACACCTTCAATAACCTGGATCATGTGGTGAAAGCCGACTATACACTGAGCCTACAGTTCCCCAAGTTGGCATTTCTCTTTGCTGAGAACGAGTCGTGTGTGGGTGCATGGAAGGTGCTCGACATCGGTTTGAACAGTGAGGGCATCCGTCAGACTTACACACCTTATGAGATGGGTGATGCAGGTAGGATGAGGTATCAGCTGAAGATCCGTAGCCGTTTCTCTCATAAGGGCGACTTTGGCAGGGCTTTGCTCATAGCTGGTCAGCAGGGCATGGCTGGTGCTTCTGTCTTGGCAGCTCGTGCATGTCTTCGTTCTAGTGTCGGACTACTCACGGTGCATGTTCCACGTTGTAACAACACCATCATACAGACATCGGTGCCAGAGGCAATGACCTCCCTCGACAGGGATGAGTTTTGTTATACTGAAACACCTGATCTAAAGTCTTATCAGGCAATAGGTGTAGGACCAGGCTTGGGAAAGTCAGACAGGACGCAGCAGGCATTATACGATTTGCTGACACATAGTTCCGTACCTTTGGTGATTGATGCCGATGCCTTAAACTTGATAGGGGGGAATCACACCTACTTGCGTCGTCTGCCGAAGGGTAGCATCATCACGCCTCATCCTGGGGAGATGGATCGTTTGGTGGGTAAATGTGCCAACTCTTTCGAGCGTCTGTCTAAGGCGATGAACTTGGCACAGACTTGTGACATACATATTGTCTTGAAAGGTGCTTATACGGCTGTTATCTCGCCGTCAGGCAGTTGCTGGTTCAATGTTACTGGCAATCCAGGCATGGCTACAGGTGGTTGTGGCGATGTACTCACAGGTGTCATCCTTGCCTTGCTGGCACAGGGCTACGATGCTGATACCGCAGCCAAGATGGGTGTCTGCATTCATGGCTTAGCTGGCGACCTTGCAGCTCGTGACAAAGGCGAAATAGCCCTCGTAGCCGGTGATGTAGTTGACTATCTCCACAAAGCCTGGAAAGCTTTAGAATAATAAATCGCAGCGATTTATTATTCCAATGTTTAACATTCAATGGTCAATCTTCAATCGTCAATGGTCAATCTTCAATCTTCACTTTTTGGAGCAGTAAGAGCATAGCCCAGCTTGCTTGGGCTATGCCGAGTCGCGAAATAATTGGACCGAAGCTCAATGGTCAATGGTCAATTGTCAATCTTCAATCTTCAATCTTCAATCTTCAATCTTCAATAGTCAATAGTCAATCGTCACCTCGCTGTAATATGGAAACATCCCTGCCTCCTCTCATACTTGATGTAGCAGCGTTTGGCAAGACGGGCATCACGCAGCACCTCGCTCAGCACCATCTTCAGCGTATCTGCTCCCACCTCCTGCATAGGTCTGCCATCCTTGTCAGCTACCTGCTCAAAACGCTTCCAGCTGATGTCGAAGGTAGTACCATAGCAATGCGTGGAGTTCTCTGTGGCGTTGATATTGCTTCTTGACAGCTGTTGTTGCTGCTCCTTCGAACGTGTTGCCGATGTGATAATGATGCGGTAAGGATTCAGTCCTTTGTTGGCAAGAGAGTCAAGGAAACTCACGGCAATGTCATCAATCAGTTTGGCTGCCTGTGGCACCACGTAAGGCACAGAGTGGGTGAAATCGTCAAGGGTATAATGTTCGTTACTCTCTATCAACTTAAACTGCTTGATATTTGGAGCATCCTCAGCCTTGTTGAACGGCTTCACGCCAATTGCTTTGGCTGCAGCCAGTTGTGTGTCGTTGTCGTCGGGGAAATCGCGTTGGTAACTGATGACGCCTTTGATGTTATGAGGGTCGTTCATCTTCATCGACATGTCTTTCTTCTTGCAGCTTCCTAACAGGCAAATGGCTGCCATCACTGTGATAATTGGCGTAATTTTAGGTAGTTTCATATATTTCCATTAAATTTGTGGCGTAAAGGTAATACTTTTTTTTCAGATATGCAACGATACTTCATATATTTGGCATACGATGGCACTGCTTATCATGGCTGGCAGATACAGCCCAATGGCGACAGTGTGCAACAACGCCTTATGGATGCCTTGCAGACCTTGCTTCGTCTTGATGTTGTGGAGGTCACAGGTGCAGGACGAACCGATGCTGGTGTACATGCCAAGCTGATGGTGGCTCATTTCGACCATGAAGCCATGCTGGATTGTCCCAAGCTCACTGACAAGCTCAACCGTCTGTTGCCCCCTGATATCAGTATCAGCAAGGTAGAACCTGTTGATGCTGACATGCATGCCCGTTTCAGTGCCAAGGCGAGGAGATATGAGTATTACGTTACCACAGCCAAGTATCCATTCATGCGTCAATATCGTTATCGTTTGCACAAACAGCCCGACTTCCAGTTGATGAATCAAGCTGCTCAGATCCTGTTAGAGCAAGACGACTTCACCAGCTTCAGCAAACTTCACACCGATGTCAAGACCAACATCTGCCATGTAACAAGGGCTGAATGGAGTCAGGTGGATGAAACCACTTGGGTGTTCAATATCCAGGCAGACCGATTTCTCCGCAACATGGTACGTGCCATTGTCGGTACCCTCTTGGACGTAGGCTTCGGTAAGCTCACCCTCGATGGCTTCCGTCAGGTCATCCAGCAGAAAGACCGCTGTTCCGCTGGCATGTCCGTGCCTGCACAAGCCCTCTTCTTGGCGGATGTGCAGTATTAATCAAAGTCTTACCTATATCCTTTTAATAGATCTGAATTTGTGCAAACTTAGTCTTGAAAAATAGGATTATTGGTAATAATCTGCTTGGCTGGTATATTATTATCGTTTCTCAGCGAACATCAGTATAACCACAGCGGAATTACTAATGCCAGAAGCTTTTTTGTAAGGAGATTTGATTTAAACTGTTTAAGGAGTACATCAATTTGCACTCCCTAAACAGTTAAAACGCAGCCTGATTTATGGAAATAACTGCCGATATTCAGCTGTGTCAAAGCAGGGACAGTCTTTCTCTGGATTGAGGGTGTTATGCCCAACAATCAGGGCTTGGGGATAGTCCTCCTTGAGGCGAGCCAGCAACTCCATCAGGGCGATCTCCTGGGCTCCTGTACGGGTGTCGTCATGCTTGCCATAGCGATTTATGCCTCCTTCCAGACAGATGCCAATGGAATGTTTGTTATGATGAAGGCAGTGGGCGCCAATCATTTCAATTGGGCGACCTTCCTTTACTGTGCCATCAAGCTCAATATAGAAGTGATAGCCGATGTCTTTGTAACCACGGTGCTTGATGTGGTCATTCCTGCAGGCTTCAGCCGTGTAACGACTGTCTTCTCTCGTAGCACTGCAGTGCAGGATAATAAGGGTGATTTTTCTCATAAAATAGTTTTTATTGTCAATGGTATTGTTCTTTCTCTCTCTGACAGCAGAGAGAGAAAAGAACCAAAGAGAGAGACTGCCGACTGCATTTTTTCCACTAAAAATCACTCACGTTTTCCTAAAACGCAAAAACTCGCTTCGCTCAAACAGTTTGCGTTTTTATACGGAAAACTTTCCCGATTTTCTTAACGCTCCAAAAATGAGGTCGGCTTCTTTCTTAGCTATAACTCCTATCTACGCTGCAGCGATGTGGAAGGTGAGGGGGATGGGAGATACGCCTGGGAGTTCCTCCTCAAATGTAGAGGGGGTGCCTGTAAGGGCGGGGGAGTATCTGCTTGAGCTAATGTACAAACCTGTTGGTTTATGAGGTTGCAACATGCTCATGCAACTGGTGGTGCCGAGGGCTGTCAGGAATGCTGTGAGGGCAGCTACTATTACCTTTACTGCCATCTCAATGATTGTCTTTCTTTTCATGTTTCTTGGTTTTTAATTGTCAATTTCCATGGGGTGGGAAGAACAAGGGGGCAAGCCCCCTTGCTATCACCACATCCCAAAGGACACATTCAATGATTAAAATCGCGATTAAGCGAGAACAGTCTTGAGCTTGCTCAAAGAATGTCGAGCGTGAGCGATTTATCTAACGGTCAATGGTCAATGGTAAATTGTAAATTGTCAAATGTCAAGGTCGCCATCGCCATTATCGCCACCTCCGTTGTTATCACCACCGTTATTGCCACCTGTGCCACCACCTGTGTTGCCACCGTTACCAGTGTTGGATCCTGAGCCTCCAGTGGTTGGTCGTGGAGGGATAGAGATGTCCACTGTGGTCTGACCAGCCTTGATGGCCTTCAGCAGAGCAGCCTTCTCACGCAGGGTAGGCACGAGGCTGTACTCGGCATCCTCTACCAGATTTCGGAACATGACGCCAGGGCTCCACTTTACCTTGATCTTGCTCACCTGTACCGATGGGTTGTACTTGTCGGCATCCGCCACACCCTTGCCATGCAGGGAAACGGAGAAGTCACCCAGCTCGCCCAGGTTCACCTTGTAGCCCGACAGGAGCATCTCACGCAGGCAATCCACAGCCAGGGTCAGGATACCCTGAACATCACTTCTGCCATACACGCTGCCATGATCGGCAATGTGCTTGGCGAACTCCATCAGGTCGATGGTCTTCACTGTCTGTGCCGTACCGTAGGTGAGCTTGATGCTGGTTTCATCGCCCACCTTCGCATAACGCTTTACCAAACTGTAATTAATCATACTTTTTAAAGTTTAAAGGTTAATGTTTAAAGATTAAAGTTTGCAATCGGTCTTCCGGACAACTGATTACAAAGGCAAAGTTACTACTTGGCAAAGCCTGGATTATGACCATGTGTAGCCTTCTCAATTATTCCATGCTCTTTTATGATTATCAATGACTTTCTATGACGATTTCGCTTGCTGTTTAGCTGAAAAATCATTATCTTTGCATATCAGATTTAACAAAAGACAGTTATGAAACTAAGATCGTACAGCAAGAGTGAGTTGGCGCAAGCCTATGCACCGGAGATAGACAGCAGGTCGGCTTTGAACCGCCTGAGGTATTGGATTGATTACAACAAGGAACTGAGTCAGGAACTGCTCTCTGCCGGTTACCGCCGTAACCAGAAAGTGTTCACAGTACGCCAGGTAGAACTCATCTTCCATTACCTGGGAGAGCCGTAAACAGTAAGGGCTGGACAATACCAATGTCCAGCCCTATACATTACTAATCTCTTATGCTTCACATTACCAATCTCACGCCTCCGCGAATGGCAATGTCTGCTGTGTGGGGGTAGGGGGCTCAATGGGTTCAATAACCCTTTCCTCGTAGCCTGGCATGAGCAGCGTGCCATCGGGGAGGATCCACGGCTCAGCCTGCCACTGCACATTGGCATAGCGTTCGATGACCTCACCATTGTGATTCATAGCCTTGCTAATCTCACACGGATTGAAGCGGCCATTGATGGGGTCGTAATGCAGATAACTGAAGCCACGCTTGCCTAAGTGCTTGAACCTCACCTTGTCAACAAACACAGTGGTAACACCCTTCTCGTCGTCACGATCCACAATCAGGCAGATGTCCGCCTTGTTGCCGAAGTCGGCTGAGCCGTTGATGTCGTTCATCTCGACACGCCTTGACTTGCCGTCGTTGGTGTTGCGGTTCACCTTACGGGGATGTGCCACTAACATTACCATCACATTTGTCTGCTGGGTAAAGCGCACCAGTCGGTTCAGCATCGACGAGATGTACTGTAGCTCTGTCTGCCCCTCACTCAGTCGCTGCTCGATGCGGTTGAAGGGGTCGATCACCAACATCTTCACGCCCTTGCGTTCCACCAACATACGTGCCGTGTCGAGGATGCTGTCCAACTCGTAACGGTCCTCCTTTGGCAGGATGTGGAAGATGTTCTTGCTGAGCCATTGCTTCACGGCATTGTACATGTCTTGTGTCATCCCCTTTGATGGCTCGAAACGGTAGCCGGTGATTTTCTCCGACAGCTTGCGCAGGTGGAGGGCTATCGGTACGTTCTCCGGTGAGAAGTATGCCACTTTCCAGCCGTGTATCAGGTTCAGGCGAACAGCTATCTCGTCCACCAGCTCGCTCTTACCGTCTCCTGGACGGCCAGACATGATGACCAACCTGCCTGTCTCGAAGCTCACCAGATCGTCGAAACTCTTCAAGCCAATCTTCAACCCGTGCTGGATGCGGTTGTTGTACACGTCTAACAGATCCTGCTCCAGCTCGTTGGCGGTATAGACATTTTCCATCAGGGGATGCACAGCCCGTTCGATGCGACTAATCACCCCCGTCTTGCCATGCTTCAACAGTTCCTCGTTGGCATCCTTGCAGTCCTTGTGCCACTGCACGACGCAGCATTTATCAGCCCCAAGATGTCTCACGATGTTATCACGCAACTGGTGTCCCACCTTATCGTTGTCGAGGGCAAGGATGAAGTAAGCCTTGTCTTTGAAGTGCGTCTCCCAGAAATCGGCAATCCAGTGTACATTGGCATTGCCGCCGGTAGGCACGCTCAGCACGCCCTTGAAGCCACATTCGTACAGGGTGAGGGCATCGATCTCGCCCTCCGTGATGGCACATACGGTCTTGTCTTTCACCGAGTCGAGGTTGTAAGGTATCACCCTGCCACCCGTGAAGCTCTTGAACCGCTTATCGATGCTTCGGTACTTGATGTTGGTGAGCTCACCGTTCAAGAAGTAGTTGAAGGCGATGACCTGCTCTGATTTATCGCTTTCCGGCATCTTTGTCCACGGCTCGCTCACTTTCAACGTCTTGAGCGTGTCCAACGACAGCTTGCGGTCGTTCACCAAGTAATCCAATGTCTCTGAAGGTACATTGATGAAACGCGCGTCCCAGACGGGTTTATTGAACTTTGGTTTCTGCTCCGTCTCAGCCTTATAGTCAACGAAGCTGTTGTCAAAGCCTTCTAACCTGCCATTCGCTTCACAGCGGAAGCATTTGTAGTAACCGTTTTTTACATTTACTTTCAGGCACCTCTTCTTGCTGTGCTTCTCATGTTTGTCTTTACAGAACGGACAAGCCACGTACACTTTTTCTTTCTGGGGTGTTAATCCTTGAATGCCCAGACTTAATAATGATATTGTCATAAATATGTTTTTTGCTGATTAATAATGAAATAAAATACGTGGGGCACAGTTATAGCTCTGTCCAGCATTGCCCACCAGCATCCCAGACAGCCGTTGCCGACGGCCTGGGAGGAGCGTCATCAGGAATCGGCTTCCCATCCGCATAACGCTTGCCGCCTATGATTTCCTCGAAGTTGTTCGCGCCAGGGAAACACGGGGCTGGCTTTATAGTCTTACCACCATTCTCCTGCTGCTTCAGCATCTCCATCAGTTTCTTGCCCGTATTGTTATACCTGTTAACGAAGTTGGCGAAATAATAATGCACATTCTGCTCACTGCGTATCTCATCCGCCCGATCCAAGGCGATGATATGGTGGATGAAAGCCACCACGGCATCCTCCCAGTGACGGTCCAACAGCATGGCATAGCCTGAATGCAGACAGGTGCTCTGCCTCCACATGAAAGATTTCGGGTCGAGCAGCGACAGTACGTAGCCGCACCAAGTACTGGTGGCGAAGCAACCCAAAACCTCCTTCACCTTGGGGTGCTCATTGAGGATGGACTCGTGCGTCAAGCACGTAATATTATTATTATTCTGGTTCTCGCCCGCCCGCGTGTTATAATAGGTGGAGTCGGGAGTAGTTTCGGATATGTTTCGGATGAAAGTTTGCATAGGCTCTACCTTGCCCGACTTCAGGTCGTGCAGCATGTGCGCACTCATGTTGCCGATGGGTATAGGGTGGAGCCTGACATACCCGCTGTCGTCTGTCTCGAACAGATAATAATTGTTGATTACTTGCAAGACTGACTTGCTGTAGAGTTTCCTGCTGCACATCTCACGCTTCAGTTGAGGTAAGAGAACTGCGCCTTCATTACAGGCAATAATCTTTTCACTGAGGAGCCAATAGATGCCATAGCCCTTTGCTCCCATTTCTCCAATCAATAATTGCATGCGGGGGTCGCTGGGAGTATTACTCCAATGCTTCTGCCATAATGCCATAACGGTTTGATTTTTAGTGTTAATAATATTGTTAATTAATTTGGCAGGCATTGAAATAAATATCTCTTTGAGAGCCATTACAAAGATACGGAAAAGGTTTGACGACATTATGCACACTGTGTGCATAATCGGTATTTTTTTTCCATTAAAATTTTGTTATATTAAATTTATACGCGCGTAAGCGAGTGTATTTTTTATAGTATTAACTTAATTTTTTTTTAATCATGAACGACAAAAAAAATGCAATGAAGCAGACCATCATTCAGATTGGTCATCTTGTCGAGCGTTACCTGAAGGAAACAGGTACTCGTATTAGTTCGTTAACCGAGGAAACCAGTGTTCATTACAACACTTTCAAGAAAGTGATTTCTGGTGATCCCGAAGTTAGGGTTTGGGAGGCTTTGCTTGTCATAGCTGAACTGATGCAGCGTGACACGAGCCGTGATTTGGCCACTACGCAGCGGTTCTTTGACGAACTGCGAGCGTTGCTCGATGATGCTTTCGACAACTGCTGACGGTTGTCGGGGAGGGAGGGGCGGGTTTTTTAAGAATGATAATAAAAGAAAATACGATACTATTCTTAAATTCTTTTGGAAATCAACGTGTTACCTAAAAGAAAAGTAGAAATGGGTAACACTTTGGAAACGAGAGGACTTACATATTCCTACACGTTTTACACAAATCCAAAGAACGCTCTTTCTAGTTGCAAAGGTACAAAACTTCTTCCAAACAGCCAAAGAATCTGAGTGCTTTTAGCATCTTTTATGCTCTAACAGACAGAATCTGGCTGAAACTGGTCGTAAATGGTCATAAACGATTATAATTGGTCATTTATAGGCGGCTTTAGTTCCTTTTTAGTCGGATTTAGTCGCTTTTAGTCCTTTTTAGTCGGATTCTTCACTTCGTACCATGATAATCCTTTCAAAGAAACAGCGCCTTCCTCTTTTAATTCTTTAAGGATGTTTCCCAACAAACGGAGATTCTGCTCTTTCGTCTTATTGCTAGGCATTGCGACTTTCAGATACTCATAGATACCGTCACGCATAGTTCCATCCTCACCTGCATTCTGAATAAATTGCAATGTCATTTGTTTTAATTTTGAACGCTCCAAGCCACTGACACGGGTATATTCTGGCAACTGGTGTGTTATCTTAGCAACACCCAATGAAATTTGATAATTAGGAGATTCGCCCTCAATCAGCCCCTTGTCCAATAATTCTTTTGCCGTATCTTCGCTAATCTGATGTCCTTTTTGCACAGCATCGAGAGCAATACACTCTTGTAATGTCAGAGTTTTATTCTCTTTCAGTATCTTTGTGTATTTCTCATTAATGGCATTGCCATAGAGTCTCACACCGACAACCTTGTTGACTGCATCAATCTCATAGTCAGGCATAGGGAAATGGCGTCGCCATTGTTCATCGAATATTTTCTTGATGCCACGGCTTACAGTATCAATCATATTGAAATGCACCATTGCTTTACAAAGGCATTCGTTTCTGAAGTGACGCTGTGGTCCACGAATAGCCAAAGCCTTTTGTAAAGTGCCAGGAATGAAACTGCCACCATTCTCGTAATACACATAGCCAGGATTCTCAACGAAGTTAATACGTTCTTGCAATGTATAATCCTGATGAGCAATGGCATTATGCAAAGCCTCACGGATGCTGTAGTTGTCGTATTGCTTCATCGTATCTGGGAATAATGTACCTCCAGGCAACTCGCGCATAGTCAGATTGCGAATCTTCCCAAGAATCTCATCCACTGTCAATATGAATGGAGCAGTGAAATGTTCGTAATCTACAACGTCTTCTTTTGCATCACGTAGTGTCCATGTAACTTCCACGACTGCAGGTCTCAGTTTGAACACTGCCGTTGGTTTACCCAACAAGATGATGGCAGCACGTGTGAGTTTTCCGTCAATCATGATGCCGCTGTTACTCAGCAACTCTTCTACCGACCAACCGTCAATCTCATTAGCAGGAATTTTAGAGTGTACCTTTTTGTACATCACACGGGCTTTGGCAACTGCCAGTTCATCCAAATCTGCCAAAGTCGCATTCTGTACAATTCCAGCAGACCAATCATCAGGAGCAAATAGTTGTTCCTCCAAAATAGCGTTCAACCGTTCTGGAGTTAGTTCCACCAGAGAGTCCTCTATCCGCTGCCATGCTTTGTTGTGAGCATAGACAGGAAGTTTAGGTTGATGCTTAGGAATGTGAATCACCCAAACCGTCTTTTGGGTATCCTCTGTGATGAATTCCTCAATATCCAATCCTTCGCTCGAAAGGTTGGCACATAAATTAGTCAGTCGGAGTGTCGCCTGTTGAGTCGTATAGTTGTAAGTATCCGTCCCAACAATCCTCAACGTCTTATCCTCAACACCAACAACCAGATGCCCACCCTCCATGTTAGCCAGTGCTGACACGTATGAGATGACATCATCTTTCTCATGACCGCTGAAGTCGTTCTTCAGGTTCTTGAATTCCTTCCACTCGCAACCCTCATCCTCTTTAGGGTATTGCTTGATGAGATATTGTTGTAATGCTTGTTCTGTCATATCCTTTTATTCTTATAACGCTTCATTTTTATTACTATTGTTTGTATAAATAAAATTCAATCTTCCGAAAACTTGCAGAACTTGACCGAATAATTGTATGATCTATCATCAATATACATTTGATACTCTCTAATTCCTTTTTCTTTTGCAATGAGATGTAGCATTTTCCTGTTAATTGGCGAGATTCTTGTACCATAATAAATGGCTTGAGGTCGTAGATGATCTATACAGAAAGGAGTCTTGTTTTGAAACTCATTAAATTTACTGACTATTAGCCTCCACTCTTTTTCATAACTCCATTGAGAAGACTTATATAACAGAGGCTTAGATGCCGCAAATGTGTCAGGGTTCTTAATGGGCAATCCCAAACTTCGAGCAATATACCACGCTAAAAAATCCGTAGCATCATATCTTTGTTGCTGATATATTACGGGATAGAAATTGCAAACCGCAGCTTTATTGCATTGTTTTAATTGATCACAAATTTGACATTTGAGTTGGAACGAATTTGTACTATATTCTAACACAAATCCCTTATGTGAATCTGCATAATGAGACCACATCGTAACAGAATGAATTTCTTCACTAAAACATGCGATAAAAGTCAATCGCTTTACTGTATTAACAGCCTCTTCTGTTTGTCTGTCTATCAGCTTGTTAAGAGGCTCCTTTATGTTTGCAATATTCTCACTATACAATTCAATCATATCATCATTCGCATTTCCTATAGATTGTTTTGCGTTTTTCAGGAATTCATCATCGAATACAGATTTAAGCATATCAGGAAAATCTCCTCCCCTTTGGAAATGATCTCTTAAAGCATAAACATAATCCTTAGATATTCCCATCATTATCGAATTGCGAAGTCGCTCTTTATCGTATCGAAACAAACAGTCATATGGATCATTGAACTTATCTGAGGTAACTGCAAATAGTTTATCTCCGTTAAAAGCATCAAGATTCATTTCCGAGCATTCTCTATATCGAAACAACCTTGAAGGAATATGCTCAAATAAATGCTTTGATAGTGGAAGAAGTAATTCATTCCGTTCTTCATTAGAAATGCCTTCTGGTAAAAAAGTCTTTTCTAAAATGCATTTGAATTCTTTTCTATATTGCTGTCTACTCATAATCTCCTTCTTGATTCATCTTAATATTCAACTTTAATTTCTTTGTCCATACAACTTCAAAACATTGTTCATGGTAATAAGTTCACCATGACGCATGTTTCGGAAAATATACATCCACTCGTTACCAAGTGATATATATTCGCCCAGTTTCAAACACATCTTGCCATCCTCTATGGTTAATCGTGTTATTTTATAATAGCCGTCAATATCGCCGCCTACCATCGGAAGGAGGTAAACTGCTTCGAGAATGTTCACCTTTGGCAAGGTTTCCATCACATACTTCCTTGCCTTATGTTCAAGGAATGTCTGGTAGTCTGCATCTTTTTTCCTGACAGTAACGGTAAACACATTCTTTGATTCAACGGACTTTGGTTGAGTGTCTGTATAATATAGACCTCTCTGCGGCACACTTACTTCAAGTTGTTCGATGATACTTTCATCAAGGAGCACTTTGCGGAGATGGTTTTCCAAAAGCAACCCACTTTCCTCATTTGGCAGCAATGGAAATGCACCTATATTCACTTCTTCAATGGATTTCAGGAAATAAGGCAACTGCTCATCATGATTCTGCATTTGTTCTAATAATCGGTGTTCGTCCATACGTCCAGGAAAGAGGATGTAGCCACCGATAATCTCTTTTGAGAAACGATGCTCGCCACGCTTGCCGTAATAGATGGCATCACGGTAGTGGTGCATCGCGTTAATGGTTTCTGGCTTCGGCTCATCTTGCACGCTACCCAAAGTTGCATCATCATCGCCACGGACACTGTATTTTGCATCGTAGAGATACGTCAACGTTATGTCACGCTCGTCTTTGTGAATGTGCATCACAATATCGGGCTTCTGCTCAGTCGTGGCAGAACGCATCTTGTGTTCATCGCCTTTCCGATCAAACGAATACTGATAGCCCACTTCCACCAAATCGCCATTTTGGGGATTGGTATATATGATGTGCCCACTCAAAGAACCGCCATTAAACAAATCGAAAGCATTCTGTGTGTCTTCATGGACATACTTTTCAAGATGCTCTTTATTATGAACATCTATACCTAGCACTTTGCAGACAAGTTGCTTCACCTTTAGGAAACACCACAATTCATAGAGTCGCCATATAGGCTGCACACCTACACTTGTATTGCCTTGAATCAGGTCAAGCCCGTTTTGCAGCATGATCCAATATCGATAAACCTGCGAGTAGCCGCTACGCTGCTGGAGAACCATGCTCTGTTGACGGAAGCCGTCAAAATGCCCGATGCCATTGAAGAACGAGTTGCGCCTAAGCATTTCCAGTTCTTTCTGCTTGTCCTTCAGATTGTCAATCTCACTGTCCGACGTACCTTCTCCAAGCCTATTGATAAGCAGCGAAAGACGCTCGGTGACTCGCTGAAGGGTATATTTCACAAAACGGTTCTCTCGTGTGTCCAAAGTCGCTTCCGTCTGCTCCGTCCTGTAATATTTCCTCAATGCCTGCTCTTCGTCATTCAAGCGGTCATTGCTGAATCTTTCAGCTAACATGGGTGTCCAGCCTTTTATGCGCTCGGCTCTTCGGTATTCCTCATATTGGCGCATCTTATTATGTGGCTGATGAATGATAAAGCGAATAGCCTGCACATAGCTGTCCACAATCAGCTTGAACACCGACAGCCAAATCAGTTCATTGTTGGCTTCTCGCCCCATCTCAAACTGCTGGAAGGTCAGCGTGAGGTATCGGAACACCAAATCGCCATATTCAGCCCTTATCTGTTGAATGATGATGTCGAGGTCGTGCTTCGTGTCAAGTTTAGGTGACAGCACGTCGAACTCCATCTTATGCTGTATGTGCTCATTGGCCGTATTCTTATAGGCGAATTCCAAAGCAAAGTGGCCGGGCTGGTTCAGAAAGTCAAGACAGCTGTTTATGACATACTCGCCCGATGCTGTCTGCACCGTGTTAAACATGGCCTCCACCTCTTTATTGGGGTGAACGATGCGCGGCTCCTCCACGGCATCAAAGAAAGTCAGCGTGAGATTATACTTGTGGTCTTCGAAGAATACTGGTCGGGCCTCATGCCAGTCAGCCTCATCCACTTCGTTCATAGCTTTGCTGTCAGCATTATACACTTTCAACGCTCCGCCACTCGCCATCACATAATTGCAATACCGCTCTGGTAGCAGTTGCTTGGCTCTCACCTTGAACTTCCGCCACGACATGCCTATATCCGTGCTGCTGGCTTGGATGATGTAGGAATCATGATATTTGTATTGCAATAGTTCCATACAATGTTAGAAGAAGTTGGTATAATAGTTCGCCAGTTTGCCATCCATCTCCTTCAACTTCCGAAGGACCTGGTTGTAGAGCGAATTGGCATCGGTGTCCTCTTCGGGCTTAAAGTGGCTCTCCACAAATGTCTTCAAATCTTTCAGCACATTGCTCTTACCCTTCTGTGTCTCCAACTGCTTCTGCTCACCTTGCACACGCGGCAGCACCTTTTCTAATAATATAGCTAATGTGGCTTCGCCTATCAGTACTTCTATTTGGTCTGGCTCGGGGAAGTTGGCCCGTTCAATCAACGTACTTAGATAAAGCACCAACTCATTCTGCACACGATAACTGATGCGGAACGGCGTTTCATTCAGTATGCCATTGATGCTGTCTGCCTCGGCTGTACCATCAGAATCACCCAAAAGTTCTGGGATGCGCGTGGAAATCACATCCTTGTATTTGGCAAACCGCGCATCGTCCAGCACTTCGTATGCCCGCACAAATTCAGCCTTGAATGCTTCAATGGGTACTGGCTCATCTCTGTATTCCAGCAGCATCTTGCTCTCTGGCGAGAACATTTCCGCCATCTTGCCACCGTTCATCTCAATGGTAAATGCACGGTCAATCACCTTACGCGAGAACTGATGTGTGGTGTCGTCCATATTCACCGTACCAATCACAAAAAGATTATCGGGCAGCGTCAGACCGTTTTCTTTCAGATATGTGATGATTTCTGCATCCTTTTCAGAATACAGGAACTCCATCTTGTACTGCTTGTCACCTTCAATGATGTCGCCCTCATCTTTCACCAACACTTTCTTCTGTAGTTCGCAGTTACTGAAGCGGTCTTTACTCAACAGGTATTGTGTTTGAATTTCATCGCCAACCTTCTTTCGCGTTTCCAACACACTCAGGTACTCTGCAAAATACTGCTCCACAGGTGCCAGATTCATCTCGTCCAGACAAAGGAAGAAAGGCACATCCCTATTCTGTGTTGCCTTATAAGCAAAACGTATGAAGTCTGTCAACTCATACTTTCCCGACAAAGCACTATAATATCCCAACAACTCTGTTGAGTCATGCCAGTTTGGTTTCACCTCTACCAAACAATAGTTCCCAGGCGTCGTTCCGCCTTCATTCCGCAGTTCTCCATCAGGACAAGTCATAAATGCCAATTCCTGTACCTTTTGGCTTTTGCCTGTACCTGAGATTCCTGCCAGGAGAAGGAAAGGCTTGGTACGGAGAGCGTTAACGAAAGTACTATAATCATCGATTTCAGTTAATGGTAATTGATTGTACTCTAATTGTCTATCTATATCATTAGTAGAATTGATATATGGTCTTGAGTCGAAAATATTGATAAAATTCTCAAATGTATCTTTATATGGCGATTCAGGAGTACCTATGTAGATGAAAGAAGCCTGATTAATGTCCGCTTTATAATTGGCACGAGTGCATTTAAGAAATTTCCTTTCATTCAACTTTTCATTTGCATAATCATAAATACTTCTTAGATCTCTCCGAGATCCTTCTACATCAAGATTCGTCTCTATGGAAATAATATATTCTTTGGGATTAAAATTATTTAATCCTCTTGCCATATTGTCTTCTTTGGTAAAAATAGAAAAGAGATAGAAACGCAATTGATGCTTTTTGGCAAAGTAGAAAGGCTTTTTATATTCATCAAGAAAAACCCTAAGTTGGGGTTTGGCGCGATCTGTTCCTGTGATACTAATATTGGTGTATGACACTAATATAATTTCTTCATTGTTTATCCTATATAATTCGCTCCACTCTTCTCTAAAATCAATAATCTCGTTAAATACCGAGAAATCAATTTTTACCCAATCAGGAAAGTTCCTGTTGATATACTCTTTAATGCGTGTGATAGAATCCATATTATATTCAATTAGAAATTTGTAACAATTAAATGTGAACTTTCAGACTTGAATCGATTTCTTATATTAACCGCATATTTTTTTGAATATTCAGCTTTTATATAAGGTCTATATAATTGTTCTGTGAGTTGAGTCTTTCCAATAATCATTAATGATTTTGATGATAGATTTCTAAAATCTTGTGCCAATTTCACATGTTTTTCTTCAGTAAAATCATTATTGTCTTCATTTCCATAGTCTGTAAATATACAATCATACGGAGGATCTAAAAAGACGAAATCTTTCGTAGAGCATTTATCAAAAATTATAGAATAATCAACAT
>JAGCGS010000065.1 GCA_017649485.1 Bacteroidaceae bacterium | reverse complement strand
TAATTTCAAAAATAAACTCCCATTTTCTGCTGCAAATATACAAAAATATTAATAATGCAATGCGATTTGAGTGGAAAAGTACACAGTAAGGCTCTCTTTCTGCCACGTTCGGTCGGATTTGCAATCCGACCGCATTGAATATAAGCATCTGTGATGCGGGAAATAACCCATCGTTCGGTCGGATAACTCATGTTCGGTCGGATTTGTAATCCGACCGCATCGAATATAAGCATCTGTGATGCGAAAAATAAACGGATTGCAAATCCTTATACTCGTTTCAGTCGGATTACAAATCCGACTGAACAGGGTGCGAAAAATATGCGGATTACAAATCCGACTGAACAGGTATTAACAGGGAAACGGATTACAAACCACGTCCGCAACGTTCGGTCGGATTTGGAAGGGAAATGGCAGGGAACTGCCTCGCTCTTGGCAGGCTCTTCCCATACTCATCCCATACTCTTCCTATACCCTTCCATACACTTTGAGTATGGTTAGAGCGAGAGAAGAGCGAGAGAAGAGCGAAGCAAATACCTGCCTGTGTTTTTTTACGGCAATAATGCGCTAAAGTAATGTTTTTTTTCTACTTTTGCATCATTAAAGAGCATAATGTATGTATGGTGAAAGATTATCTTTACTATCTGTTTGATTTTGACCTGACCCTTGCCGATTCTTCCCGTGGCATTGTGATGTGTTTTACCCATGTGCTACAACGTCATGGCTATCAGGACGTGACGGAGATGCAGATCAAGCGTACCATAGGTAAGACATTAGAGGAGTCTTTCTCCATTCTTACCGGTGTCAGTAATCCGGAACAGTTGGCGGCATGGAAGTTAGAATATACCAAGGAGGCAGACATCTACATGAATGACAATACTGTACTCTTCCCTGAGACAGTGTCAGTGTTGACCAAGCTGAAAGAGCAAGGTGCCAAGCTTGCCATCATTTCCACCAAGTATCGCTATCGCATTCAAGGCGTGATGGACAGGTATTTCCCCAAGGATTTCATCGATGTCATCATTGGCGGCGAGGATGTGAAGGTGGCAAAGCCTGATCCTCGGGGAGTCAAGGTTGCTCTCAAGAAGCTGAAAGCCAAGAAAAAACTTGCCCTTTACGTAGGTGACAGTACGGTGGATGCAGAAACGGCACAAAATGCCGGTATCGACTTTTGTGGGGTGCTCAATGGCTTGACCACTTTCGATGAACTGGCTGTTTATCCACATCGCCAGATTCTCAATGACCTTACCCTATTGCCTCTGTTGCAGAAAGATACTGTCATCGGAGTCAGCAGGTTCAACACGAATCCTGCTAAGTGGAACGTCAAACGCAGGGCGTTCAACATCAAGCAGATTAGAGGAAGGCAGAGTAAACCTTTGGAGAATCCGGAGCGTCATGTTTGCCAGAATTGTGGCGATGTGTATGAGGGCGATTTCTGTAGCAGTTGCGGACAACCAGCCAAGACTGAGCGCATCACCTTGAAAAATTCTTTCACCAATTTCTTGTCATCGTTTTTCAGCATCGACAGTGGCTTTCTGCACACCATCCATGAGCTTTGGTATCGTCCGGGCTACATGGTGACTGACTTTATCCAGGGAAAGCGAAAACCTTATTACAAGCCTTTCTCCCTGCTCATCGTGATGGCTGCTCTATATATCGTTGCTGCCCATCTCTTCGACCCTAAGTCAGTGGGAAACGACAGCAATGGTCTCAGTAGGATTGGTTATCAGATTGACTCATTGGTTACCAAGAGCAATCCTGCTCCGACTGATTCTTTGCAGTTATCATCCAATGACTGGCAGGAGGCACAAGAAGATCATAACGAAAACGAATATACCGACGACAATGGTGCCAAGATTACAGCATGGATTAATGAACATACAGGACCCGGGACTTATTTTTACGCCATCAAAGATCTGCTGGGCGGGTGGTTCGATAACAACCAAGCGTTTCTGTTTATCCTGACCATTCCTTTCTATCTCATAGGAGTTCGCAGGGCTTTCCGTCACACACGCGTCAACAAGCGATTGAATATGGGCGAATATGTTTTTGCCTTTGGCTATTTCGGCTCTCAGCTCATGATGAAAGACATTGCGATGATTCCCTTCACAGGCTCTGAATTAGCCCCCAAATTGTTTGCAAGTGCCTCTACAACCATCAACATGCTCATTGAATTCTTGTTGATGATACGCAACTTCAAGCAATTATACCGCATTGACTGGTGGACAGCTTTGAAGGGAACCGTCAAGACTTTCATCATCATGCTCAGCTCTATCATCATACTGATTGTATTGATTATAACACTGATTGTCTTGATAACCACCATGTTTACAGCCTAATACCTATGAAGATAAGCATCAGACAAGCGACACAAGATGATGCCCGCTCAATAGCACAAGTTATCGGGATGGGGTTTGGAGAAGATTTGCTGAGACAGTATTGCGGCAACAACGGAATGGCTTTGATGGAAGCCTTGGCCAAGATGGAGGTGTCGCAATACAGCTATCATAACGCCATTCTGGCAGAAGTCGGCAATCAGGTGATAGGCGGCATAGTGGGTTATGACGGCTCACTACTAAGGCAGCTCAGGCAACCTACCCTCGCCTACATCGAGCAGCAAACAGGCGTTATGCCTCAGGTACAGGAAGAGACAGAGCCTGGAGAGTTCTATCTCGACTCTTTGGCGGTATTTCCGCCCTATCGGCATCAGGGCATTGGCAGGCAACTTATTCTTGCCTTTTGCGAAAAGGCATTCGGCGATGGTCATCCATGTGTGGGCCTGTTAGTTGACCAAGACAATCCCAAAGCCGAACGCCTCTACAGTTCACTTGGCTTTCAACGCGTGAAGCAGAAGCAGCTGTTCAACCACCTGCTCTGGCACATGCAGAAGCAAGCCACTTAGTCTTCTTTCACTATCGGATATAACTCGATAAACTCGCCTTGATGGCTCTTGCCGTCGTTGATGAGCTCTGCCATCTTCTGTCCCACAGTCTCAATGTCGTGGAATCCAGGCAAACTCATGTTACCATTCAGGTCGGTAGTGGTGGGTCCGGGATGCAAGGAGAAAATCTCCAAAGGTGAGTTGCTCTGCTGGAACTCTATGGCAAAGACACCCATCATGGCATTCTGAGCCGCCTTGCTGGTCACGTATGCCAACGGATGCCAATAGGGACTGATCTCTGATGGAACCGTCACATTCACAATCCTTCCGCCATTCTTTTCCAATAACGGTAACAGCAACTTGGTGAGCGTAAAAGTACCGATAAAATTCACTTCGAGGGTTTGTCGGATGTCGGCAATATCGGTATGCTCTCCATCCACACCCATATCACCTGGGATGCCCGCATTGTTCACCAACAGCGACAATCCTGCATATTGATTATTAATCACTTGCGCTGCCTGTTCCAAGCTTGCTTGGTCAGCCAGCTCAATCTGCACCCATCCAAGTACATCGATGCCCAATGACGTTAATTCACGGATGGCCTTCTCGGCACGTTCCTCATTACGGGCACCGATAACAACCTTCCAACCACTAAGTCCAAGATGCTTTGCAATACCGAATCCGATGCCCTTGTTGGCACCGGTCACTAATACTAAATTCTCTTTCATTGTTTGTCAAAATTAATTTGTTTAGTCTTTATGGTTTATCATTTTTACGCCGCAAATATACCAAAAAAGACTTATAAAGAGCTTTGCTTTGCGTTTTTTTTCGTATTTTTGGCACATAAAAGTTAAAGTTTATGAGAATTGACATTATAACCGTATATCCGGAAATGATCGAGGGCTTCTTCAATTGCTCGATATTAAAGCGCGCGCAAGACAAGGGGCTGGTTGAAATACATATCCACAACTTGCGCGACTATACCCTTGACAAATACCGGCGTGTTGACGACTATCCCTTTGGTGGCTTTGCAGGTATGGTGATGAAGATAGAGCCTGTAGAGCGGTGCATCAATGCCCTGAAGGCAGAGCGTGACTATGATGAGGTTATCTTTGTTACCCCTGACGGGGAGCAGTTCTGTCAACCTATGGCTAACACCCTGTCGCTCATGGAGAACATTATCATTCTCTGTGGTCATTTCAAGGGTATCGACTATCGCATCCGCGAGCATTTCATCACGAAAGAAGTGAGCATAGGCGATTATGTGCTGACTGGTGGTGAACTGGCTGCGGCTGTGATGTCTGATGCTATTGTGCGCATCATTCCCGGTGTTATCAGCGACGAGCAATCTGCCCTCTCCGACTCTTTCCAGGACAACCTCTTGGCGGCACCCGTCTATACCCGTCCGTCGGAGTACAATGGCTGGAAAGTGCCAGATGTGCTGCTATCCGGCAATGAGGCGAAGATCAAGGAGTGGGAAATGGAGCAGTCGCTTGAACGCACCAAACGCTTGCGTCCAGACCTTTTGAAATAAAATAATATACTGACGATATGAAACTAAAGAAATTATTACTCCTGACGGCAGTTGCTGCCTGCATACTGCCAGCTTCCCTCAAAGCGGAAGCAGGACCCGAATGGCTGAAAAAAGCCGTGTTCTATCAAATCTATCCATCCAGCTACATGGATAGCGACGGTAATGGTATTGGAGACCTGCCAGGCATCACCTCCAAACTTGACTACCTCCAGTCATTGGGCATCACAGCCTTGTGGCTCAACCCCATCTATGTGTCAGGTTGGCAAGACGGTGGTTATGATGTCATTGATTTCTATAAGGTTGACCCTCGTTTTGGTACCAACACCGACTTGGTGACGCTGGCAGATGAGTTGCACAAGCGCGGCATGAAGCTGTGCCTCGACCTCGTGGCTGGCCATACCAGCGACAAGAACGAGTGGTTCTTGCAGTCAAAGAGTGGCAAAGACCTGCGATATAGCGATTACTACATCTGGACAGACGAGATTACCGATGCCGAAAAAGAGCAGATCAAGAGGCGTTATGAAGCTCCCGACCCATCGGCAAGCACCATCGGTCGTTTTGTGGAAGCCAATGCGCCACGAGCTAAATACTATGAGAAAAACTTCTATGAGAGTCAGCCTGCCCTGAACTACGGCTATGCCAACCCTGACCCCAACCATCCTTGGGAACAACCCGTTACGGCTCCAGGTCCCCAAGCCACCCGTCAAGAGCTGAAGAGCATCATGACCTTCTGGTTCAGCAAGGGTGTGGATGGCTTCCGTGTAGATTTGGCGTCTTCTTTGGTTAAGAACGACCCCGACAAGAAAGAGGTGAGCAAGCTATGGCAGGAGATGCGTCAATGGCGTGACCAGAATTTCCCCGACAGGGCACTGATTGCGGAGTGGTTCAACCCCGACCAGTCATTGCCGGCAGGCTTCGACATTGATTTCTACCGTGTGGGTGGTCGCCCTGGCTCAGGAGCAGCTCCCATGAACCTGTTCAGGCTTAACAGCAACAATGCCTTTGGTGGGGGTAACTCGCCCAAGGCATATTTCGACAGAACCGGTCAAGGTGAAATCAAGGGTTTCGTTGAAGCCTTCGACAAGACCTATAGCAACACGCGCGAATATGGCTATCTGTCATTACCTACAGGTAACCACGACTCCGAGCGTATGAGTCAAGACCCCCGTACCATGCAAGACCTGAAGGTGGCAATGACCTTCCTGCTTACCCTGCCTGGCACTCCTTTTATATATTATGGCGATGAGATTGGCATGAAGCAACAGTTTGGCTTGCCAAGCAAGGAAGGTAGCAATCAGCGTTCAGGATGTAGGACACCCATGCAATGGTCTGATAATGAAACAGCTGGATTCTCAACAGCAAGTGTGGATAAACTTTATCTGCCTGTAGCTACGGAAAAGGGTACCATCACCGTTGAAGCAGAGGAGAAAGATCCGAACTCTCTGCTCAACTATGTGAAAGGTTTGCTGAAACTACGCGCAGGTTCTGAGGCGTTGGGCAATGATGGCACCTGGATTTATGTGGGCAAGACCGAGCAGCCCTACCCTATGGTTTATCGTCGCGGTTCTGACTATGAGGACTATATCGTGGCTTTGAATCCTTCAGGCAAGAAGGTAAAGGCCACCATCAACGCCCAGGGAGCTGCCAGATCTGCCATCGTTTATACCACAGGCAAGGGCACTTATAAGATTCAGCCAAAGGGCAAAGGCGACATCATCACCCTCGACCCATGCAGTGCCATAATCGTGAAACTGGAGGGTTGCCAGCAGTGTGAAGAATAATAGATCAACCATAAAACGACAAGAAGATGAATAAAATTGTACTGATTACTGGTGCTACAAGCGGCATAGGACTCGCTTGTGCCAGGAAGTTTGCCAATAATGGCGACAAGCTGATTCTGACCGGAAGGAATGAACAGCGCCTAACCGAAATTCAAAAAGAGCTGACTGAGGCAGGTGCCGAGGTACTAACTTTGGTTTTCGATGTCAGAGACCGCGCCAGAGCTACCCAGTGTCTGAATGAGTTGCCCGCAGCATGGCAAAGCATTGATGTGCTGATTAATAACGCAGGGTTGGCTATGGGCTTGGAACCGGAGTATGAGGGCAGTTTCGACGATTGGGAAACCATGATTGACACCAACATCAAGGGTTTGCTCACCATGACCAGGCTTATTGTGCCCGGTATGGTAGCCCGCAACGCTGGCCATATCATCAATATCGGCTCGGTGGCTGGCGACGCCGCATACGCCGGAGGCAATGTCTATTGTGCCACCAAAGCTGCTGTCAAGGCTCTGAGCGACGGGTTGCGCATCGATGTGGCGAACACCCCTATCCGTGTGACCAATCTGAAGCCGGGACTTGTTGAGACGAACTTCAGCAACACCCGTTTTCATGGTGATACCGCCCGTGCCGCCAATGTCTATAAAGGCATTCAGCCGCTCACAGGCGATGACATAGCAGATGTGGCTGTCTATGCCTCCAATGCTCCCGCTCATGTGCAGATTGCTGAGGTGTTGATACTGGCAACCCATCAAGCCAGTGGTAGTGTGATAGTTAGAAAATGATTTATGAAGAAGCTTTTTCTTTTTCTGATATCAATGATAGCCCTCTCCCTGCCCATCACGGCAGACGATGTGGTCAAGGAAGGCGAGCAGGTAAGGCTCACGGAAGATTGCTACGGTACCGTGGTGCCTGAAACGCTTGACAAGTTGGTGGAGTACAGTCGGAACGACAACTTCGATATGTTCTCCACCTTCTTCAAGTTCGGCTATGCCATCTTCCTTGACAAAGATACTCCAGCAACTGTTATCAAAACCCAGCAAAACAAAGTTCAGCTCAGGTTCCCCAACCATACCCAGTTCTGGGTGTATAGCAACATGGTGGCACATGGGAATCAGTAGGTTGTACCTCCCTTACAAACTACATAACCCAGGGTGTTGCCCTGGGTTATGGTTAATGTTATAAACTTGATTTACCGTGTTATTGTAAGGAAACCAAGAGTGCTTATTCGTTAGCCGCTGTGTATATCTTCAGCACATCCTCATAGGCAAGCTTCTTAAAGTTGCCATTGGTGATGGTACGTCCGCGTGAACATTTTTCTGCCATGAGCAACAGCTCTTCCTCAGTGGCTTTGCGTCCAATCAGTTCAGGAATGCTGGCAGGCATGCCAATACTATGATAGAAATCACGCATACGACTGATACCCTCCTTAGCTGCCAGTACATCATCCTCAATCTCTACATCAAGCACCTCTCTCGCAAAACGAGCAAAACGGGCAGGTCCCGCATCAAACACATAAGTAGCCCAATGGCACCACAATGCAGCAAGTCCTGCACCATGAGCTACCCCATACAGGGCACTGAGCTCATGCTCCATGTTGTGTGTTCCCCAATCTCCAATGGTACCGCAACCTGTCAGGTCATTGTGCGCCAAACTACCTGCCCACATAATCTGACTACGCAGGTAGTAATCCTCAGGATTGGCAAGTACCATAGGTCCAAACTCGCGTACAGATTTCAGCAGGGCAATGGCAATGGCATCAGTGATGCCCATCTCCTCTTGTGAGAAATAACGCTCCATGGTGTGCATCATGATGTCAGTAATACCACATGCTGTTTGGTAAGGAGGCAAGGTATATGTGCGTATTGGGTTCATAATGGCAAACTTACAGCGACAGAGATTATCATCGTAAGACCATTTCAGCTCACCCTCATCCTTCGTAATCACACTGCCACCACTCATCTCACTGCCCGCAGCTGGAATAGTGAGCACAGCAGCCAAAGGTACACAAGCCTTTGCCTGAGCTAGTCCTGCATAGAAATCCCATACATCACCCTCGTAAGGAATACCCAGTGCCATACACTTGGAAGAGTCAATCACACTGCCACCGCCTACAGCCAAGATGAAATCCACTCCTTCACGCCTGCACAGGTCGATTCCTTCCTGTGCCTTCGAGAGACGAGGATTAGGCACTACACCACCCAGTTTCAGATGCTCAATACCGGCATCAGTGAGCGCCTGTTCAATCTTACCGAGCAAGCCAGAGCGTTCAGCACTCTTTCCTCCGTAATGGATCAACACTTTAGAACCACCGTAACATTTGATGAGCTGAGGAATCTTCTCCTCCGCATTTGCCCCAAACACTACCTGTGTGGGAGCATAATAACTAAAATTTTTCATACCACTTAATTTATTTCATTTGACTTGTGAATACTATTAAATCTCCAAAGCGCCGATGATATCTTTCACAGATTTAAATCCGTGACGGTCAAGGTATTCATTAATACCATCAACAACTTTGACGGTGATGGCAGGGTCGATGAAGTTGGCTGTGCCAAGCTCAACGGCTGTGGCTCCAGCCAGAAGAAATTCGATGGCATCGGTAGCGTTCATGATGCCTCCTAAACCTACTACGGGTACCTTCACTGCTTTGGCAACCTGCCAAACCATGCGTAATGCCACTGGCTTGACACAAGGGCCAGACAATCCACCTGTTACGGTTGAAAGCAGGGGCTTCCTGCGCTCGGCATCTATCGCCATACCTAACAAGGTGTTGATGAGCGATACGCTATCGGCACCAGCACCTTCCACAGCCTTGGCAATCTCTGTAATGTCTGTCACATTGGGTGTGAGCTTCACGATGAGTGTCTTGTGATAAGCCTTGCGAACAGCAGACACCACCTCAGCAGCTGCTTCCGGATGCACACCAAAGGTCATGCCGCCATGCTTCACGTTGGGGCAAGAGATGTTCAGCTCAATGGCTGGGATGTTGGGCAGCTCGTCGATGATGGCGGCTGTCTCGCTATAATCCTCAACTGATGAGCCAGATACATTGACGATTACATTTGTATCTAAGTGTTTCAAACGGGGATAGATATGCTCCACGAAATGATGCACACCCTTGTTTTGCAGACCTACGGCATTGAGCATACCCATAGGCGTTTCCGCCATACGGGGATAAGGATTGCCCTCGCGAGGATGTAAGGTGGTGCCCTTCACGATGAAGCCACCAAGACGCGAAAGGTCGATGAAATCAGCGAATTCTTCGCCGTAACCGAATGTTCCTGAAGCTGTGAGCACAGGGTTCTTGAGCTTCAGCTTGCCAATGTTTACACTTAAATCTGCCATAACAAGTTGTTTATATTGAACACGGGTCCTTCTTTACATACACATACATTGCCCTCGGTGGTGTTTTCCACGCAACAGAGGCAGGCTCCCAAGCCACAAGCCATCTTGTTCTCCAATGATACCTCGCAGGTGATGCCTTGTGATTTGGCATACTTGGCAACAGACACCATCATGGGCTTAGGGCCGCAACAACAGATGCGGTCGAAATGCTGTTGCTGCAGCACGGAGTGCTGAGTAACAAAGCCTTGCTCGCCATAGCTACCATCTTCTGTAGTGGTATAAACATCGCCATATTTGCCGAATTCATCGAGTTGCAGGAGCATGGAAGCCGTTCGGGCACCCAACAGGAAAGATGGTTTGCATCCCATTTGAGCGAGCTGTTCGCCAAAGTAGAGCATAGGAGCAGTTCCTGCACCTCCGCCAACGAGCAGTAGCTTTTCATCTGCTTGCTCAGGCATAGCAAATCCATTGCCTAAAGGCAATAGTACATTCACCACATCGCCTACAACCAAGGATGCCAGGCGTTTGGTACCTTCACCCACCAACTGGATAAGGAACCATACATCGTTGTTGGCTCTATCCACGAAGTTGATGGAGATGGGACGACGCAAGAAGGTATGAGGGGCATCATCCACACGGATTTCAGCAAATTGTCCTGGCAGGATGTCTGGCAAAGGGGCATCACTTCTCATCTTCAAAAGTGAGAAGTTGGGAGCCAGACGAGTGTTCTCTGCCACTTTCAGGTCTAAAAGGTATTTCTTCATAACACGATTTGTTTATGAAGTACAAATATAAGGAAAAAAACTGATACTCGCAAGCTATTTGTTGGGAGTAAATGCCTCGTAAGTACCATCGTCGAAGAAAATTCTTATTTCCTCTATCTTACGTACAGGTCTTTCTTTGTAGATAATCTCCTGTTTTACAATGGTATTATCAGCATTTTGAGCACTCTCTGACGGCATTTCCTTGCGATTTTCCGTTTCACTCGCACTCTTGGTGGGTTTTATGAGATTGTCGTCGAAGAGTGTGCCTGTAAACAGCGAGTCGGGGTTATCTCTTACCATCATGCCTTCACCGGTAAGCAACCAATTGAGATCGATGTCGGGGTAGGTCTCATGCAGACGCAGCAAGACCTCTGCACTGGGGTTTTTGTTCCTGCCATTGAGGATGTGGGAGATGGTGGCTTGGGATACTCCAATTTGTACAGCAAAGTTGCCTGGCGTGAGCTTCACACGCTCTAAAATCATCTTTAATCGTTCGATAATAGTCGTCATTTTGGATAACTACAATTGTAAAACATATTATTCGTGTTACAAAGATAATAACTTTTCTTTATTAATGCAAATTAATTGCTACAAATATAAACATTACAATCGTAATGAATAATTTGTATAAATATAACCTACATCTATGCATGTACTTAAATAAACGCCTTAATAGACTTTGAAACAAATTTAATAAACTTAAACAATAAGTTGATATTTAATCGTTTATTAATCTATCTATGTATGTTTTGCAGGTTTGGGTATAATCATACTATCTAAAATGCCTATTATACGATTATTTAGTTTAATAAAATCAATTAAACCACTGGGTTTAATGCGTATAAGCGTGATAATATGCTTGCTTAAATGTTATACATAGATAGAATTTGAGCAGATTTTGTATGATAGTACGATAACATGTATAAGTGTAAAGCAATGGTTTTTGTATATCAATACACCAGAAGTAGTATTACAATTATACAAATATATAAATATTCGCTATAATTATAAATACTAACGGAAGTTAAACGGAAAACTTTGGCACTTGGAGTGTGCCGAAACGGTGTACTGAGGTAGGTACATGGTGTACCCTTTTGTACAACCTGAAAACGTCGATGAAATGGCTAAAAATTTAGGGAACTATATACTTTTTGACACCAAAAGTACAATTTTTTTCTGAAATAAACACGTTATAAGTTTGGTTTTCTGTTCGTTTTTCTATTTTATTGTCTTGTAGAACAATAAATTCAGATAGATATGGCAAAAACGTACACTCCAAACTTCAACAAGTTCAACTCACTCTTCGAACTCGTTATCTACTTCGACACTGAGGAGAAGTGCAGAAAATTCATCTCCGCTCACAGATGGGGTGACAATGTGGTTTGCCAGTACTGCGGAGAACAACACTGCTACGAGCGCTCAGATGGTCGCTTCAAGTGTCCTCATTGCAACAAGAGTTTCTCTTGCAGAGTGGGTACAATCTTCGAGGACAGCAACCTTCCACTCCGTAAATGGTTCATGGCAATGTACCTCATATCTTCCCATAAGAAGGGTATCAGCAGCGTACAACTCTCAAAGGACATCAATGTTACGCAGAAGACTGCATGGTTCCTGTTGCACAAGATTCGCACCTTGATGGCTCAGGATGATTCCGTAGCGCTCTGTGGAGAGGTTGAGTGCGATGAAATGTACTTGGGTGGTAAAGAACGCAACAAACACCAAAACAGACGCACAGAAGGTACACAAGGTAGGTCTACTAAGACTAAGAGTCCTATCTTCGGCATGGTACAGAGGGATGGCAACGCTGTTGCAATGGTTGTTGAGGATGCAAAGGCTTCAACCTTGATTCCCATCATCAAACAGTTCGTTGAGGAAGGTTCAATGGTATATACTGATGAACTCAGCGCATATCATAGTCTTGCAAGCGAGGGTTATATACATCGTTTCGTACGTCACTCTGAGAGGGAGTTTTCAAGAGAAGGTATTTCAACCAACTGCATTGAGGGCTTTTGGGGACATTTCGTGAGAATGGTGTTCGGAACATATCACTATGTTTCAAGAAAGTACTTGCAGAGATACATTGACGAGGCTGTGTACAGATACAACACAAAAGAAGCGCTCGAAGGTGAGCGCTTCCAAGATTTGTTTAGTAAATCATTATCTGTATGCAACTACAGTATGGTGAAAATGGCGGCTTAATTATTCCCATCCTTTACCGGGGGTATATTTTGATGTTCCACGGGCATAGTTATAAACGTCGTCTTCAGCTTTTGATGGTATTCCGCCATGAAATTTTTTCTTGATAGTGAAATCAAGTCCGTCCCCTAAACCCGTAAAATCATAATCGTAAAATGGTCCTTTATAATATGCCGTATTCCCTTCGTAACCCATTGCATCAGGTTCATGAGATAGCCTACCCTTTTGTCTTGGATATTGACGATTGAAAGCATCTTCCGCTGCTTTTGCAAATTTTCCCCTTCTATTCATGTTATAATCGAAAGCATTTTCATCATCATAATTATCCCATGCTCTTGCATCAGATTTTCTTGCAGCGTTTTGATATGTTTTCCAGTCAAGTTCAGTTAGAATTCTATTCACTGACTCCTTCACGATTCTGTGAAGGTCTGATTCTGTTAATCTTATTCTCTGTTTCATATTAGTATACTATTTTCGTTATAAATATCTTGTTGAGTTGATTTATTACTTGTTTCTCTCGTTTTTTTTATATATCTTTGCTAAATAGTGTATTTATAAATGTAAATAATAGACTTATGAGGAAATACGAAGGTCTTATATCTGAGGAAAGAGAAATGCATCTCAATTCAATAGAGTGGATGGCATATGAAGAACATAATGCTTACATACAATCACACCCAGAAATACTTAGTGAAAAGGTAACTCAAATAGAAGAAACAGAAATGTCGCCAAAAGAAATGTGTGATAAGTATGGGCTAGTTGATATGACAAATTTCTTCATTAGTCACGGAGTTAAACTTCAAGACTGATGATTATACTTTCTGACCCAAAAGTAGAAGATTTTTTAAATCACATTTATACTGATTATAGCATTGCATATGTCGGGCGAGAATTTAGTGATGCTTTTAAAAAGTGGAATTATGCATTTTGTTTAGATGTTACTACTGCTATTAAATCGTATTCAACATCATACACAGGGAGGACTTGTACTCTTGAGATAGAATTCAAACATTCTTCTATGTATGGGATGATTGCAATAATCTTCAAATGCGAGATTAATATGTCATTAATAAGATATGTTGAATCCGAATCTAACGACGAAAGAATTAAAATTGGGTTGCCACCCGTTAGCCCATCGACTCTTTCTGCTATTCCTATTGTTGATGTATCGAAAAGCCCTATTCAGCCTAAGCCTAAACCAAAAACACCATTTGTCCTTCCAAGTGGAATAACTGTTCTTGATGATGTATATTATGCTGGAATGAAGATTGGATATTATGGCAATATGTATGTAATATTAAATGCTGATGGAACACCATTTATAGAAAAATGGTTTAAATCAGAACCACATTTCTTAAAGAAACCATATGGAAAATATGGTATAATTGCTCACGTTAACTTTTGTGGCTCACTATTCGCTGTTAGTATTGATAAACGTATGTATGATACACATAGGCTGTGGAAAGATGCTTACATAGAATCCTATAAGCATTATGTAGATAGGATTATTTCCGAATCAATCAACAATTTCTTTCGTGGAATTGTAAAAGAAGATAGAGATGTAAGAATTCGTAGGATAGTTCGTGAATCGATAGATAGGTTCATAAATCAGATTGTAGCATAAAAACAATGAGCAGCCAAACCTATGACTGCTCTTTATTAATAACTCATTTAGTGCCTAAATGTATATAGTTCCCAAAATTTATTTGAAGGCAAAATGAAAATCCTTGCGTTTT
>JAGCGS010000064.1 GCA_017649485.1 Bacteroidaceae bacterium | reverse complement strand
CAGTCGCCCCACACCTCATCGAGCAGGGCAAACATCTCGTCAATGCGTCCTGCCTTCACATAGGCCAGCATCTCATATCCCTTTTCATAACTCACATTCTCCTTGTAGTATGGGATGCTTGGAATAACAGTCTCATAGAGGTAATCGAGCAGCCTTTCAGGGTAAAGTCCTGTATTCACAGCCCAATACTGGGCATGATGAGAAATGCGCTCATCACGAGTACCATCTGATCGATACCCATTGATAAAAGCCTTCTGTGTGGTGTCCCAAAAGTGCTCCATAATACTATCTCTCAGCACATCAGCTTTCCGCTCATAATGAGCAGCCTGCTTAGGTTCCTTCCACAAACGATAAAAATAAGCAGCTATGCGGAAGTTCTCATAAAGCATGATTTGAGGATAGCATGGTGTGCCGTAACTGTCTGGCCCCATATCTCGACTCCATCCAGGAATGAACCCACTCTGTGGAGGCTTCGATGAGATGAAACCGCGATCGTCTTGCTCACTTTCATAGAGTGCCAGTTGCTGTTCAATACGGTCTCTAAACATCAGCGAAGTGTTCAGGTCGCCATACCTCAGGTAGTCGTGCTTAAATCCTATTAGCGCATGCAATGGATAATCCACGATACCCCAGTCGTCCGTAGAAGGATGTGGAGGCATCAAGGCTATCGACAATCCGTTACGCGCCACCTGACGGTCTCCAAAGAGATAGTCACCACCCAAAGCACTCACGATGGCATCCATCGACCAAGGTAAGAAATCACGCTTCACTCCATCTAAGTAGAAATTGTGCATCGAGGTATGCATAGTGGCCACACTTGCCTGCCACAGGCGGTTGACGGCATCATTGTCACTCTCAAACTGCATCAGGAACTCCACTGGCCACACCTGGGCATCTAAACGGATATCACTCACGATCGCTCCCCAGTCGCTTTCTATCTCCATAAATCTCACAGCCATAAGAGGCATTCGGTATTCCTGCTCAGTGTCAGTCAATTCTATAGGGGCAATCTTTTTCTGCTCATAAAGGAACGACTTCACCTCACCCAGTCCATCACTCTCCATCAGTCCTTGTGGCACATCGCGCTGGGTCTGTTCGTCAATCACTTCTTCGGGCGACTCGCCCATATTGACGTACAGTTTGCCTTTCCCACGTGCTTTCATCACCACATAGCCTATTTCCAAATGTTTGAAATCCACGATAAGTTTACCATTACGCTCCAACCTCAGCGTTCCATCAACCAACTGCCTACTGTTCCTGAAGAAATTATAGTCCGTTGGTAATAGCTGGACAGTAATCTCCTGAGGTTGGTCTGGCAACACTTCGGGGCAACAGAAGCGAGGGTCAGTCTCTGTTAGGTTCCATATCTGCCCATCTAAACTGGCTTGCCAACCCTGCTGTGCATCTATTCCCTCACCTTTTACAATCAGAGCTGGCAATTCACCTTCAGTATTCACTTCGAACAAAAGAGTGTGAGTACCTTTCTTCAGCATAATCTGGTGGGTTGAGGCATCAGCCTGCTTGGCGTCAATAGTCAGCGTCACACGCCCAGGAGCATACCACTCCATCTTTGTATCTTTTGACAGGCGCACCGTCTTACGGAATTTAGTACTATTTCTGTCTTTCAAGAAATTACCAGGATAGTTCACATTCACACAGCGCTCATAGCTAGCTAACTTCTGCGCCCTTTGCATGTGGGCACTGAGCAATCCAGGATACCACATATATGAACTGCTCCAAACCTCATGCTTCTCAGGAGTAACTACTTTTGCTCTAGAGTCGAGCAGTGGGTCATAAGCTGTCTGTGCACTCAGCCCTGTGGCCAAAAGCAAAAGGCTAAATGCAAATATCAACTTTTTGTTCATCTTTTTATGGTCAAA
The DNA here is from genome assembly GCA_017649485.1 of Bacteroidaceae bacterium. GTDB lineage: Bacteria > Bacteroidota > Bacteroidia > Bacteroidales > Bacteroidaceae > Bacteroides. The sequence continues at coordinate 24,569 of JAGCGS010000064.1, read as the reverse complement.
AAAACATTTCAACTACAAATGTACAATTTATTTTACACTTTCAGACCGATTCCGATAATTATCTTTGTTAAAATGAGTCTGATTTCGCTCTAAGTATGAAAAAAAAGGCTGTTCCTAATTGAACATAAGCTAGATTGCCATATTCGAGTATCACTAGAATCCCATAATAAGAGGATTCTCGACATTGATTGTGCTATTGTTCTTTTCACAGTCTCAAACCGAAGAAGGTGCGAATACGCCATTTGATGTTATGAACAGAGAGGTTGTCATTGTCACCTATATTGGTGAAGTTGAATACCATCGACATGCCAAAAAACTTATTGCCCCACTGACGCACAATAGCCCCACGACCAGTTATGATGGCCTCAGGGAAATGGTAGTGCAAAGGCACGCGGTTGTCGCCGAAGGTCATCGAGGTTTTGCTATACACGATGAATGTAGGCAGGGCGGAGATGTGCAGCAGCCATCCCTGCTTGGGTACGAAATTATAGCCATAGCCCGCACCAATTCCGATATTCGTCATCTTGAGATCCATCTGCTGCTCCCAGTCAAGCGTGGCATGCTGTCCTTGCCCTGAGGCTGCCAATAGGAAGCTGCCAGCAGAGCGTCGTTGGATGTAACTCTGTGAGAAGGCAGCAGGATAGGAGAAGCGGCGACTGTTTAATACGTAGAAGGCGTTCAGGTTTAACGTTTTCACCTTCAGTAAACCGTCAGGCAGTATTATGCGCTCCATACCTTCGTGATCGTGCCAGCCCGAAAAGTTCTTTGCATCCTGATAGATGAAGTCGAAACCAAAGCGACGGCCATAGCTGTTGAAATTCAGCTCGAAGTCACTGTACTTGCCCATCAGTTTGGCAGGATTGAGAGAAGCACTGAGCGAGAAGCCTAAATAACTCACACCCACGCTGAGTGACATCTTTCTGTTGGCTTCCATCTCAGCATTAAAATGCCGTCCATTATCGATGCCTTCGGCCTCAATCTTTGCGCCAGACACATTCATCCGTGCCGTGATAGTCCATTTCGTCATAGGTCGCAAGATGTACAACGTGTCAATATCACCCTTGCGGTAGTAATTGGATGCCAGCGTGCTGTCAACGCGCTGAAAGAGGCTCTGAGCCAATAAGTGTTGACTTAGGCAGCTCATTGCCACGAATAGCAACATGGTTATGTATAGCCTATTCATTTTCGACTTAAAAAATCATTTTTTATCGATTGCAAATATAAGAAGGTTTTTCGGTCTTGCAAATAGTTACTTGCCTTTTGTGATATATTTCTTCATGCCCTTGATAGATAAAAATGCTTACATTATTCTTCATGCGGTATTCCGACTAACTCCTAGTCGGAGTATCATTTTGCAGGCATATAAAAAACTGGAGAATTGGGATTAATTGATTGTTGACCACGATACACCATAAAACACAAGAAGGTTGGGGAACTGCTTGAAGCAAATGGTTCGATTAGTTGAAGCAAATGCCCCGATTAGTTGAAGGTATTCCACAGTCGCTCCGAAAGTATAACGAGCATTGGTTGCAATTGGGATATGAAAGGGAAAAAAGCTCAATCAACAAAAACAAACACTGCTTAGTGCCCCACCAAAACCCACCTCAAAAAGCAATCTCATTTTCAATCCGATAAGTTATTAACAACCTTGTTGAAAACTTTATTTAAAAATTTTTGTGTAAAAATGTGGGGAATTGTGGGGAATTATGTAATTTTACAGCCGAATAGCTTAAAAAGGTAGATATGGCACAATTCTTAGGCAATATTGAAGCAAAAACTGATGCCAAAGGAAGGGTTTTCATCCCTTCAGGCTTCCGCAAACTGCTGCAGGCAGATGGCGAGGAGTGGCTGGTATTGCGTAAAGATGTGCACCAGGATTGCCTGGTGTTGTATCCTGGCAGTGTTTGGAAGGAAACACAAGACCAATTGCGCAAGAACCTGAACAAATGGAGCAAGAAGGAGCAGACCATCTTCCGCATGTTTGTGAGTGAGGCGGAAGTAATGACTCCCGACGGCAGCGGTCGTATACTCATCCCTAAGCGTTACCTGCAAATGGCAAACATCAAGAGTGATGTACGTTTTATCGGCATGGATAACACGATTGAGATATGGGCTAAGGAAGTGGCCGACCAGCCATTTATGAGCAACGAGGACTTCAGTAACGCGCTGGAAGAGACGTTGGGAAGTTTCCCTGGTGAAGCTTTCTTGGATGATTATACAGGCGATTTGGATAATCGATGATGGAGAATGTTAGCACCTATCACTTGCCTGTGCTGCTACAGCAGAGCGTTGATGGATTGAATATCAGTGCTGGGGGAATTTACGTTGATGTGACCTTCGGCGGTGGAGGGCATTCGAAAGAGATTTTGAGAAGATTGGACAAGCACGGCAGATTGTTCGGTTTTGACCAGGATGCTGATGCAGAACAAAATATAGTGGATGACAAGCGTTTTACATTTGTGCGCAGTAATTTCAGGTATTTGAAAAACTTCCTTCGATACTATGGAGTTGAACAGATTGATGGCCTGTTGGCCGACCTGGGGGTGTCGTCACACCACTTTGACCAAGGTGAAAGGGGTTTCTCCTTCCGTGCTGACGGTCCTTTGGATATGCGAATGAATAAACGAGCAGGGATGACTGCAGCCGATGTGGTGAATAATTATGCTGAGGAGAAATTGGCTAATTTGTTTTACCTGTATGGAGAGCTGAAGAATAGCCGCAAATTGGCGAACCTGATTTGCAAGGCAAGGGCACAGCAAGAGATTAACACGATAAGTGTCTTTTTAGAGGTTGTTAAACCTTTGCTTGGCAAGGAACGCGAGAAGAAGGAACTGGCGAAAGTGTTTCAAGCCCTGCGCATTGAGGTAAATCAGGAGATGGAAGCCCTAAAGGAAATGTTGCAAGTAGCTACGGAAGTGCTAAAGCCTGGTGGCAGATTAGTTGTGATTACTTATCACTCGCTGGAGGATAGGATGGTGAAGAACCTGATGCGTACAGGCAATATTGAAGGAAAGGTGGATAAGGATTTTTTCGGCAATGTGAATGCTCCTTTTGCGTTGGTTAACAACAAAGTGATTGTTCCAACTGACGAAGAGATAAACCGAAATCCCAGAAGCAGAAGTGCCAAACTGAGGATAGCAGAGAAGATTGACAATTGACAATTAAGATATGACTGAAAAGAAAGAAAAGAAAGAGAAGAAGAGAAAGGGGAATGGATGGCTGAACAGTATATTGGGCGGCGACATCCTTGCTAATGACGTGTTCCGTAAGCAATGGAAGCTGATGGTACTCGTTATGGTGCTGATTCTCTTTTATATCGACAACCGATACTCTTGTCAACAGCAACTGATTGAGTTGGATAAACTAAAAGTGGAATTGACGGACGTAAAGTATGATGCGCTGACTCGCAGCTCTGAGTTGATGGAGAAGAGCAGGCAGTCGAAGATTCAGGAGTATATTGAGAGTAAGCAAAGTGATTTGGAGATTGCAACTACTCCACCTTATTTAATTAAATAGGATAGTTGTAATTCCATTACGATAAACGGAATAGTAAAAAGAAAAAAAGTAAACCAAAATGGCAGTAAACAAGAAAAGTATCATGACGAGGTTTTTCCTGATAGTGGTGTTGTTCGCCACAATCGGGATCTGCATTGTGATCAAAGCTGCCATTATCATGTTCAAAGAACGAGGGTATTGGAACGAGGTGGCAGACAGATTTGTGAAGGAGAATGTGTTAGTGGATCCGAACCGAGGAAACATTCTTTCTGCCGACGGCAAACTGCTAGCAAGCTCGCTGCCTGAATATACGCTGTATATGGACTTTATGGTAAGCGACCCAGATGAACAACGTAAAATAAAAGAACAAGCCAAAAAGGACTCGCTGTTCAAGGAAAACCTGAACGATTTGTGCGAAGGTTTGCACAGCATCTTCCCCGATAGAAGTGCAGCTTCCTTCAAGCAACATCTGCTGAGTGGGCGAAACAGCAAAAGTCGCTATTATAGGATTTACCCTCGGCGAGTGAGTTATATACAGTACAAAGAGGTTCAGAAATTACCTTTCTTTAACCTGGGCAGAAACAGAAGCGGACTGCAAGGTGTGCCATCCAACAACAGAAAGAGGCCTTTTGGCACGCTGGCTCAGCGTACTATCGGAGATGTATTTGCCGACACAGCATTAGGTGCAAAAAATGGTATCGAGTTGGCTTTCGACACACTGCTGAAGGGTAAGAAAGGGGTGACACATCGCCAAAAGGTGATGAACAAATATCTGAATATTACAGATATAGAGCCTATTGACGGAGCAGACATCATCTCAACCATTGATGTGGATATGCAGGATATCTGTGAAAAGGCTTTGGTGGATAAGCTGGTAGAACTGAACGCAATGGTGGGCGTAGCGGTATTGATGGAGGTGAAGACTGGCGAGGTGAAGGCAATTGTGAATATGAGCAGGGGCAGCGATGGAAAGTATTATGAGATGCGCAATAATGCCATTAGCGACATGATGGAACCTGGCTCAACTTTCAAGACCGCTTCTATTATGGTAGCTTTGGAAGATGGGAAGGTGGAGCCTGACACGCAGGTAGATACAGGTAATGGTGTGAAGATGATGCATGGACGACCTATGAAGGATCACAACTGGAATCGTGGTGGTTATGGGGTGATTGATGTGACTCGCATCCTGGAGGTATCATCGAATGTGGGTGTGTCTGCCATCATCGACCAGCATTACTATAACAATCCACAGCAGTTTGTGGATGGCTTGAAACGACTCGGTATCACCGAGCCCCTTCATTTGCAGATTGCAGGCGAGGGCAAACCAAATATTCGTGGCCCGAAAGAGCGTTATTTCTCTAAAACAACCTTGCCCTGGATGAGTATCGGCTATGAAACTCAGGTTCCACCACTGAACATCCTTACATTCTACAACGCTATTGCCAACGATGGAGTGATGGTGAAGCCAAAATTTGTGAAGGCTGCCGTAAAAGACGGACAAATCATACACGAGTATCCAACGGAGATAATTCGTGAGAAGATAGCATCTGAATCGACTTTGCAAAAGATTCGTACGATTCTGGAGAAGGTGGTGAGCCAAGGTTTGGCAAAACCTGCTGGTAGCAAGCAGTTTGCTGTGGCTGGCAAAACGGGTACGGCTCAGATTTCGCAAGGTGCCGCAGGCTATACGGCTGGAGGAAGGAAGTATCTTGTGAGTTTTTGTGGCTATTTCCCTGCCGACGCACCCAAGTATAGTTTGATTGTATCGATACAGAAGCCAGGTTTGCCAGCATCAGGTGGTCAGATGGCTGGTAGCGTGTTCAGCAAGATTGCGGAACGTGTGTTTGCCAAGAACCTAAGTTTTGATATGAAGAATGCTATTGACAGCACTTCAGTGGTGATTCCCGATGTGAAAGCTGGGGAATTGGCGGAGACGAGCTATGTGCTGAACAGGTTGAGTGTACCTACTGAAGGTAGGACTTCACGTGAGAGCTGGGGTATGGTTGAAGAAGACTCTGTAGGTGTGAAACTGGAACAGCAAACGCTGACAGCAGGAACAATGCCAAGTGTGGTAGGTATGGGTGCCAAAGATGCTGTATATCTTTTGGAGAAGGCTGGACTAAAGGTGAATATTGCTGGTGTTGGTAAAGTTACAAGACAGTCAATCCCTTCAGGACATAAGTTCCAAAAAGGGCAAACAGTGGCTTTACAGCTACATTAACATTTGACGATTAATATTGGAAAATATGATATTAGCGGAATTACTAAAGGCTATCCAACCTCTGCAAATTGTGGGAGGAACGGATATTGAGATTGAGGAGGTGAACATTGATTCCCGTAAGATTGGAACTGGACATCTGTTTATGGCGATGCGAGGCACCCAGACAGATGGGCATGTTTATATCCCAGGTGCTATTGAAAAAGGTGCGGTAGCTGTGCTTTGTGAAGAATTGCCTACAGAGGTGAATTCCAAGGTAACTTATATACAAGTGGATGACAGCGAGGATGCTGTGGGCAAAGTAGCTCATGCTTTCTATGGCTATCCTACTAAACAATTGGAGCTGGTGGGCGTAACGGGTACTAATGGCAAAACGACCATAGCTACATTATTATATAAGGTGTTCCGCTATTTCGGCTATAAGGTGGGATTACTGTCAACCGTGTGCAACTATATCGATGACGAAGCGGTACCCACTGACCATACTACTCCAGACCCTGTGACACTAAACCGATTACTGGGAAGGATGGCGAAGGAAGGATGCAAGTATGCCTTCATGGAAGTGAGTTCACACTCAATAGCACAGAAACGCATCAGCGGACTAAGATTTGCAGGAGGTATCTTCACAAACCTGACGCGCGACCATTTGGATTATCATAAAACTGTGGACAATTACCTGAAAGCCAAGAAGAAATTCTTCGATGATATGCCTAAACAGGCATTTAGCCTGACCAATTTAGATGATAAGAATGGCTTGGTGATGCTTCAAAATACGAGGTCAAGGAAGATGACATATTCTCTGCGAAGCTTGGCCGATTTCAAAGGTAAGGTGCTGGAGAGTCATGTGGAGGGTATGCTGATGGATATAAACAACCACGAGGTAGCTGTGCATTTCATCGGTAAGTTCAACGCCAGCAACCTACTTGCAGTGTTTGGTGCAGCTGTACTATTGGGCAAGAGTGAAGAGGAGGTATTGGTAGCGATGAGTACATTGTATCCTGTAGCAGGACGCTTAGAGACTATCCATTCATCCAAGGGTATCACAGGTGTGGTTGATTATGCACACACGCCTGATGCTCTAGTAAATGTGTTAAGTTCTTTGCAGGAGGTAATGAATGGCAAGGGGCACATTATCACAGTGGTAGGAGCAGGAGGCAATCGTGATAAGGGTAAACGGCCCATTATGGCAAAGGAGGCCGTGAAAGGTAGCGATAAAGTGATTATCACCTCCGACAACCCTCGTTTTGAGGAACCGCAAGACATCATCAATGATATGTTAGCCGGCCTAGATGCAAAGGATATGGAGAAGACGTTGAGCATTGCCGACCGCAAAGAGGCTATCCGCACAGCTTGTATGTTAGCAAAAAAGGGTGATGTCGTGTTGGTAGCCGGCAAGGGGCATGAGGATTATCAAGAAATAAAGGGAGTAAAGCATCATTTTGATGACCGAGAGGTACTTAGGGAAATATTTAACCATTGACAATTGAGAAACTACCCACCCTGACGGGCACCCATCTATTTAGAAAGGTGGAGTTATGGGGACAAAGATATTAATAGAAAGTTATGTTGTACTATCTGTTCGATTGGCTAAAAGAAATGAATTTCCCTGGAGCGGGGGTGTTTGCATATACCTCGTTCAGGGCGTTGATAGCTGTGATTCTGTCTTTGCTGATATCCAGTATATGGGGTACCAAGTTCATCCATCTACTGAAAAAAAAGCAGATAACGGAAACACAGCGTAGTGCTGACATAGACCCATTTGGAGTGAAGAAGGTGGGAGTACCCAGTATGGGTGGAGTCATCATCATATTCGCCATTTTGATACCTTCCCTGCTGTTAGGAAAACTCAGTAATGTGTATATGATTCTAATGCTAATCACCACCGTATGGTTGGGAGCATTGGGATTTGCCGATGATTATATCAAGATTTTCAAGCGCGATAAGGAAGGTTTGCACGGAAAGTTTAAGATAATCGGTCAGGTGGGACTGGGTTTCATCGTGGGACTGACACTCTATTTGAGTCCGCAAGTGGTGATTCGCCAAAACATTGAGCTTTCCAGACCTGGGCAACAAACGGTAGTGGTTCATGCTGCCAAAGAAATCAAGGCCACCCAGACCACCATTCCTTTCTTCAAAAGCAACAACCTCGACTATGCTGATGTGGTGGGCTTCTTGGGCGATTATGCACAAACTGGCGGATGGATATTGTTTGTACTGATGACCATCATTGTGGTTACAGCAGTATCGAATGGTGCAAACCTGAACGACGGTATGGATGGAATGGCAACGGGCAACTCTGCTATCATAGGCGTTACGTTAGGCATCTTGGCCTACGTCTCAAGTCATATTGAGTTTGCCAGCTATCTGAATATCATGTATATACCTGGTTCAGAAGAGTTAGTAGTATTTATCCTGGCATTCGTGGGTGCCTTGATAGGTTTTCTGTGGTACAATGCTTATCCAGCTCAGGTATTCATGGGTGATACTGGTAGTTTGACCATTGGGGGCATCATTGCCGTGTTAGCTATAATTATTCACAAAGAGTTGTTGGTGCCCATCCTCTGTGGCGTGTTCCTAGTAGAAAGTGTATCGGTAATCTTGCAGCGTTATTACTACAAAGCTGGCAAAAAGAGAGGTGTGAAACAGCGCTTGTTCAAACGTACACCTATCCACGACCACTTCCGCACAAGTATGGATCTTGTGGAGAAAGGATGTACGGTAAAGTATCAGAAGCCCAAGCAACTGCTACATGAGGCTAAGATTACGGTAAGGTTTTGGATTGTGACGATTGTACTCGCTGCAATTACAATAATAACTTTGAAGATAAGATAATATAGGTATTAGGAGGGTTAAAATTATGAAAAGAATGGTTGTTTTAGGAGCAGGTGAAAGCGGAGCAGGTGCTGCTGTACTTGCTAAGTTGAAGGGGTATGAAACTTTCGTTTCAGACATGTCGTCCATCAAGCCGAAATATCAAAACTTGCTGAATCAATATGCAATTGAATGGGAACAAGGTCATCATACAGAGGAGAAGATTCTGAATGCCGACGAGGTAGTAAAAAGTCCAGGTATTCCTGAAACTGCCCCCATCATCGTGAAGCTAAAGCAGCAAGGTACCCCCATCATCTCAGAGATTGAATTGGCAGGAAGGTATACTGATGCTAAGATGGTGTGCATCACGGGGTCGAATGGTAAGACCACCACGACCTCACTGATTTATCATATCTTCCAAAGTGCAGGGCTAAATGTGGGTTTAGCTGGTAACATCGGCAACAGTCTGGCTTTGCAGGTAGCAACAGAACAGCATGACTATTATGTAATAGAGCTGAGTTCATTTCAATTGGATAATATGTACGACTTCCGTGCTGATATTGCCGTACTGTTGAACATCACACCAGATCACCTTGATCGCTATGACTTCAAGATGCAGAATTATGTAAATTCAAAAATGCGTATTACGCAGAACCAAACGGAGCAGGATGCTTTCATCTATTGGAAGGATGACCCCATCATCGCTCGAGAGTTGGAAAAATATGGTTTACGTGCACAATTGTATCCTTTCTCTGCTATCAAGGAGGAGGGTTCAATAGCCTATGCTGATGAAGGTAAAGTGGTTATCAATAAACCCATAGAGTTCAATATGGAGCAGGAGAAATTGGCACTTAGGGGTATCCACAACCTATATAACTCTTTGGCTGCTGGTATATCTGCCAGTGTTGCTGGCATCAGTAAAGAGCATATTCGCCAAGCTTTGAGTGACTTCAAGGGTGTACCTCATCGCCTGGAGTTTGTGGCAAAAGTGAGGGGAGTGACGTTTATTAATGACTCGAAAGCTACGAATGTGAATGCATGTTGGTATGCTTTGCAAAGTATGACCACCAAGACGGTGTTAATCTTGGGTGGTACTGATAAAGGTAACGACTACTCGGAGATTGAGGATTTGGTAAAAGAAAAATGTGTGGGCTTGGTATATCTTGGTGTAGATAATGAGAAGTTGCACAGAAGCTTCGATCATTTAGGATTGCCAGTCGCTGATATTCATACAGGTATGGAGGAGGCTGTGAAGGCTGCTTTCAAGATGGCAAATATCGGCGACACAGTGTTGCTGAGTCCATGCTGTGCAAGCTTCGACTTGTTCAAGAATATGGCTGACAGGGGCGACCAATTTAGACAATATGCTATAGCATTATGAACTTGATAAATACGATATTTAAAGGCGACAAAGTAATCTGGATGATATTCCTGATGCTCTGTTTGATTTCCATCACTGAGGTGTTTAGTGCATCGAGCACCCTGACGTATGGAAGTCAGAGTCATTGGGGACCTATCACTCAACACAGCGTACTGCTGATGTTTGGTGTATTCATCGTGTGGATTATGCACAGTATCCCTTACAAGTGGTTTCGAGTTTTGGCTTATCCATTGTTATTGATTGCAGTCATTTTGCTGGTAGTGGTGATGTTGATGGGTATTATCTCAAGCGTACGTGTAAATGGTGCCGCTCGCTGGCTTACCTTCTTTGGCGTTGCTTTCCAACCTTCGGAGTTGGCAAAGATGGCTGTAATAATACTTACGGCAGCCTTTCTCTCGAAAGGACAAACAGAAGAAGGAGCCAGTCCCCAAGCATTCAAGTGGATAATTGGAATCACGTTCTTCGTGTGCGCTTTGATTATCCCAGAGAATTACTCCACAGGTGCTTTGCTTTTTGCTACTGTCTTTCTTATGATGATTATCGGCAGGATACAATGGAGAAAAATAGTGTTGTTGGGTGGCTCGATATTAGCTGTTGCAGCTTTGTTTGTTGTGTTTTTGCGGTTTACTCCCGACACCATCTTGGAGCAAATTCCCATGGGACATCGTTTCACCACAGTAAAGCATCGTTTGATGAATTTTGGTGATGAGAAAGTTCCTGCTGCTAAGTACGATATACAAGGAGATGGAGCGCAGGTGGCACATGCCCGTATCGCCATTGCCACCAGCAACGTGGTGGGAAAGGGACCAGGTAACTCTGTGGAACGTGACTTCCTTTCACAAGCTTTTTCTGATTTTATTTTTGCTATTATCGTTGAAGAATTAGGTCTATTAGGTGGGATTTTCGTTGTTTCTTTGTATATTTGGTTACTAATCAGGGCTGGCAAGATAGCGCAGAAATGCGATAGGACGTTTCCTGCTTTCTTGGTATTAGGCATCGCTCTGTTACTTGTTATGCAGGCCACTTTCAATATGTGTGTGGCAGTGGGATTGGTTCCTGTAACAGGTCAGCCATTACCCCTCATCAGCAAAGGTGGTACTTCCACTTGGATTAATTGTGCCTATATTGGCATGATTCTGAGTGTGAGTAGATATACAGCAAAGTTGGATGAGGAGCGTGAGGCGGCTTTACAAGAGGCTCTCCCACTTCTAGTTGATGCCGATGGCAATACGATTGTTCCAGAAAGTGATGGAGAAGAAGTGGAGAGTGAGGTTCAGACTGCGACAGAGCCAACAATCAAAGAAGCAAATGAAGATAGCTTGTTGGAATAATAGTTAAGGAGGATAAATAATGGTCAACAGTCAATCGTCAATCGTAAATGGACAAGCTCCAAGGATAATCATAAGTGGAGGTGGCACAGGAGGACATATATTCCCTGCTGTTTCTATAGCCAATGCTATCAAGGAACTGAGACCTAATTCCGAAATACTGTTTGTCGGTGCAGAAGGAAGGATGGAGATGCAGCGAGTGCCAGATGCTGGCTATCGTATCATCGGCTTACCAATCGCTGGCTTCGACAGAAAGCATCTGTGGAAAAACTTTGCTGTACTTGTAAAGATTGTACGTAGCCAATGGAAAGCTCGCACCATCATTAAAAAATTCAATCCTGACATCGCTGTGGGTGTAGGTGGTTATGCCAGTGGTCCTTTGCTGAAGACAGCTTCGATGATGAACATTCCTACCCTTTTACAAGAACAAAATTCCTATGCTGGTGTCACCAACAAACTGCTGGCGAAAAAGGCGAAGAAAATTTGTGTGGCTTATGAGGGTATGGAAAAGTTCTTCCCTTCCGACAAAATTATCCTAACAGGAAACCCAGTACGTCAGAACCTATTGGCAAACAAATACACCAAGACTGAGGCTTTGCAGGCTTTTGGATTCAACACAAACAAAAAAACCATATTAATCTTGGGTGGTAGCTTGGGGGCAAGAACCATCAACCAAACGCTGATGGATGCCATCATGACCATCCAAGCCAACCCTGACATACAGTTTATCTGGCAAACAGGTAAGATTTATATAGATGAAGTAAGACAAAAACTTGAACAGGCTATTCATGGCCAATGCGCCAACCTGTTTGTTACCGACTTTATCAAAGAAATGGACAAAGCATACGCAGCTGCTGACCTTGTGATTTCCAGGGCAGGGGCGGGTTCCATCTCTGAGTTTTGTCTGTTGGAGAAGCCTGTCATCTTGGTACCATCACCTAATGTGGCAGAAGATCACCAAACGAAGAACGCCTTAGCATTGGCGAATAAGGATGCTGCTATCTATGTAAAAGATGCGGAAGCTCACGACCAGTTGATACCCATCGCCTTGCAGACAGTTAAAGACGATGATAAGTTGGCTGCATTGCGAGAGAATATCGCCAAGTTGGCATTGCCCGACTCTGCAAAAATTATTGCAAACGAAGTGTTAAAACTGATAGGAAAATGAAGAAGATAGAAGACATAAAAGCCGTATATTTCGTAGGTGCCGGTGGTATCGGTATGAGTGCACTTATTCGCTTTTTCCTGTCGAAAGGCATGGTAGTGGCAGGCTATGACCGTACACCTTCTGAGTTGACTCAGAAACTGATAGAGGAAGGAGCCCAGATACATTATGAAGAAAACGTAAATAAGATACCCACCGCTTGTCTGGATAAAGATACTACATTGGTGGTTTATACTCCTGCCATTCCCGAGGAACATGCCGAACTCAGCTTCTTCAATAAGCAAGGCTTCGATGTGAAAAAACGATCGCAAGTATTAGGTCTTATTACCCACGATAGCAAAAGTCTCTGTGTGGCAGGAACACATGGTAAAACTACCACATCTACTATGCTGGCTCACCTTTTGCATCAATCGCATGTGGGGTGTACGGCTTTCTTAGGAGGTATATCAAAGAACTATGGCACGAATCTGTTACTCTCGGCTACCAGTCCATTTACTGTGATTGAGGCAGATGAATTCGACCGTTCATTCCATTGGCTCTCACCCTATATGAGTGTAGTGACAGCCACCGACCCTGATCATTTGGATATTTATGGTACTTACGAGGCATATTTAGACAGTTTCCGCCACTATACCAGTTTGATTCAACCAGGAGGAGTGTTGTTGATACGCACAGGCTTGGCTTTGCAGCCCAATGTACAGGAAGGAGTAAATATCTATACCTATTCCCGCAACGAAGGCGACTTCCATGCTACTAATGAACGCATCGGCAATGGTGAGATTTTCTTCGATTTCATCGGTCCTGGGGTAGAGATTAAGGATATTCAATTGGGTGTTCCCATGAGCATCAACATTGAAAATAGCGTGGCAGCTATGGCACTGGCACATCTGAATGGAGTAACAGACGAGGAGATACGTGAAGGTATGCGAAGTTTCGCTGGTGTGGATAGACGCTTCGACTTCAAATTGAAGAGCGACAAAGTGGTTTTAATCAGCGATTATGCCCACCACCCTGCAGAAATAGCCCAAAGTGCGAAATCCATTCGTGAGTTATATGCCGACAGAAAGATTACGGCAGTGTTCCAACCTCATCTCTATACACGTACACGTGACTTATATAAGGAGTTTGCCAAGGCATTGTCGTTGTTCGATGAGGTAATTTTGACAGATATCTATCCTGCCCGGGAACAACCCATTCCTGGAGTAACGAGTGAACTGATTTATAATTTGCTAACACCTGGCATAAAAAAGACCCTATGCAAGAAAGACGAGGTAGCGCAGCTATTGGCACAAGGAAGCCGACAGGTAGTCATTATTTTAGGTGCAGGCGATTTAGATAACCAAATGGAAGAATTTACTCATATACTTGAACAAGCATGAGTATAAAAATGAGAATATTGCTGTCTTTGGCGATGCTGTTGATAATCGCATATCTGTGCACCGCTTTCACTGTCTTCAGTAAGAAGCCGGTAGGAAAATTGTGTACAGACATTGAGGTGACCACCAAAGATACCACGTTCTCCGACCTGTTTACCTCCAGAAGCGTGGGTGACATCCTGAAGCAAGCGAGGCTGAATCCTATAGGCAAGGACATCGACAGTGTGAGTACTTGGCTGTTGGAACGTGAGCTGAGTGAAAACGCCTTAATAGATAAGGTTGAATGCTACAAGACACCCAGTGGGAAGATTCGCATTGAGATTAGCCAGAAGACGCCTGTTCTGAGAGTGTTCAATAGCTATGGCGAAAACTTCCTCGTAGATGATAAGGGCAGCATCATGCCACAGGTATCGAGCAACGCTTTCCACTTGCCAGTGGTAACAGGCCAAGCCTCTAAAGCATATTGTTCTAATACGCTGCATGAATTTGGCGTGTTCCTGCAACACGACGCGTTTTGGAATGCACAGGTAGAACAAATCAACGTGCTTTCTGGCAACAATATCGAGATTGTACCCCGAGTGGGTAATCATATTATCTATTTAGGACAACTCGAAAACTACGAAAAGAAGTTAAGACGAGTGGAGAAATTCTACACAAAAGCTCTAAACAAAATTGGATGGAACAAGTATGAACGCATCAATGTGGAGCTGAGCAACCAGATTATTTGTACTAAGAGAAAATAAAAATTTAAAGAGATATGGCAACTACAGATTTTATCGCGGCTATTGAATTAGGCTCATCCAAAATTGCTGGTATCGCTGGCAAACGTGATAGCGACGGCAGTATTTCCGTGCTGGCATACGCACAGGATGATTCCTCACAGTTTGTGCATAAAGGTGTGATATTCAATATCGACAAAGCCGCGACAGCACTCAGTGACATCATTATCAAGCTGGAATCCCAGCTTCGTAATTCTTCTATCGCCAAAGTGTATGTTGGCGTGGGTGGTAAGTCGTTGCGAACGATTGAGAACCAGGTGAGCCGCACCGTAACAGGTGAGGAAAAAATCTCAGAAGACCTGGTGTTCTCCATCAGCGACGAGAACCTGGCGTTTCCTTATGATGACTTCGACATCCTGGATGTAGAGCCACAGGAATATAAGATTGATAACCGTCTGGTAGCTGACCCTGTGGGTGTGGCTGGCAAAGACATCACGGCACGTTTCCTCAACATCGTAGCTAAAAAGATGGTGAAGAAGAATCTTGAGCTGGCACTACAGCAGGGGCATGTCAAGGTGGCTGAACTATTGTTGGCACCAAAGGCTTTGGGTAATGCCATACTAACAGAAACCGACCGTCGTTTAGGTTGCGCTTTGGTGGATATAGGTGCTGAGACCACCACGGTAAGCGTGTATAAGAATAACATCCTACGTTACCTTACCGTCATTCCATTGGGTAGTGAGAACATCACTCAGGATATCGCTTCGTTGCAGATGAGTGATGAAGATGCACGCCAGTTCAAGACGCTATATGGAGATGCACTGGCTCCTGAGGAGGAAATCGGTAAGAACGAAGTTTATGAGTTGGATAATGGACAAACCGTTTTGAAAGATCTGTTAGGTGACATCGTTTCTGCTCGCATCGAGGAAATTCTGGTGAATGTATGGAATCAAATTCAGATCTCCGGCTATGACGACAAACTCACCTCTGGCGTATTCTTCACAGGTGGTGGTAGTAATCTAAAGAACCTGGAGGAGGCCTTCAAAAAGATTGTTCGCGATGACAGGCTGAAGGTAAAGACAGTGAAGTTCATCCCTGATGTGGTGAGGGGGTTTGGCAACGATATCAAGCGCAATGGCACACTCTGTACATTGTTTGGACTGCTGCTTGCCGGCAAGGATAACTGTAGTCTTGAAAAGCCGGAACCTAAGGTGGAAGTGGTTGTGCCAAAGGAAAACGTGCAGACGGATATGTTTGCCGATGATGTGGACCTGAAGGAACAAGAGGCTAAGATTCTGGCAGAAAAAGCTGCAGAGGAGGAACGTCTGCGCCAGATCAGGGATTCTGAGGAAGAGAAGAGACGTAAAGCTGCGGAAGAAGAGAAGAAACGAGTCAAGGCAGCTCAGAAAGCGGCAAACAAGAAAAAATGGGGCAATGCTATCAAGAATTTGTTTGTAGGTGCCACCAACGAATTGTTCGGCTCTGACGATACCAGTGATAAAATGGATTAATGAAAAACATGCATTATGGAAAATATAGTACACTTTGAATTCGGTTCCGACCCCAATGAGACCCCTAAAATCATCAAGGTCATTGGTGTGGGTGGTGGTGGCGGTAACGCCGTAAAGCACATGTATCAAGAAGGTATCCATGATGTTACCTTCGCCCTATGTAACACTGACATGCAAGCGTTGCGTCAGTCGGAGATTCCTGTGAAGATCCAGTTGGGTCCCAAGACCACAGGTGGCTTGGGTGCAGGCAATGACCCCAAGGTGGCACGTGAAGCAGCTGAGGAAAGCATTGATGCCATCAAGAACCTGCTCGACGATGGTACACAGATGGTGTTTGTCACCGCCGGTATGGGTGGTGGCACAGGCACAGGAGCAGCTCCTGTAGTTGCCCGTGTAGCGAAAGAGATGGATAAGCTGACTGTAGGTATAGTCACCATTCCATTCCTCTTTGAACGTAACCGCAAAATCATGCAGGCATTGGAAGGAGTTGAGGAGATGCAGAAGAATGTGGATGCCTTGCTGGTTATCAACAATGAGCGTCTGCGTGAGATATATACCGATGGCATCACTACCATGCGTGAGGCGTTTGCCAAAGCTGATGATATCCTTTCGGTAGCCACCAAGAGTATTGCCGAAATGATTACTATGGAAGGTAATATCAACCTCGACTTCCGTGATGTGAAAAAGATTCTCAAGAACGGAGGTGTGGCTATCATGTCAACTGGTATCGCAAGTGGTGAGCGCCGCTTGAAACATGCCATCGATGATGCGCTGAAATCTCCGTTACTCAACGACAACGACATCTCTAAGGCAAAGAAAATCTTGTTCAATATCTCGTGGAGCAAAGAAGCGCCTTTGCTCATCGAAGAGACTAACGAGATTGACAGTTTCATGGAAAGCCTTGACAAGAACATCGAGGTAATCTGGGGTGAGGCAGAAGACCCAACATTGGGTGAGAATGTAAAGTTCACCGTGCTTGCCACAGGCTTTGGTTCATCCAGCATCCCAGGCATGGAGAAACTGCAACATCAACGCACCCAGGAGGAGATTGAGGCACAAGAGGAGAGAGAGGCACAAGAGCAAGAACGTATAGACCGCATCTATGGACGCAACACCCAGAAGAAGCGTCCACATCACCTGCCATACGTGCTTAATGCTGAAGATTTCGACAACGACGATCTCTTACAAGCCATTGAGAACACCCCTACTTACCAGCGTAACCGTACAACCCTCAATCAGCTAAAGGAAAAATCGGCACAAGCCAATAAACCAGAGCCGGAAGCACCAGCTGACGAGAGTGGAGTAATTACTTTTAATTTTAATCACTAATTATCAATACTATTATGCTTTTCGACCAAATTAGCAAAGACATCATCACTGCCATGAAGGCACATGATAAAGTAGCGCTGGAAACCCTGCGTAATATAAAAAAAGTATTTCTGGAAGCCAAGACTGCTCCCGGAGCTAACGATACCCTTGAAGACGCTGACGCTCTGAAGCTCATCCAGAAATTGGTGAAGCAAGGTAAGGATGCCGCTGAGATTTATGCACAGCAGGGACGCCAAGACCTCGCTGAAGCTGAGCTTGCACAGGTGAAAGTGATGGAAGGCTACTTGCCTAAGCCTTTATCCGACGAAGAACTAACCGAAGCTATCAAGCAAATCATCGCTGAAACAGGTGCCACCAGCATGAAAGACATGGGTAAGGTGATGGGAGCCGCTACCAAAGCACTAAGTGGCAAGGCAGAAGGTCGTGCCATCTCTGCTAAAGTCAAAGAATTGCTGACTTAAACATTATCATAGATTATAAATTTGCCTTTTTTATTCCTGAGAAGCAAGGTTTGTGCCAAAAAAAATGGCCAAATCTTGCTTTTGTGTTTCCTTTACACTACCTTTGTGACACTAATAACCTTAAATTAAAACCTGCAGGATATGAAAACAAACAGAAGGAATTTCCTGAAAAGCTTAGGTGGACTGGCACTGTTTACCATTGTGCCACGTCCTGTGTTGGGCAAAGGCTATATGGCCCCATCAGACCAACTGACCAAAGGCATTATCGGTGTAGGCGGCATGGGACGAGGACATGTGAATTATGGTGGCACCCGCCTGGTAGCAATATGCGACGTTGACCGCAACCACCTGGATGCGGGTAAGAACCTCGTCAAAGAGTCAATCGCTACTTACCATGATTTCCGCGAGTTAATCTACGACCCAAATGTGGATATCGTCCACATAGCCACCCCACCCCATTGGCACGCATTGATGACGATAGAGGCAGCGAAGGCTGGCAAAGACATCTGGTGTGAGAAACCCATGACACGCACCATCGGCGAAGGTAAGCGTGTGGTGGAAACCGTGCATCAGTTCGGACGTATGTTCCGCTTGAACACTTGGTTCCGCTTTACTGACCAGTTCTATGGTTTGGGAACCCCTGTAAAGCCATTGAAGAAGTTAGTACAAAGCGGCTTGCTCGGTTGGCCACTGAAGGTTACTATCAGCAAATATACCGGCTTCGACTGGAAGTTCTACTGGGTAGGCAAGGAAGATCTGGAGCCTATGCCAATACCTGCGGAGCTTGACTACGACCTATGGCTTGGTCCTGCTCCCGAGAAACCTTATAATCCGCATCGTGTACATCAAACATTCCGTGGCTACTGGGACTACGATGCAGGTGGCTTGGGCGACATGGGGCAGCACTATATTGATCCTGTACAATATATCTTGGGTAAAGACGATACCAGCCCTGTTAAGGTGGAAGTAGATGCTCCTCAGCAACATCCTGACGCTGTTGGTACTTGGAGAAGTATCACCTACACTTATGCTGACGGTTGTCAGATTGTGTTGTGGGGCGGCGACTATGGCAACCCCAATACGCCTTACATAGCAGGCCCTAATGGCAATGTGTACAAGAATTTCGTATGCGACATCCCAGATTGGGAAAAGAAGCTTGCTGATTACCCTGACCCAGAGCCTCAGGTAACCGACTTTATGGAAAGTGTACGCACTCGCAAGCCTTTCGCCTTGAATGAAACCAAAGGCTTCCGCTCAGCTACCATCGTGAATATGGGTGCTTGTGCCCTCAGACTGAACCGCACGTTGGAGTTCGACCCAGTGAAGCTGCAGTTTATCAATGACGATGCGGCAAACCGACTGATTAACCAGCCGATGCGTGGGGAATGGAAGATTTGAAGATTGAAAATTGAAGATTGAAGATTGAAAATTGAAGATTGACCATTAAACATTGAACATTGAAGATTGATGATTATGAAGAAAAATATATTATTAATAGTTACACTCTTGGTAGGTAGCATGTTGTTTGCCCAAGGTCCTGCCAACCGAACGGCAAAGACGGTAGCAGCCGATGTGTTGGCTCAGATGCCTGCACAGAACCAAGAGACATTCAATAGTCTGATGAACGACCTGGCTGAAAGTGGTGAAGAGGCAGTGCTTACCCTCACACAGATGCTTAAAGCCCCGGGACAGGGCAGCAATGCCCAGGTGGAATATGCGCTGAGTGGACTGACAGCTTTTGTCAGTGCGCCAGGCCGTGAAGCACAGAAAGCTGTGGTTTTATCAGCACTTAACAAAGCTGCATCACAGGCTTCCAATGCTACCGTAAAAGCTTTTTTGGAGAACCAAGCCAGCATGTTAAACCGTTCTTACGCTATGGCAGAAGCAACAACCCCACCTTTGGCTACTGCTCAGCGTAACGCAAAGGCAGCATTGAAGAGTGGCAAACAGCAAGACCGTATCCAGGCCATGCTGCAGGTATTGAATATGCTTCCTGCCAAGGATGCACAGAAGACGGTACTTGACGCACTGAAGGACAACAATCCGGCTTATCGAAATGCACTGCTGTATGCCGTATCCAGCAAAGCTGATAAGAATTTCTATAATACTTTGGTGAAAACCCTGCTGAAGGCTAAGCCCGATGTGCAGGCAGACATCCTGAACTTCTTGGCTTCCGAGGCCAATGCCAGTGCTGAAAAGCGAGAAATGGTGCGAACATCCGAAGCACGTTGGGATAACCCAACACTAAATATCCTCCACAATTTCGTAAATACAAGTGGCAATTTTGACATTGTGGAAGCTGCTGTTGGTGCCTTGCGTAATATTGGCGACAGTTCATCCATCCCTGTCATTGCGTCATTGCTAAGCAAAAACGATAGCAAGTATGTGGCATTGGCACAAGCTGCATTGGCATCCTATAATGGCAAGATCAATAGCGATGTGGCTAAGGTCATAGGCAATGCGAGTCCTGCTGGCAAGGTAGCTGCCATTGAACTTTTAGCAGGCCGCAAAGCCACTGTAAACTTAGGCTCTGTTCTGGCACTGACCGACAATGCCGATGCCAACGTAAAGACAGCTGCTTACAAGGCATTAAAGGATTTGGTAAGCCCACAAGATTTCGTGAAAATGTGTGGCTTACTGGAAGAAGCTCCGGCAGAGGCTTACCCTGCTATGCAGCAAGCCATCACGGCTACCCTGGCAGGTCAGACACCTGCACAGCAGGTACAGGCAATCAGTCAGCGTATGAACCAAGCCGGTACAGGTAAGGGCTATCTGTATTACCCTGTCCTGGCTGCTACAGGCGACCCCTCAGCCCTGCAACTCATCATCAACGCTTTGGCTGGGAATACGCAGTCTGTCAATGGTCAGTCAGCTTTCCAAGCCCTCATGACCTGGGATGGCATCGAGGCAGCACCTTTCCTCTATAACATCGCACGTAACGCAACAGGGGAGCAGTTCGAGCAAGCACTCAATCGCTATATTGACCTGGGCTCGTCAGAGAGCCTCACAGGCGAGAACCAGCTGCAGTTGCTGCGTCAGGCTATGGAACTGGCAAAGACTGACAAGCAACGCATCAAGATTCTGGAAAAGGTGGATAAGACAGGCACCTTCTTAGGCATGATGATGGCAGGCGACTATATCAACAACCCCGCTTTGCAGCAAACAGCGGCAACAGCTGTGATGGACATTGCCGTGGCTCATCCTGAATACAACGGTGCCAATACCCGTGCCCTGCTGAATAAGGTTGTGGAAGTGCTCAGTGGTGGCGATGCCGACTATTTCAAGCAGAACATCAAGAAATACCTTGAGGAGAACCCTGCCGGCGAACAAGGCTTCGTAAGCATCTTCAACGGCAAGGACCTTACCGGTTGGAAGGGTCTGGTGGAAGACCCCATCAAGCGAAGCAAGATGAAGCCTGCGCAACTGGCAAAAGAGCAGATCAAGGCTGACGAGCAGATGCGTAAGGACTGGATTGTGGAGGATGGCTCATTGGCATACGTGGGCACAGGCTACGATAATCTCTGCACAGAGAAGCAGTATGGCGACTTCGAGATGTTGGTGGATTGGAAGCTCGATCCTAATGGTGCTGAGCCAGATGCCGGCATCTACCTGCGTGGTTCGCCACAGGTTCAGATCTGGGATACTGCCCGTGTAGATGTAGGTGCCCAGGTAGGTTCTGGCGGCTTGTATAACAACAAGAAGAATCAGGACATCCCGCTGGTGGTGGCAGATAACCCATTGGGCGAGTGGAACTCATTCTACATCAAGATGGTGGGCGACCGTGTTACCGTGAAGCTAAACGGTGTCTTGGTAGTGGATGATATCATCCTTGAAAACTACTGGGATCGTTCACAGCCCATCTTCCCCATCGAGCAGTTGGAACTGCAGGCTCATGGCAGCAAGGTTTGGTTCCGCAATATCTATGTAAAGGAACTGAAACGTGCTGAGCCTTTCCAGCTCAGCGAGCAGGAGAAGAAAGAGGGATTCAAGGTACTCTTCGACGGTACGAATATGTATCAGTGGACTGGCAATACCGTTGACTATACCATCGAGAATGGAACCATCAGCATGAACCCAAGCAAGTCATTTGGTGGCAACCTCTATACCGTTGACGAATATGCCGACTTCATCTATCGCTTTGAGTTCAAGCTGACTCCTGGTGCCAACAATGGCGTGGGCATCCGCACCCCTATGGAGGGCGATGCTGCCTACGTAGGCATGGAAATCCAGATTCTCGACTGCGAGCATCCTACCTACAGTTACATCACTCCGCTCCAGCATCATGGTTCCGTGTATGGCATCATCCCTGCCAAGCCTGATCACCACAGTGCTTTCAAGCCTGCAGGTCAGTGGAACGAGGAAGAGATCTATGCAAAGGGCGATTACATCCGTGTAACGGTAAACGGACAAGTCATCAACGAGGGTAACATCCGTGAGGCTACCAAGAACGGCACTGCCGACAAGCAGGAGCACCCAGGCTTGTTCAACAAAAAGGGTCACATTGGTTTCCTTGGTCACGGTTCACCGGTTCAGTTCCGCAATATCCGTATCAAGGAGTTGAAGTAAAGAAAAGCTATAGGCTAATTATTAATACAGAAATCTGGCTGTACTGGGATGTGAATCCAGGTGCAGCCAGTACTTTTTATGCACGCCATCATTAAAGGAAGAGTCAGAGGACATAGCAAGGAGCGAGTCAGAGGACATAGCAAGGGGCAAGTCAGAGGACATAGCAAGGGGTCTTGACCCCTTGTGAGGTCAGTAGTGAAGTGGCAACAACAATGGGGCAAGCCCCATTGCTATATCCTTTTGATGACAAAAGAAGTCACTATTGCAAGCTGAGCAATAAATAGAATCCGCAATGCCTGTCTATCGGCATTGCGGATGATGATTAGTCGCAAAATCACGCTTTAGCGGAAACCAATAAAACGATTACAGGTAGATAGGTCCGTGACCCATACAGCTCGTTGTGCTTATTGCAGTCAATGCAGCTGTCAGTATCGATATGGCGAACTGAATCACCGCCTTCCAGATTTCTTTATTCTTCATAGTCTTAGTTTAGGTTTAAAAGGGTTATTTACTATTGACGATTGACGATTTATCCGTTCTCATCCGTTCGGTCGGATTTGTAATCCGACCGCATCGAATATAAGCATTTGCAATGCGATAAAATATTATTTCGGATTAAAAATCCTTATATTCAGTCCAGTCGGATTTAAAATCCGACTGAACTATATCGGCACCGTTCGTTCGGCAACTCCGTTCGTTCGGATTTAAATAAATCGCTCACGCTCGGCATAGTTCAAGCAAGCTTGACTCTGCTCTCGCTTACTCGCGATTTTGCAATCCGAACGGATTGAATATGAGCATTTGTAATGCGGAATAATCTTCAATCTTCAATCTTCAATAATATCAAATATCCAAGTCGCCACCGCCGCCGTCACCGCCGCCGTTGTCGCCACCGCCGTTGCCTGAGCCGCCAGTGTTGCCGCCTGTGCCAGGGTTCACCACGGAAGTACCTGCATGCAGCTGCGCCACTGCGGTTGCGATAGGTATCAGCGTCTGCACGGTGCGCTGCTTGCCACCCACGGTCACCGTCTCGGTATCCACGATATTGCGCAACTCCAGGCTGCAAGCCTCCTTGAAGGCGGGACCGCACAGGTTGTCCTGCTTCGAAGCATCTGGCTTGAATCGGATGCGGATGCCCTTAATCAAGGTGTTGGGGTTCAGACCCTCCATCTCCTCAACGCTTGCCACACCGGCACCCTTCACGGACTGAGCCGTTGGGTAGAAGATGCCCAGGTTACCCAGCTGCACGGGTACGCCCTGTGCCACCAACTCGGGCAAACATTCGGTAATCTGATACAACACGCTCTCCAAGTCGCCACGGTTCCAGCGGGAGCCATGATCCACCATGTGCTGA
This sequence comes from Bacteroidaceae bacterium, assembly GCA_017649485.1. Taxonomy (GTDB): domain Bacteria; phylum Bacteroidota; class Bacteroidia; order Bacteroidales; family Bacteroidaceae; genus Bacteroides. The sequence continues at coordinate 855 of JAGCGS010000064.1, read as the reverse complement.
GCGAATCCACGCAGGCTCAGCGTAGCCTGACGGTCCACTTCCGGATAATACTTACCAAAACCAGCATTACCCCTAATCTTGTTCTTTCGGAGATTAATCCCCAATGCAATCTTTTGAACTGCCATAATTAAAATGAAATTGAAAAAGTTTGGATCTGGCCACTTCCTTGAGTCGATTTCCTTGGGGCTATAGAAGCTGCATACTGATGCGAAATTCGCGACTTTCCATCGGGTTTTTGCAACTTTGTTGCAAAGTTACAATTTTTTCCCGAAACCACCAAACATTTGGGGGGAAATTTTTACAAATAAATCTGTTCGTTCGGATTGAATATGAACATTTGCAATGCGATAAAATATATTTTCGACACCGTTCGTTCGGCACCGTTCGTTCGGATTTGTAATCCGAACGGATTGAATATGAGCATTTGCAATGCGATAAAATATATTTTCGACACCGTTCGTTCGGCACCGTTCGTTCGGATTTGTAATCCGAACGGATTGAATATGAGCATTTGCAATGCGATAAAAATATTTTTCGGATTAAAAATCCTGATATTCAGTTCAGTCGGATTACAAATCCGACTGAACGGGGTAATTCATCCGCATGGTCAATGGCAGGTGGTCAGCAACCACCAAACAGCATTTTTTCAAATCCCCGACGGGCAGTGGGGTAATGTCAAACTACAGACAAGCTTGCTGTCCTGTCTCTATAGGCAACTGAGGTGGGAGGTTACCCACTTACTCACTTACTCACTTTTGACATTTGTATCTTTTTGTCTTGAAAAGGGTGAAAAAGAGGGGTAAATGGTCAATTTTAAATTTTATATATTAAAATATATAAAATTCTATAAAGGGT
>JAGCGS010000063.1 GCA_017649485.1 Bacteroidaceae bacterium | reverse complement strand
CACCTATTGGAATGCTTCCCGTCAGTCGTGGGAGATACTGCGACAGGTCTTGGGAACGTCTTCCCTTGGCCATAGCAAGCATTATCATCCAGGATGACGATGCAAAGTTACAACATCGCAAAATAGTTACTGTACCCATTGGTACTCTTTGATACCCTTTTGTAGCTTTTGGGCAGCTTTTGATAACTTTGTACATGAACCATTGATCGCCCGGATGGCGGGAAACGGTTGCGGTAGGTAGTGGGGGTGCTATAAACCACTACGCATATGCAACAGTTTCAGTCGGGCGACCAGGCAACAGACCGAGAAATAATAATTTCGACGACTTTTTTTTAATTTCATATCGCACGAGCTTCGCCTTTGCCGTATCCGACAGGTTATCGTAAAATAATGACTGACAGGCAAAAATTTCCCTACTTTTTTTCGTATATTTGTAACTTGGAACGACAAGCATGCAAATGGGCAATATGATGCTACTAACAGCCAATAACGGCGCAAGTTGCCACCCCCTGCTCTTCTTACGCTTGTAAAGAAACATATTCCCCCTTCGTTTCATCATCACCCTGCTGGTAGTGATGGTCTTCGTTGTATGCACGACGGATTTAGATAAATCGCTCATGCTCGGCATTCCCCCCCCGTTCGTTCGGATTTGTAATCCGGACGCATTGAATATAAGGATTTGCAATCCGATAATATATCTTCCCTGATAATATTTTTCCCGCATTAAAAATGCTCATATTCAGCCCGTTCGGATTGCAAATCCGAACGAACAATATGCACGAACAATATGCACGAACAATATGCACGAACGGTATGCACGAACATTACATCTGAACAGGACAGCAATGCATGAATATGCAGAATGTTTATTCGCTGGCATTTGGTTTATTTTGAGTGATGCATAAATGCTCTATTTGGGATATTGCAAATAGAGGGCAAATCTGAACATGGCGAATGGCACCAATAGAACAATTCATGGCGGATGTTTGGTGTGCGGTAATGCAAATAATCTGCCGAGAAATAACAAAATCTAAGGAGTAATAAAAAAAACAGTTGGTCTGTAAGCCGGGTTCTGTTCCTTGGTAGGCAAGGTGCCTGTCATTTATCTGAGCCAGCTGTCACCAGCAGGCTTTATCGGTCCACCCTCTGGCATTGGACGAGCAGCCCTTATAGCGCCAGTTTACATGACCTTTCAACTTCCAAGTAGCACAGCCCTTACGTCACCGCAAGGCTGGTGGGCTCTTACCCCACCTTCTCACCCTTACCTCCCGAGAGAGGCGGTTGTTTTCTTCTGCTTTACTCAACCCTCACGGACTGCTTCCCATTAAGAAGTGGAATGCTCTGTGTTGCCCGGACTTTCCTCCTGTATCATGAAGATGCACGCGACAAGCCGACCAACTGTTTCTAGGCTGCGAAATTACTACAAATTCTGGAAATAACCAAATACTACAAATCTTTTACCTGAATATCGCCCGTCTGCCTGAATGCCAGGCGAGCCTGCTCTAACTGATCGTAATGCGTCTTGAACTGCTCCTGCCAGTCCACCTTGAAATCCTTGAAGCCAAAGCCCTTGGTGCTAAGGCGGTCTATCGTTTCTGCCAATGTGATATCCACACAACCCGATGCGGGCAGGTAGATCTCCTCCTGGCTTTTGTCAGTTGAATTCATAATCAACAGCTCGGCTTCCGTAAGCTCATTCAGCACCGTCTGCGTCAGCTGGATAGGTATGTGGCACTTGTTAGAGAGCTGACGGGCAGAATAAGGCTTGTCGTCACCCTGGGCATACTGCTTGCAAATCATAGACATCAGCACCACAGCCAGGTAGTTGCGGTATTCATACGAGGCGTTGTTCACCTCCTTATAGTTGTCGTAACGCTTGAAGTTCTGCATCACATGCGTCAGCTGGGCACCTAAGATGCAAATCGTCCAAGATACCTGCATCCACAATAGGAATAAAGGCAAAGCCGCAAAACTACCATAGATGGCGTTGTAACGAGATACCCATACCTGACCGCTGATATACAGGTACTGGAATGCCTGGAACATGGTGCCTGCCAAGACACCCGCTATCAGGGCATAGAGGAACTTTACCTTTGTGTTGGGCATGAAGATGTATAGGGCGGTGAACATGAGCCAGCTCAATACGTATGGCACTAGGCGAATGAGGAATCTCACCATAGGAGCCAACAGCGCATAGCCCTCTATCTTGCTGAACAACGTACTCATGAAGATGCTCAGACCACCGCTGATGATAATGAGGATGGGCATCAGAATCAGCATCGAGAAATAGTCGGTCACCTTGCGATAGGGCGTGCGGTCTTTCTTTACATACCAGATATCGTTAAAGATGCTCTCCATGTTGTTCACCAAGCTGATGAATGTCCACAGCAAGGCAATCAGACCTACGCCCAAGAACACGCCTCCGGTGGTCTGCGAGAGATACGACTCTACAAACTGGAAGATATACTTTGTGGCTTCTGTGGCTCCTCCCAACCCATTCTCCACCTGCTGTTGCAGCAGGTTGTCGAAGCCGAAACCGCGTGCGATGCCAAACAGAATAGCGAGGATGGGCACGATAGAGAGCAAGGTGCTATAAGTCAGTGCCGCAGCCTTGTTGCTAATCTTATCGGTGGTGAAGCGGTCCACCAGAATGTAAATCACGCGCGTGATATACGCCACCGCGTTTCTGAGCGACAGCCGCTCATATACGCTGTCTTGCCAGATGCCGAAAGTGATAAACTTGATGAGCCACTCCCACACCTTGTCTATAAGCTCTACTATCTTGCTAAACCAAGCTCCCATGTTTGTATCAATATTTTACATTCTTCACGCTCTTCCAGTCGATGTCCTTGGTGCTCTGTGCCACCTTGGCGGTAGGGATGGTTGCACCCTTTCTAACCAATATCACTGCCTCTAATTTGTCAGTAGTGATGTCGTGCCACCCTGCCTGATAGACTTTGCCCGTCTGATAATCCACCCAAGCACCTCCAGGCAGATAGACCTTGCGTGTCCAGTGGCGCAAACCAGTGGTGGGGCGATGGTCAGAATTGTTATAGTTATTCTTAGGATCCACAAACTCCTGCGGTGTGTCGAAGATAGGTGCCATCAGGATGTCCTTGCCAAACAGGTACTGGTCTTCCACCATCCAAGCCACCGGGTCGTCAGGATATTCAATGAACATAGCCCTTACCATCGGTAAGCCTGTCTCTGTACATACCTTTGCCTGCTCAACGATGTAAGGCATCAGGGCGTATTTCATCTCGGCATTGGCACGGTAATAGTCGGTAAACTCCTGGTTATAGAGCCAGGGCTCGGTAGGAGGTGCCCCATGACTGCGAGTATGGGAGGTGAGGAAGCCGAATGGCAACCAACGGCGATAGAGATCCTCGGATGTTGACTGTACAAAGCCACCGATGTCATGGCTCCAGAAGGGGAAGCCAGAGAGACCGAAGCTCATGCCGGCATGCAGGGTAGAGAGCATTGCCTCGTTGGTGTTGGCTGCATCGCCACCCCAATGGAGCGGGTAGCGTTGTGAGCCAGCCCAAGCCGAGCGTGCCCAAATCACCGCACCGTCTTTCTGCACATCTTTGGTTACATCCCATACCGCCTTGTTATAACGCACAGGGTATAGGTTGTGCTCATACAAGCCACCACGGCCGTTGTGGTAGAATCCATCGTAGGGAGCCCCCTCGCCAAAATCCACCTTGATGGCACCCACACCCATGTCGAGCAGGTTACGCAAGTGACCTTGGTACCACTTCACGGCTTCGGGGTTGGTAAAGTCCAGGCAAGCATCCTCGTAGGGAAGAGAACCATCGGCATTGCGTACCACCAAATTCTTCTCAATCAGTTCGTTGTAGAACACATTGTGCTGGGTGAAGTAGGGCAGTTGCCACAGGCTGATGTGGAAACCGTCGTCCAACAGGTTCTTCACCATTTGCTGTGGATTGTCGAAGCGATCCTCGGCAAACTTATAGTCGCATTGCCAATCAACGCCAAACCAACCTGTATCAAGGTGAATCACATCGGCAGGTATGCGGTTATCACGCAGGTTCTTGGCTATGCCGTAGGCATCTTTGTCGCTCAGGTAGGTGATGCGGCTCATCCAGGTGCCAAAGCTCCACAGGGGTGGCATGGGTGTCTTGCCCACTAAGTTGGTATATTCGTTCAGTATCTCAGCAGGGTTGCCTATAAAGAAGAAGAAATCGACGGCTTCGTCTGCCATGAACAGCTTGGTGGCTCCTACATAAGTGGCACCGAAGTCGCAGGTAACAGGGGCTGAGGTGTGCATGAACATGCCGTAGCCACGGTTGGAGAAATAGAACGGCACGGGCTTGTACATCTCGTCGGTCTCAGGACCTTGTGGGTCGGTAACAAACAGGTGCACCTTCTGCCCAGCCTTGTTCAGGCCTGTGGGCGACTCGCCACATCCATAGATGCGTTCGCCGGTCTTGAGACTGAACACGGGGTTGAGCATACGCGAGTTGTCGGTACCGCTCTTCTTAAAGCCAAAAGGTAAGAGCTTCACCTGGCTCACCCAGTTGTCATCGTTGGTCCAGGTCTGCGTCAGCACCTTGCCATTGGCATCTTTAAGCACCAATCGCCAAGGATGCTTCTCGATGGTGAGCGAGCCCTTCGTGCTGGTATAGGTGATGGCTTGCTCATTCTCGGTGCAAATCCAGGTCACATGCGGATTGTCCTTCATAAACTGCGGGCTCAGCATGATCTCTTCCACATCCTTGGGTGCCACCAACGAGGTGAGCATACGCACCCTGACGGTACGATCGGAGATGAAATCCACCTTGAAGCGGAACTGTGGGTCGTTCTCATAGCCTGTGTCGGGAAAGTCTTTCATCTGCAGCTTGTCTGCCACCACCGTATTGGTATTGAAAGCCTGTCGGGGCTCCAAGCTATAGCGGGCCCATTGCACCTTACCCTCACCGTTGGCAGTATCAAACTGTGTCAGTCTGTCGGCAAAGAAATAGGTGGCAGTCATATCCACGTAACCACGGCTCATGTCCTTTGCTTGGTTCATCAGTTGGGCATTTGCCATGCCGTATGCCGTTAAGGTCAGCATTGTTGTCAGAATCCATTTCTTCATATCTATATCATTTTGATGTTTATAGCAATTAAGTAAACGATGCCGTTCTCTTGCGCTGCAGGAAGAACTGCTTTGTTGCCAAGAAATACAAGCCAAAGCCCACCACATGTATAGCCGCCATCGTCCAGAAAGCAGACGCATAGCCTCCAAACTCGGCTATCGTGCCTCCTGCCAGGATGCCTAAACCCACACCCAAGTCCCACGAGGTGAGTAGGGTAGAATTGGCAGTGCCTCGCTCGTTATTCTGTGCCACATTGATAATCATATTCTGCATAGCAGGCCACATGTGACCATTGCCCAAACCAATGAGGATGGCAGAGCCGTAGTAGCCTATCATATTCGGCATAGCGATGAAGAGCGTATAGCCGATGGTGGAGAGAATGATGCCCTCTCCCGCATTGCGGGTCAGCCTTCCTTCACGAAGCGACTTGGCACCTTGCAATCGCGATACAATCAAGCCGATGCTCAGAAGCAGGAAATAAGTGCCGGTACCGCTGGTGATGCCCATCACCTCCTTGCCATAGATAGCGAGGTAGTTGCTCAGCACTCCATAGCAGAAGCCAAAGAAAGCGATGTTCAAGCCAATCATCCATCCTTTTAATAACAAGAACCTGTCGAACGAGATGGCTTTCTTGTCCTTCATCAGCTGCTTCTCAGGAAGCTTCACCGTATAGTCCACCCACAGTCCGATGCCTGCTACTATGAATGCCAACCAGAACAGCACATCGAAATTGTGCACATACTTATATACGAACACGCTGATGGTGGGGGCAATGGCCATAGCGAGGTTATTGCTTAATCCATAATAACCGATGCCCTCGTTCCTTCGACTTGAGGGTAGCACATCAATGGCAACGGTATTGTTAGCTACGGTGGATGCTCCATAGGGTCCTCCGTGTAGGGTGCGCAAGATGGCGAACATCAGCAGTGAGCTGGCTAACAGATAGCCACCGAAGAGGATGAAATATAGTGACAGGCAGACCAGCAATACTTTCTTGCGGGGAAAACTGTCCACCACATAGCCGCTGAAAGGACGGAACAACAGGGCTGTGATGGTGTAGCCACTCAGCACCAAGCCTATCATGTCCTTTGTGGAACCAAACGATTCGCTCAGGTATAGAGGCAGCAGAGGCGTGAGCAGGTAGAACGCAAACTGCATCGTGAAGTTTGCCACCATTACTTTCTTATAGTTGTTGTTCCAAAGCTTCTCCATCCTCTTGCTTCCTTTTTTATGATTGCAAAGTTAGTTATTTTCTTTCTTTTTCTTATCTTTGTAGCAAGAATAAAATTGATGATTATGAAAACTATGAATCTTTACCTTATGAAAGTGAGCTCAATAGCTATGTGCTTAACAGCTTTGGGTATGCTGTTCCCCCAAACCGTAAAAGCACAGGGGGCAGCCCAGACATTTACCCAAGAGCAGTTGAAGGAGTACTTTAATAACCGTCCGAAGCCCGATAAATGGATGGATCCGACGGGCAAGTACCCTGTGGTGATGGAGGTGGACCCTACGTTGGAGGATCATACCATCTATCATCCTGTTGACCTGAGTGCCTTCCCCAAGAAAGACAAGCTTCCTGTGGTGCTGATGTCGGGTCCCGGGTGCGATGATGATGGCGATTCTTTCCGTCCATTCTGGACAGAGATTGCCTCTCACGGCTATATCGTGATTGCTACGGGTGAGCCTGTGCCAGAGGGTGTACGTGCCGCCATGGGAGTCACCACCGAGGAAGATATGAAGGCAGGCTTAGACTGGATTATCAGTGAGAACCAGCGACCAGGGAGCAACTACTACCAGAAGGTGGATACCGATCATATAGCCCTGTTCGGTCAGTCGTGCGGAGGTGTGCAGGCTTTGAAGCTCTCAGGCGACCCCCGTGTCTCTTTGTTGGGTCTTTGGAACAGCGGACTGGGAGCGATGGCGGATAATGCCGACCCTACACGTAGTAGTATGATGGGTATCAGTCCGGCTTTGAAGGAGATGCTCATCAACCTGCCTATCCCCATAGCTTATTTCGTGGGTGATACCGATCCTGCCCGTCCTAACTCAGCGATGGATTATGACAACATCAAGAGTGGTGTTCCTGTGGTGTTTGCCGTGAGGGAGATCCCAGGCGATGCCCACGGAGGTACCTTCAGGGAGAAGAACGGAGGCTCGTTTGGCCAGGCTGGTGTGGCTTGGCTCGACTGGCAGTTCAAGCATAGCAAGAAAGCCGCCAAGGTATTTAAGAGCTCCAAATCGTTGCTCTATACCGATAAGAAGTGGGTAGAGGTAAAAACCAAGAATCTGAAGTAGTAGTTCTTCTTAGCTATTCGCTTATCCGTTTTCGAACCTTTGTAACTGGTACTGATGCGGAGAGCAACCAACCTCTGCCTTGAAGTATTTGCCAAAGAAGGAGGGGTTAGGGAAGTTCAGCAGGTCACTGATCTGCTGAACGGTCATATCGTTTTGGCGAAGCAAAGCCTTTGACTCCAAGATCACATAATCGCGAATCCAGTCTCCAGGTTGGCGACCGCTGAATTGCTTCACTATCCTGGAGAGATACTTTGTGGTGATGCAAAGCTTATCAGCATAAAAGGCAAGCTGTCTTTCTGTAGTATAGTTACGCCTTACCTCGTCCATGAACTGGTGGAAGAGCATCTCGCCACGTTGCATCTTTTTATCTTCCCTGGCAAGATTCTCAAACTTGGTGATGGTAAAGTAAGCCATCACCTCCATATAGTTCATCAAAATTTCCTTGCTATAGGGCAGTTGCAATCTTACCACCGAACGCATCATCCTGTATAACATGATAAGATGCGACATCTCGGCTTCAGTGTAATGAAATAGCAGGGGACGCCCCATGTGTTCGCGGAACTTCAGTGAGTGCTCCATCTTCATCAGGAGTGGGAACGCATCTTCGGGTATAGCCATGATGGCCATACGGCAGTCTTTTGACACGTCAATATGCCCGCCTATGGTGCCAGGAACCATAATCAGTACATCATTGCTTGCCAGTTTAATCTCCTCTAAGTTCATTTGTAGAGTAATCTCACCTTTATAGCAGATCAAGACAAGGGGGAACATGAGCTTGAGGGGTAATTGCTGTTCGTTAACATGATCACCTATCTCAAGGTCTTCGGTAGAGTCAAGGTTGTCATCAAAAAGCACCAAGTTCTCTAATACCAGTCTCCGTTTGCCTGAAGGCAACATGTCAAACTGGAACTCTGTCAATTTCATTTCTTTTTCCATAGCTCTTTTTACTGGGGTTCGATTCTCTTTATAGCTTAGCTAAAAAATACGTATCTCCGCAAAGATAATACTATTTCTTTAAACGGCAAAAGGAAAAACCAAAGATTATAAGAGCAACTGAATGTGCATCTAATCACCTTTAGGACAAAACCGGTAACTTTTTGAGCTGTATCATTTGACTGAAACTCACGAACTTTGCAAAGTCAATTAAATAGAAAGATATTATGAAAGTAGCAGGAAAAGTAATCGTGGTTACCGGTGCAGGTAACGGCATGGGAAGAGAGATCAGCCTGAACTTGTTGAACAAGGGGGCAAAAGTGATTGGTCTTGACATCAACATGGAGGGACTGAAGCGAACGAAGGAGTTGGCTGGTGACAAAGGTGCTGACATGGAACTGATGCAGTTGGATATCACCAATCGGGAGGCAGTAAAGCAAACTGCCGTAGAGGCGGTGAAGTTGTTTGGAGCCGTTGACGGTATTATCAACAACGCAGGTATTATACAAGACTTCGTGCCTGTCAGCAAGATGGAGTATCGCACCATTGAACGTGTGATGAATATCAACTTCTATGGTACACTATATATGGTAAAGGCATTCTTGCCACATTTAGTTACCCGTCCGCAGGCACACATTGTCAATGTGTCAAGTATGGGAGCCTTCGCTCCCGTGCCTGGACAGACCTTCTATGGCGCATCAAAAGCAGCGGTGAGGGCATTGACTGAAGGACTCATGACCGAGCTGATGGATACCCATGTGGAGGTGAGCGAGGTGTTCCCCGGAGCTGTGGCAACAGATATTCAGGTTCACTCAGGAGTGAAGAACGCCAAGAGTGTGTCAAACTATTCGGAAGAAGATTTTAAGAAAGCCAAAGCCAAGCTGACCCTGCCAAGTGAGGCTGCAGAGACCATTGTCAGTGGCATGGAGGCTGGTAAGTGGAAGATTATCATTGGCAAGGACTGCAAACAGATGGACTGGCTGGTGCGCATAGCTCCCCGCTTTGCTATGAAGAAGCTGGCAGAGACTATCAAGAAGCTGCACCAGATGTAATCTAGCTCATACTGGAAATAAACAAGCGTGGGGCTCAGCCGAGTTCCACGCTTGTTGTATGTATATTACGACATCACTCTATGACGGCATGCCGCTCTGTCCGGCTCATTTTAACTTTCTGCTCACTATCTCCACAGGACCTATCAAACCTGAAGGCTGGAGAGGAGAGAAGGCATTGTAGTAATAAGGCACCGTGGTGTAGGTAGTCTTCTCGGTCACCTCCGGCTGGGCATCCCCAATCAGACGGTTCACCCAAGTGTTGACAATCTTCACCTCAACCACATTGTTGCCAACGGCTATGGCATCAGTGATATCTACCTCGTATGGTCTCTTCCAGACCATTCCCAGTGATTTCCCATTCACCACTACTTCTGCCAAGTTCCTTACATCGCCAAGTTTCAGTATCAAACGTCCCGTATCCTTGAGCTGTTTCTTAGTTAGTGATAAAGTATTGGCATAGGTAGTTGTACCAGAGAAATACTTTATATCTGCCGCTTGTGACTCAGATAGTGAGAACAGATTCCTCATGGTAGCCCTGGTTGGGGACTTCCCGTATTTAGACTTGAAACTCAGTATCCAAGAGTCGTTGAAGGTGGCAAACGGACTTTCATGGTAGGAGGGGAGGAGGGTTGACTCCAGCACAGCATCCTCGACGAACACGATAAACACGGCATCTTGAGGCACCAGATTCAGATAGACAGCTGTGCGGCCATCAGCTATCTGGTATGATACATCCTCCACCTTGCCTGATACAGGATGCCACAGCTGTGGCTTCTTGCCTGTGGTGCGGAATGAAACAGTGGCGGCATGGTTCTCATCGGTGGGATTGTTCACCCAGTAAATATCACCATCCGAAAGCTGGCGATGCACATAGCGTAAGTCGGAATCGGGAGTGGTGAAGTCGGGCTGAACACCCAGCATGGTTAACGCCTGCTGTACTGACAAGCCAGTGAACACATTGCTTTTTCCGCTCTCCCAAACCTCTTTTACCAGCTGATCGAACTCAGTCTTGTCGTCACTGAGGCCTGATATTGCTGACGGCTTGGTGCCGCAGATAATGCCGCCAGCCTTGGCGAAATCGGCAATCTTGCGTAAGACTGGCAATGACATGTTATTAGCATTGGCATCCAAGTAAAGCAACCTGTATCTCATCTCACTATAAGTAACTATCTGTCCATTCTGTACACTCATCTGATGGAGCAATGCGTCAGCATTGATGAAATCGTAGGCATAGCCTTCTGGAACATCTGGGCCTTTGTCAGCAAATAGATAGGTAATATTGTTGTCCTCTCCATAGTAATAAGCAACATCTGCGACAAACTTGCCTAGCTGGAGCATATAAGAACTGCGAGCCAGGTAGTCTGTCCACGGACGTGCATACTCAGCCCATGTGTCATGACGGTCAAACCACTGACCAAAGATGGAGAGGCTCACTCCTGGCTGCTTGTCATCCACAGGCTGGTGTGGAGAGGTATGAATCACAAAGCGGTTCAAACCATTAGCCAGCTCATTGTCTGCAGCAATCTTCAACTTGGCAGGGTAGAAATCCCAGGCGCTGCCGATGCCGACAGCCGTGAACGATTCGGCTGCAGCAATGTTCTGTCCATAGACATGAGCGACAGATGCAGACTCACGGATGTCGGGGTTATATGCCCCCATCGTGACCCAGAAGGCCGACATGGGAATCTGAGCGGTGCGTTTGACATCCATTCCGTCAACCACATACACCCTGCGCAACTCATGTGACTCACTGTAACGTCCCTTCATGCCATGCTCGCGAAGAATCTCCGTAAGCTGGTCGTAATGATTCTCAGCAATGAGCTCACTGATAGTCTTGCGCCAGTCCCACAAGAAGCGGTCGGTCTCATCAGCACTGTTGATTACATAACCCAACAGGGCAGGCATCCAAGGTATGAGACTGTATCCACGACGCTTCTGGAACTCCTGTATCATCTGCGGTGTCCATGTCTGTGTACCAGCCTCATAGCTGTCGTTCAGCATATATGTAACACCTGCTGCCCCCATCTTTCCGCCAGAGGCATGCCTATACATATCTAAGTAATGCTCGTAATAGTTCCTCACAGCTAAACGGTCCATCTTGTCAACCTCTAAGCCGGTTGCCTCAGGTGAAGCAGGATGGTTTTGCTTGCCTGTCAGTGAGAAACCTATGCGCACTACCTGCCATCTTCCGGCAGGAGCATTCCAGTTGAGCTCACCATTGCTAACATGGGCTGTGATGTCAATCACATCGTCCTTGCTTAACATCCCCTCATCAGCCAAAGTAGGGAACCTGAACAATGAGCCTTCGGCTGCAAAACCAGTCTTCTCCTCAGAGTAGTTTACTCGTGGGGTAGCGTAGAGGTTCAGTTCTGCTACATGTGATTCCTTCAGAGGAGTTACTGTTACACCACCTGAGGCGGAAGGAGTCATGTTGTTAGGGTTAAGGTACTTCATGCGGAAGAATCGGGCAGATGTGGTCGGGACACTTACGGTGTGTCGCACAGCCTTGCCCTGCTGTAGAGTAGCTATCTTGCGGAAACTCATGCCATCATCGCTTGCTTCCAGGATCTTATTCCCTTCATTGCCTGAACTCTGATTATAGGTGTCCTGAATATTGTCATCGGTCATGCTCACTGCCCTTAGGGTGAATGGCTCAGCAAACTCAAACTGAATCCAAGCATAATCATCGTTCTCATTGCGAGGTAATGCCTCGGCATCATCCAGATTATCGTTTACCAGTTGCTCCAAGGTGAAACTGCCACCTGATGAAGTTACTTTGGGATTCAGCTTGAGTAGGTCTGCCTCAGTTTCGGGTAATCGAAGAGCCAGCACAGCAATGTCCTCATAGTATTCCTCCACAGCCAGACTATTGTCGGAAAAGAGTCCGATCATAGCTCCTGAAGCATCTTCTTTGATAGGCACATTCATAAAGTTACCCACTGTCTTATAAGGCTCTGGTAGCTTGCCTTTGAAAGAGTTTCCTTTTTTACCTCCATCAATGACCATGCTTCGCCAAGTCAGCTTCTTCATGCCATCTTTCGGAGTCACCCACGGTCCGCCTGTTTCGCTCCAGCCAGGCGCACTTGCGATGGCAAACTCCAAACCTAAAGAGTCGGCCAACTGAGCTGTAAAGCTGAAGGCATCCTGCCATTCTGGGGTCATATAGGCTAAGCGTTTATCAACCAACTGTGGAGTGGCCAGACCACCGTCGAAATTCTGGAAACCTCCGATACCAGCTCGCCTCATCCAGTAGAGATCCTTGCGGATGCCGTCTTTGGAGATATTGCCATTCATCCAATGCCACCATACACGAATCTTGGCAGATTCAGGAGGATACTGAAAGTTCTGATACAGTTCCTGTCTGTTCTGCGCACTCATGCTCAGTGTGCCGAATAGCAAAATTAATAATAGAATCTTCTTCATATTCAATCAGCTTAATCGTTTCGCTATATATCAATAATTACCTTGTATCTCATCCACCCAACGTTTCTTCAAAAGCCAAGCTGCCATCTTTGGCTTTCTGTCTTGTGTAAACACCCCTTTGAGGTTCATGGCCCTAACTCGCATCAAGGCTTGTGCTGTTTTAAAGTCGGCAAAAGCCCATATCATCATGCCACTTACATAAGATTTAGTGTTAGCTATGTCTAAATAGGCATTAATCATCTTCTGTTGATATTCCTCAGAAAACATCTCATCTTCTGTCGCGTGGCTACCAGCTATCGCATCGGCTCCAAACTCTGTTAACACTATGGGTTTCTTTAAGTCATTATGCAACTTATCGAGTTCGCCTCCGAAATAGCGCTCTGCCATCGCAAAATTGCCTATGCTGGTGTACCATCCATAATAGCGATTGATGGCGATGACATCACATTCTTCCATCCATTGAGCAGGACCACCCATCACGCCTACAAAGGTAGCCAAACGGCTTGGGTCAAGGCGTTTGGCCTGATGCAGCAAATCGCCTAAAAACTCTTTTGCTATGCGGTTTTCCTGATCAGCAGCATCGTTGGTGCCTGCCAGTACATTGGCTCCTAATGTTCTGGGTGATGGCTCGTTGGCAACACTCCACATGATAACTGAGGGATGGTTCTTATCACGAGTAATCATCTCTTGCAACATCTGATCGCACAGCTCTTTCCTGCGTTGGATAGCCTCTGGTTGGTCATAGAACACCAGTCCTACTGAAGGCATCTCATCGATGATTAATATGCCTTGTTTGTCGGCTTCGGCATAGACGGACTCATCGTATGGGTAATGGCTTGTCCTAAATGAATTGGCACCCAACCATTTCATCAGGCTGAAATCTTTTATCATTACTGGTTGCACAACACCTCTGCCAAAGATGGGGAAATCTTCATGCTTGCCAAAGCCACGCAGATGTATGGGCTTACCATTCAGTAAGATGTCATCATCCTTTACCTCGATGGTGCGCACTCCTGTTTGCAAGATATAGCTATCAACGGCATTGTTGCCATTCAGGAGTTCTACCGTCACATCATATAAGAAGGGAGAATCTGGGTTCCATAGTTTTACATTAAGAATCTCAACATCTACTGCGGCTTCATTCCCTCTGAACTTCACTGGTACGACTAATTGTTTGCCAGCTTTGTCAGACACCACAACTCTACCCGTTTGCACATTCCCAGCCTTTTCTATTTGAGCATGAATGATGCCAGTTGAGCCGTGGAAAGTGGTGGTCAGGGTAATGTCATTAATATGTGCTGTCTTGGGAACAGAATAGAGCCAAACACTACGATGCAATCCGCTGAAAGGGAAAAAATCGTAATTGGAACTTGGGTAATTCTGCGAACCTAAGGCTCCATCAACCAGGGCTCCTGTTGGCACACGGTCAGGTTGTTGTTTGTTTTCAACCATGATAGTAATACGATTCTTCTCATTCCATTTAACTTTGTCAGTTATGGAGAATGCAAAAGGTAGGTGTCCGCCTTCATGCTGCCCCAGAGGCTGACCATTAAGCCAAACCTTAGCCATGTAAACTGCGGAACCAAAACGCAGGCCAATCTCTTGGTCGTTCTTCCATGTTGATGGCACGAAAGTCTCAATTTCATACCAAGAGCATCCTAAGTAGTTATGTTGGTTTTCTAACTGGTCGTTCCAACTTCCCGGTACTGCGATTGATGTTGGTTGAGGCAAACCATTGAACCAACCTTCATCCTCTCCTTGCTCCTGTGGGTCAACTTGGAAGTTCCAGATGCCACTCAAGTCAAGGCGATTACGATGGGTGTTCTGTTGTGGGTACAACGAGATATCCTTGATGCTTGGCTTGGGAAATTCAGTTGCATACATTGAAGTTGAGTACCCCAAAGCCAATGCAATCAATAATAGGAAACAGCAAGATCTACTTTTCATGACATCAATCATTTGTAATTATCATTTAAAGCTTAATTCATAACTTGCCTCTACATCTTCACCTGTGACATGGATCTTCACGGTGCCAGGAGTGAGGGAGCGGACTGCGGCTTGCGACTGGCCATAATAAGTTGAATATTCACCAGTGGTGAAGCAGTCTTCGGTAATTAGTTGCTGACTACCGAAGCCCAGGAGCTCGCCACCTTCAACAGTAACTTTCAACTTACGATCGGCTTTAGACTCTACAATGCCATTCTCACCCACAAGGTTGATGTTGACGAAAACCACTTCTCCGGCTTTGTAATCATTGACCGTTGACCATTGACCATTGACGATTGAATAAAGGGGCTCTGGCTCGATGCTGATAGAGGCCTTTCCTGTGGCAGATGTAAGTATCTGCTCACCTCCATCGGTAACGGCTTTCAAAGTTCCTGGCTCGTATGTCACGTCGAAAGAAGCCACATAGTCCTTTACTTCTTGCTCGCCAATCAGCTTGTCGTTGATATACAGCTTTGCTTTAGGGGCACTGGTGAACACCTCTACTACGGTAGGCATTCCCTCGCAACCTTGCCAGCTCCATGATGGAATGCCGTTGGTGCCTCGCCACATGCTCTTGATGAGTTGTTCCTTGTGGATAGGTCTGACGGCCAGGTAAGGTTTGTTGTCTTTCTGCCAGATGGCTTTTGCCAGGAATGCCTCGGAAGTAGGATTGCCTATCAGGTCGAGGGCACCACCACCATTCAGTTTCCAAGGATAAGTCTTGTTGGCAAAGTTAGGATCGTCGGTGTAATACCATGCACCTAAGCCAATCTCACCGATATAATCCCATGCAGTCCACATGAAATCGCCAATTAAGTAAGGCTTCTTCTCCACCATGGTCCAGTTTTCAGCCAAAGCGTAGGGGAAGGTCTCTGAGCCTACCACTATTCTGTCAGGATGTAACGTTCCTTCCATTTCATAACGCTTGCTGGCGTAATTGTATCCTGCTATATCAAGAGCATCGAGCACGGGAGTGGTAGCTTCATCAATCATAGGCATGAGCACTGCCTGTAGCATTCTCTCACTCGATTGCGCCATCAAATTATTATACTCTTCACTGGTTACATCAGAAGGACCGGCAGCAGAGTTGGACTGAGCAAAGATGTTCTGCCCCATGCGTGTCAAGCCGATAATCATCAGGTTGATGCCTGCAGTCACAGGACGTGAATTGTCAAGTTCGTGCAAACGGCCGATCATCTCTTTAGCCAATTCTACACCCTTGTTTTCTGCAGGTTCGCCCACCTCGTTGCCAATGCTGTACATGATGACAGAGGGATGGTTGAAGTCTTTCATTACGAAGTGATGTATATCCTCTACATAGTTGTCGTTAAAATCCTTTGAGTAGTCAAACTCGGTCTTGGTGATGTACCACATATCCCAAAGCTCATCCATCACATACATACCCAATTCGTCGCACGCCTTCAGCATGGCCTCTGATAGTGGGTTATGTGAAGAGCGGATAGCATTGAAACCATATTGTTTGAGGATAGCCACCTTGCGATAGGCAGCTTCGTCATATTCTGCAGCTCCCAGGATGCCATTGTCGTGGTGCAGACAACCACCCTTCAACAACACATCTTTACCATTAACTTTGAAACCTTGGGCACTGAAAGTTATCTTGCGAATGCCAAAAGGATGTTCTTGCTTCTCGATAGTCTTTCCATTTTGCTTGAGCTCAACTACGGCTTTATATAAATAGGGTGACTCAGCACTCCATAACTTAGCATTATCGAGTTGTAGTTCAATATTGTCTCCATCAGCCTGTGCAACCAACTTTGTGCCATCGAAAAAGCTGACAAATACCTCACCACCCTGATGAAGCGTCTCAACCTTGATTTTAACCGGAGAAATGGTCAATGTGCTGACCTTCACCTGCTCGATGTACTCTTTTTCCTGGATTACCAAGTGGAGAGGACGGTAGATGCCTGCACCTGAGTACCAACGGCTGTTGGGAGTCTGAGAATTGTCCACATCCACACGGATGATATTATCTCCCTCTACGAGAAGGCCGTCCAGACACACATCGAAGGGCATGTAGCCATATTTGTATCCACCGGCTTCCTTGCCATTAACAAAGACTTTACTGTTGCGATATACACCCTCGAAAGCCAAAGTCACATGCTTTTGCAGCAAATCCGCATTAGCATACAGGCTTTTTTCATAATGGTAGGTGTTGCCAGGATAAAAACCATTATGGCGACCTTCGGGCACATCATTAGAACGTGGTTCTGTCTGCATGGCGTCATGCGGAAGATTTACCACATGTTTCGTAGGCTGTGTGTCACTCCAGAACTGCCAATTTAGGTTAAAGTCGGCTTGCTCTGTAGTACAAGCACAAAGAGCGGACATCGATGCTACCGCCATTGTCTTCAAAAAATCTGCTTCTTTCATTGATTACTAGTTTTACAATTATTATGGATGCAAAATTAGTGCATTATAAGTATATAGAGATGTTCAAATTATACACAAATCCGCTTTATTTTGCCCTATTTGAACAACAAAGGAGCAAAAGTATCAAGATAGTGACGCCAGTTCTTCCACTCATGACCTCCGCCTGTCACATAGAAAGTATGGGGCATGCCATGCCCGGTAAGGAGTCTGTCAAGCTCCTGTGCTTCAGCAAACCAAGGGTCAGCGTCACCACAACCCAACCAGAATAGTTTGTAGCCAGCCTTCTTGATGCCTTCTAAGTAGTTAGACAAAGCATTCTCATCAAAAGCATAGGGAGTATTCTTTTGGTTATGAGGGTGCGCACCCGTACTTTGAGGACAGATATAGGCGAAGTTGCCAGGGAACAGATAGTTTGTGCGAAGAGTATGTCCACCACCCATCGACAGGCCAGAGATGGCTCGCCCCTCTTTCTTGGCTATGGTGCGATAATGACTGTCAATATAAGGGATGATATCCTTCACTAAACTTGTGACATAAAGATCAGATTGGATGTTGTTTTGCGACAGGGCAGAAGTCTTCTGTCCAGGGATGTCATTGATATGGGATTGAATCTGATTGGAGTTTCCATTGGGCATCACAATCAGCATGGGCACAGCTTTTCCTTCAGCAATGAGATTGTCGAGAATCTGTGCGGCACGACCTAAAGAAAGCCATGCTTCTTCGTCTCCACCACCACCATGCAGGAGGTAGAGTACGGGATATTTGGCTTTCTTGTTGTCATCATAACCGGCTGGGGTATAAACCATCATCTTGCGTTTTGCTCCAATGGTGGGAGAATCATACCAAACGGCAGACACATTACCTCTTATTTTAGCATCTTTGTAGTGGTGTGAATGATCGCCATCAATAAGGAAGATGCTGCGGTAACTGGTGCCATCGCGATCTATTGATGTGTTGGCAGGGTCGCATACTGTAGTGCCATCAACGTTGAAAGTATAATAATACAAGTCTGGTTGTAGGGTAGGAATGCTGACACTCCACACAAGGTTGTTATCTCGCTTCATAACAATGGGTGACTCACCCCTGCCTTGCCAAGAACCCGTTAGGCTAACGACAGTTGCATATTCGGCACGAAAGCGGAAAGTAATGCTGTCTTTCGTCACCTCTGGTGAAACTATTCGTGCCCTACGTGTATTAGCCATCTCTTGTGCATGAAGACTGCCAATTAAAAGGCAGAAAGTCAGTAATAAAATATTTCTTTTCATAGTTCTATAAATGCTGTTATAAAGGTATATATTCCACAAATGCTTCCATCGCCTCGTAGCAAGCTAAGCCGAGCTTGTCATAAATGCTTGCAGTGTTACGGTTGCGGTCTTCGCTGCGTTGCCAAAACAAACGCTCATCGTTGCCGAGGAATGGAGCCGATTCCATCTGGCTTTGGTGACGCAATATGGAGTTGCGTTTAGCCCTCAGTTCTTCTGGACTGATAGGCACTGCCATCTCTATATCCTCAATCTCCCATTCTGCCCATGCACCACGATACATCCATATACGACAATCATTCAACCAGGAGGCATTGGCCTCTTTCTCTAAGTCAATGGCTGCCAACACAGCATTGCTGCACACGCGATGGGTGCCATGAGGGTCGGCCAAGTCGCCTGCCACGAATATTTGATGAGGCTCCACTTTCTGCAATAGTTGCTGCACAATCCTCACATCTTCTTCTCCTAGGGGATTCTTCTGAATCTTACCCGTCTCATAGAAAGGCAAATCTAAGAAATATACCCTATTGAGGGGGATATTGTTATAAGTACAAGCTGTTCGGGCTTCGCCACGACGTATCAATCCCTTGATGGTAAGAATGTCGCGGGTATCAAGGTCGCCATCTTTTTTCTCCTTCAAGAAAGTCTTTATCTCTTTGTATTTCTTTTTGATTACCTCGTCTTGGTCGGCATTGAACAGTTGGTTGAACCCATTGATGAAGTGCAGGAAACGAGTCACCTCCTCGTCACCTACTGCTATGTTGCCACTGGTTTCATAGGCTATATGCACCTCATGTCCCTGCTGAACCAAACGTCTGATGGTGCCTCCCATAGAGATTACATCGTCGTCAGGATGCGGTGAGAACACCAATACACGTTTTGGATAAGGCAAAGCACGCTCTGGACGATAAGTATCATCCGCATTGGGTTTGCCACCAGGCCAACCTGTAATGGTGTGTTGCAAGTCATTAAATATTTTTATATTTACATTGTAAGCAGAGCCATAGATAGCCAACAGCTCACTCAGTCCGTTCTCATTGTAATCCTTGTTCGTAAGCTTTAGGATGGGCTTCTCGGTTTTTTGGCATAGCCAAACAATAGCACTGCGTATCAGCTTGTCAGTCCACTCGCACGAAGTCACTAACCAAGGATGATGTATGCGGGTGAGGAAGGTTGCCGCAGACAAGTCCACCACCACTTGCACATTGTTATGGTTCTGCAGGAATGAAGCAGGAATGTTATCTGTTATCTTGCCCTCTACACAAGCTTTGACCATTTTTGCCTTATCCTCACCCCATGCCATGAGATAGACCTTTTTTGAAGACATGATAGTGTGGATGCCCATGGTGATGGAACTGAGGGGGGGATTGTTCCCAAACGAACGAGCTGCTTCTGAACGCGATTCTGCATCGAGCAAGATTAATCGCGTTGTGGAGTTAATACGAGAGCCAGGTTCATTGAAAGCGATATTTCCCAAACGACCTATGCCCAACAAACAGATATCTATACCACCAGCATCTGCAATCTTGCGTTCATATTCGTCACAGAAACTAAAGATGTCGTTTTGGCTTAAAGTGCCTGGAGGTGAGAAGATACGGTACGGGTCGATATCCACCTGGTCAAGCAGCATATCTTTCAGGGCTTTGAGGTTGCTGAACGCCGTGTCTTCCGCCAACGGATAGAATTCATAGAGGTTGAACACAATGACGTTTCGGAAGCTCAGGCCTTCTTCCCGATGCATACGAACCAACTCAGTATATAATTGTCTTGGGGTTGCACCGCCAGTGAGCACTATTACGCAAGGCTTGTAGGTAGCTTCTTTTTGCCTGATAGTATCCGCTATCTCTTTTGCAATCTGCTTGGATGCTTCATCAGCATTCTCGTAGATATAAGTGGGTACCTTCTCAAGTCGGGTTAGCTTGGATTGCTCGAAAGCATTCTTGGGCTTGTAATAACGGCTGTTTACATGATTCAGCGTAATTTGTGATGTAAGGTTCGTTCTCATGGTATGATAAATAAGGGGGCGGTTATCCAGCCCCCGATGATTTACTTAAACAAAAGCGGCGCAAAGTCGTGCAGGTTATGGCGCCATACATGCCAGGTATGTCCACCAGGCATGGAAGAGTACTCATGTTTCACGCCTGCCTTGGTGAATGCTTCGCGAGTAGAAACACAGTTCTGATAAGCGATGTCTTCCTCTCCGCCCATATAGAATTTATAAATCTTGAAACTCTTATTCATGGCATCGGCATGCTCCTTCAGATATGGCTCCCATTTAGCATAGAGGTCGGTACTTGTAGTAAACCAACCTGTACTCAAAGGGAATACGTATGCAAAGCTATTATAGTGTAACAAAGAAACATTTAGTGTTTCCAAGCCACCCATAGACAAGCCTGCCAATGCGCGATGGTCTTTGTCGGTATAAACATTATAATGGCTCTCAACGTATGGAATCAGGTCGTTCATCATATCATCGGTAAACTTTTCGGTATCTACACTTCCATTAGGCATCACCACAATCATTGGCACAATCTTACCCTCAGCCAACAGGTTGTCCATGATGAAACCAGCACGACCTACACCAGGCCAAGCAAAGTCGTTGTCGCCACCTCCATGTATCAGATAGAGTACTGGCAGCTTCTGACTTCCCTTCTCGTAGCCTGCAGGTGTCCAGATGTGCATACGACGAGTAGTGTTGAAGGTGTTCGACTTATACCAAACCTCTGCCACAGCGCCATGAGGCACGTCTTTCATCTCCCAGAAACCATTGCCCTGCGGATCTACATTCACTATAGGTGTATTGTCGGCTGTTGTTGCAGCCTTGGGGTCATTCACGCGCACACCATCCACCACGAAGTTATAACGGAAAGTACCAGCAAGGGTATTCTTCACAGTGCCTGTCCACACACCATTGTCCTGTTTGATAAACTTTGGAGCATTTTCACCATAACCACCCATGTCGCCACCCAAGCCAACGCTCTTTGCTTCTGGTGCATAGATACGATAAGTAACACTGTTGTCGGGATTAACAGTAACAGACTTCAGCGTATCATTTGGAGTTGGGGTACGCCGCATTTGTGCATTGGCTGACATTGCTAAGAATGCCACTGCCATAAATAAATAAACTTTTTTCATGTTCTTATTGTTTTTTAGTTATAATCTATCCAAACCTTCATGCGTCCGGCCTCGCGGTTATCCCATGCGAAATAAGGAATGAGGGAGAATGAGGTATTGCTGTTTTGCACCTCAATCTGCTCTATGCCATTCAATAGCGTACTTTTATAAGTTTCTGCGAACTGGCTTTTATTGTTGAGGGATATCTTGTCATAGGTCTGTTGGTTGTCCACCTCCTCTGCACAATAAACCAGTGGACCTCTCATGATGGCACGTTTACCCTCATCAGCTTTCACCCTTGGGTCGGCAGCCACCATCTTCGTTTCCATTGTTATGTCAAGGCTAACGCTATCATTTGCTTTCCAAGAGCGTTTTATCACAGCATAGCCCATATCGATAGGTGTATTAATATTCTCTCCATTAACAAGTAATTTGTATTCGTTAGCCCATTCAGGAATACGCAAACGAATCTCACCATTGTAATTCTTTCCTATAGTCAACTTCACATTACCATTCCAAGGCATGTTAGTCTGAATACTTACAGGGATGTCACCTTGAGAAGTAGGAATCATGGCCTCATTGCCTATGAACAGGTTTACCCAAATGGCTTGCTTGCTGACGCCATAGATGTAGTTGCCGATAGAAGGTATGAAACGTGAAACCTGACTCGGACAGCAAGCACATCCGTACCATGCCTGGCGATGATGATCACCCTTAGACTCCAAAGGATTCACATAGAAGAATCTGTCACCTTCAGCCGAGATACCTGCCAACACACCGTTATATAAAGAACGTTCCAGTACGTCAATGTATTTGGTGTTTCCTGTAAACTGATTCATGCGCCAATTCCAAAGCACCATACCAACTGAGGCACAGGTTTCGCAATAGGCCTCTAAATTTGGCAAATCATAGTCCTCAGTAAAGCCCTCGTTGTCGGCACTTGAGCCTATACCGCCAGTAATATACATATTGCGGAGTACCACATCATCCCATAAACGATGCAGGGCTTCAATATAGGCTGTATCGCCTTTCAGAGCAGCCACATCTGCCATTCCACAATAGAGATACATGCTTCGTACGGCATGACCAGTGATGCTACTCATCTCCTTTACAGGCATATTGTCTTGGAAATAATTAGCATTCCACTCTCCATTACCCCCCGTGGAGCCATAGCCATGACCTCGTTCATTCAAAAGCCAGTCAGAGAAATCAAGGTACTCCTGCTTGCCTGTTACTTTATAGAGTTTCACCAATGCCAACTCTATCTCCTCGTGCCCAGGAACCCAGTGACGCTTGCCTGGGCCAAATAGGCTCATCATGTGTGCCACCATCTTTTCGCTAACATCCAACAGCTTACGTTTCCCAGTAGCTTGATAATAAGCCACAGCTGCCTCTATCATGTGACCGGCACAATACATCTCGTGCTTCACCATGTTTGTCCAGCGGTTCTCTAAACCTGTTAAAGTGTAGTATGTATTGATATAACCGTCTGGCTCCTGGGCGGCAGCAAATTTATCTATCCACTCGTCAGCTTTCTGTTCCAAAACAGGGTCTGGATTGTTCACCAATGTATAAGCAATGCCTTCCAGCGCCTTATATACGTCGGAGTCATCAAAGTAGATACCTGAGTGTTCACCTTGTTTCTTGGCTGCGTTCTCAAAGTTCTGTATACGACCTGTTTGGTTTTCTATCTGATCAATACATACAGGTATGGTTGCCGTTACATGCTTCTGTAAAATGGTTGACCAGAAACTATCACTGATTTTAACATGCGAGAAATCTACTGCCTCTATCATTTTCAGTGAGACATTCTCCTCTGTTGTGTCCTTTTGTTGGCAAGCTGATAAGGTTAACAGCAATAAAAGTAAGACGACTAAATTGTTTTTCATTTTGTTTAAGGTTATTTACTCTACAAAAATATATTTTTCCTCTCTATTGTCAAAATGTTTGTTTGAAAATAATTATCTTTGCCGTATGAACAAACTAAAAAATAATAATATGAAGAAAACGCTGACATTAATGATGGCGGTGGCTATGCTGATAAGCTGTGGTCAAGGAACTGAGACCAAGAACACGCAAGATGACCAACTAGCATTAGCGATGAACGCAGTGGGTTTGGGAAAAGCTCCCAAGATGGAGCCTACTGAAGTGTTGAACTTGTATGAGGGCAAGGCTCCTGGCTCTGAGTCTTGGACGAATGTGGAGGCCCCTATAGATGAGTCGGGGGATATTCTTTTCAATATATCTACACCTACACTGGCTGTCTATCTGCCCGACCCATCAGTTGCCACAGGTTCCGCTATGGTGGTATGCCCGGGAGGTGGTTTTCATCAGCTTTCCTACGTGTACGAAGGAACTAAGGTGGCTGAGGAACTCTGTATGCGTGGCATCGCTGCCTTTGTACTGAAATATCGTACGCATCCTATTGGTGATGAGAATGCTGATGGTAAAGTTGATGCACAGGATCTGTTGATAAAGTCGAATAAAGTGATGGGCTCGCTGACTCGTGAGAGTGCTACGGCTGCTTGTCTGAGCATGGAATATACCCACTTGGCTTTCCAAGATGCCGACCGTGCCATCAGTTTGGTTCGCCAGCATGCTGCAAAGTGGGGTGTCAACCCTGATAAGATTGGAGTTGTTGGATTTTCGGCAGGAGCCGTTACTTCTATGCATCAGGTGTTGGAGCACTCTGAGGCTGGCAAGCCCAACTTTGGTGGTATCATTTATGGTGGATGGACACATGATGTGAAGGCCCCAGCTGATGCTGTTCCAGTGTTCCTTTGCGCTCCTGTCAACGACATCTTTTATCCCGAAGAAAGCTATGATGTCTATATGGCCTGGAGGGAAGCCAAGTTGCCTGTAGAGCTGCATTATTATTCTGATTCCCAACATGGTTTTGGAGCATTTCCTATGGGCAAGTCATCTGATATGTGGATAGACGAGATGGTACATTTCATGCGTGATATAGAGTTCGTGAAATGAAGAAGTTATTGTACATATTGACTGCTATCTGCTTCTGTTGCTGCACAAATAGCCAGCAGGAACAAGTGCTTCATCCCCGTGCCATTACTATGTGGGATTTCTCCTGGTTAGAACGTCGCTGGCCTGGGGCAGGTTTTGAAGATTGGGATGTGGCACTCGACGAGCTTACTGAGCGAGGCTACGATGCCGTGCGCATTGAGGCATACCCCCATCTCGTGGGAGTGGATCCAACAAAAGAGTGGGTACTTGATGAGGTGTGGAACCAGCAGGATTGGGGCAGTCCCGACCGTATCAAGGTACAGGTACAGCCAGCACTTAACGAGTTTATTCGTAAGTGTGGTGAACGTGATATCAGGGTAGGGCTCTCTTCGTGGTACCGTACTGATACCACCCATCAGGAAATGACCATCACCACGCCAGAGATTATGGCGGAGCGCTGGATCAATACCTTAAAAACTATCGACGACGCAGGGTTGCTGGACAATATCCTTTATGTTGATTTGTGTAACGAATGGCCGGGTAACATTTGGGCACCGTTCTTCAATGCTCTGTATCCTAAGGTGTATTGGGGGCAGTGGGATGCACCTGAATCTATGGAATGGATGAAGAAAGCCATTGCCTTGGTACGTGAGGCATATCCCGACCTGCCGTTGGTTTTTTCTACCGACTCACAGGACCTTTGGCGCTTTGACAATGACTTGAGCTATTTCGATTTGGTGGAGCATCACATTTGGATGGCTAACCAAAAACAGGGTGAGTTCCTCAAGGCCATCGACTATAAGAACGGCCGTTTTGATCCGCAAGCTTATAAGAACGTGCAAGCCAATGCTGAACGTGTCTATCGGGAGAAACCTGACTATTGGAACAACCTCTTGCTGACGCAGATCAATGAAACGGCTAAAGTGGCTGAACGTATAGGCAAACCTCTTATCACTACCGAATGTTGGGGTATCATAGATTATAAGGATTGGCCCATGCTGGAGTGGAATTGGGTGAAGGATCTTTGCGAGATGGGAGTGAAGGAAGCTGCTGCCACAGGGCAGTGGGTAGGTATTGCCACCAGCAACTTCTGCGCCCCTCAGTTTGTGGGCATGTGGCGTGATATAGAGTGGCATCAACGACTCACTTCCTTAATTAAATCTGCCCCGATTAATCCTGAGTTGTTGAAAAGTGAGGAAGCTAAAAAGCTATTAAAGCGGCTTTGATATATTAAGTATAGGAAGGGGAGCTGAACTCAGCTCCCCTTCCTATACTTAATATATCTCTACTCCTTTATAGAAGTCCAGTATCTTTGAGCGGAAAATGTACTCGTATTTGGCTTGTAACTCCTCGCTTTGCGCTTTCTGTAGGTTTTGTTTCGCCTCATTATACGCCACTGCGGTAGCTGTACCATTTTCATATTTCTTGCTGGTCAGTTCGAACGAAGCCTGACTGGCTTCAGCGGCTGCTTGGCTGCTGGCATATTTGCTTTCGGCAGCGGTAGCGTTGTACCAGGCTTGTTGAATCTCCTTATAGAGTGTCTTTTTGGTATTCTCCAATTGTAATGCATAGTTGTCACGCTGCAACTTGGCAGAACGAACCCGATTGCGAGTTGCAAAGCGATTGAAGATTGGTATATTTAAACTAACACCCACATAACGGCTGAAGTTGTCGCTTAGCTGCTGACTGAAGGTTCGATTCAAGGTAGAGTAGTAGCTGGTACCCAAACTACCGTTTAAATTGATGGATGGATAGAGTGCACTCTGGGCTATCTTTATACTCTGTTTGCTACCTTCCAGTCTTGCCTGTGCCGCTTGGATAGCTGGTTTGCTAACCATAGCTGTGGCAAACACCTCATCGGGTGGGGTGAGTGGATTGAGTTGGAAAGCTTGAATAGGGTCTTCTACTTCAAAACCTTCAGGAGTCTCCAATTCTATTAGCTGTGTAAGGTCGAGTATGGCCAGTCTGTAGTTGTTGAGGGTTTGTACCACATTCAGCTCGTCTTGTGCCACACGTGCTTTTGCCTCTGCCAACTCTGCCAGAGAAGCCTTGCCCAAGCGCTCCAATGATTCGATGCGGCTATATTGTTCCTTACTCAATGCAGCCTGTCCCACAGCTACCTGATGTAACTCTTTATTGAATAAAGCCTGCAGGTAGGCTGATGCGATATTAATAGCCAAGTCTTCTTTTGCTTTCTGCAGGTCAGCCATGGATGCCTTCAGGTTTAACTTTGAGAGGGCGTATTGACTCGGTATCTCGAAACCTGTAAACACAGGGATGTTGGTACTGATACTCATATTGGTACCCTGACTGCTGGTATCCACATATTTGGTCGTATAATCGCCCGTATCCTCATCCTTGATGGCAGTCTGTGTACGTCCCCAGTTAAAACTTTGGTTACCGCTGGCATTCAGGTTGGGTAATCTTGCCCATTTGGCAGTGTTAGCCTCCACTTCGCTCTGCTTTACAGATATCTCTGCCTGCAGGATATTGACATTATGGGCAGTGGCGTACTCTATGCATTGGCGCAACGACCAGTTTTGCTGGGCATTTGCCTGGATGCCCAGAGCTATAATGGCTGTTAGTAGTATGGCCTTTTTCATATTCTTACTCTTCATTTATTTCCAAACCTCTCACTTGTTCATTCTCACTGATACCACTCTTGATGACAATCTTGATACCGTCGCTCATACCCACTTCCACTGGTTGGCGACGAAACTCTTGGGGAGTGCCTGCTTTGGTGAGTACATAGACAAAGGTGCTGTCGCCACTGAATTCAATGGCACTCTCAGGAACTGCCAGTACATTGTTGGCACGCTCGAGTACAATCTCGGCATTGGCTGAATAACCCGAACGAATCTGCACACCCTCGGGAGCCTCTACGGCTGCCTTGATTTCAAATTGGTTGGCACCATTTTCTTCAGTAGCCTTGGGGGAGATGTATTCCAATGTGGCATCGAAAGATAGATTCTGTAATGCGCCGATGGTGAGCTTTACGGGCATTCCTTCATAGACTTTACCCACCTCTGTCTCGTCAATCTTGCCTCGGAAGATAAGGTCGTTCATATTGGCTACACTGGCGATGGTGGTACCATCATTGAAGGTGTTGCTCATGATGACCGAGTTACCCACCTTTATAGGAACGTCAAGGATGAGTCCGTCGATGGTGGAACGGATGAGGGTAGAGCTGAACGAGGCACTATTCTGTGTAATACCTTCCTTTACAATCTGCAAGTTGTCCTGAGCAGTCTGCAACTCCTCACGCGCCTGCTTGACAGACACTTCAGCCCTCTCGTATTCCTCGCGACTGATGAGCTTCTCATTGTATAGCTGTTCGTTACGACCGAATTCGTTTTCTGCCTGTTTGGCGTTCATCTCTGCCAAACGAAGGCGACTCTCTGCCGAGTTGAGTTGCCCCAGTTCAGGTATGACCTTCACCTTGGCAATGACCTCACCCGACTTTACCATCTCGCCAGCTTCTTTATATACTTCCGCTATGATACCAGATATTTGCGGCTTTATGAGAATTTCATCGCGGGGCTCCACCTTGCCTGTTGCCACCGTGGTCTTCTCTAAGCTAGTACGCTCGGGCGTGAGTAACTCATACTCCGTTACCTTGGGCAACGACTTCTGATACAGGAACACGAAGGTTCCGATAAACACAATGGCAATGAGTGCCATTACTCCATACTTCACAAACTTCTTCATATCTCGTTCTTTTTTATTATCAACTGTAAACTATCATTCATCCCTAATAGCGTCAATCGGCTTAATCGCCATTGCGCGGTAGGCGGGTGCCAACCCAGCCAGAATGCTTAGCAGCAACAAAATGAGGCAAGTGCCAATGGCTAACCAGAATGAGACTTGCAAACCAGTTTCCCCTGTGGCTTGCTCCAATAGCTCCAGCAAGAATACCCCGAAACAGATTCCTCCCATACCTGCCACGCAGGTAAGTACCATGCTCTCCGACAAGATCTGTTGCAGAATATCGAAAGGCTTTGCTCCGATAGCCCTGCGTATGCCGATCTCTGTGGTACGCTCCTTTACCGTCACCATCATGATGTTACTTACGCCAATGGCTCCAGCCAAAAGTGTGCCTAATCCCACCATCCATATCAGCACCTCGATACCACTCATCAGGTCGTCAACCATCTTGAAAAGCGATTCCGCATTGATGGTTTGCACCGCTTGGTTGTCATCAGGGGCAATGAGATGCCTCTCTTTTATGATTTGTTTGATCTGCGGTTCTACATCCTTTACATGTGCACCAGGCTTCATGGTGAAGGCAATGAGCTCCAGCCTGTTGCCGTAATTATATAAGCGTTGCATGGTGGTCAATGGAATGACGATACTTTCAGGTGGATACCCGTTAATATTGAAGTTGCCATCGGTGGTTGACAATCCAACAATCATGTAATAAACACCATCTACCTGTACAAAGTGTCCGCAAGGATCTTCGCCTTCTTCGAAAAAGCGCTGATAGATTTCCTTGCCAATCACACAAACCTTACGCTCTTCACGGATATCTACATCATTGATGAATCTGCCATATTTGATATTTTGGTCTTCTATCTTCTCGAAAGAGGGGGTAAGACCACGTAAGTTACCATCATCAAACTTCTTTTCCTCGTAGATGATTGTCTTGCCCCATCGGGAATTGTTGGCAGCTACCACTTCTAAACCATTAATTTTCTCAAGAGCTTCCAAGTCTTTCATCTCTAACTCCCACCTGCGTCCCTTACGGAATCCCTTATAGGGCACAGAAGTACGATTGGAGAACACAAAGCCTGAGTTGTTAGCTACACCCGATAGCTCGTTCATTAGCATGTTCTTCATGCCGTGGCCTCCACCCAACATGAAAACCAGCATGAAGATGCCCCAGAACACACCGAATGCGGTGAGGGCGCTTCTTGTTTTGTTTCTGCTGATGGTAATCAATATCTCCTCTATGTTATCTCTGTCAATTCTCATCTTCAATCTTCAATAGTCAATAGTCAATCATCTTGCATTCAACGCTTCTATAGGTCTTACATTAGCTGCTTTTCGTGCAGGGAAAAGTCCTGCCAAGGTGCCGGCAACAATCAGCAGTAGGGTGGCTCCAATGGCGATGCTGATATCAACGGTGGGGTCGATGAACATCGTTGCACTTTCGTCACCTAAAGTAACGGTAGTACTGCCATAAGCCTTATTCATCCATTCGGTAGCTGCCACTCCACACACCATACCGATATAACCAAATAGCGTGGTGATGGCAATGCTCTCCAATACAATCAGTTTGTAAATGGATAGTGGCTTGGCACCCAATGCCTTGCGGATGCCGAACTCATGTGTTCGCTCCTTGACAGTGATGAACATAATGTTTGATACACCCACGATACCACTCAGCAAGGTAAAAATACCGATAATCCACAAGCTCAGTTGCAGCATGCCCATAGCCGTCATAACCTGTTGGTATTGCGTTAGGCGGTTACTGACATAAATAGCACTTTTGTCTTCGGGGTCGAAGTCGTGGATGCCAGCCAGCGTCTTGCGATATTCTTTCTCAAATACATCCGACCTTTCCTCAGTATCCAGTCCCTCTGTAGTGGTTACAATCACGTTTAAATTGTTACCTTTGTTATAAATCTGCTGCAAGGTGGTAAAAGGAATGTAAGCCGGACTGTTCTGGTCATTCCCCTGGTCCTTATAGGTACCTATCACTTGATAGGTTACATCGCCTGCCTTGATAAACTTGCCCATAGCTTCGATATGCTTGAAGAGCATTTCGACGGTTTTTTCATGCAACACAATAGTTTTACGCTTCTCACGTATGTCAATCTGGTTGATGAACCTGCCTTTCTTTATCTGCAGCGCATTGATGTGATCATAGTTGGGATGTACACCATTGAGTCGGATAGTTACATATTCTGGTCCGTAACTCAATGTCACGTTGTTCTGTCTTACTAGACCACCTGTGCTGGTGATGTTCTCAGGGAAGTCTTCCTCAGTTGCTTTCAGGTCACGGTTATCCAGTTGAATATAGCGTCCTTCTTTATAGCCTTTATACGCAGTGGTGGTCATGCCTCCAGATATAGTGATTGTGTTCAGTGCATTCGTGTTTACATTAGCTTGGAAAGTATGGATGATGCCATTGCCTGCACCTAAGAGTACCAGAAGCATGAAAATGCCCCATGCTACAGCAAAACCAGTTAGTGCGGTACGCAGTTTGTTCCTGCTTAGTGAAACCAATATTTCCTGTATTAATTCTCTCATGATTATTTCATCAATCCGTTGGTGCCAAATGGCGAAGCATTATGATGCAAGTTCTCGTCAATACTCTCTATGATACCATCCTTGATATGGATAATCTTATCAGTCTCGTTAGCGACACCACTTTCGTGGGTTACCACCACGATGGTCATACCCTCGCGGTGTAGATTCTTCAGAATCTCCATCACCTCTACTGATGTCTTGCTGTCTAAGGCTCCTGTAGGCTCATCGGCGAGGATGATCTGCGGCTTGGTAATCAGTGCACGGGCTATGGCCACACGCTGTTTCTGTCCACCACTCATCTCAT
Organism: Bacteroidaceae bacterium; assembly: GCA_017649485.1. GTDB lineage: Bacteria > Bacteroidota > Bacteroidia > Bacteroidales > Bacteroidaceae > Bacteroides. The sequence continues at coordinate 5,038 of JAGCGS010000063.1, read as the reverse complement.
TGGGGTAATGGTGTGCCCAGTCCTTTAGTCCCAATTTGTCGAGGTATTCCAGTGCCAGCGCATTGCGTTTCTTACGCGATACTCCTAGGTAGAATAGTGGCAAAGCCACATTCTCCACCGCATTCTTAAAACTGATAAGGTTGAAAGACTGGAAAATGAAACCTATCATCTTATTGCGATATTCGGCAGCTTTGGTCTCGCTTAGGCCCTTGATCAGCGTACCATTCAGGTAATACTCGCCTGTGTCATAGTTGTCGAGCATACCCAATATATTTAATAAGGTAGATTTGCCAGAGCCAGAGGCTCCCATAATGGACACGAACTCCCCCTTGTGGATATGCAGGTCTATGCCTTTCAATACGTGCAGCGGGGTGCCGTTATTATATGTTTTGTTGATGTCTTTAAGAATAATCATATTTTGACTTTTTTGTCTATTAGACGAATTGAATGGTTAATAGGTTGCAAAGATAATAACATTTATTGGATTTTTTAGTGAAGATTCTCTAACTTTATGGATAGGATGATGTTTGCTTTTCTTTTTTTCCTTACATTTGCATACTGATAATCCTGCATAGAGAATGAGCGAAACCACTTATATATTATTATTCAGTGCCAACTTGGTGTTCATTGTTACCCACATCTATGGTTGGCTCTTGAAGTGGTTCTATCGCCCAAAGGCCTATAGTGAAGATTTTACTCGTCTTTTCCCTGCCCAACGTTCGGTGGGTGTACTCTATCTGTTGCAGTTTTTTGAGTTGCCTTATCTCTTGCAGATAGGCAATGCAAATGCTTTGATTTATGTCAATGCCTTTGCCGTGTTGTTCTACCCCTTGCAGATGTTGGTGATGTGCGAGGGCTATTTCTTCCCCCACATTCGTCATAAGCGGTTAGAATATTGGGTGTTCATTATTGCTGCTGTTGTGCTGATGCCCCTGTTTCTGCAGGCGATAAGGTTGATCGCCTTGCCAGAGGATTACAGGCTTTGGGCATTCATAGGTGTTGGGGTGGTATTCCTGGCTTATTTTTGGATGAATGTGAAGATGGCCTTGCGAATAGGTTACAGGGTGAAGCAGGTCAATGAGGCAGCATACGCAGACACAGACGACTTTCCCGTTCGCTTTGCCCGTTATGTGCAGTGGCTACCCACACTGGTGTGTTTGCTGTTGGCTATTAATTTTTATGCCGACAATCCGTGGGTGAAATTTGGGCGCGACATATCATTCACCCTTATCAGCATCTGGTTTTGTATCTTCACGCTCAATCCATGGCGCAAGGTGTTCACACCCCGTGAGGAAGAAATCATGGAGCAGATAGAGCAGAATGAAACCTCCACCAATCGTCTCAGTGATGATCGCTACGACGAGCTGAGCAGTCGCTTGGAAGAGCTCCTGACCAAAGAACGGATCTTCACCGAATCGCATATCACCCTCGATACCTTTATACAGAAACTGGGTACTAACCCTAACTACCTCGCTGAGGTTATTCGTCGCAGTGGCTACCAATCGTTCTACGATATGATCTGCCAGCATCGTGTACGCTATGCCATCAGTCTCATCCATCAGCATCCCGATGAGAAATTGCAGTACATTGCTGACCTGTGCGGCTTCTCTTCCCCAGCTTCCATGACCAAAGCTTTCAAGTCGCAAGGTAAGGAAGCACCATCCACCTATCGGAAAAAGTGATTGGGCTTAGTAGCAACGGATATTTCTATGTTTGATGTCCTTATCTCCTATGGGATGACGAAACGCTTGCCATCACTCGTCCGAATATCTCCTATGGGGGTAAAGGAGATATTCCGATCAGTCAAAGGAGATATTCCGACACCCCATAGAAAGGCTCCCAACAAGTGATGTAAATGCTTCCTTTCTTTCATGTACGCTGTAGTACCTGCTCAACACGGCATATTCTCCTTTCCTTTCGCTGTACAGGCTTTCCTTTGCGTGTATTTTTTCTTTCCTCTCGATGTATTTACATCCACAGGAAAGGATTTTTAGTTTTTTTTCTTCATATTTGCGTCAACAAAATGTTTAACGAATAAATAATAGTAATTATGAAAAAGAATCAGTTTATGCGCAATGCTTCGTTGCTTCTGCCCGCAGGAGCCGCTCTGCTGGCAGGTTGCTCTGATAAGGTAGATAATCCAGATGTTCCAGACCCAGGTCCCATGACCCCAGCCCAGCGTTATAACATCGTATTCATCACTTGCGACCAGGAAGCTTACATGGAGCAGTATCCTGCTGGTAGCGACTATGCCGCCCGAAACTATCTGCGCCAGATAGGCACCACCTTCGAGAAACATTACGCTTGCGCCAATGTTTCCACCTCAAGCCGCTCTGTTATTTATACAGGTCGTCACATAACTGAGACTTTCATGCTCGACAATACAAATTATACATTTGTAAACAACATGTCACGTCATATCCCCACCATCATCGACTTGTCTTACGATGTTCCCACCGTGGGCAAGATGCTTCGAATGGCAGGCTATTACACAGCCTTCAAAGGCAAGTGGCATATCTCTAAGGATACCGAATCGTTAGAGAAATACGGTTTCAGCGACTGGACCGAGGGCAATATGTACGGATCTGTGTATGAGGGATGGAAAGAAGATGAAACCATCCTGAATAATTCCCTTGACTGGCTGAAGAATAAAGGTTTGGAGATGAACAAGGAAGGGCAGCCGTTCTTCCTCGCCGTGAACTTCCTGAATCCGCACGATGTGATGTACTTCAATGAAGACGGAGTAGGTGGCATTGCAGGCGAAGGAGTGCCGGCTCCCGACGACCCTATCTATGCGAAGAGCTATCCGCAGAACAACCTGCCAGCCACTTGGGATGATGCCCTCGACAGTCCCGGACGTCCGCAGGCACATACAGAGTATTTCTACAACTGGGAGCGCATGGTGGGACCAACCCCCAGGACACCCGATCAGTGGCGTAAGTTCCGCGACTATTACTTCAATACCATCCAGAACCAGGATAACTACATGATGGAGCTGCTCAACTACATGAATGAGGCTGGACTGATGAAGAACACCATTATCATTTATACCAGCGACCACGGTGAACTGCAAGGTGAGCATGGCATGAAGGGCAAAGGTGGCAATATCTATGAAAACAACATCCACGTACCACTCATCGTCTATCATCCCGAAGTGGAGGGAGGACGCCACTGTACGAATCTGACTTCTCACTTAGACTTGGCTCCAACCTTCCTCGACTATGCTACAAATGGCAATAAGATACAGTTCAATGCCATTGGTGGTGAGCTGCATGGTCATTCGCTCGCTCCGGCTGTCAAGGAACCGACCACCGATATCCGCAACAGCGAGGGTGCATTGTTCTGCTTCGAGATGCTCTCCATGCTCGACAGTGCTTTTGTGCTTAACCCCCAGTTGACTCCCGCCTATCGTGCCGACCTCAACAAGCGCGGCTTTGTACGTGGCATCATCACTCCAGAGTATAAGATGGCTCGCTACTTCTCGCCTCTGAACTTCAACTTGCCAGCAGATGTGGACGAACTCTATGCCAATAACGATGTGGAAATCTATACCTATGGCAGCGACGAGCGTGATAACCTGGCTTGGCCAAAGGGAAACAACACCAATATTGTTAATATGATGAATAATAAACTCAATGACTTGATTCAGCGTGAGATAGGCGTTGACAATGGCCGCGAGGTACTTATAGGTGGCGGCTATGCAGGTGGTATCAGACAGTATGATCGAAACCGAACTGAGGAATGATGCAGTCACAAGACTTTCGCCACTATGCCATTGAGGTGAAACCCATCGGTGCGGCTTGTAACCTCAGATGTGAGTATTGCTACTACTTAGGCAAGCAGACCGATTCGCCCACTAACCCCTCCTATCCAAAGGAGGGGAAGGGTGGGGTGATGTCTCACGAGGTGCTCGAAAGCTATATCCAGCAGTTGGTGGCCATTCACGGCATACGTGCAGAGATTGAGTTTGCCTGGCATGGGGGTGAACCCACGCTTTGTGGCATCCCCTTTTTCGAACGCGCCATGCAGCTGCAGCAGAAGTATGGTGAAGGACGACGCATCCTGAACACCTTGCAGACCAATGGCACCTTGCTGACCGACGAATGGTGCCGCTTTTTCAAAGACCATCACTTCCGAATCGGCATCAGCATTGATGGCCCTGAGCGTCTGCACAATGTATATCGCAAAGATGCCCAGGGAGAGGGTACCTTCAAGCAGGTTATGCAGGGAGTGGAGCTGCTCCAGAAGCATGGAGTGGAGTTCAATACCCTCACCACTGTCAATGCCGCCAATGCCGACCACGCCAAAGAGGTGTATAACTTCCTACGTGGGTTCAGCGACTTCATGCAATTCTTGCCTGTTGTGGAGAGCGGTCCCGTGAATACTCCTCCTCAGGGAGGGTTGCGTAAGCTTGCTATGCCCCCTGGCTTGTATAGTCACTTCAAACTTGGGGGAAAGAGTCCGAAGGTGTTACCTTTCTCCGTGCCTGCTGAGGCTTACGGACGTTTCCTCTGCACCGTGCTCGACGAGTGGGGTAGCCAGGATGTGGGGCGCAAGTTTGTCCAGGCCATTGAGTCAGCTGTGGGAAATCTCACCCGCCGACCTGCCGGCCTCTGTGTACATGAGGCAGTGTGTGGTCATTGCGGTGTGATAGAGAAGAATGGCGACCTCTACCGTTGCGACAGATATGTCTTTCCTGAGTATCGCGTTGGCAATATCCTCAGTGAAAGCTTGGGAGCGATGATGCAGACCAACCGCCAGTTTGGTGAGTTCAAGCTCGACAGCCTGCCCCGCATCTGCCTGCATTGTGAGGTGGCCGACCTTTGCTTTGGCGGATGTCCCAAGGACAGGCTGGTGGAGAAACTGACACTGTTTGGTACTGAGTTTCGCAACTACCTCTGCCCCGGCTATCGTATGTTCTTCCAATACTTCAAGAAACGGATACCGGAAATAATAAAAGCTAATAGCAAATTATAGACTTATGACAACGATGAAAACAAGACTATCCTTACTGATGATGACATTCGCCCTCTGCGGT
>JAGCGS010000062.1 GCA_017649485.1 Bacteroidaceae bacterium | reverse complement strand
GAAGCTGACACCAAGCGAAATCGTCAGCCTGCGACTATCAGTAGGAAAAGGCTACCGCACCGTCTGGCCGCTGGCAGAGAATAACTATCTGTTGGCAAGCGGACGACAGCTGGTCATCGACAAACTGAAACAGGAACAGGCATGGAACTCTGGCATCAGCAGCTCGTTCTATATCCCCCTGTTCGGCAATACGCTCAGGTTGAATGCCGAGTTCTATCACACGCATTTCAACGAGCAGGCAGTCATCGACTACGACAGCTCGCCAACAGAGATTCGCATCACCAACCTCGACGGAAAGTCCTATTCCAACACCTTCCAGATTGATGCCTCCTACCCCATCGTCAGAGGCTTGGAACTCACAGCCGCATGGCGTTGGAACGACGTGAAATCCACCTATGGCGGCAAACTGATGGAGAAACCGCTGACAAGTCGCTATAAGGGACTCGTCACAGCCAGTTACAAGACGCCCCTCGAAATCTGGCAGTTTGATGCCACGCTGCAACTGAACGGCGGCGGACGTATGCCTACCCCTGTCAACGGACTTTGGGATGCACGCTTTCATGCTTACGAGCAAGTATCAGCACAGGTCACACGCTGGTTCCGTCATTTCTCCGTCTATGTCGGTGGCGAGAACCTCACTGGCTTCCGCCAGAAACACCCCATCATCAATGCAGCCGACCCGTGGAGCAGCACCTTCGACCCTACAATGGTGTGGGGACCCGTTCAAGGAGCCATGTTCTATGCCGGCATCCGCGTTAATATAGGAAGATTATAACAAACCCCTCATAAAAATAAAAGCTATGAAAAAAGTATTAGTATTAAGTGCCATGATGCTGACCGCTATGGTTGCTCTGGCAAAAGACATCAAGACCGTTGTGTTCACCACCAGTCCTGAGATGCATTGCGAGAATTGCGAAAAGAGGATAAAGGGCAACCTGCGTTTCGAGAAAGGTATCAAGAGCATCGTCACGGATCTCAAGACCAAGACTGTCACCATCCAGTATGATGCAGAGAAGACCAATGTCCAGAACATCGTCAAAGGCTTCGAGAAGATTAAGTACGAGGCTAAGGAGGTGAAGAAGAAAGCTACAAACGAGCAAAAGCCCGTAAAAAAGTAGTATCCTTGCGCCCAAGATTTGAATAATGGCAATTGAACAAGCATTATTCTGAAGGTCATCATTCTAGAAGCCATCAACTATATAGAAGGTAGCCTCAGTGCTACCTTTTTTTGTTTTCTTGTGACTGAAAATATTCTTTCTGAAGACTACACCACATGGGTGGAAAAGATAAAATGGAACCATGACATTCCCAAGGAATATCTTTCTAGTGCGGTAATCATGCAGTTGGCAAGCACACAGAACTACGCCCAGATGTCTTCGAAGAAAATTATTGAGGCTATAGTAAAGATGGAATAATCAAGATTCATAACATTTAGATTCGACAATAATACTATTTTTATTGCCGAATCTAAATACCATTTTCAACATTTGCTCTGCGACCCTATCTTCGACATTCTATAATTTTTTTATAATAGAATGTCTAAAAGTCACTAAATCTTTCTGTCTTATCATAACCCAATTGTTATTATATCAATTTGAATCTGGAAAAATTACTCTTCAAACTTGTTTACTCCCATCACAGTATGGCGCAAAGCACTGAGAAGCTGTTGTGACTCCTGGATCAAATTCAGAAATACAGTCATGCTCTCAATATTTAGTTGCTTGGCTTGAATGTCGTGGATGATAGTCCGTCGATAATCGGAAAGCTGTGATTGTAGTTTATCAGCATCACCACGTATCAACGCCATTGTCTCAGCATGACAGGTCCGATTGATAAGTTGTAATATCTCATTGCGCATCTGTATGAACTCTTGGGTATATTTGCTTGGCACTGGACTAAAGTTATTGCCTACATGTTCTAAGCATGGCTCGCCCATACGCTTCAAGCCATATACCATTTGCGCTAGTGAGTTGATGGTCAGGAAATACCATGTACCCTTCTCAATACTCAACACAGGATCTATTCGCCGTTGGGCTATAATTTGTTTGCGTCGCTGCCGTTTAATATCCTTACGTTGGTTTTCAATCACCGCTGTGGTACGCTTTAACGTGCGATAATCCTCATAAAAGAAAGCATCAGTTATCGATTTATAAGTTTCTGCTACCAATTGTAGATGGTTCGTGATGGTTAGTGTCACATGTTGACGAAGCAGTACCCAACATTCTGCTTTATCGTTGCTACGAACAATGCTATCAAACAATTTGTCAGCCTCACTGGTCTTGCTGCTGTTTCCATAGCGCAGGTGGCTTCGAATAAGCAAGAAGATAGCTATTGCAATAGCGGCAGCCATTGCCACAAACGATCCAAAGAATAGGGCGATGCAGACGAGGAAGCACAACATGAACGCCACACCAGCCGTGATGAACCAACCACCAATGACAGACAGCACGCCAGTGATACGGAACACAGCGCTTTCGCGACTCCATGCTCGGTCTGCCAGCGAAGCACCCATAGCCACCATAAAAGTGACGTAGGTGGTGGATAGCGGCAGTTTGAGCGATGTACCCAATGCCACCAGCGCCCCAGCGAGTACCAGATTGACCGTTGCACGAATCTCATCGAAGGCGGCTCCCCGCTTCAGCACGGCTGCATCGGCATTAAAGCGTGAGTCAATCCATCGCGCCACACCACTCGGCACTAACGCCGTCAGGCCGTTGGCCATGCTTCTCGACGTGCGAACCAAAGTACGTGCCACACCGCTGGAACCGAACATCTCATCTCCCTCATCCTGACGCGAAAGGTCCACCGAGGTCTTCACAACGTTCTGCGCCTTCCTCGAAAAGACCAATGCGAGCACCATCACCACACCAGCTGCGAAGAGATAGAGTGCGGGGGTATGAGCACTCTCCATCAACGATTGCATCATAAAGTTCTGCGCTTCGCCTTTGCCATTTGCCATGTAGTCCTGATAAGCCTCAAGTCCAGT
>JAGCGS010000061.1 GCA_017649485.1 Bacteroidaceae bacterium | reverse complement strand
TAGTCAACTAAATGTAATTCCTATATATAAAAGTTAGTATATGTAACTTCATTGCTTCATATCGACATTAACCATTAATCACCAGAGTATGTATAAATCCATGTCAAAGCAGCAGCTTGCCGATTCTGCCGGTGTAACGGTGAAAATGTGCCCCGTAAACGGAAGAAAACCGCAAAAACGGGAGCAAACTGCCGTAAACGGAAAGCACTCTTCACCCGCATTGTACCTTTGCATTGTTGATTCCGACCGGCATGCCTGCCGTGGCTGAGGGGAGACGTCCCCAACACCCGGCGCAGTATCTGCCACAACCGACGGAAAGCATTCCCATAGGGGGAGGGAAAGCATTCCGACGCCACGTAGCAGATAGTCCGACAACCCGAAGAAGGCTCTCCTTCACCCCACGGGGAGCTTTACCGAGGCAGATGGCAGGCTTTACGGCGAACAACACCCATCGCTCTTTGATATTTTGCAACAACCAGTCGGATGTTTTTTTCTCTCTCTGACAGCAGAAAGCACGAGGACATAGCAAGGGGGCTTGCCCCCTTGTTGCTACCATCGCAAAATGTTCCCTCGTTCGTTCGGATTTATAATCCGAACGTAATGAATATGAGCATTTGTAATGCGGAAAAATATATTCTCGGATTATAAATCCTAATACTCGATACGGACGGATTACAAATCCGTCCGAACAAGGTTATCGGATTACAAATCCTAATACTCAATACGGACGGATTACAAATCCGAACGAACAAGGTTGTCGGATTGCAAATCCTAATACTCAATACGTTCGGATTGCAAATCCGAACGAACAGGTAATATTTTAAGGCTTTAGCCCTTACAGGGCATTCATCCTATATGTACTACAAACCCAGGGCGATGCCCTGGGCTATGTGCTTGATGCCCCTTCGAGGCGTACTTCCCACCGTTCGTTCGGTTCCCTTTGTTCGTTCGGATTTATAATCCGAACGTAATGAATATGAGCATTTGTAATGCGGAAAAGATATATATTCGGATTGCAAATCCTAATACTCAACACGGATTTATGGCGGATATAATCTGCAACTTGATTCCTGGCTTCTTTGGCCAAAGGATCCCATAATACTCTCATACTGCTTCTGGAATATTATGTTCTTTATCCAGTTCGTCCCAAGCCTCTTCGTCTGGGATACCTAAGCCAGCTTCAAAATTTGCTTCTGCCTGGTCGAGCATGGCGTTCATTTCCTCCTTAGAATAGTGCTTCAGAGGAAGTCCTTCCTTTTGGCTGGCACGCTCAATCAGATGTTCACCTACCCACCGCATATTGCTTGGAGAGAGTGTGCTGTACAGATATTCAAGCAGACCTGATAATGCTGTTGTACTCATCTTACATCCTTTCTGTTAATCATACTACAGATGCAAAAGTACAACATCTTAATGACACTTCCAAAGATTCCCCCCAATAATCTTATCCTTTATAGTGTTATACGTTCGGATTGCAAATCCGAACGAACTATGGGCAAGCCATCGTTCCGTTCTAACGTTCGTTCGGATTTGTAATCCGAACGGGCTGAATATAAGCATTTGTAATGCGGAAAGAATATTATCGGATTGCAAATCCTAATACTCATTACGTTCGGATTGCAAATCCGAACGAACAGGAATCTAATATCATGGTACGCCCCGAAGGGGCAGAAGCACATAGCCCAGGGCAACGCCCTGGGTAAACGGTTACCACATTACCATTACGCCCTGTAAGGGCAAAAGAATTATATCATAATATTATATGGCTTTAGCCCTTACAGGGCATCCATCCTATATGTACTATAAAACCCAGGGCGTTGCCCTGGGCTATGTGCTTGATGCCCCTTCGGGGCGTACTTCCCACCGTTCGTTCGGTTCCCTCGTTCGTTCGGATATACGTCACCGTTCGTTCGGTTCCCTCGTTCGTTCGGATATACGTCACCGTTCGTTCGGTTCCCCTTGTTCGTTCGGATATACGCCACCGTTCATCCCACCTTTTTCGTTCGGATTTGCAATCAGAACGAACAGAAGTAGTTCTTGTGTCAACAGCTATACTATTGCCAATATAATTGTCAAGTGCAATGAGAACAGTCGTTTTTGCGTTAGGATCCCCTTTAAGTTTGTTGTCAAGGTCTACTTATATCACTGCGGCTTAAGTCTTAACCTTCACGAGCAGGTCCGTACGAGCCTCTTTTGCCACTACCTACCTGTAACAGCATCTGATGTTGCAATTTTATTACCTGCATAGTAGGCTTTATGTACTTTTTCTTTTCCATGATTGTCTAATTTTAAGTTATTTAATTATTATTACCCTTCATGTATAGGGCCATAAGAATCCCTGCTGGCTTGCAAAAGTTTAGGTGACTCTACTTCTATGACCACCACTTCTGGTTTCTCATATTGTATCTTTTCCATCGTCACATTATCTTCTCATGTTCATCACCAAACAACGTTTGATTCGCCTGTTTTCTTGTCTATTGTAGCTTTGCTCGTCGCCACATTCTTGAAGCTGTTGAATTGATACTTGTCTGCCAAGAAGTATTCCCCAATAACCTTAGTGCCCATGTAAAGCGCATTGTTATCGTCCACAACGGTAAAATTATATGTGTCAGTAGCACTACTAGTTCCTGCTAACTCATTGAGAATAGACACATACAACAGGTCTGTTGTGGGAGAGGTAGTCACGGTCAAAGGTCCGTAGGAAGATGTCCAGGTGTCGGTGTTATCTAATGTGCGCTTCTGTATAATCTTGTTTGCTGCAGAGCTGATAGTAAACTCCTTCACTTTAATGGCATCTGAGCCATTCTTGAAACCGAAGCGGTATATGCTCTGCTGGATGGCGAAGTCTATCGGACTTTGAGAGGGGGTCACGACACCTTCACTAAAGTTCACCGTAAGCGTTGCCAGCATATAGTCATAGCTATCGGAGATTGTGTAAAGCTTTCCATCCTGTCCAGTATAGGACCAAGGATTGGTTTCATTGTCGGGATAGATCAGCGTTAGCACGTTGTCGCCCTCTTCCATACCATCTTCTGACATGTTCTCGCCATAGAGACGAGCGCTCTTACCATAATCGTCATTTATTTCCGTCACATAAAATGTGCCTAACTTGACTCCTTTCAGGTACACGCCTATTGCCTCATTCTCCATCCAGACACCATCCAGATTGTCAGGTTTTCCTTCCTCTTCCTCTATCACCAGTGCCCTGGTGTCTGCCGAACCACCTTTAGTAGCCTCGATGCTAAGGCTCCATGTGTCACCTGTTGCACCCTTTTGCGCCGCGCGCTGAGGATTGGCTTTCTCTATAAAGTCATCATTCTGGCATCCTGCCAGTGTCATCATCCCCACGCATAGCAGGGAGACCAGCAATTTACTATTATTCTTCATTTCTTCGTTTTTTTTCCTGGTTATACGTTATTAACTGCAAAGTAATAAATAAAATGAGGGATATGCAAATATTTTGCAATTTTTCTTTCCTCAGACTGATGTTTTTTTATCCCTTTAGGGGCGCATGTCCATCCGAACGCCTTGTTTCCCCTCTCTGCTTGCATTGGCCGCGCCGAATGAAAGCGATTATTTTGTATTTTTAACCACACTCGTCCGTTCGCCCCCTACCGTTCGTTCGCTCCTCTCGTTCGTTCGGATTTGCAATCCGAACGTAATGAATATGAGGATTTGCAATCCGATAATATATTTATCCCCTCGTTCGTTCGGATTTAGATAAATCGCTCATGTTCGTTCTCACCGTTCGTCCCTCTCGTTCGTTCGGATTTGCAATCCGAACGGGCTGAATATTAGGATTTGCAATCCGATAATACATTTTTCCCGCATTACAAATGCTCATACTCGATACGTTCGGATTACAAATCCGAACGAACGGTGGGCGAACGAACGGGGTAGGGGGCGAACGAACGGCGCTTCTGCCCCTTCGGGGCGTAAATCCAAATGAACGGTGGGAATCATCCAAATCACCCTGACTTCTTCCTGAGCCAACGGCGCAAGGGCTCGTCGTAGTACTTCATGGCGAGGATGGCAATGACGAGCGAGATGACGAAGGTGAAGGGAACTACCGACCAGGGCTGGGCACTGGTTTCATAAACATTACCCATGCCTTGCGTAACTGAGATCTGCAGGCAGATGATGGGGAAGTGGATGGCATAGAGGGGGTAGGAGAGACGACCCATGAAGGAAATGACCTGCTGACGCACGCCCGTTGCCTTGCCCCGTGCCGCATACCAGATGATGGCAGGGAAGAACACCACCACGCACAGGAGCTGGAAGATGGTTTCAACGGTCTTGCCACCTATGATGGGCAAGGCCAACAGCACTACCAGAGCGAGGCTGCTTTTCAGGAATACATGACCTTGCAAGGTGCAGGGCTTGCGCTCACGGAAAAGACGCGCCATGAGTAAGCCCATCGGGTAGGCATAGAGCATACGGAGTAAACCGCCCAGCATGTTCGTGGGTTCGACGGACCATCCGTAGAGCAAGCCTCCCGCTTCTTGCAGGAAGGCAAAAGCGGATAGCAGGATGATGCTGATGCCGACCCATATCTTCAGCCATTTAGTAGGCAGGCGACGCAACATCAGCGCATAGAGCAGACTGCCAATGTATTCGAAGAACAACGACCAGTGGGTTCCGTTCAGCGGATACATCTCCGTATTGCCCCTGACATCCATGCTGCCGGGTGAAGGAATGAGGAAGAGACTTAACAGCATAGCCCAGAGGACAGACTGCAAGGCTACAGGTGTGCCATCCCACTTGACGCAGCCTTGTATGATAAAGGCTATGACACCCACCAGCACGCCCATCACCACCATGGGGTGCAGACGGATGAGCCTGCGCTTAATGAAACCGCCTAACGACATGCGGTTCCATTGCATGTCGTAGGCGTATCCCATTACGAAGCCTGAAAGAATGAAGAAGAAATCTACGCCTAAGAAGTTGTGGAAAAACTCGTTGACTGGGGTTGGCCAGACAAAGAAGCTCTTGGAGTCGTTGAAAATATGGTAGAGCAGTACCATCAGGGCAGCCACTCCTCGCAAGCCGTCTAATAGGTCGTATCTGTCATTCTTCATCAGACTTCAGCAGTTACTTTTCCGGCACCTGTGCCAGCGTAGCCACGAGGAAGTCCCAGAACTTGGGCACACTCGGGATGAAAGCACGTTCGCCAGGAGTATGAGGTGACTCAAGGGTAGGACCGAAGGAAATCATGTCCATCTTAGGATAGATGGCACCGATGATGCCACACTCCAAGCCGGCATGGATGACCTTCACCTGTGGCTCCTTGCCAAACTGCTCCTTGTAGCTCTTGCGCATAGCCGCCAGGATAGGAGAGTCCACATTGGGTTGCCAACCTGAGTAGCCGCCACTGGTCTCCGTCTTCAGACCTGCCATGTTGAAGCAAGACTCCAGACAGTCGGCCAGGTAGTCCTTCATGGCATCGTTAGAGCTGCGGGCCAGGATCTTGATGCCCACATTGCCGCCGCCCACATTGACGATGGCCAAGTTGGATGAAGTCTCAACGGTGTCTGGCACGGTAGGAATCATTCGCATCGTACCGTTCTGGCAAGCCATGATCACGGCGATGATGTTGTCCTGTATCTCCTCTGGTACCTTGGTGGCAGGTGTCTCAGTATCTTCCATCTTCAGGTAGATGTCGCTCTCGATAGGATGGAACTCGTCGTTCAGCTGAGCCTCGTATTCCTGGATGTAAGTGTCGAGACCCTCCATGTCATCGGGGTTGAACAGCATAACAGCCTGCGCCTCGCGAGGGATGGCATTGCGCATATTGCCGCCACCGAATGAAGCCAGCTCGCAGTCGAACTCAACCAGCAAGTCATGAACCACACGTGCCAGCTGCTTGATGGCATTCGCCCTGCCCTCGTTGATCTCCATACCTGAGTGTCCGCCTCGTAAGCCCTTCAGCACAATCTTCTTCGGCACGAAGCCGGCAGTGGGGGTCACCTCTTGGTACTGCATGGAAGCGGTGATGTCAAGGCCACCGGCACATCCGATGTAGAGCTCGCCTTCCGCCTCAGAGTCGAGGTTGAGCAGTATGTCACCCTGCAAGGTGTCGGGACTCAGGGCGAAAGCGCCAAACATACCCGTCTCCTCGTCTTTGGTGATCAGTGCTTCCAGCGGACCGTGCTGGATATTGTCGGCTTCCAGTACTGCCATGATGGCTGCCACACCCAAGCCGTCGTCGGCTCCTAAGGTGGTACCCTTAGCGCGTACCCATTCGCCGTCGATCCATGTCTGGATAGGGTCTTTGGTAAAGTTATGCTCCACGTCAACCACCTTCTGAGGCACCATGTCCATGTGGGCTTGCAGCACAACGCCTTTGCGATTCTCCATGCCCGGGGTAGCAGGCTTGCGTATCACCACATTGCCGGCATTGTCAATAAAAGATTCAAGGCCCAGGTTCTTACCGAAGTTAACTAAATACTCGCTCACCTGTTCGCAGTGTCCTGACGGACGGGGAATCTGTGTGAGCGCATGGAAGTTTTTCCATACCCCCTGAGGGGCTAAATCCAATATCGTACTCATTTTTGCTGTTGAATAAGGTTAAATATTACATATCGTTGTCTGCGAATTTACAATTTTAATTTGGTAAAACTCGATTTCTTGCGTTTTTTTATGGCAATTTCACAATAAAAGCCTATTTTTGTGCTATCTTGTAGCGATGAAACATGACAAGTGCGTATAAATATATATTGGTGGGTCTGCTGACTGCCCTGACATGGGGTTCAGCCCAGGCGCAGCAGGCTGCTACCTATAGCCAACGTATCGCCGACGTGGAAGCCGGCCTTACTTATGCAGAGAGCCTTTTCGTCATTTCAAACTATTCGTGTCTGAATAAATTCACCCAAGAAACGGCTTCGGTGTCAGAACTGCTGAGCCGGCAGGTGGAAGGCTTTTATTTCTACCTGAAGGAAGACGCGCGCACCAAGAAGGTGGTGATGCGTAAGCCTGACGGCTCTTTCACGCCGTTAGTCAACGGTCTGCAGGATATCAGGCAGAGCCTGGACGCTAATCCTTATCAGTTCGTCACCCTCTTCCTGGATTTCAATGTGGAGCTGGATTTGGCAAAAGTCTTTGCGGATGCAGGCTTGTCAAACTATCTGTTTGAATATGGCCAGCGAACCACCTGGCCAGCATTGCAGGAAATGAAGGCGGATGAAAAACGACTGGTGGTGTTTGAGGTGCAGACACATGTGAACAGTCCAGCATGGCTACACTCCATGAACGAGCTTGTGATGCATACCGACCCCGACTGGGGCAACAGCATGAACAGCGTGGAGCTGCAAGAAGACAAGATGAAGAAGAACCTCACCCTCTTCACAGGCTTTAAGAATGTGGAAGCCATGCAGCTGAGAGGTGGTAACCTGTATGAGACATCACGCTATACGCCTTATCTGGTGAATGTGGTTAGGGATAACTGGATCAACGAGGGATGCGTGCCCAACTTTATCATGATTGACAATTACGATGATTGGGTGGGGGCTACGATGAGAAACCTCAGGAGCTTCAACCTGGTTTATGGCAATGTGGTCAGTCACGACGAATTGGTGAACTATGTGAACTGGGAGGGGATGAACAATGCCACCACCGGTATGTTCTGCTTCCCGCTGGAGAGCGGCCTGGAGATGATGCTCAGTCCGTTGGCACCAGGCTATCGCGTGGAGCCAGAGAAGTTGTATGCCTCGGGCAATCAGAAAAGGGTGATGATGCCCACGTTTAATGCCAGTCCTGTGAACATTGACGAGGACCTGGAGCTGTGGTTACCCTTCAATGGGAAGATGGAAGACGCGTCTGCCAAGAACGCGATCGTGATGAACCAGGGCGTGGAGTACAACTTCGACACAAGCCATGGCCAGGTGGCTTTCTTTGACAATGAGAGTAAGGTGAACCTGCCTACTTCGCAAGATTTGCAACTGCGAGACCATGACTTCACGGTGCAGGTGTGGTTCAAGATTCCTAAATATGAAGAGGGAAAGCAAGACTATTGCATCATCGGCTCGAAGACCAGCGTGTATCAGCAGGCACTGCACCTGCTGGTGCGCAACAAGAAACCTTACATGGGATTCTACAACAACGACCTAGAGGGCAGGACTACCATTGAGCCCAACAAATGGTATAACTTGACCTGGCGATACAACAAGCAGAATGGCGAGCAGGCTATCTTCGTGGACGGCAAGCTGGATGCCATTGCCACAGGTCGTCCCGGATATATGGGCAGCGATAGCCTGTACGTGGGCTATACCAGCATTAACCAATCGTTTTATGCAGGCATGCTCGACAACCTCGCCATCTGGTCAAGGGTGTTGAGTGAGAAAGAAATATTGGGTTTGAGTAACCAGGTGATAGAGATTCAGGTGACGCCAACCGATTCGTTCTGGCAACGCAACGGATGGATATTGGCATCCCTCGTAGGACTTGTCTTAGCCATCCTTGCCCTGTATTGGTACTTCAGGTGGCGTAGCCAGCATCATTTGATTGCTAATAACCACTCGCTGCAACAGGGCAATGGAACCGACCCGATGCAGATTGAGCCTGTGGGAGGGGGAGCAGCCAAGAAGAACTGCATCCTCTTATTCGGTCCTTTCCAGGTGATTGATAAGGATGGTGAGGACATTACCACACTGTTTACCCCCAAGCTGAAACGCCTTTTTATCCTGCTCCTGGTAAATTCATTACGTGGCAAGCATGGCATCAATGGAGCGGAAATGAATGACCTGATCTGGGGTAAGGACAGCAAGAATGCCAAGAGCTTACGCAGTGTGTCGGTGCTGAAGCTGCGAAAAATCTTGGAACGCCTCGATAAGGTGGAGATAGCATTCCACGTCAACAAGTATGTGGTAGTGATGAGTCAGGGTGTCTATTGTGACTATGTGCAGTGCTTGGCTATGCTGGAAGGCAAGCGAATTGAGACCCGAAAGGATTTTGAACACTTCTTCGAGCTTGTACACCGTGGTGAGGCGTTTGCCGGCGAGTCGTTCAACTGGCTGGACGATGACAAGAGCTATATTTGCAACACAGCGGTGGATGTGATGACACATTTTATCAGTGCCTACCAGTTGCCTGCTGAGGCTGATGAGGTGATTCGTGTGGCCAACAAGATACTGGAGAATGACCCCTGCAACGAGGAGGCTCTGTCTTACCTGACCCGTGCGCTGATCAGTCAGAACAACTTTAAGCAGGCACGCTATGCCTATGAGAGTTTCTGTGCCGAGTATGCTGAGGCTTATGGCGAAGCCTTTAAAATGAGCTTTGATGACATGGTTAGTTCGGCAAAAGTAATCGAGAATTAGCCTTGCGGAAAAATATTTTCAATCTTTCTTCACTTTTTTACTAAGCATTGTAATCCAATAAGTTGACGCTAATCTGCTTAGCATATTAGCCTTTTATTAGCCCCGTATTAACAAGGTGTTAAATAACTGTTAATATACAGTTTGTAGGGGGTGTTGTATATTAGTGGTGTCATAAGGGTGTTGCATCCCTTTGACTAAGGGTTAATAAGAGTATAATAATAATGTTTAACTAAAATTTTTAAGTGTATGAGTGAATCTAATTCCATGATGTTTTCACGTCGGAGCTTTATGAAAACTGGTGCTGCTGCAGTGGCTGGCTTCACCATTGCTCCTAATGTAATCTTGGGACAGACCCATGGTCATGTTCCTCCAAGCGATCAAATCAACATTGCCGGTATCGGTTTCGGTAGCCAGGGTGGTGGTGACTTGCAGAACATTGCTGATCCAGATGCTCCTGTAAAGCGTTCTGGTGCAAGTGCCATGTCGTATGTGCCACGTCAGCCATACGCTGGTATCCGCCTCCAGCGTCCACAGAACCGTGCTTCTGATAGCGTAGTGCAGATGGGTGATGCAGGCAAGGAGCCTATCCACCATGCTAATATCTATGCATTGTGCGATGTGGATACCGAGTATGCAGCTCATATCTTCAATGCCTACTACAAGGCTAAGAGATATACTGACTATCGCGAGATGATTGAGAAGGAGAAGGACATTGACGGCTACCTGATTGGTACTCCTGACCACACCCACGCCATCATTGCTGCTACAGCTATGAAGGCTGGTAAGGCTGTGTTCGTTGAGAAGCCTATGGCTAAGACAATCAAGGAAGTTCGCTACCTGGCTGAGTTGGCAAAGAAGACGGGTGTTGTTACACAGATGGGTAACCAGGGACACAACATCGAGGGTACCTACCAGACCGTTGAGTGGATCCGCAGTGGTGTCATCGGCAATGTATCAGAGGTTCTCATGTGGTCAAACCGTCCTATGTGGAGACAAGGTTACTTCGAGCGTCCTGCCGGACAGGCTATCCCTCAGAACCTGGACTATGACCTGTGGTTAGGCCCGGCTCCTGAGAAGCCTTACAACCCAGCAGTGCTGCACTTCTCTTGGCGTGGTCTGTGGGACTATGGTACTGGTGCTATGGGTGACATGGGTGCTCACACCTTCGATGCTCCTATCTGGGCATTAGGTCTGGGTATGCCTGACAAGATCATGGCTACTACCACTCCTTATAATGATGAGTTCCTGCCACAGGCTGAGGCTGTTAAGTATCACTTCCCAGCTCGTGAGGTTGACTCACTGGACGGCAAGAAGAAGATCAAGATGCCTGAGTGCGTTGTAACCTGGACCGACGGTGGTATCAAGCCTTACCGTCCATTCGAACTGGAGAACGGCCGTGCACTGCGCGAGTGTCTCTATGTAGGCGACAAGGGTATGATGATGCACGGAACACACGGTGCAAGTCCTGAGCTCGTTCCTAACCGTCCGGGATGGAGAGAACCAGCTAAGGTGCTTACCCGTCCGAAGAACATCTATGTTGACTGGGTTGAGGCTATCAAGGAAGGTCGCAAGGCTGCTAACGACTTTGAGATCGCAGCTAAGCTGACTGAGATCATGTTGCTGACCAACATCGCTGTGGCTGCTCAGAACACCAATATTACATTGGAATACGATGCCGCTAACATGCGTATCACCAACCTCGAGGAAGCTAACAACTACTTCCACTACGAGTATCGTAAGGGTTGGGAGTTACCAGCTATCTAATATTGCATTTATTTATCACCACCACTTCTCTATTACAAGAGGGGTGGTGGCTTAATTATGTACCAATATGGATAAATCAAGACGTGCTTTTATAGGCAAATCTTTTGCCGCTATAGGTGCCGTTGCTTTGGCACCCCAGATGCTCTCTTCTTGCACCGATGGTAACAAACCTTCCGCTACCGCAGCAGATGGAAAGCCGAACTCTGTGTTCAACGGTGTGGCAATCGGTACTATTACCTACAGCTGGCGTTCAATGCCAGGCGGTCTGGAGAACATCGTGAAGTATTGCAAGGAAGCTGGTATCAGTACGATTGAGCTGATGAGCGGTGACCTTGAGGCATATCTGGGCATCCCTGCAAGTCCAATGCAGCGCATCATGCAAGAGGCTCGTGCAGCTCAGGCAGCTGCAGCTCCTGCTGGTGGCCCTGGCGCAGGTCGTCCTGGTCCTGGTGGCCCCGGTGGTGCTCCTGGCGGCCCCGGTGGTTTCCGTCGTCCTAATTTCACTCCTGAGCAGCAAGCTGAGATTGACAAGTACAATCAAGATGTTAAGAATTGGCGAATTAACATCGACTTGAACAAGGTGGCAGCTGCCAAGAAGTATTTGGATGACAATGGCATTGAGGCTCACATCGTGAAGTTCTCACCGGGTAACTGGGATGATGATCAGATTGACTATGCATTCAAGGTAGCCAAGGCTATGGGTGCTAAGGGCGTTTCCGATGAGCTGAGCGTTGAGTCTGCCAAGAAGATGGCTCCTTTTGCAGAGAAGTATGGGTTGAAGGCAATCTTCCATAACCACATGCAGTATGCAGAAGATCCTAATGCTTGCGATCCAGTGCTGGCAGTATCTCCTGCCGTGGCACTGAATTTCGACTCAGGTCACTTCTTCGGTTCAACAGGTCGCAATCCTATTGAGATGATTGAGAAGTATCACGACCGTATCGTCAGCATGCATATAAAAGATAAAACCGGTCCTAATACACAGCCTACTCCAAACACGAATCAAGTGTGGGGTCAGGGTGAGATGCCTTTGGCAGAGGTGCTGAACTATATCAAGGAAAAGAAATATCCGATCTACTGCGATATCGAATTAGAGTATGATGTGAAGTCATGGTCTAACGCAGTGAAGGAAGTGAAGACCTGCGTCAATTATGCTCGCCAGATCCTGTTGTAAGGCCAATTAACCATTCACCGAGTTATCGAAAAAAGCCTCCCAAGCCCAATTGGGAGGCTTTTTTGTGTTAAAAAGCGAAGAAGATAGCAACACGTATTAAAAATATCGTTATATTTACACCAAATTTGTGTGATAGCAAATCAATGTTTCATTTAATATAATTTTTATTATGAACGTTACTCGTAGAAACTTTTTGAAGACTGGAGCAGCTGCTGTTGCAGGTTTTACGATTGCTCCTAACATTATCTTGGGTAAATCTCATGGGCACATGGCTCCAAGTGACACTCCTAACATTGCGGCTGTCGGTGTAGGTAGCCAGGGTGGTGGCGATATCCAGAACATCGCTGACCCTGATGAGAAGATTGGCAGAAGACCTAATCCAGACCGTCAGTACGGTGGTTGGGTATCTCCAAACTTCGCTGGTCTGAGACCTGAAAGAGCAATGGTTGAGCAGGGTGTTCAGATGGGTGACGCAGGCAAGCAGCCTATCCATCATGCCAATATGTATGCTTTGTGCGACGTTGACCTTGACTATGCAGGCCATATCATGGCTGGTTATCCAAAAGCTAAGAAGTATCAGGACTTCCGTAAGATGTTGGACGATTGCGGTAAGGAAATCGATGGTGTATTGATTGGTACTCCTGACCACACCCACGCTATCATCGCTGCTTACGCTATGCTGGCAGGTAAGGCCGTATTCGTTGAGAAGCCTATGGCTAAGACCATTGAGGAGGTTCGCTATCTGCGCGACCTGGCTAAGAAGACTGGCGTTGTAACACAGATGGGTAACCAGGGTCACAACATCGAGGGTACATACCAGACTGTTGAGTGGATCCGCAGCGGTGCCATCGGTGATGTAACAGAGGTTCACATGTGGTCAGACCGTCCTGTATGGCGCCAGGGTGACTACCAGCGTCCTGAGGGCGAGGCTATTCCAAAGAACTTGGACTATGACTTGTGGTTAGGCCCGGCTCCTCTGAAGCCTTACAACCATAACACTACTCACTTCGCATGGCGTGGTATGTGGGACTATGGTACTGGTGCAATGGGTGACATGGGTGCTCACACCTTCGATGCTCCTATCTGGGCATTAGGTCTGGGTATGCCTGATACCATCCAGGCTACAACTACTCCGTTCAACGATGAGTATCTGCCTATCACTGAGCTTTGCGAATATCACTTCCCAGCTCGTACTGTTGATGGCAAGAAGATGCCTGAGGTTACTGTTTACTGGACTGATGGTGGCGTGAAGCTGTCTCGTCCAAGAGAACTGGAGCCAAACCGTCAGTTGCAGGAGTGCTTGTACATCGGTACAAAGGGCATGATGATGCACGGAACCCACGGTGCTACTCCTGAGTTCATCCCTGCTCGTCCAGGATGGAAGGAACCAGCTAAGACTTTGCCACGTCCAAAGAACATCTATGTTGACTGGGTTGAGGCTATCAAGGAGAAGCGTCAGGCTGCCAACAACTTCGACGTAGCTGCTAAGCTGACCGAGATCATGTTGCTGACCAACATCGCTGTATTGTCACAGCGTCGTAACATCACATTGAAGTATGATGCCAACAAGATGGAGATTACCAATCTGCCAGAGGCTAACCAGTTCTTCAGACGTGAGTATCGCCATGGATGGGAGCTGCCTAAGTTCTAATCTTTACGCGATAGCTATAATAACAAGAGGGTGTGTCAAAAATGACACACCCTCTTCTTTTCACATAACAGATGTAGTGAGAATGATTATTTCGAGAATTCAAACGCTTTGAATTCGCAGATATTGGCTTCGCTGATTGCGTAGAAGTTGAAGTACACGCCATGCTTGCCTTCTATGTGTCCGCAAGCTACCTTGTCCAAAGTCACCACGCCGTTGCCATTTGCGGGAATTTCCAAGCGCGCTATGGGCTTACTGCCCGGATCATCCAGTTCCACAGTAATGACACCAGGCACACCCAGTGGCAGCACATCCACGGAAACGCTGTACTCACCGGCCTCAAAATTCAGGTAACGGTAGCCAATGACCACGCTGTTGGTCACATCCACAATACGAGAGTTTTCGTTGTATGGAGTCACGTCGTTGCTGTCAATGAAAGCCTCGTTTGTCAGATAGTCAGCATATGCGGCAGGCAGTTTCTGCAGCGCGTTCACCCCGTTCAGTTCTGCGCCGTTCATGGTACGTTCAGCTTGACTGATCACAACATTTCCGTCAACAATCTGCAGATCTATGGGATCCATGCACGCCTGACGCCGACGCTGGTTATCGCTGGTTTGGCGATGATAGCAGATGTACCACTGGCCTTCGGCTTCAAACAGGCTGCCGTGGGTATTGCCATTATAATTGCTGCGCTGCATCTGACCAGCAGAGCTGGTGCCAATCACATCACCACCGATGTCTATCAGCACACCGCCATAAGTGTAAGGGCCATAGATGCTCTTGGCGGTGGCGTATTCCAGAGTGCCGGTGTAACCGTTGGCAGCATGTGCCACGGTCGTAACCCATTTGGCACTGGTATCATGCTTGGCAGCGTAGATAAATACGTAAGTATCATTGATTTTTCGGATAGAGGCACCCTCAAAGAAATAGGGGATACGGTCACCTTTTTCATCTGCCACTGTGTACGGACCGTCAATGATGGTGCGCATATCGGTGGAATCCAGCTCATAAAGCTGAGCGCCACCACCAAACAGATACACCCTGCCATTATCCACTATGACCGCAGGATCGAAGATGCGGAAAGGCTTGCCATCCATCATCATGTCACCGATGTACTCAAAGGGACCCTCAGGCCTATCAGACACCATCACCAGGCCATGGAAATTGGCCCTCGTACTCTCATTCGCGGTGTTACCAGCCTGTTTGCAGCGACCATAGGCATACATATAGTATTTCCCATCCAAACCTTGCACCACGTCAGGAGCCAGCAGATAGCCACTGCCTTGACCGCCGTCGAAGCAAACACCGTGATCCGTCCAGTTATTCAAATCGTTCAATGGCGCCGACCATACCTTATAGTCAGGACCGCAGTCCATAGAAGGCAGTGTCTCGTGCGAACCATACACATACACCCTATTACCGAACACATGGGGCTCACCATCTGGAATATGCTCCCACAAGGGCATATAGGGATTGATGGCAAAAGCGGTGCCAGTCAGAGACAAAACCATAACCAGAATCAGAGGGAAACACAGCCCCTTACCACTCACACTCAAAGATTTGAGGAGATCTCGTCTGTTAATCATTGTCATAGCCCTTTCGTTTATTAATTCATAGCATTCATAAAAAAGAGGATGTGACTGATTTGAGACACCCTCTTTTTTTAAGTCAATGTACGGCATAGGAGTCACTATGTGTTGGATCCCCGTACATAGATTCAGAAATATCCGTTTACTCCAATGCTTTTATCCAATCTCTGAACAGCTCTGTCTCTGCCTTCTTCTCTACACAGTCAGAGTTGATGACATTGGCAACGAACTGTCTGAGGGTAAGCTTGATGACATCCTGCTCCGGCTTGTTGAAGCTCACCAGCAGGTCTTTGGTCTCTGCCACGATCTCATCCAGTGTATAAGCCTTAGCCAATGAGCCTTCCAGCTCGGCTTTAACCTCATCTACAGGACCGATCTGTGCCAACTTGTCGATAAAGCCATCAATAAACTTCTTCTCGCGTACATCATATTCGCCGTCAGCATGGGCGAAGAATAAGCCAGTCTTTGCAACCAACTTGATTACTTTCTCTATAGGTTTCTTATCCATAATAGTATTATTTTGCGCCACCGAAAGCACTGGATGCCATACCGATGACAGAGATTACACTTTGTGCTATTTCGCCAATATTCGCATTAGACAGGCTACCTGCCAGTCCGCCACTGGGTTGGTTGCCACCTACCAAAGATCCTAAGATGCTGCCGAGGTCAAGGCCTCCACCTTTGCCACCTGTCACGGCACCTAAAACACTACCCAGGTCGATACCTCCACCTGAACTGCCTTTACCACCCGTAATAGCACCCAACACATCGCCGATGTCTATGCCACCCTTTGAAGAGGTCTCAGGGCACTGAGTGCCATTGATGGCATCCAGTTCCTTGCTGATGTCAATGCCTCTGTTGGTGGGTTGCTGCTGCGCCGGTTTGCTTGCCGGTTTCTTGGCAGCTGCCTGTCCACCTAAGACTTGTCCTAAAATGTCACCCAGCGCTCCGCTGGCTGCTCCTCCTTGAGTTACTGAACTCAGGATGTTACCTAATAAATCTCCCATAATCTTCTTTATTTACAAGATTAAACATTTCTGCCTATAAAGTTACGCCTTTTTCTTGAAACAGAAAAGAGAAGTTGGTTATTTTTTGATTAAAAGTCCTTCAGGTTCTCATCATCCCCTTGGAAGAAATGCTCTTCTTTGCTACGTTTGAGGTATCCTTCTGCCGCTTCAATCCATCTCTTATACCTGTCGGGGTTACTGCTCTTCTGTGCATTGTTGATGAACATCTGGAAATGACGGTCGGCATTGGCACGATCATGGATGATGGTATATAGATAAGCTATGTGATAAATATCCGTCAGCCGATCGGGCTTGTAGGTAAGCGAACGTTTAAAATCATCTATTGCTTCTTCAAATTTCAACAAACGGATATAGGCATTGGCACGGGTGTTGTAGAGCGACCACATCAAAGTTTCGTCAGGCAATATCTTCTCAATGGCTTGAGTAATCACATTCACCCCCTCACGCTCGTTGCCATTTGTCTTCGACGACACAATGCCATACTGAGCCAAGATATACTGATTCTTATAGCGGTCCTTGCGAGCTGCTACCCTCAGACATTCGTAGGCTTGCCACAAGCTATCCACACGGGCGTATGCCAAGCCCATATAATAATTGGTAGTTGTGGAATTATCGCCTGCATCCCTTAGCCTGCGATATTCGTCAAGGGATTCTTCATAGTTACCTGTCTGATAGAGCAGATAAGCTTTCAGACCATTCACTGCCATGTTCTCATTGTCATAGATGCAGAAATCATCCAGTACCACCAAGGCAGAGTCCATCATATCGCGATCCTCATAATTCTTTGCCAAATTGATGATATTATTCGCATTCTCTATGTTCTTCTGCATGATAATTTTCTCAAACACCAGGGCAGAGTCGGCATTGTTCAGCTTCTCATGGCTCTTGGCTATCAGCACCAAGTCGGCCTCTAAGCTATCCCCCTTCAATAGCTCCTGACTGATATTGATGCTTCTCCGATATATCCCTCGGTCGTAATACACACTGGCAATATCCCGCTTGATGCTATCCGATGGATGCATCTCGTATGCCTGCTCCAAGAGTTGCAGGGCTTTCTTATTGTTACCACTGTCTTTGAACTTTAGTCCCTGTTGCCAAATGCCCTGCCAGTCAGAAGGCTGCATCCTGTCTTGTGCCCATGTGATGGTGGTTGCCATCCACATCATCGTTATGTATATCAAAAGTCTTCTCATGTTGTATAGTTTATCTGTGAGCATTCATTTTTTTAAGGTAGTCATCCAAAGGCTCCATACCCATCTCGCTTCGCCATTCATCCACTTTCGAGGCATCGAGCAGCTGATAGATTACTTGTTGCCCCTGTTCGTCCTCCACGATTTGTGAGCCATATTTCTGGGGTCTGCCCTCAAACATGTTGATTCGGTCTTCCATCATGGCAATGCCTTCTTTAGAAATGTCTCCTTTGTTGGCAGCCTCCTGAAACAAGGAAAGATATTTCTTCTGGATATCTACACCAGCATGTTGTATGACCATCCAAAAGGTACCTATGGCATCACCCACTTTGTCCTTCCCCACCAGTCCTCTTGTATCTAAGATCTTGCAGATCTGGTCTTGGTTTATCTTATCCACCCTTTGCATCTCGCGCAAGGCTTCCGCTTCGGCTATGCTGTCATGAGGTTGACGGTTGTGGGCTGAGAGATAGATAAGTCGTACCTCTTGGTCTGTTTTCTCAATCATTTGGAGTTTTCGCCGTAAAGGTTTGTCAAAGTTGGCTTCTATCCGGCGTTTCCTTATGTTTAGACTGTCGAGCAGAACTTGCCATCGACTGTCTTCATGCAAAGAAATAAGGTCTTCATCGTTGGAGATGTAGTCAGAATACCAGTCCTTCTCTTCGCTCAGTTTGTTGTAGAGTCTGCTGAACGCTGTCTCAGGATCATTGGCCATGGCTGCGGCACAGGCACCATTGTAGCGGTGTTGGGGTTGCACAAATCCCGTCATCTGCAGGGCCTCTCCGAATACTTTGCTCGATGCTTCAAATTCGCCTGCCATAAATAGCGAGTCGGCCTTTATGGTCAACTCCGCGTATTTCTTGTTGTATTGGGCTGAAGCCCACGAGGGAAGGCCCAACAGAACCAACATCAGGAGTGTCTTCAAATCAACCATAAAAGTATTGTCTGTTTGTTTCAAAGTGCAAACTTACGATACTTTCGTAATTGTTCAAATAATTGGTGGTTAATAATCGTTAACTATGAGGTTAAAACTTTTATTTGCCAGGGGATGCTTTTTTAATCTGGAGTGCCCGCATGGCATTGAAAACAGCCAGTACAGTGACACCCACATCGGCAAAGACTGCCATCCACATCGTTGCCAGTCCGAATGTAGCCAACAGCAATACGAGAATCTTCACCCCGATGGCAAACCATACGTTCTGCTTCGCTATGGCAATGGTTCTGCGGGCTATGCGGATAGCCAAGCCGATCTTGGATGGCTTGTCATCCATCAGAACCACATCGGCAGCTTCAATGGCGGCATCGCTTCCCAGACCTCCCATGGCGATACCTACATCTGCTCTTGCCAGAACAGGAGCATCGTTGATGCCGTCACCCACGAATGCAAGACTGTTGCCTTCACCCTTTTCCTGAAGTAACTTCTCTACCATGTTCACCTTATCGTTAGGCAATAATTCTGCATGGTATTCAGTAATTTGTAGTTTCTTAGCCACATCTTCACCCACCTTTTCCCTATCACCAGTCAGCATCACCAATCGATGCACACCTAATGCTTTCAAGTTTTGAATAGCCGAAGCACTGTCGTCTTTTATCTTGTCGTTAATCACGATATGCCCTGCATACTCGCCATTGATAGCCACATGAATGATGGTGCCCACATGATGGCAGTCGTGCCACTTGGCACCAATGGCATCCATCATCTTTGTGTTACCCACACACACCACATCGTTGTCAATCTTTGCCCGAATGCCCTGTCCGGCTATTTCTTCAGTATCGCTCACCACACAACCGTCTGTTGCCTCATCAGGGAAAGCATCTCGCAAAGCAGTTCCGATGGGGTGGGTGGAGAAGTGTTCCACATGAGCCGCCAAGTGCAACAAGTGATGAGCATCGCATATCTCAGGATGCACTGCTTCCACAGCAAACTGTCCATGTGTCAGGGTTCCAGTCTTATCGAACACCACAGTATCAATCTTTGAGAGCATATCCATGTAGTTGGCTCCTTTGATGAGGATGCCATTGCGTGAAGCCCCTCCAAGACCACCGAAGAAGGTGAGTGGTACACTGATAACCAAAGCGCATGGGCAAGACACTACCAAAAACATCAGCGCTCGATAGAGCCAGGTAGGGAAGCTGTCTGCAAAGTTGCCAGAGAGCAGAGGAGGTAATATAGCCAATGCGATGGCGGCAAATACCACGATTGGGGTGTAAAGACTGGCAAACTTGGTGATGAAGGTCTCGCTCTTCGATTTCCGTTCAGACGCATGCTCTACCAAGTTGATAATTTTAGCCACAGTACTCTCGCCAAACCCCTTGGTAGTACGTACCTGAATCACGCCACTGAGGTTCACGCAACCTGAGATTACCTCATCGCCTTCTTCCACGTCACGGGGCATACTCTCTCCCGTCAGTGCCACAGTGTTGAGGGATGAACGACCAGATATAATAAAACCATCCAAAGGTACCTTTTCCCCTGGTTTTATTACAATTACTTCATCCACATTCACCTGTTCGGGATTTACATCTTCCTGTTTGTCGCCTCGAATCACATGAGCGACATCAGGACGGATGTCCATCAGATGCGCGATGCTTTTACGGCTCTTGTCCTCGGCATAGCCCTCAAAAAGTTCGCCAACTTGGAAGAATAGCATCACGAACACGGCTTCAGGAAACTGGTTCTCGGCACCAGGCAGAAAACCGATACACAAGGCACCGATGGTGGCTACAGACATCAGGAAGTCTTCGTTGAACGCTTCACCTTCACAGATTCCCTCCCAAGCCTCATGCAACGTTTCGTGTCCAATCAGTAAATAGGGAACTAAATAGATCAGGAGCAATTGCCAGGTAGGTAACTGATACCTGTGCTCAATGACTACTGCTCCAATCAATAGAACTGAAGTTAGGATGATTAGTGCTAACTGCTTATGTTGATTGTGCTCATGCTGATGTTCTTGTACAGAAATTGCCATACTCTTGTGCGTTTATTTAAGTTTCACGCTACAAAAGTATGGCAAATGCTTTGCAACCTGGTTGCAAGATAGCAATCAAGTTTATTAATTACTTGAACAGAGATGCAATCCATAGTACCAAGATAGCACCGATGGTACCCGTGCCAATCTCGCCAATAATGCCACCCCAGTCAATGCCAAACAGGCCAAAGAGCCAGCTTCCTACGGCACCACCCACAATACCTAAAAGCAGGTTGATCAGAATGCCGAAGCCACCACCTTTCATAATCTTGCCTGCCAGGAAACCGCAGACACATCCGATGATAATACTAATGATAATTCCCATAATTGTATAGTTTTAAAGGTTCAACGATCATCAAGCTGTTTTCAATGCCTTGTGACACACAAAGACCACAAAGGATACCATGAGAATCAACATCCATCTCATGTCGATGCCTTGTACCATGGCAGTGTCGAGATACTGAACGAGGGCATTCTTCACCAGGCTCACTCCTCCGAAAGCGACGAACAACAGTACAGCCACTACCATCATCACCACGTTCCACACCTCGGGCAACCAGTCGCGCTG
Organism: Bacteroidaceae bacterium; assembly: GCA_017649485.1. Taxonomy (GTDB): domain Bacteria; phylum Bacteroidota; class Bacteroidia; order Bacteroidales; family Bacteroidaceae; genus Bacteroides. The sequence goes on along the minus strand of JAGCGS010000061.1, from coordinate 8,424 downwards.
AGACTTGCTCTCAGGCAATCCGCGCATCACCCGTTCTGTGAAGCCATTGTCGGCAATCTCCTGTCGGCTTTGCTTCATAAACTGTTCTATCAATTTCTCGTTATCGTCCATATCCGTTCTGTTTTAAGTAATTTGCCATCTTTTCTTTTCCACGGCTCAGATGACTTTTCACCGTTCCCTCTGCCATTCCTGTTATCTCAGCAATCTTCTTAATCTCTATCTCCTCCATATAGAACAGGGTGATGCACGTTCTTTCCGCCTCCTTCAACTGCTCCAGAGCTGCATAGACATCCATCTTTCTGGCAAGGTCCTGTTGTTCGTTGCTATACTCAGCATTGGTAGTCACCACCTCCAAATCAGAGGTAGGTTTCTGACTGCGAATATAATCAAAAAAAACATTATATGCAATTCTGTAGAGCCAAGTTGAGAAATTTGCTGCTCCTTTAAAACTTTTTAAGTTTGTATATGCTTTTATGAATGTGTCTTGTGCCAGGTCGTCACTGAGTTCCTTGTCACCACAAGTCTGGTTCAGGAAGAACCTTCGCACCTGCGATTGGTACTTCCTGACCAGCTGGTCGAATGCACGCTTGTTGTGCAATACCACTACTTGGGTCACTAAGGCCATGTCACTCAGTGAATCAATCATCTCAGTTAGTCATTGAAATCCTTGTTGTATATATTGTTGCTGTTCTCCTGCTTGTTCAATGGCCTATACTTGTTGTAAGTCAGCAACTGGCTTACGCCGTTGGCTATTACAAACAAGCCGATGCATGCCAACCATATCTCGCCGGTGAGGAACCACAGGAAGAGGCTCATTGCTATACCTATTGCCACGTTCTTCACGCCCTTCTCATACAAGCCGGTATTGGTTTCTTCCTTTACTTCTTCCTCAAACATCTTGGCAAAATCCTCAGGCAAAGGCTGTCCGCTTTCCACGATCTTTTGTGCCAGTTCATATTTCCGCTGGCGGTTGCGATGGCGGAAGTAAAGCACAAGTGCGATGATTACAATGGGTAAGATTACGCACATGAGACCTCCTAATACCAAACCTCCAATGGCCATGGTTGCAGAGCCACCCCATTCATTAATGCCTGATTCATGTATGATGTCTATCAGATCTTCCTTAGTCATCACATATTCCTGGTTGTCCGCATTCACATGGTTGATGCTGTCGCTCTTGGCTACGCTCTTTGGGTCAAATGTTGTAATGCTCAGCGTGTCACCCTTGGTGGCTGCTGCGTCGCTAATCTCATACACCACCTTATTGCCGTTCTTGTCAGTGGTGGTCACCTCATGGCTTTGTGCCATCATGGCGGTCATACTCATTGCGGCTACCGCCATTGTCATCATTATTCTTTTCATATCTGCAATTGTTTTTATTCGTTATTTTGTACATTAGACGCATCGAGATAGCCTGAAAGTTGCACCTAACTCACTTTTTTTTTCATTATTTCCCTGCAAAGTTATATTTTTGTGGGGGAAAATAGCAAGAATGATGAAAAAACTCGCACAAGAATTCATATCCCAGATGGAAGTCCTGTTGGGAAAGGATGAGACAGAACGTTTGGTGGATGCTTTGCAAGGGGAGCAACCCGTCAGTATCCGTCTCAATCCGTTCAAGCCATTTCCGAGAGAACTAAATGGTGAACTTGTGCTTTGGTGCGACGAGGGCAGGTATCTGGCTCAGCGTCCGTCATTCACTTTCGACCCCTTGTTTCATGCAGGATGCTACTATGTGCAAGAGGCATCTTCCATGTTTCTTTCGTATGTCATCAGACAATTTATACATACTCCCGTATGGGCATTGGATCTTTGTGCGGCTCCTGGGGGCAAATCCACCTTATTGCGATCCTCCTTGCCCCAAGGCAGTGTGTTGGTGTGCAATGAGATTATGCGGGGTAGGGCTCAGGTGTTGTCTGAGAACATGGTGAAGTGGGGGCATCCCGATATGATGGTCACCAATAATGCTTCGGAGGATTTTACTAACTGCCAAAATGCCTTCGATGTGATATTGGCAGATGTGCCTTGTTCTGGCGAGGGTATGTTCCGCAAGGATGATGAGGCGATAGATTGCTGGAGTCTTGAGAATGTACAGATGTGTGCCGTGCGCCAACGACACCTTATATATAATATATGGCCTGCTTTAAAGCCAGGAGGCATCCTGGTTTATAGCACTTGCACCTACAATGCCGAGGAAGATGAACGAAATATGGCTTGGATGATGCAGGAGTTTGATGCCGAGGTCTTGCCTGTTGATGTGCCTCAGGGTGTTGAGGTGGTGGGTAATCTGATAGGAGAGCCCTTCCCTGTCTATCATTTCATGCAACATAAAGTGAGGGGCGAGGGTTTCTTCTTATGTGTGTTGCGCAAACCCATGGAGATAGGCTTCAAGCCTTTCTATTTGCCTGATATAGCAAAATCCGAGAAAGAAAAAAAGAAGAAGAAAAGCAAGGTGAAGTTGGCATTGCCAGTGAAAGATATCTTGCAAACCATCCGTTCCTGGGTTCAAATGCCAGACAATTATCATTGGGTGGTGGATGAAAATGGTGTCAGGGCTATACCTTTGCCTTTGGCTCCGTTCTATGAGTGGTCAACCAAGCATGGGTTGAAGGTAATGGAAGCAGGCATCGAGGTGGCTACCCTGAAAGGCAGGGATTTGGTGCCCTCACATGCGTTGGCGATGAGCATTATGCTCAACCCGACGGCATTCCCTCAACAAGAGCTGGATATGGAACAAGCCCTTGCTTATCTGCGCAAAGAAGTAATCATTTTGCCCAATGCTCCTAAAGGCTTCGTTATAGTCAGCCATCAAGGTCTTCCCCTCGGCTTTGTCAAGAATGTAGGGAATAGGGCCAATAACCTTTATCCACAAGAATGGAGAATCAGAAGCAGTTATAACCCCGAAGAACCCAATGTCATTTGACGTAAATAATTGTCAAAATCGCGAGTAAGCGAGAGCAGTCTTGAGCTTGCTCAAGGAATGCCGAGCGTGAGCGATTTGGAGCGAAGCTCAATGGTCAATGGTCAATGGTCAACGGTCAATCGTCAATCGCGTCTTCGTCTTCGTCGTAGAAGTCATGCCAATCTTCCTCAATCTCGTCCATGAAGATTGTGGTAGGAGTGATGTCCTCATCCTCTCCCTCGTCCTCCATCTCCTGTTGCAGGTAAGTTACCTCTTTCGGACGATGTACCAAAGAATCACTTGACACAGGAATCTCCTTTTGCAACTCTCTCCAGAGTAAATCCTTCAGTTTCTGGATGCCCAGGCCAGTGATGGAAGAGATAAACACATGGGGAACCTCTGTTGGGAGCGTCTTTTCCATATCTGCCATCAGCTCCTCATCCAGCATGTCGCATTTCGTGATAGCTAAAACTCGTTGTTTGTCGGCTAACTCAGGGTTGAAGTTCACCAGCTCGTTCAGGAGTAAGTGGAATTCCTTCGTCACATCATCGGCATCAGCAGGTACCATGAACAGCAAAAGCGAGTTACGCTCGATGTGTCGCAGGAAGCGGAAACCCAAACCCTTGCCCTCACTGGCCCCCTCAATGATGCCAGGGATGTCTGCCATCACAAATGATTGGTTGTCTCTGTAGGACACAATGCCGATGTTGGGCACTAAGGTGGTGAAGGGATAATTGGCAATTTTGGGCTTAGCCGCAGATACCACAGAGAGCAAGGTCGATTTGCCTGCGTTGGGCAAACCCACCAAGCCTACATCTGCCAACAGTTTCAGCTCCATGATGACAGTCATCTCCTGTTCAGGCTCCCCAGGCTGAGCATAATCCGGAGCCTGACGGGTAGCAGTAGCAAAGTGCCAGTTGCCCAGACCTCCTCGTCCGCCTTTCAGCAACACTACCTCCTGACCGTCTTCAGTGACATCGCACACGTACTCACCTGTCTCTGCATTATAAACCACTGTTCCACAAGGTACCTCTATGTATTTATCCTCGCCTGACTTCCCTGTAGATTTGTTATGAGATCCATGCTCCCCATTGCCGGCTATCACATGACGGTTATACTTCAAGTGGAGCAAGGTCCAGTAATTGCGGTTACCTCTCAATATTACACTGCCACCTCGTCCACCATCGCCTCCGTCAGGTCCGCCTTTGGGGTTGTACTTCACTCGTCGCATGTGCGCAGAGCCTTTGCCACCCCTTCCGGAACGGCAATAGATCTTCACATAGTCAACAAAATTCGATTCAGCCAAATCTCAAATATTTATAATTATCAAAATCCGACGTTGCAAGGTTGCCAATCGTTGATTGTCAATGGTCAATGGTCAATGGTCAATGTTCAATCGTCATTTAACCTTGTCAATCGCCTTGCAGATATCAGCAAAGATTCTGTCCAGTTCACCCAGACCGTTGATGTGCTGATACTTGCCATCCTGCTTATACCAGTCAATCAATGGAGAAGTCTGTGAGTGATAAACCACCAGACGTTTCTTGATAGTCTCCTCATTGTCATCGGCACGACCACTCATCTGGCCACGTTTGATCAGTCGGGTCATCAGCTCATCCTCTGGAACTTCGAGGTCAAGCATCACACTCACCTCCTGGCCACGCTCCTTCAGCATCTGCTTCAAAGCCTCTGCCTGTGGGATGGTACGAGGGAAACCGTCGAAGATAACGCCCTTGCTATCTTCGAAGCTGTCGAACTTAGCAGCCAGGATATCCACCATCAGTGAGTCAGGGATCAGCTGACCCTGGTCGATATAACCCTTTGCCGTCTTGCCCAGCTCAGTGCCATTCTTGATTTCAGCACGAAGCACATCACCTGTTGAGATGTGGTTGATGCCATACTTCTCTACAATCTTCTCACTCTGTGTGCCCTTGCCTGAGCCAGGAGCACCAAAAATAACTATATTCAGCATATTAATAGATTATTGGTTTACAATAGTATAAATGTCAGGGTAGTTACGTCCATAGCCATCATAGTCAAGTCCATAGCCCAAGATGAAGTCATTGGGAATAGACATAGCCACATACTTCACATCCAGGGGCACCTTCAGTGAATTGGGCTTCATCAGGAATGTGCAGATTAGAATCTCCTTAGGCTCCAGAGTCTGCAACTTATCCACCAAGTGCTTCATGGTAGTGCCTGTGTCGATGATATCCTCGATAATCACCACTGTCCTGCCTTTCACATCCCCATCGATGCCGATCAAGTCTGTTACTTTGCCTGTAGAGTCAGTGCCTGCATAGGATGCCACCTTCATGAACTGCAACTGACAAGGGATGGTGATACGCTTCATCAGGTCGCTCATAAACATGAACGAGCCATTGAGCACTCCCAAGAACATAGGTTCCTTGTCTGCCAAGTCCCTATTCAACTCGTCAGCCAGCCTATCCACCTCCTTCAGTATCACCTCTTCCTTGATAGAAATAGTGAAATCTTTGTCTTTTACATGTATTGTTTCCATAGACGTTAGTTTAAGAATGGGCAAATATAGCATTTTTTTTTGAGATGATATATGAGAATTACCAATAAATGTTGGATAAGTGGGGGGAATTATCTACTTTTGTGGTGTTTGGATAAAAAACTCTACTACTATGAAACATGTTTCTATGATTTGTCTGATGTGTCTCATCATGGGGGCTTGCTCGTCCCAACCAGAAATACCAGCTATTTTACAGAACCACCCTTTGAGGGCTACCTTCACTAAGCTCGACGATCCTAATAATCGTCCTGAGGTATTATTCAATGGGAAGGACCTCTCCAACTTCTATGTGTTTACTGGCAAGAATGGCAAGAACAGTGAGCTTGATACGAATTATGTGGTGCAAGACGGGGTGTTGTTCTTCTCAGGTCCTGATCCTGGCTACATTTCCACCATTAAATCTTATTCCAACTACTACCTCAAGGCGCAGGTAAAGTGGGGCGTTGAGCGATATGGCAGTCGCAAGGAGTCGCCTCGGGACAGTGGCATCATCTTCCATTTCAATGCGGATAGGGTTTGGCCCACCAGCTTCGAGTTCCAAGTACAGGAGGGTGATATGGGTGACTCATGGCTTACAGGCACTGTCACCTGCACAGATTCTAATGGCACTTCCTATCCCCAGGGACGCAACAATCGCATTGTGAAATATGCCGATGCTGAGAGTCCTTATGGCGAGTGGAGCCTGTTGGAGATGATTGTCTGGGACGATAATGCCGAGTTCTATGTGAATGGGGTGAAGGTGAACGATATCCACAACCTCAGTCTCACCGAGGGCAAGATACTCTTCCAACTCGAGTATGCCGATGTGTATTATAAAGATATTGAGATTTTACCATTAAAAGAAGAGAATAAGATCATGAAGAAAGCTATCAGTACTGAGAAGGCCCCTGCTGCTATTGGGCCTTATAGCCAGGCCATTGAGGCCAATGGCTTTGTATATGCATCTGGCCAGTTGCCCATCGACCCTGCCACAGGCCAGTTCCCCGAGGGAGGCATCAAGGAACAGACTCGCCAAAGCATCCTGAATGCCATGGCAATTCTTGATGCGGCAGGTCTGAGTCTGGCAAATGTGGTGAAGACTACTGTCTTCCTTGCCGACATGAACGACTTTGCCGCTATGAATGAGGTCTATGCCTCCTTCTTCAAAGCCCCATATCCTGCACGTTCTGCAGTAGCAGTCAAGACGTTACCTAAGGGAGCTATGGTGGAGATAGAGTGTATTGCAGTGAAATGAAAAAGGGGAGCCAAGCTCCCCTTTCAATATAATCTCCTGGCTTTTACAGTGCAGCCAGGTTCACCTAATGCTTTCATAATGCACACATCTAAGCCTCCTGCTACATTATCTAAATCATCCTCAGAAAGCTCTTCGCGCATTACCACCTGCTGATCCTTATCAACACCTTCGATGGTCAGTTTCTTAACATCGTCGTCAACTTCAATGCTGACAACCCTTTTCTTGTCTTTGTTGTCCATAATTATTAATTCTTATTTTTACATTTTATTTGTCTAAAAATGTTTCCAAGCCCTCCTTCTCCACCAGTCACATTGTCTAAATCAGTTTCAGAGAGCTCCTCCTTCATCACGACCTGTTGGTTTTTATCCTTGCCTTCGATGATTAGTTGCTTTACATCATAGTCTAATGCAATGTTGATAATTCGCTTGTTCTTATTCTCCATCATTTTAATATTTAAGATTCAACGTACAAACATACGACAATTCTTTTTCTTTTGCAAGTGTCTTATCTTAAAAAAGTTGAATTTAGCAAATGCAACACGTAACACGCAATGTAAGTCTGAGTCACTTCTTCTCTCTAACTCACGATTAAGAGAGATATTCCGGTTACGCGTTGAACGTGTTTTCGCACTTTTTAGCCTACATGCATTGTATTCTCGGCTATCTATTGCATGAAGAAATAATTGGCATTATTTGTCGCAGTATCTTCTATCACCCGTCGCAATATCTGCTATGGGTGTATAGGAGATATTGCCATCACCCATAGAAGATACGGCGATGACCCATAGCAAAGCTTCCGTTAAGTGATGGCAAGCAATCTTGTTTGTGTCAGCATATTCTTAGTGTATGAATATCGACTGCATATATACAAAAATAATCCAAGTCTAATACTAATCGGACCGAAAAAGTGACAAAATGGGCACGGCAGTAGAGTATGTCAAGAAAAGATTTCACTACTTATCATTGTAATGGTCTTCTACCTGAATGACAAGTACCATCACCATATCATCATAAATATTATAAATGATTCGGTCGTGAGCAGTGATGTGGCGAGAGTAAGTTATATCGTTACCGCCAACCAGAGGTTTAGGATGGCCTAAGCCAGTGCAGGGATGAGCCTGTAACTCTAAAACTATTTCCTCATATTTAGCAAATAACTGCGGATTTGATTTACGCCACTTCTTCAAAACTTTATCAACTCCTTTCAGAGTCCTGACATCATAGCGATGTCATCGCAATATAATGGCAAATAATTAACCATAAACTATTTATATACAGAGCGTTAAGTGAATAAGCGAAACAACGAAATATGCCAAAATCCAGCCCTGTGTTCCCGACATTTTAGACTTAAAAATCGTTCGTTTTTGATGCTCTAAAACGCATTTTTCGGCAAATTCCACTAAACACTTTTTAACAGTGAATTTACACTTTTTAAGTCAACTTTTCGCCGTTTGTTCATGTTCCATAACCTCAAAATTTTGAGTGATGGCACACACATTTTCTTCCCTCCTTTCGTTCTTCGTGGGGGCATGTTCCATGATTGAAGAAAGGGAAAGAAGAAATATGAGCTTAGAAACGTGTTTCAAGGTGTTGTTCATCGCGAAGTCAAAACGGGATTTGGTTCTTATGTATTGAAAACAGATACATTGATGCAGTCAACAAGATTAATCTTTGAAAAGAAAAGTAAGTTTGACACACTTTTGAAGGAAAAGCCGTAGAAAATTTGTATTTTTGCAGCCAGATAAATCGG
>JAGCGS010000006.1 GCA_017649485.1 Bacteroidaceae bacterium | reverse complement strand
TTGTGATTCCGCCGCGATTCGAACGCGGGACCCACAGCTTAGAAGGCTGTTGCTCTATCCAGCTGAGCTACGGAACCTCCGAATAAAACCGCATTGTCCGATTTTCGGCTGCAAAGGTAAGGCTTTTTATTCTAATTACAAACATTAATCACAAGTTTTTTTGTGATACCTGGCTTATCGTAATGAAATAATGCTTATCTTTACGGCACGAATAACTAAAAAGAATTAAGATATGAAGAAGTGTTTTTATGTTTTATCGTATGTCCTGTTGGGCATTATGATGACTATGGTTTATTTGCCTAATGCCTATGCCCAAGGCATTGACGTGAATGACCTGAAGACTTGGGCAAACTATGAACGCTATGCGGAAGCCAACAAGACAGCAGGCACACCAGTGGCAGTGTTTATGGGCAATTCCATAACAGACAACTGGGCTCGCATGCACAGTGAGTTCTTTACAGAAAACAATTTCGTGGGAAGAGGCATCAGCGGACAGGTTACCGCTCAGATGTTGGTCCGTTTCCGTGCCGATGTGCTGAACCTGCATCCCAAAGTGGTGGTAATTCTGGCAGGTACCAACGACATTGCCCGCAATGATAAATATGTACCTGTGGAGCATGTGGTTGGCAATATTATCTCAATGGTAGAATTAGCGCAGGCTCATGGCATCAAGCCTATTATTCTGAGCATCTTGCCTGCAGCTAAGTATCCTTGGAGACCAGAGATTACTGACTCAACCCAACAGATTCTGCAAATCAATGCTATGTTGGAGAGTTATGCAAAGCTGAATGGTGTTAGCTACATCGATTTCTTTACGCTGATGAAGGATGAGAATCAGGGATTGCCAAAGAAGTACTCTCCCGATGGCGTGCATCCAAATCTGGAAGGCTATGCCATCATGGAGCCTATCGTGAAGGCTGAAATATTGAGGCTTTGCCGTTGACCATTGACCATTGATAATTTACCATTGAGCTACGCTCCAATTTCGTCGCGACTCGGCATAGTTGATGCAAGCATCGCTCTGCTCTCACTGCTCCGAAAAGTGACCATTGACCCCAAAAAGGCTGCATTTCTGCAGCCTTTTTTGTAAAGCAATATGTCTTTAAATGGTCAATGGTAAATCGTCAATGGTCAATGGTATAAGGTCAATCAAAACTTATAATACAAGCTCAGCAGGACATTTCGGGGGCGGATGTCGTAAGATGAATACGACTTGGCAAACAAATCAGTATCTTCGACAGTCAGTTTGTAAATCTTCTGATTCAAGATGTTCTTGGCAGAGAGGATGAGCTGCAGATTATTCGTGAGATTATACTCAGCCTTGCAGTCGAACAGCACCAAATCCTTCGTCAGGTTATTAGAGAATTCAGTATGGTAGTGCTCACCCAAGACACTGAAGTTGAACTTACTCCAAGGCGAGAATATCATTTCAAGCGAGTGGTTGTAGTCGTGGAATACAAAATAGGTGGAACTGTCATCCATCTCGGTACTATGTCTTGAATACTGCAGCTTATATATCATGTTCCACCAAGCATTCAGGCGACCATTGATATAGGGAGAAACGTTGAACACACGACTCTTGAAGGGCAATGTGACCCCATTACGCTCAACATCACTGTCGAACAAAGAAGCAGCCACCTTGATGCCCACCATACCTTTGAATGTCTCAATGCCCTTGCTGATGTCTATGCTGGCGTCAAAGCTCTTTTCCTCACCAGGATCCTCGGTATATTTGTTGACCATATACTGCGTGTCGAGATCCATCACCTCGCCCCAGTATTCTTTCGTACCCCAATAGCCCAGATTGGCATTCACGAAGAAGGAGCTCTTGGGCCAACTGAAACTGGCTGTAAGCTGAGCGTAGGTAGATTTACTGCCACGAAAGCCTGCATAGCCTTCGTTGAGCGTACGAAAATCGCTGAACACCATACCTTTGTATATATCCATACGGGGATGCTCGTTGTCATAGAGAGCCGCCTCAAGATTGAGCGAAAGGAATTGGAAAGGTATGTAGGTTAGCGTAAGCTCAGGCGAGAAATAGTACTTCGACGCATGCCGCTTCGACTGATTCATCAGGTCTTTTAAAGCGAAATGCGAATAGTCGATAGGCAACGAGACAGAGGCTTGCAAGCGGTCGGATATGTAGGTCAGCGAGGCTCCACTATAAATATTATATGCATTGAAGCGCGACTTCACATCCTGCAATTCGTGATCAACCAGCTCCAACATATCGGCTTTCAGCTGACGCAAGTTGCCTGACAGTCCCGCATAAAGCGAGAATGTAAGGTGGTTGCTGATGCGCCTGTCCAACATGGCTTTAGCCTCGGCATAAGCTGAATAGGAACTGATTTCCTGACGGATAGTACCTTCACGCTCCTTTGAAACACTGAGGTTTTGCGGACGGGAATAGAGTCCGGCATTGGCTCCGATGGTCAGCACATTCTCACCCAGTGGCAACTTATACTGGAAACTGTTCTTCAGCAGCAGCGGTTTGTTGGTGCCATTCATTGTATTGGGAGCTGAGCCTGTCACAACAGTATGGGTATCATACCATTGGGTGGCAAAGCTCAAGTTGTTGCGCAGGAAATACTTGTCAGTGTTAGAGAGCAAGACCAGGTCAGCCTGGATATCGTTCTGGTGGTTCTTGGATCGCTCGGTAGAGACATAATCGATAGTTTGTCCACCATCCATATAATAGGTGGTTTCAGTGCCGTTGTAGGCCGTAAGACGGTCGGAATGGAAGAGCAGCTGGAAATTCAACTGATAGTCATTCTTGAGCTGCACAGTGGTACCAAGGTTGAAGACTCCACTACGGTTGAACCGCACCCTATCGAGCGACAAAGGAGCCAGTTCGGGTTCGAGGTCGAGAAAGCTCTTGACCTTATAGTTGATGCCACTCAGCGAGTAAGGGTCGCTGTCCCATGCACCATCATCCATACCAACTCCGCCAAAGCCTCTCACGGCGTTGCCCAAGGTGAGACCGGTATTGTCTGTTTGAAACAGCAGGGTGGTTTGCCATTTATTGCCCATCTTCATGGCGATGAGGTCGGTATTGACCAGCAACGGACTCAAACCCAGTCCACCTTTGACGGAGCCAAACCACTGGTTGGTCTCCTCTTTCTTCAGAACCACATTGATGGAAGCAGAGTTGCTGAACTGCTTACCGCGCATCACCTTCATATAGACATGGTTCTCGGTAATCTCAAGACGCTCCACATCCTCCGGCTTCATATTATAGATAGCCGTATAATTGCCTTCCAGCACATCCTTGCCGTTGATATACATGCGGTCGATAACCAAGCCGTTATAAGAATAAGAGCCCTCTCCCATCTCTATTTTCGAGATGCCAGGCATCTTACTCATCACATCTTCCAGCTTTTTGTCGCGTATGTCTGTGAAGCTGGCCACATTATAGCTGACAGTTCTTTCCAATCCATGGTTCTCGACACTGGTTACCATATCCTGCGCCTTGAGAGAAGCAGGCAGCAGTACGGCGATTGCTATAAGCAATAAAGCTTTATATAGTTTTTGCATCAACACATTCATTTTGTAAGAGCATCCAACAAACCTTGGCAGGCATCCTCCAACAATTCGATGACTAACTCGAAACAGCCATCATCGCCATAATAAGGGTCAGGCACGCTATGATGTCCCGGATGATGGCGCAGGTATTCCGTGATAGAGTGAATCTTCAGAATATCATCCTGGCAACGAGCTTTCCAACGGATATCACTGAGGTTCTCGTGATCCATGCCAATAATGATGTCGAAGCGGTCGAAATCGTCACGCTGAAACTGGCGAGCCCTACTGTTGAAGTTGTAGCCATGAAGCTTACCATGACGACGCATGCGACTGTCGGGCAGTTGGCCAATGTGCCAACCTCCAATGCCGGCAGAGTCGATGAAGAATTCATCCTCCCTACCCTCCTTTTCCACCAAATATTTCATAATACCCTCAGCAGCTGGCGAACGGCAGATGTTGCCCAAGCACACAAAGAGAATTCTTGTCTGGTCCATTACATTATTATCTTTAGCAGTTTGGCACTATAGCCTGGAATCACCGCGTCCATAGCATGACACGGAGATACGTTGATAAACTCGTGTTTTCCAGTGAGCAAATCTTGAGCCTTGACGTGCTCCATCTCTGGAATATGGAAATATTCAAACAGATGAGTAGGAAGGTTAATGGCTATATCAACAGGGTCTGCATCAAAGTTGACAATAACTAATATCAATTCTTTATCGAACTTACGGACGAAGGCAAACTGACGATGTTCATTGAATCGCCAACCACCGATATTGGCATAGGTAAGGTCGAAGAACTGACCTTCACGGAAGGCTGCCTCACTGTTGCAAAGGTTCAGCACTCGGGTATAAACCTTGAGCAGGGTTTTCTCTTCGCGAGTAAGCAACTTGCCATCTATCGCGCCAATGTTATACCAACGCCGCAAAGAATCAGGACTCCAATAGTCGAAGATAGTTGTCCGACCATCTTGGCCACTGAAGCCTTCCTCATCCATTCCTGCCTCACCTAACTCCTGGCCTGCATACACCATCATCGGGTTGGTGTTCAGGCATGCGGAGATCACCAAGGCTGGGATGGCCTTGCGCGGGTCGCCGGCAAAGAAACGAGAGGCGATGCGCAACTCATCGTGGTTCTCGAGGAAGTTCAGCATGTGATCCTGAATATCTCCCACTTGCTGCCAGCATTGACTAATTGCAGAAGCTGACTGACGACCTTGAATCACTGCGAAAAGCGTGTCGTACAAACCCACCTTATCATATAAATAATCGAAATGTCCACGATGGATATAATCACGGTATTGTGCCGGGTTATAGACTTCTGCTATGAACTCGATACCGGGATATTGCTTCTTGACCTGCGGTATCGCCCACTCCCAGAACTCCACAGGCACCATCTCCGCCATATCACAACGGAAACCGTCAATGTGCTTGCCTGCCCAAAAGAGTAGAATGTGCAGCATCTTGTGCCAAGTGTCTGGCACAGGGTTGAAATACCGTTGCCAACCACTCATATAGTCGATGCCATAGTTCAACTTGACGGTTTCATACCAATCATTCTTACCCGGATAAGCATCGAACTTATCATTACCCGTTGCCTTGGCTGGGTATTCATGGTATGGCAGAGGTGCCTCGCCCTGCATGTCGAACTGTCCTTGCAGCTCTGTCTTGGGTATGTAATAGAAATTATTGGTGGGGCTGAAAGCATAATCTGTATTGTCAGTCTCACCAAGCTGTTTCACACCCGAAGGCAACTGATCGCTATGATACTGGCGAGCCACATGGTTGGGCACAAAGTCAATAATCATCTTTAATCCTGCCTGATGGGTACGCTCTACCAATGCCTCAAACTCATGCATGCGACTGGGCACATCCATTGCCAAATCTGGATCTACATCATAATAATCCTTGATGGCATAAGGAGAGCCAGCTTTGCCTTTCACCACCGCAGGATGGTCTTGCTGAATGCCATAACGCGAATAGTCTGTTTGCGTAGCATGTTCTATGATGCCGGTGTACCAAATATAATTAGCCCCCAACTCCTTGATTCTCTGTAATGCCAAAGGTGTGAAGTTAGCCAACTTACCACATCCGTTTTGACGGATGGTGCCATTCTTCACACAGCGTTCGTTACCATTGCCAAACAAACGGGGTAACACCTGATAGATTATCTTTTTCATATATTATCAATGCTTAATTATTTCATTAGCTTTCTCATATCCCAACCTGAAAATCTCATCTGCTTTGTCTAAATCTATGTTGCTATAGCCAGAGAGGTTCATGGGTTCTATCAACACATCAGCCAAAGTCCGTTCGCCTACTGCATTAGAGCGGAACATCAAGTGATAGGTGCGCTCAGCAATGCTCAGGATGTTCATCTTACTCTCAGGACTGGGCATCGGACTGACATTGATGGCATAGATGGTTTTGCACTCTTGGCGGATAGGCGATACAGGTAGGTTCATCAGTACACCCCCATCCACATAGCGTGTATTATCAATGGTGATGGGTGTAAATAGCACTGGCATACAACACGAAGCAGCTACACACAGGGCTATATCCCCTTGGCGGAAAAGCACCGTCTTGCCGTGATCAAGGTCGGTGGCTGTGACCACCATAGGCACAGGCAACAGTTCCAATCTTTGGCGTTTAAGATGTGATTTGAGGAAATCCCGTAGCTCATCAAGCTCAAAGAAACCGGTGGTGGGTAACACAGGCTTGGTGAGGTCGGAGAACTTCATACCTTTGAAGAATTCCAACACTTGATAGGGCTCATTGCCATCAGCATATAGCACCCCAACCAACGAACCTGCACTGGTGGCACTGATAATCTGTGGACGGATGTCGCGCTCTATCAAAGCCTGCATGGCACCAAGGTGTGCAAAGCCCTTGATAAAGCCTCCACTGAGCACGAAACCAGTCTGATATTTATAGCCAGTTGCCATAGAATTAACGCAGTTTTTCCTAATTGGTCTGCTAAAGTAATCAATTTCTTGCGATTTATGTATCTCTTTCAGAAAAAATATGCTAACTTTGCATGATTTTATGTGATAACAATAAATTTTCAATGATATGAACATATCTTATAACTGGCTTAAAGAGTTTGTAGATTTCGATTTAGGTCCTTTGAAACTGGCTGACGCACTGACTTCTATAGGTCTTGAAGTGGGAGGCGTGGAAGAGATCCAGGCTATCAAGGGCGGATTAGAAGGTCTTGTTATCGGTGAGGTGTTGACTTGTGAACCCCACCCTAACTCAGACCACATGCATGTAACAACGGTGAATATTGGCAAGGGTGAGCCTGTACAGATTGTATGCGGAGCACCTAATGTTGCCGCAGGACAGAAAGTGGTGGTGGCTACCATCGGCACGAAACTGTACGACGGTGACGATTGCTTTACCATCAAGAAATCCAAGCTCCGCGGCATTGATTCTTGCGGCATGATTTGCGCCGAAGATGAAATAGGTATTGGAACAGACCACTCTGGCATCATTGTTTTACCTGAAGATGCTGTGGTTGGTACACCTGCCAAAGATTATTACAATATTAAGAGCGATTTTGTATTGGAAGTGGACATTACACCTAACCGTGCTGATGCTTGCTCTCATTATGGAGTTGCCCGCGACCTATATGCATACCTGGTGCAACGTGGCATCCCTACCCAACTGCATAAACCGAGTGTGGATGGATTTAAGGTGGATAACAACGATCTGGACATCAGCGTGACCATTGAGAATGGCGAAGCTTGTCCGAGATATGCTGGTATAACCGTCAAGGGCGTTACAGTGAAGGAGAGTCCTGAGTGGTTGCAGAACGACCTCCGCATGATAGGTTTGCGTCCTATCAACAACATTGTAGATATCACCAATTATATATTGTTTGCCTTCGGTCACCCTATGCACTGCTTTGATGCCGACAAGATAAAGGGCAACCAGGTGATTGTGAAGACGATGCCGGAAGGAACGCCTTTCGTAACCTTGGATGGTGTGGAGCGTAAGTTGAGCGAGCGAGATCTGATGATTTGCAACACGGAAGAGCCCATGTGCATTGGTGGTGTGTTTGGTGGTTTAGAGTCTGGAACTACTGAGGAGACAAAGAATGTGTTCTTAGAGAGTGCTTACTTCCACCCAACATGGATTCGCAAGACAGCACGTCGTCACGGATTGAGCACTGACGCCTCTTTCCGCTATGAGCGCGGCATCGACCCAAACAACACAATATATATTTTGAAGCTGGCTGCGATGATGGTGAAAGAATTGGCAGGGGGTACAATCTCTTCTGAGATTAAGGATGTATCATGTAAAGACTTCCCTCCATTCAGGGTTGAATTGACTTATCAGCGTGTTAACGAACTGATAGGCAAGGTTATCCCAGCTGAAACAGTGAAAAGTATTGTAAAGAGTTTGGAGATGGAGGTGGTTGCTGAAACCGCTGAGGGTCTGACACTCGATGTGCCTCAGTATCGTGTGGATGTACAGCGCGATTGCGACGTGATTGAGGATATCCTTCGCATTTATGGATATAATAATGTGGAGATTCCTACAACGCTTAAATCAAGCTTGGTGGCTGAGACGGAAACGGATAAGAGTAACAAATTGCAGAATATAATTTCTGAGCAGTTAGTGGGTGCAGGCTTTAACGAGATCATGAATAATTCGCTGACAAAAGCTGCTTACTATGAAGGCCTTTCTTCATATCCAGCTGAGAACCTGGTACGTCTGATGAACCCATTAAGCAGCGATTTGAACGTAATGAGGGAGACCTTGTTATTTGGTGGTTTGGAAACGATTGCACGCAATGCTAATCACAAGAATCCAGACTTAAAGTTGTTCGAGTTTGGCAACTGCTATTATTATCGTGAAGACAAGCGCAATGAAGAAAAGGCGTTAGCCCCCTACTCTGAGAGTTATCACTTGGCCTTGTGGCTCACAGGTAAGGATAAGCAAGGTTCTTGGATTCATGGTGACGAGGAGAATAATGCCTATATGCTGAAGGCATTTGTAGAGAATATCTTTGGTCGTCTGGGATTGCGTATGCGTGATCTCAACATTGAGAACCTGAAAACTGACATATATGCCTCTGCTATCGTGATTAAGACACATGGAGGCAAGCGTTTGGCGATGATAGGTTCAGTGACCCGCAAGATCCTGAAGCAGTTTGACATCGACAATGCCGTTTATTATGCTGATATCAACTGGATTGAGGTGATGCGTAGCATCCGTTCGCTGAAAGTTAGCTTCAAGGAATTACCTAAGTTCCCTGCCGTTCGCCGTGACTTGGCATTGCTGGTGGATAAGAATGTACAGTTTGCTCAGATTGAGAAGATTGCCTTTGATTCTGACCGCAAGCTTATCAAATCCGTGAACCTGTTCGATGTTTATGAGGGCAAACACCTGGAACCTGGCAAGAAATCCTATGCCGTGAGTTTCATGTTGCAAGATGAAACACAAACTTTGAATGACAAGGTGATTGACAAAGTGATGCAGAAGCTTATCAAGAACCTGGAAGATAAGGTTGGAGCAAGATTGAGATAAATAATAAAAAAATAATTACCAATGGGAAGAGCGTTTGAATATAGAAAAGCAGCTAAGCTGAAGAGATGGGGTCACATGGCTAAGACCTTCACACGTCTGGGCAAGCAAATAGCTATTGCCGTTAAAGCAGGTGGCCCAGATCCTGAAAACAATCCTACTTTGCGTTCACTCATCGCCAACTGCAAGCGTGAGAACATGCCAAAGGATAATATTGATCGCGCCATCAAGAATGCGATGGGTAAAGATCAGAGTGATTATAAGAGCATGACCTATGAAGGCTATGGCCCTCATGGCGTGGCTATCTTTGTTGACGCACTGACTGACAACCCTACTCGTACTGTAGCTGATGTGCGTTCAGTGTTCAATAAATTCAGTGGCACTCTGGGTACTATGGGTTCACTGGCATATTTGTTCGACCATAAGGCGGTGTTCACTTTCAAAAAGAAAGACAATCTGGACATGGATGAGTTTATCCTGGAGATGATTGACTATGATGTGGAAGAGGAATACGACGTTGATGATGAGGAAGGTACCATCACTATCTATGGCGACCCCAAGAGCTACTCTGCTATACAGAAGCATTTGGAGGAGCAAGGTTTTGAAGATGTTGGTGGTGACTTTACTTACATTCCTAACGACTTGAAGGATGTGTCTGCAGAGCAACGTGAAACCATTGACAAGATGGTGGAACGTCTTGAGGAATTCGACGATGTGCAGAATGTTTATACCAACATGAAGCCAGAGGAATGATTACCATTGACAATTGACCATTGACAATTGACCATTGAAGCTCGGCAAATTGCCGAGCTTTTTCTTTCACTAATTAGTAAGTCTATCAATGGTAAATGGTCAATCGTCAATGGTAAATGGTCAATCGTCAATGGTAAATGGTCAATCGTCAATGGTAAATGGTCAATGGTCAATCACTTCGGCGCTCTACGATACAAGAAGAAAGCGATAAAGGCATAGAGTATATTGGGAATCCAAACGGCAATAACAGGAGGCATATTACCATTGACAGCAAAGGTAGAAGACACTGTCTGAAACAGGATGTAGCTGAAGCTCAAACCCAAACCTATACCCAAGTTTAAGCCCATACCTCCCTTCATCTTACGTGAAGACAACGAGGCACCAATCAGTGTCAGGATAAATGACGCAAACGACATGGCTATGCGCTTATGATACTCAATCTCAAACTCTTCGGTATTCGATAAGCCCCTTGCTCGTTGACGGTCAATATAGGCACTCAGTTCAGGATTGGTCATCATCTCCTGCTGATTCTGCATCAAGATCAAGTCGTCAGGTGTAAGCCGAATCAAGGTGTCAATGCGATTGCCTCGCTTGATAATCTCTCGTTCACCACCTAACTCTCTAATCATATAATCTCTTGCCGACCAGTGGTTGGCATGAAGCGTGTCATAAACAATGGTACGAGCCGTCATATGTGATACCAATTGTTTGCCCTCAAACTTGTCGAGCGAGAAACGATAGCCTGTCTTGCGATTATCCTCATAGCGTTCGATATAGGCCACCACATTGGTATCTACCTGCATCTGGATATTACGAGCCGTACTCTGCCTACGTTCCTTGTAGTACTTATCCTCGAAGTTAATGCGGGTAACACTTCCCTTGGGAATGATATATGCCCCTAAAAAGAAAGTTACGATAGAAATAATCGCCGCTGACACCATGTATGGACGAAGCATACGCTTGAAGCTCATGCCCGTTGAGAACATTGCAATGATCTCGGAATTCTCCGCCATCTTAGCGGTAAAGAATATCACGGCAATAAAGACGAACAACGGACTGAACAGGTTGGCAAAATATGGGATGAAGTTCTGGTAATAGTCGAAGATGATGGCTTTCCAAGGAGCTTCATGCTGCATGAAACGGTCCATCTTCTCGTTAAAATCGAACACCACCGCAATAGAGATAATCAAGGCAATGGCGAAGACGTAAGTACCCAAAAACTTAGCCATAATATAATAATCCAAGCGTTTCAGGTACTTATGAGGCATCTTCTCCCACACGGCCTGAACCCAAGCATGATTATTTAACCAAAGCTTAAGCTTATCTCTCCATCCTCCTATATTCCAAAACTTTCCCATTACAATCTTTGTGATACCTGTTCAACCATTTTGGGCTTCCATGTGGCAAAATCTCCTGCAATGATATGTTTCCTGGCCTCGCCAACCAACCACAAATAAAATGCGAGATTGTGGAGCGAGGCAATCTGCATAGCAAGGAGTTCCTGAGCATGAAACAGGTGACGCAAGTAGGCCTTGCTATACAGCGTATCCACCTTCGATGCACCATCCTCTTCGATGGGCGAGAAATCAAACTCCCATTTCTTATTCCTCATGTTCATGATGCCGTGCTTGGTAAACAACATACCATTACGACCATTGCGAGTAGGCATCACACAATCGAACATATCTACACCTCGTTCTATGGCTTCCAAAATATTGGCGGGTGTTCCCACTCCCATTAGATAACGAGGCTTGTCCTTTGGCAAGATACCATTGACCAATTCAATCATCTCATACATCACCTCGGTAGGTTCCCCAACTGCCAATCCACCTATGGCATTGCCTTCAGCCTCCTTTGAAGCGATGTACTCAGCCGATTGGGTACGCAAATCACGATAAACACATCCTTGTACAATAGGGAAAAGTGACTGGTGATAACCATACTTGGGCTCTGTTTCCTGATAGCGTTGAATACAACGATCCAACCAACGGTGTGTGCGCTCCATCGATGGTTTGGCATATGTATAATCGGCTGTGCCAGGTGTACATTCATCGAAAGCCATGATAATATCTGCACCGATGCTACGTTCAATATCCATCACCTTCTCTGGGGTGAAGAACAATTTACTACCGTCGATATGTGATCGAAACTCCACACCTTCCTCTTTCATCTTGCGGATGTCTGCCAACGAAAACACTTGGAAACCTCCACTGTCAGTCAACATCGGACGATTGAAAGCATTGAATTTATGAAGACCTCCTACCCGTTCCAAGACTTCCAGTCCTGGACGGAGGTATAGATGATATGTGTTGCCCAAGATAATCTGTGCCTTCACATCATCCATTAAGTCATTCACCTGCACTCCTTTGACAGACCCTACTGTTCCCACGGGCATGAAGATAGGAGTCTCTATCTGGCCGTGAGCCGTAGTCATCAGTCCGGCACGGGCATTTGTTTTGCTATCAGTATATTGTAACTCAAAAGTCATCATATTATCATTGACCATTGACGATTGATTATTGACCATTCATGTACAGATGGACAACATCAATGAACAAAAATCATTCTTCTTCTTTCGTTTTATGTTCTTCAACCACCGTCAGGTCGATGGCATCCGCCACTTTATCCTGCAACAATGCCAGGTCAAACACCTCTTTCACATCTTTCACGAAGTGGAAAGTCAGACCTTCAATGTACATTTGCTGAATGTCCTCAATATTCTTTCGATTGGCCTCACTCAAGATTATCTCCTTGATTCCAGCACGTTTAGCTGCCAAGATCTTCTCCTTGATACCTCCCACAGGCAATACTTTACCGCGTAAGGTGATTTCTCCTGTCATAGCGATGTTGGCTTTCACCTTGCGTTGGGTCAGAGCCGAAGCAAGAGAGGTGGCCATTGTGATACCAGCCGAAGGACCATCCTTAGGTACAGCTCCTTCTGGTACATGAATATGGATGTCCCATTGCTCAAACACCCTCACATCGATGTTCAACAGTTGCGGATGTGCCTTGATATATTCAACTGCCAGCATAGCCGACTCCTTCATCACATCACCCAGACTACCAGTCAGTGTCAACTTGCCCTTGCCCCTGTTCAGACTGGTCTCTATAAAGAGAATCTCTCCGCCAACTGCCGTCCATGCCAAGCCTGTCACCACACCAGCATAGTCATTGCCTTGGTATTTGTCGCGACTGTATTCCTGCACACCTAAATAACCACGCAAATCAGCTGGCTTGACATCATTCTTTAGCAAATAGCCATCTTTAGCATATTGGAGAGCCATCTTACGAAGAACCTTGCCTATCTTCTTCTCCAACTCTCGCACACCGCTCTCTCGGGTATAGTCCTCAATGATAGCTTCCAAAGTTGCCTTGGGGAACTTCACCTCACCCTTTTTCATGCCATTAGCATCTAGCTGTTTGGGAACCAAATGCCTACGGGCAATTTCAATCTTCTCCTCAGTCAGATAACCACTCAATTCTATCAGTTCCATGCGGTCGAGCAAAGGCTGAGGAATGTTCTGCAAGTTGTTGGCTGTAGCGATGAACATCACCTTCGATAGGTCGTAATCCACATCCAAATAATTATCGTGGAAAGTAGAATTCTGTTCCGGGTCGAGCACTTCCAACAAAGCTGAAGAGGGGTCTCCATGCACATCAATGCCCAACTTATCTACCTCATCCAATACAATCACGGGGTTGGAAGAGCCTGCCTTGATCATACCCTTGATGATTCTGCCAGGCATAGCACCGATGTAGGTCTTGCGATGTCCACGAATCTCTGCTTCGTCGTGCACACCACCAAGCGACATGCGTATATACTTGCGTTTCAATGCCGTTGCAATAGACTTACCCAACGAGGTCTTGCCCACTCCCGGAGGACCATAGAGGCAAATGATGGGCGATTTCATGTCGCCTTTCAGTTTCAACACGGCCAGGTGTTCCAAAATGCGTTCCTTGACGCGTTGCAACCCATAATGATCTTTGTTGAGTACTTTCTCCGCATTCTGAATATTCAGGTTATCGTTAGTATAGATGCCCCAAGGCAATGCCATCATCGTCTTGAGATAATCCAATTGCATGCTATATTCAGGAGATTGCTGGTGCATCTGCTCCAGCTTATCCACCTCTTTCAAGAAAGTTTGCTTCACATCCTCGTTCCACTTGATGCTATCGGCCTTCTTGCGCATTTCTTCAATGTCCCTTCGAGAGCCATTGCCCAATTCGTCTTGGATCGTCTTAATCTGTTGCTGCAGAAAATATTCACGCTGTTGCTGGTCGATATCCTCACGTGCTCTCATCTGTATTGATGCCTTGATTTCAGCCAGCTGAACCTCTCTGCTCATTAACTCCAACAATCGGTAAGTACGGTCTTTGAGAGAGTCCATCATCAGCAACTCAATCTTCTCGTCTTTTTTCAGAGGCAGATTGGCACAAAGGAAATCCACGAGGAAAAAGTCGCTTGTGATGTTTTTAATGGCAAAAGCAGAATCTGGCGGAACCATGTCCGACAATCTTACGTATTTGATAGCCTGTTCTTTAACGGCATCAACCAATGCCCTATATTCCTTGTCATTCTTTTGGAACATAATATCCCTCATGGGCTTTACCCTACCCTTTAGATAAGGAACATATTCTGTAAGTTCCAATAGATTAATGCGTCTGAATCCTTGTAAAATCACAGTTATTGTCTGGTCAGGCATCTGCAGCATACGCACCACCTTAGCCACCACACCCACATTATGCAGGTCATCCAACATGGGGTCATCAGTATCTGATTGCTTTTGACAGAACACACCTACTTGCATTCCTTTGCGTTCTGCATCCTTCACCAATCTTAATGAAGGCTTCCTGCCAATAGTTACAGGCAACACAACTCCTGGGAAGAGCACCATATTCCTAATGGGCAAAATGGGCATTTCTTCCTTTACATCTATACTCACAAACTTCTCATCTGATTCGCTATCGAGATCTGTGAACACTGAAATTAAATTCTCTTGTCTGTCTTCTTTGTCGTTAAATAAAAAATTACTCATCGTCTTTTCACCTATAATAATCTGCCACCACATGTGGCAAAGTCTAAAAAAGCGTGTAAAGTTACAGCTTATTATTCATTTTCCCACGCTCTCACCTCTTAAAAAACAAAAAACAATGCCAAAAAACAGTAGAAATACCCGAATAATCTATAAATTTGCACTGATTTAGGTCAAAACAAGATGTCGAACGCATATTTTCAATTTAAGCATTTTACTGTCTGGCACGATCGTTGCGCCATGAAGGTAGGTACTGATGGGGTACTTGTTGGCGCTTTGGCTCCCTCACAAGGTTTCAAGCGAATTCTCGATGTTGGCACAGGCAGTGGACTTATTGCCCTCATGATGGCACAAAGATGTCCAGATGCCGAGATTACTGCCATTGAGATTGACGAATCAGCCGCCTCTCAAGCCAAAGAGAATTTCGCATCCTCACCTTGGAATGAGCGCATTCATTTGGTGCTAAGCGATTTCAACGAATATGAGACAGATGAGCCATTCGACCTGATAGTTAGCAATCCCCCCTATTTTGCTGATGCTTTGAAAAATCCTGATCCACAACGCAGTGTAGCTCGCCACAACGACACATTGAACTATTACCAGTTGTTCCTTCAAGCTCGTAAGTTACTACAAAAGTCTGGCTTGTGTTGCCTTATCATTCCTACAGAAATGGCTGATTTTGTGAATGAAATGGGTGCTCGTAACCACTTTTTCCCTAAAGCTGTCACACACATTTTCACAAAGCCAGGCAAACCCTGTCGCCGATTGTTTATCACCTATTGGAGAGGGGATGATTATGATTTATACTATCCTGATAAACTTCAAGAAAACACGCTTTATCTGATGGATGCTGATGGTAAATACTCCACTGAATACAGATTACTAACCAAAGATTTTTACATCAAATTATGAATAAAAATACAACAAACTATAATGCAGGTATCCTGCTACCCATAACCTTAGGCTTGTTGTCCGCTTTCGGGCCATTTATTACAGATTTCTATCTGCCTGCATTGCCTGAAATGACCGATTATTTCAACACTTCCCCATCGATGGTACAGATGAGCCTTACCACCAGTGTATTCGGATTGGCAATAGGTCAACTCATTATTGGTCCGCTGAGTGATAAATATGGCAGAAAACATTTGTTATTAGGTTCTTTGCTCCTTTTTGTCATTGCTACTATCTGTTGTTTATTCAGTACAGATATATTTTCTTTCAACACCTGTCGTATATTTCAGGGGTTAGGAGGTGCAGGAGGCATTGTCTTGTCTAAAAGCATCTCTACAGACATGTTTACAGGCAAAGACTTAGCTAAGTTTTTAGCCATCTTGGCTGCTATCAATGGCATTACCCCAGTGGCAGGACCTGTGATAGGTGGTATATTACTAAGCTTTACTGATTGGAGAGGCATCTTCTGGTTAGTGCTTCTCATAGGCATTGCATTGTTTTTCATGAGTGGAACTTTGAAGGAAACATTGACCAAGGAACATCGTATGCAAGGCAATATATGGCATAGCTATGCCAACCTTTTCAAGGTGTTACAAAACCCTACCTATACGTTGGCTATGCTCACCCAAATGTGCATTTTCTTCGCGTTCTTCACCTTTGTTTCTTCTTCTCCATTCATCCTACAAGATACTGGTATATACAATCTTTCGCCATTTTATTATAGTCTTTGTTTTGCCGTCTGTACTTTGGCAATACCTGTAGGAGCTTGGCTATTTCCAAGATTCAGTAACCCCAAATATAGTCTTTATACAGCTGCTGGATTGATGTTGTTTTGTGCCATCGATTTGGGCATAGCTCTCACTTTCCACGCCTCAGTAATAATTGTAGTGACCCTTTTCACTTTGCTGATGATAGGATTTGGTATGTTGCAGACACAGACAACCACCATTGGCATGGATGCCGAGCGCATGAATGCCGGAAGTGCCTCTGCCATTATGGGAGCTGCTTCGTTTGTTATGGGTGGCATCGTTTCGCCCCTTGTCTCAATTGGCAACATAATCCACACCACCCCTATGCTACTCACCTTCGCCACCCTCACCATCTGCATATTGGCTTGGAAATTGAGTAAAAGAGTGTCTGTTGGATAGTAGATAACATTTTTAATACAAAAAGACCAGCAAAAAGGATAAAATTCATTACCTTTGACGCCATAATCTACAAACCAAGAGAACAGGATGCAGGAAAAAGCGAATGAAATCAAGCAAAAGTACAGGATTCACGGTTGGTTGGCCTTGAGTCCGATGGCAGTATTCTTGTGCATGTATCTTGTTGCCTCCCTCATCCTCAATGACTTTTATAAGATTCCCATAACTGTGGCATTTCTTTTCTCGTCGTGCTATGCAGTAGCCATCACGCGAGGTTTGCCTATGGAGGATCGAATTAGTGTCTTTTCTAAAGGTGCCAGCGAGAAAAGTATCTTACTAATGGTATGGATATTCATCCTGGCAGGTGCCTTTGCCCAAGGTGCCAAGCAGATGGGAGCCATCGACTCCATTGTGAACTTGACACTAACCATTTTACCTGGCAACCTAATTTTGGCAGGTATCTTCTTGGCTTCCTGCTTCATATCTTTGTCAATTGGCACAAGTGTGGGTACTATTGCAGCTCTTGTTCCCGTGGCTTCAGGATTAGCAGCTAAGACAGGCATTGACCTATCCTATATGACAGCAGTAGTGGTGGGTGGTTCTTTCTTTGGCGACAACCTATCATTCATCAGCGATACCACCATTGCCGCCACACAAACACAAGATTGCTTAATGAGGGATAAGTTTCGGGTTAATATTCAAATCATTTTGCCCGCAGCTCTTATATCACTTGTGCTATATATAATACAAGGTATGGCATTGGATGTGACACCTGAGATTGGAGAGGTTAAATGGCTACAAGTGATACCTTACTTGCTGGTGTTGGGTCTTGCCCTGTTCGGGGTAAATGTGATGCAGGTGCTACTCATAGGCTTAGCTGCTACTGGCATTGTAGGAACTCTGACAGGCACTGCTTTCTTCGATTGGTTTGCCGCTATGGGCGAAGGCATTTTGGGCATGAGTGAGCTGATTATTGTAACACTGTTGGCAGGAGGTATGTTGGAGATGATTCGCTTTAACGGAGGTATTGCCTTCATTATAAAGAAGATGACGAAGCACATCAAGGGTAAGCGAGGGGCAGAGATGAGCATTGGTGCCTTGGTGGGATTGGCCGATCTCTGTACCGCCAACAACACCATTGCCATCATTACTACAGCGCCTATTGCCAGACAGATATCCCAGCAGTTTGGGCTTGACAAGCGCAAGGTGGCAAGTATTCTCGACACATTTTCTTGCATGGTGCAGGGCATCATTCCTTACGGAGCACAGATGCTGATAGCATCAGGGTTGGCTGGCATCTCGCCCGTGAGCATCACAGGATCGCTATTTTACCCATTCTGCATGGGATGTTGTGCCATTTTAGCGATATTGTTGCGGCTCCCCAGAAAGTATTCGTAAAAAAAGAAGGCAATTATTTGGGTATGTCAAAGAAAACCACTACCTTTGCACCCGCCTTTACGAGATAAAGGCATCATTCAAATCATTTATAAACTTTTAAAACAAAATTATGGCAACAAGAATTAGACTGCAAAGACATGGTCACAAGAATTATGCGTTCTATACCATCGTCATTGCCGATGCAAGAGCTCCACGTGATGGAAAGTTCATCGAAAGAATTGGTACTTACAACCCTAACACCGATCCTGCCACTGTAGATTTGAAGTTCGAACGTGCAATGTATTGGGTAAATGTAGGCGCACAGCCAACCGATACAGTACGCAACATCTTGTCACATGAGGGCGTTTATCTAATGAGACACCTCCTGACTGGTGTAAAGAAGGGCGCGTTTGATGAAGCTGAGGCACAGAAGCGTTTCGAGGCTTGGAAGAAGGATAAGCAGAATGGTCTGAAGGCTGCATCTGACAAGGCTGCTGCTGAGAAGAAGGCTATTGCAAATGCTCGTTTGGAAGCAGAGAAGAAAGTAAACGAAGCTAAGGCTAAAGCTCTGGCAGAGAAAAAGGCCGCTGAAGAAGCTGCAAAAGCTGCTGAAGAAGCCGCTAAGGCTGCTGAGGAAGCTGCTGCAGAGGCTCCTGCCGCAGAGTAATCTTCATAGATTGCATATTACGAATGAACGGCCTCTCCGATTGCAAAATCGGAGAGGTTTTTTTTGTTCAATTCCCAAATTATATTTACCTTTGTTCCCAAATGTGTATAAAGAAATATGATATATTGGATATGAGGAAGTTTTTTTATGTGGGAATGCTGGCTGCCTTAACAGCTTGCACAGGAAATGAGGGCTATACCATTAAAGGCGAGATTTCTGACGCTCAGGATGGCGACTCCATTTTCCTGGTGGACATAAGTGGTCGTCAGATGCAAAAACAACAGGCGACAGTAATCAAAAAAGGTAAGTTTAAGTTCAAGGGCAAGCAAGATACCCCCATGCTGAAATATTTGATGTATCAGCCAGGAAATGAGAATGACCAGGCGATGGAATTTTTCCTGGAAAACGGTACCATCGTAGTGAAAATGGACACGGAAACCACTTCTGCCACAGGTACTCCCAATAATGATGCATATCAGAAGATACGTGATGAAATCTTTGATTTACAAACACAGATGAATGACCTGTATGAAAAGCTGGATGACGATAATCTTACTGATGATCAACATGCCAGCTTGGTCAAGCAGAGCGAAATTTTTGAGGAACAATTCGTAAACTTGCTTGTGAAAAGTACAAAGGAAAATGCCACCAATGAGGTAGGCATACACATGCTTAAAAACTTCTATTACTATATGGACACACCTCAGTTGGCAGAAATTGTGGAATTGATTCCCGACAGATTTTCTTCTGACGAGAGTATAAATCGAATCAAAGAGCAAGTCACTAAGCTGACAGCTACCGCTGTAGGAAAGAAATTCACAGACTTTGAGCTGAAAGACCCAGATGGCAAACCTGTAAAACTGAGTGACTATGCCGGCAAGGGAAAGGTGGTCCTGGTGAATTTCTGGGCAAGTTGGTGTGGACCATGCATTCAGGAGATGCCTAACGTGATTAAAGTGTACAACCAATATAAGAACAAAGGGTTGGAGATTGTAGGTGTTTCACTTGATCAAACTGCAGAAGCATGGAAAAAAGGTATCTCCAACTTGGGTATCACTTGGCCTCAGATGTCCGACCTGAAATACTGGCAATGCGAAGCAGCTGCCATCTATGGTGTTAACGCTATTCCCCATACGGTACTGATTGATAAAGACGGCACAATTGTGGAGCGTAACTTGAGAGGCGAGAAACTATATGAGAAGATTGCGGAATTAATTAAATAACATTATTAATATGAAAAAGGTATCATTGACATTGGTGGCTCTGTTGGCCACAACAATTGCTTTTGCTCAGCAAGCACTGTTTGGAGGCGCAGGTTTGGTGTCTCCTGAAATTCACCCAGACAACACAGTGACTTTCCGTGTAGTAGCTCCAAAAGCTGTGAAAGTGCAGGTTACCGGAGACTTCCTCCCTACCCAGAAGCAGACTGTGAAATTTGGCAACAACGAGATGGAGATGGACATGCCAGGTGTTGGCAACTTTACTGAGAAGGATGGCGTGTGGGAATACACTACTCCAGAACCTGTTGCTCCTGAATTCTACACTTATAATTTCCTTATTGATGGCCAGAGAATGCTGGACCTCAACAATGTGTATGTGAATCGCGATGTATCAACCCTGAGTAGCATCTTGCTGATTGGTGGCGGACGTTCAGACCTTTATAAGGTGAATGCTGTTCCCCATGGTACTGTAGCAAAACGCTGGTACACTCAAGATGGTATGACCCGTCGTCTAAGTGTTTATACCCCAGCAGGCTATGAGACCAGCAACAAGCGTTATCCTGTTTTCTACTTATTACACGGCATGGGTGGCGATGAAGAAGCTTGGCTAACACAAGGTCGTACAGCTCAAATTCTTGACAACCTTATCGCACAGGGTAAGGCTGAGCCAATGATTGTGGTAATGACCAATGGTAATATCTCCCAGGAGGCTGCTCCAGGTGAAACATCAGCAGGATTTGTTCCTCCTTCAATGAATCTGCCTAAGACTATGGAAGGTTCGTTTGAGACTTCATTCATGGATGTAGTGAAGTTTATTGACTCAAACTATCGTACCATCGCAAAGAAGCAAGGTCGCGCCATCGCAGGTTTGTCAATGGGTGGTTTCCACTCAAAGTTTATCTCGCTGAACAATCCTGACACCTTCGACTATGTAGGTTTGTTCTCTGCTGCACTGGGTGTTACAGACCCATCCATCTCACCTATCTATCAGAATGAGGATGCCAAGTTGAAGACTCAGTTCGGCAAGAAGCCTGCTCTGTACTGGATTGGTATCGGCAAGACCGATTTCCTCATTGCTGCCAATAATGCTTATCGCCAGAAACTCGACCAACTGGGTTACAAGTATCAGTATATGGAGACCGATGGTGGTCATATTTGGCGAAACTGGCGCATTTACCTAACTGAATTTACTCCTTTATTGTTTAAGTAACATGAAAGCTGTTTGTATGCCACAACCTTGGGCCTCGCTTATTTGCTCAGGCCTACAGGATGTGATGAGCATGGCATGGAAGCCAAAGGAAAACCCAGGCAAGATAGCTATAATTGCCACGCGGATGCAAATCCCGCCAGAATACCACCAGGCGTTGCCTGATTGCTGGTCCTATCGCATAGACAACTATCTTCTTATGGGACAGATACCCACATTCACCAAATTGCCAACAGCGGCAATTGTGGGCTATGTGGATGTAACTGGCTTCTCTGAGAAGGAAGAGTCTGTGTGGAGTTTGCCTGACTGCGTTAATTGGAAATTGGCTAATCCACGCTCTCTCAAACAACCTATCCCTTGCGATGTTGTAGAGCAGTTTGTGTTTGAGACCAACTTAATAGACGAGGCAGCTTTACCTGAGACCCAAGATGTCTTACAACCTTCTCTCACTGATGATGGAGTGTTGACACTTCCGCTCAACCAGCTGAAGTTTGACAGTTTAGTTGATGGTGACAAAGAGGTAGATATCAACCTCTATGCTGACAACCGAGATCTTTTTACTGGCTATACAGGCAAGATATGGAATCCCCGTTCTGTTAAGAAACTCGTAGCTGTTAGTCCTTCAGGAGAGCAACAAAGCTATGAGGTTACGAAGGTCGATCTCATTCTCGATCGTGATGACGACGGTATGCCTCTCAAAATCGAGAAAGTTGGCGGATGGGAGTATCTTTACTACTTACTCTACACCATTGGTGACAAAATCTAAAACAATCAATATTAATTAAAGTATAATCATGAACGAGACTTCACCTTTTATGGTTTTCTCTGGTACCAATTCAAGGTACCTTGCTGAGCGCATCTGCGCCAGTCTGAATTGTCCGTTGGGCAATATGAACATTACTCATTTTGCCGATGGCGAGTTCGCTGTGTCTTATGAAGAATCAATTCGTGGCTCAATTGTCTTCCTGGTTCAATCAACTTTCCCCAATTCCGACAATCTGATGGAACTGTTGCTGATGATCGATGCTGCTAAACGTGCCTCTGCTAAGTCAATCTGTGCTGTAGTTCCTTATTTCGGATGGGCACGCCAAGACCGCAAGGACAAACCACGTGTATCTATAGGAGCGAAGCTGGTAGCTGATTTGTTGTCAGTAGCAGGTATCGACCGCTTGATTACAATGGACTTACATGCTGACCAAATTCAGGGTTTCTTTAATGTCCCTGTTGATCATTTGTATGCATCAAGTGTATTCATCCCTTATATCGAATCTCTCAACTTGGGTGACAACCTCGTTATGGCTTCACCAGACGTAGGTGGTTCCAAGCGTGCAGGTGCATACGCCAAATACTTCGATGTGCCATTGGTGCTCTGCAACAAGACTCGTGAGAAGGCAAATGTAGTTGCTAGCATGCAAGTGATTGGCGATGTGAAAGACAAGGATGTGATTCTGATTGATGACATTGTAGATACAGCAGGCACTATTACCAAAGCGGCTAATCTGATGATTGAAAACGGTGCTCGTTCCGTACGTGCTATCGCAAGCCATTGCGTGATGTCCGACCCTGCGTCTTTCCGTATTCAGGAATCACAGTTGTCTGAGATGGTCTTTACTGATAGCATCCCATATAGTAAGAAGTGCGATAAGGTAAAACAGCTCAGCATTGCAGACATCTTTGCTGAAACCATCCGCCGCGTGGTTTGCAACGAGTCCATCAGCTCGCAATACCTAATCTAAAAAAGACAACTATCACAACAGATAAAAAATGAGAGGAAGCACATTAAATGCTTCCTCTCTTAGTTTCCAAATTAATTTCATTCATTATTTATCATCATATCCACCTCATTGAACTTGTCACCCATGCTGAGGTTATAATAAACACGATGAAGACCATTGAGCCACAGGATGCGGTCATTGGGCTTTAGTTCACGAGCCTTTTCATAATAAGGGAGAGCTTTCTCGTAGAAAGACTTAAGGTGTGCCTGATCAACAGGATAGCGAGGATCTTTGATGTCTGTCACAGCTTCCACAGAGAAATCTTGAGCTTGAAGGCAATACACTAAGCCAACGTTACTGTATGCTTCGGCATAGTTATGATTAGCGTTAATGGAACGCTTGTAATAAGCCAAGGCATCATTGTATCTCTTCATGTTTTGATACAGGAAACCTTTTATAAACAAGTAGTAATAGTTGCTTGGATTTTTCGCCAGCATACCATCGGCAAATGCCAATGCCTCATCATAGTTTTCGTTCTCGTCATAGAAGTCTATGAGGTTCGCAAAGAAATAATCGTCTTGCGGATATTTCTCGATACCTCGTTTTAAGATTTCAATCCAAGCTGATGTATTACCATAATGCTGGTGTGCCTGGGCAATGAACTCCATGGCATACTGACCTACCTTGGCATCATCCTCGGCATACGGAGCATATTTCAGCACATTGGCGTAATCGCCAATCTTCATGGCGGCCAAGCTGGCGTAATATGCCACCTGCGTAAACACTGAATCACGTTGCAAAAGGTTGTCTTCTGCGAACATATCACTAAGTGTCAAATCAATGTAAGTCTTAAAAAAGTCGAGCGACTGTGTGAGTTTCACTGTATCGCCATTAAGGGCGTGGTTATAATAGTAGATGCCGCCGTTGAGTAGGTTACCCTTGTCAGCCAGAATGGCGCGTTGGTTATCCTTGCGGTATTTGTTGATTTTGCCGGGTTTCATTTCTCGCTGCGCCAACGAGTCGCAGGTAAGGAAATACTTGCTCATATTCAGTACGCTATTGTAGATAGTGAGTGTGTCATAAGGTTTGCGCAGATAAGCTTTTTCCATCTGCTGCTCTGCCTTGCGCTGCTGCACCCTACCTGCCACATGCCAAGTTTCTGCCAGCTCCTTTGTTTCTGGATTGACAATCATCTTGTCCACCAGTTTCTGCAGCTCCTTGACATCGCCGTTTTTCAGCGTAGTCTTGGCTTGCTTCAGCACATCTTTCTGGGCAGAGAGAAAACAGCATGGGATGGTTAGCAGGATAACAATAGCAAGAATCTTTCGCATCATATATATAAATAAGGTGTAGTTTGGTTGTTTTTATTGTAAAAGAACCCCAAAAGTATGACGCTTCTGGGGTTCCTAAGTTTAACTTAAACTATAATGCAAGAAAACCTAATTAGAGGTTTCTTATTTTAATAAGCTTGCATTACTTCTTCATACTTGTCTGTCATCTGCAGGTTGTAATAAACGCTGCTCAGACCTTGCTTCCACAGACTGGTGTTGTCTGGAGCCAGCTGGCGAGCCTTCTCATAGTAAGGCATTGCCTTCTCATAGAAGCTGCGAAGTGTCTTAGCGTCCTCTGCAAACTTAGGATCGTTAGGATTTGAAGATGCTGTCTCTGAGAAGTCCTGAGCTTTCAGAACGTATGACTTACCCAGCTCGCTGTATGCCTGAGGATAATCAGGGTTCTTCTGGATAGCCTGCTCGTACTGCTCGATGGCCTTATCATCATTCTTCTGCTGAGAATACAAGAAACCCTTCACGTAATTGAAGAAGAAGTTGGTTGGATCCTTAGCAATCTGCTGATCAGCAAAAGCCTGAGCTTCATCGTACTTGTCAGATGAGGTGTAATAGTCAATCATGTTAGCAAAGAATGACTGGTTGCTTGGGAACTTGTCCAAAGCACCTCTCAACACACTCAGCATCTGGTCAGTTTTGTTCTGCTTCTTCAGAGCCTCAATCAGGAACTCTGTAGCGTTCTGACCATTCTCAGGATCAGCCTGTCCCATAGGAGCATACTTCTCAACAGCAGCATAGTTCTCAGCACGGATACCTGCCAGAGCTGCATAGTAAGCGATGGTAGCCATCTGAGGATCAGCAGCCAGATTCTCCTTCTCAAACATAGGAGCATTAGCCAAATCAACATAAGTACCGAAGAAATCCAAAGCTTTCGCATCTGAGCCCTCTTCACTTCCGTTGAAAGCAGCAATACCACCATTTACTAAGTTACCCATATCAGCCTTAATTGCAGAAACCATCTTTGAAGTGAATGAGTTCATCTTACCCTTTGCATCTGGCAATTGGTCAGCCTTCAGGAAATACTTTACCATCTGCAGGGCAGCATTGTGCATGGCACCCTCGTCAAAATTCTGACGCTTAACCTGGTTCTCCAGCTGCTTTGCACCAATCTTCTGCTGTACCTGACCAGCAGCAAACCAAGTGTCAGCCAAATTAGCAGTCTCTGGATTGTTCAGAGCCTGTTCGATCAGTGAAGTTGCAGTAGCAAAATCACCCTTGTTAGCAGCCTTGGTAGCGTTCTTAACGGCATCCATCTGTGCGAAAGCACTGCCAGCCACCAAAACAAAAGCCATTGAAACAAATAACTTCTTCATACTTTTAAAAAACGATTAAATTAAATAATTACTTTCATTCATCACTATTATCTATTTCAGTCTGAGAATCTTCAACTGAAGGATTCTCTGGCTGTATAGTTTCCTGTTCGTTTACGTTCATCTCAATCTCCTCTTCTTCAACTTCCGACATGACTTTGCATACAGAGCCAATCTCATCATTACGTTTCTCAAGGTTTATGAGCCTTACACCCTGAGTAGCACGGCCTTGGATTCTCACATCTGCCACCTTCAGGCGTATAGTGATACCCGACTTGTTGATAATCATCAGGTCATTCTCTTCCGTTACCGTCTTGATGGCTACCAGTTTGCCCGTTTTCTCTGTGATGTTCAGAGTCTTAACACCCTTAGCGCCACGGTTGGTCTTGCGATAGTCCTCAATGTCAGAGCGTTTGCCGAAGCCCTGTTCAGACACTACCATGATGGTTTCGTTCTCGGAATCTTTCACGCAAACCATGCCTACCACCTCGTCTTGTCCATCTTCATCAAGTGTCATACCTCTTACACCAGTAGCTGTTCTACCCATTGGGCGTACGGCAGTTTCATTGAAACGGATGGCACGACCGTTCTTATTGGCCAAGATGATTTCGTTGTCACCATCGGTGAGGCGTACCTCAATTACCTTATCGCCTTCCAAGATATTGATGGCGTTCACACCATTCTGTCTTGGACGTGAGTATTCCTCCAAGCTCGTCTTCTTAATAACGCCGTTCTTTGTACAGAACACCACATAGTGGTTCTGATTAAACTCCTTGTCATCCAAGTTCTTTACACGCAGATAAGCCGTTACCTTATCATCTGCCTCAATATTCAGCAAGTTCTGGATAGCACGACCCTTCGAAGTCTTGGTCTCATTTGGAATCTGATAAACTTTCAACCAGAAACACCTACCCTTCTGCGTGAAGAACAACATCGTATTGTGCATCGTCGCAGGGTAAATATGCTCTACAAAGTCTTCGTTGCGGGTGTTAGAACCCTTTGAGCCCACACCACCTCTGTTCTGGGTACGGAACTCATGCAATGGTGTACACTTGATATAACCCAAGTGAGAGATGGTAATCACCACTTCATCATCCGGGTAATAATCTTCAGGATTGATGTCACCATCCAACAGACTAATCTCAGTCTTGCGCTCATCACCATATTTTTCTTTCACTTCGATAAGCTCATCCTTGATAACCTTGCGACAAACCTCCTCATCGGAAAGAATCAACTCATAGAACGCTATTTTCTTTTCTATCTCCTCATATTCTGCATGCAGCTGCTCCTGCATCAAACCGGTGAGTTGGCGGAGACGCATCTCAACAATTGCCTTGGCCTGCACCTCATCAAGCTCAAAACGTTGCATCAAGCCTTCAATGGCCTCTGCAGGTGACTTCGCAGCGCGGATGATGTGTACCACCTCATCAATGTTATCACTGGCAATAATCAGACCTTCAAGGATATGTGCCCTTTCTTTAGCCTTTGCCAAATCATACTTAGTGCGACGGATAACCACCTCATGACGATGCTCAATGAAATATCTGATCAAGTCGCGAAGCGTCAAGAGACGTGGCCTTCCATGTACCAATGCTACATTGTTAACGCTGAAGGATGTCTGCAACTGCGTCAGCTTATACAATTTATTTAACAACACATTGGCGTTAGCATCTCTTTTAACATCTATTACGATACGCATGCCCTCACGATCACTCTCATCGTTTGCATTGGCAATGCCTTCCACCTTCTTCTCATTAGCCAGATCTGCAATATATTTTATCAGTTCTGCCTTATTCACTCCATAAGGGATCTCGCTAATGACAATTTTGTCATGAGTGGCACCTGTCTCTATGTCCGCCTTGCCACGCACTACGATACGTCCCCTACCCGTTTCATAAGCATCCCGAATGCCACTGGTTCCCAAAATAATACCACCAGTAGGGAAGTCGGGACCCTTGATGTATTGCATCAATTCCTCGGTTGTGATATCATTATTATCGACGTAAGCAACGCAAGCATCAATTACCTCTCTCAGGTTGTGTGTTGGCATATTAGTAGCCATACCAACGGCTATACCAGAGGCTCCGTTTACAAGTAAGTTAGGAATACGAGTAGGCATAACGGTAGGCTCCAGCTCTTCATTGTCAAAGTTTGGCTGCATGTCAACAGTATCCTTGTCAAGATCCTGCATCATCTCCTCACCAATCTTACGAAGGCGGCACTCTGTGTATCGCATGGCTGCAGGTCCATCGCCATCAACAGAGCCAAAATTACCCTGACCATCTACGAGCATATAACGTAAAGCCCAAGGTTGAGCCATGCGCACAAGTGCACCATACACTGATGAGTCACCATGTGGATGATATTTACCGAGCACTTCACCTACAACTCGAGCACATTTTTTATATGCCTTGTCTGAGGTATTACCAACTTGTTTCATACCATACAAGATCCTGCGATGAACAGGCTTGAATCCGTCTCTTACATCTGGAAGAGCACGAGCCACAATCACAGACATAGAATAGTCTATGTATGATGACTTCATCTCCTCCTCTATGTTCACTTTTATAATTCTGTCTTGGTCAATCATTTACAAAAATAAATAAAAACTCTTTTAGGCTTTATATAAAAACCGTGTAAAATTACTACTTTTTTGTGACATACGAAAGTGTTTTCGACAAAAAAAATTTTTGGCACATTATTTGTATTTATTATGCGGTGATATGAAACAATTTCGTATCTTTGCAATAACTTGTTTTGTTTTATTTATTTTAGGAGGTTTTAAAGATAAATGGAAAACAGATTTACAGATAGAGTAACTAACATTATTAATTTCAGCAAGGAAGAAGCTAACAGACTCAGGAATAGCACTATCGCTCCTGAGCATTTGTTATTGGGCATCTTACGAGAAGGTGAAGGAAAAGCGATTGAACTACTAAAAAAACAACACGTGGACCTGTTGGAACTAAAGAATAACCTTGAGGATGCTCTAAAGATGAAAATCTCTGAAAGACAGATAGGTTCAGAAGTTTCGTTTAATGAAGAAACAAGTCGTATTCTGCGCATCAGTCTGCTGGAAGCACGGTTGTTAAAAGACAACCAGGTAGATACTGAGCACTTGCTTCTGGCTATCCTAAAGGATAATAATACGAATGCTGCCAATACACTAAATGATTGTGGATTAGATTATCGCATGATATTGAATCAAATAGCGACAAGACAGACTGACACACAAGATGGCATGGGATTTACTGAGGATGATGACATGGATGATGACGAAGAGGAAGACAACTACAGATCATCCAATCAACCCACTGGCAAACAGTCACCTACACAGCAGAAAGTAACAACTACACGCACTCAGGGTGATACTCCAGCCTTGAATAATTTCGGCTCTGACCTAACAAAGGCTGCTGCTGAGGGTAAGTTGGACCCAGTGGTGGGGCGAGAACGTGAAATTGAACGTGTAGCTCAAATACTAAGTCGGCGAAAGAAGAATAATCCTATTTTGATTGGTGAGCCGGGTGTGGGTAAGTCTGCTATTGTAGAAGGACTAGCCACTCGCATCGTGGAACAGAAGGTTTCGCGCATGCTTTTCAACAAACGTGTCATCATGCTTGACATGGCTGCCGTTGTGGCAGGGACGAAATATCGCGGACAATTCGAAGAACGTTTGCGAACTATCATGAAGGAGTTACAAAATAACCCAGACATTATTTTGTTTATTGATGAAATTCATACGATTATAGGTGCTGGAGCAGCCTCTGGTTCCATGGATGCTGCAAACATGTTGAAGCCAGCCTTGGCAAGAGGTGAGATTCAGTGTATTGGTGCCACTACGATAGATGAATTTAAGAAAACAATCGAGAAGGATGGGGCTTTAGATCGTCGTTTTCAAAAAGTGATGGTTGAGCCCACTACAGCTGAGGAGACACTGCAGATTTTACAGAATATTAAGACAAAATATGAAGATTACCACAATGTGATGTTTACAGATGAAGCATTACTTGCATGTGTCAAACTCACAGACCGTTATATCACCGATCGTCAGTTCCCAGATAAGGCCATTGATGCCCTTGATGAAGCAGGCTCACGCATACATCTTACTAATATAAAAGTTCCACATGAGATTGAGGAAAAGGAGCAAGAGATTGCGAAAGCCATCGATAAGAAATCTGAGGCAGTGAAAGAGCAAAATTATGAGTTGGCAGCCAGCTACCGTGATAAGGTTAGGGAGTTAGCCTCCGAGTTGGATGTCATGAAGGCTGAATGGGAGAAAAATTTAAAGGGGAACCGAAAAGTGGTTGATGCAGAACAAATTGCTGACGTTGTGTCAATGATGTCTGGTGTACCTGTACAAAAGTTAGCGCAGGATGAAGGCATTAGATTGGCAGGTATGAAAGAGGAGTTGAAGCGTCATGTCATTGCACAAGATGATGCCATCGATAAAATTTCTAAAGCCATTTTGCGTAGCCGTATCGGTTTAAATGAGCCTAATCACCCTATCGGCACATTCCTATTCTTAGGACCCACAGGCGTCGGTAAAACATATCTCGCCCAGCAGTTAGCTGTGTTTATGTTTGGTTCAACCGATTCTCTGATTCGCGTTGACATGAGTGAGTATACAGATGAATATAATGTATCGCGCCTGATTGGTGCACCTCCAGGATATGTAGGGTATGAGGAAGGTGGACAACTTACTGAGAAAGTGCGCCGTAAGCCATACTCTATCGTGTTACTTGATGAAATAGAGAAAGCACATCCTAAAGTGTTTAACGTGTTATTACAATTACTTGATGAGGGCAGACTGACTGACAGTTTTGGCAGAACAGTAGATTTCAAGAATACAGTGATCATCATGACATCTAATATCGGTACCCGACAGTTGAAGGAATTTGGTGGTGGCATTGGGTTTAATGCCAGTGAGCGGGCGCATGACAAGGAGTATTCACGCAATGTAATTCGCAAGGCACTGAATAAACAGTTTGCCCCTGAATTTCTAAACCGAATTGACGAGATTATTACCTTTGACCAATTATCCCAAGAGGCTATCTTGAGAATTGTGGATATAGAGTTGGAAGCACTTAAGAAGCGTATAGAAAGTATTGGCTACAAGTTGGTTATTGATGATCAAGCAAAACAGTTTTTAGGAAAGCATGGTTACGATGTACAGTTTGGTGCACGACCACTTAAACGTGCAATTCAAAATTATTTGGAAGATGAGCTTTCGGAGCTGATTATTAATGAACAACTTGCGGAAGGAGCAACCATTCAGGTAACGTATAATTGTGAAAACGATAAACTGTTATTTGCAAAATAAAATTGATAAATAATCAGTCAAAATGTCAGTCAGTAATGACTGGCATTTTTTTTGTCAATAACTATACAGACTATAATCTTGATTAATAACTTAAAATAAATAAGATATGCAAAAAGGTAA
The DNA here is from genome assembly GCA_017649485.1 of Bacteroidaceae bacterium. GTDB lineage: Bacteria > Bacteroidota > Bacteroidia > Bacteroidales > Bacteroidaceae > Bacteroides. The sequence continues at coordinate 2,180 of JAGCGS010000006.1, read as the reverse complement.
TATTGGTGTAACAACCGAAAACATTTTTCCTGTTATTAAAAAGTTTCTTTATAGTGAGAATGAAATATTCTTACGTGAATTGATATCTAACGCTGTAGATGCTACGCAAAAAATCAAGACCCTGGCTTCAATGGGTGATTTCAAAGGCGAGTTAGGTGACTTAACCATTGAGGTGAAGCTCGACAAAAAAACCATTACAGTGTCTGATCGCGGTATCGGTATGACAGCTGAGGAGATTGATAAGTATATTAATCAAATCGCTTTTTCTGGTGCTAACGATTTCTTGGAGAAGTATAAGAACGATGCAAACGCCATCATTGGTCACTTCGGATTAGGTTTCTATTCTGCCTTCATGGTGGCTAAAAAAGTAGAAATCATAACGAAATCATGTAAGGAAGGTGCACAAGCAGTAAAGTGGACGTGCGACGGAAGTCCTGAGTTTACTATGGAGGAAACAGAGAAGTACGGTCGTGGTACTGACATAGTGCTTTACATCGATGACGACTGCAAGGAATTCCTCGAAGAAAGTCGCATTGAAGGCTTGCTGAAGAAGTATTGTCGCTTCTTACCTGTTCCTGTAGCTTTTGGCAAAAAAAAGGAATGGAAGGACGGCAAGCAGGTGGAAACCCAAGAGAATAATATCATCAACGATACCACTCCACTGTGGACCCGCACGCCATCGGAACTGAAGGAGGAGGATTACAAGAAGTTCTACTCACAGCTCTATCCAATGTCTGACGAACCATTGTTCTGGATTCACCTGAATGTTGATTATCCGTTCAACCTGACAGGTATCTTATATTTTCCGAAGGTAAAGAGTAATGTAGAGCTGAACAAGAACAAGATACAGTTGTATTGCAACCAGGTGTATGTGACTGACTCAGTAGAGGGTATTGTTCCTGACTTCCTGACACTGCTGCATGGTGTATTGGACTCTCCTGATATCCCATTGAACGTATCACGTTCTTATCTGCAGAACGACTCGAACGTGAAGAAGATTTCCACCTATATCACAAAGAAAGTATCAGACCGTCTGCAAGATATATTTAAGAAAGACCGTAAGAAGTTTGAGGAAAAATGGAACGACCTGAAGATTTTTATCGACTATGGTATGCTTACACAGGAAGATTTCTATGACCGTGCAAAAGACTTTGCCCTCTTTACTGACACTGATGGCAAGAACTACACCTTTGATGAGTACAAGACTTTGATAAAGGATAACCAGACTGATAAGGATGGCAACCTGATATATTTGTATGCAAACAACAAAGACGAGCAGTACAGCTTTATTGAAGGTGCTACCAACAAGGGTTATAACGTGCTGCTTATGGGTGGTCAGTTGGACATAGCCATGGTAAGTATGCTGGAGCAGAAACTGGAGAAGTGCCGCTTTACACGTGTTGACAGTGATGTGATTGACAACCTGATAGTAAAGGAGGACAAGAAAGCCAACACCTTGAGCAGCAGTCAGCTGGAAGCTATAAACAGCATCTTCAAGCAGCAGATGCCTAAGTTGCCGAAGACCGAATTTGAGGTGATGACGCAAGCCATGGGTGAAAGCAACATCCCTATCATCATTACGCAAAGCGAATATATGCGCCGCATGAAGGAGATGGCAAATATACAAACGGGTATGAGTTTCTATGGCGAAATGCCGGATATGTATAATGTGGTACTGAACAGCGATCATCAGTTGGTAAAAGATATCATCAGCGACGAGGAAGCTAAATGTCAGGCTAATGTTCAGCCTATACAGCAGGAAATGGATGAAGTGACCAAGCTACGCAACGGGTTGAAAGATCAGCAGAAGGGCAAGAAGGACGAGGAGATTCCACAGGCCGATAAGGACAAGGTGGAAGAGCTTGACAAGCAGTGGAATGAACTGAAGAAGAAGAAAGAGGCAGTGTATTCTGAGTATGCTGGCAAAAACCAGCAAGTGAAGCAGCTCATCGACCTGGCTCTATTGCAAAACGGCCTGCTAAAGGGCGAAGCACTGAGCAATTTCATCAAACGTAGTATAGAATTGATGAAATAAAAGAATAAAAAAAACTGCAAATAAGCATTGCTAATTCAAAAAAAGTATGTAAATTTGCAGCCGTTAAACAAACGGATTGGTTCCGTAGCTCAACTGAATAGAGCATTTGACTACGGATCAAAAGGTTGTGGGTTTGAATCCCGCC
>JAGCGS010000060.1 GCA_017649485.1 Bacteroidaceae bacterium | reverse complement strand
TACCTGTATCGATTACCTTGGCAGGCAGAGGCTCCAGGCTTTGGTCGGCTTTGCGGTTATATTGCATGAACACAAGGTTCCAGATTTCAATCACCTGCGGATGGTCTTTGTTCACCAGCTCATAGCCAGGCACGGCAGCTTTTTCGGCTGATGAACGAGAGTCTAGGTGAATCTCTGAGCAAGGTCCGAAAGGACCTGTGTCACCCATTTCCCAGAAGTTATCGTGCTTGTTGCCGTTAATGATATGACTTTTGGGCAGGAATTTCTCCCAGTAGCCAGCTGCCTCATTATCGCGCTCCAGACCTTCTTCGGGTGAGCCTTCAAACACAGTGGCATACAAGTCTTCGGGGTTGAGCTTCAGCACATCCACCAGGAATTCCCACGCCCAACTGATGGCTTCTTTCTTGAAATAGTCACCAAACGACCAATTGCCCAGCATTTCAAACATCGTGTGATGGTAGGTATCGTGACCCACTTCTTCCAAGTCGTTGTGCTTGCCGCTCACGCGCAAACACTTCTGTGAATCGGTAACACGTGTCCATTGTGCAGGACGATTGCCCAATATAATGTCCTTAAACTGATTCATGCCTGCGTTGGTAAACATCAGCGTAGGGTCATCTTTGATTACCATTGGAGCTGAAGGTACTTTGTGATGACCTTTGCTCTCGAAGAAACCTGTAAAAGCGTCTCTTATCTCATTAGCTGTCAACATAACAAACGATTTTTTTTAACTTTTTCTAAATTTGGTTGCAAAGATACATCTTTTTTATTAGTTTTACAAAAAAATCCGATTATGCTGAACAAAGAGAATGAATTAAAGCTGTTTTACTCCATTAGTGAGGTGGCAGAAATGTTTAATGTGAATGAATCTACCCTGCGTTTCTGGGAGAAGGAGTTTCCTGCTTTGGCACCTAAGAAAGCAGGCCGGGGCATTCGTCAGTACCAACAGAAAGATATTGACTTACTGAAACTTATACACCACTTGGTAAAAGAGGAAGGTATGACCATTCCTGGTGCGCGTCAAAGATTGAAGGTAAATAAGGGCAATACTGACAAGAAGGTAGAGGTGATAGAGCGTCTGAAGTCTATTAGGCAGGAGTTAGCTGGCATGCGTGATGCCCTTGATTCATTTACATACGAACAGGTGGAGGAATTGAGTCAAAACTTAAAGGAACAGTAAAATAACTTTTCCGACAAAACTTAATCTCTGATTACTTCCTGTATATTCTTGATACGTTTCAGCTCTACGATAATGGCATGTACATCGTCCACGTCGTGTACGTATAGCTGAATGTTACCTTCGAAGATACCTTCAACGGTTTCGATAATGACCTTGCGGATGTTTACATTCATCTGATGAGAGATAACCTGTGTAACATCGCTAAGCAGGCCGACACGGTCGAGACCTTTGATGTTGATGTTGACTAAGAATGTCAATTGCTTGTGTGTATCCCATTCAGAGGCAATGATACGGTTGCCATAACTACTCTTCAACTTAGCTGCTATCGGACACTGGCGCTTGTGGATAGTAATCTTGCCTTTTGTGTCAATATATCCCAATACGTCGTCACCAGGTATAGGATGACAACACTCAGCAATAATATACCTCTTCTGAATAGTCTCCTCTGTCAGTTTCAGAATCTGCTTGGTCAGTTGCTTTACTTTCTTCTTCTCTAATACAGGCTGTTGCTCTGTGGGCTCAGCAGGTTCATCTGTATTATTTTTGTCTTTATTACCAAATGGCAACTTGAGGAACCTGCGCCAAGAAGAACTGTTCTTGCCTTTCAAGATATTGAGGTCGTCTTCACCCAATGTGATTGTCTGTGAGCCGATGGCTTCCAATAAACTATCTCGGGTTGGTTTCTCATGTAAACGAGTGAGCTTATTGAGCACCATCTCATCCACATAAATACCTTCTTTCTTAAGGAACTCGGTAAGTATATCCATGCCTTTCTGCTGTGTAGCTTTGGCTTCCTTGCGTAAGATGGATGCTATTTTTGCTCGTGCCTTGGCAGTGGCTGCTATGTTCTCCCATTCCGGTTGCACCTTCTGCGAACGGGAGGTTAGAATTTCCACCTGATCTCCACTGTTCAACTTATGGCTCAACGGTACAAGCTTGTGATTGACCTTGGCACCGATGCAGTGAGCACCCAGTTCGGTATGAAGTGAAAATCCGAAATCCAATACCGTAGAGTTCTGGGGCAATGTCCTGATGTCTCCCTTCGGAGTGAATACGAATATCTCTTGTGCAAATAGGTTTAGCTTGATGGTGTCTAAAAAATCCAAGGCATCTGGCTCTGGATCGTCCAAGATTTCCTTGATAGTAATCAACCATTTGTTAAGTTCGGGGTCATCGTCGGTTGGAGATATGTCCTCAGCTTGGGCAGCACCTTCTTTATATTTCCAATGGGCAGCAAAACCCTGTTCTGCGATATCGTTCATACGCTCACTGCGTATTTGCACTTCAATCCACTGACCGTTATTAGCCATCAAAGTAACGTGTAAGGCTTGGTATCCATTGGCTTTCGGGTGACTCACCCAGTCACGGATGCGGTCGGGATGAGGCTTATATATCTGCGATAGTTTGACATAAATGTCAAAGCAGTTATTCATCTCATCGTCGATGGAAACTGGCTCGAAGATGATTCTAACAGCCAGGATGTCATATACCTCGTCGAAAGTGACATGCTTGGTTTGCATCTTGTTCCAGATGGAATAGACTGCTTTTACACGTGCCATGATGCGATATTTCAGTCCCATCTTGTCGAGTTGCTGTCGGATGGGGGCAGTAAACTCAGTAAATACCTTGTCGCGCTCTGTAGCCGTTTCCTGCAACTTGACTTCTATCTCGTGATATTCTTCTGGATGTTCATATTTAAAGCTAAGGTTTTCCAACTCGGTTTTTATTTTATTCAAACCCAAGCGGTAGGCGAGGGGGGCGTAGAGGTAAAGCGTCTCACCTGCAATCTTATACTGTTTGTTTGGAGCTTGCGACTCTAAGGTGCGCATGTTGTGGAGACGATCGGCTATCTTGATCAGGATGACACGTATGTCATCATTCATAGTTAATAGCAGCTTTTTGAAGTTTTCTGCCTGTGCTGAAGCGTGTTCGCCGAAGATACCTCCTGATATCTTGGTCAGTCCGTCAACAATCTGAGCTATCTTTGGGCCAAAGATGTTTTCTATGTCTTCAACGGTATAGTCTGTGTCTTCCACCACATCGTGCAACAAAGCTGCACAGATAGAAGTAGAGCCAAGTCCTATTTCATTACAAGCAATTTTAGCTACGCTGATAGGATGCAGAATATAAGGCTCACCAGAAAGACGCCGAATGCCTTTATGAGCCTGATTGGCAAAATTAAACGCTTTCGTGATAATCTCTACACGTTTGCGATGCTTGGTTGCCAGATAATCATTCAACAGCTCTTGGAACGCTTGCTGAATCATATTATCCTCATTATCTATCTGCATAGTTTTTGGTTTTTATTTATATATCTTTAGAGTCTGACCAGCATTAATACGTGTTCCACTGATTCCGTTCCAGCTCTTTAGCTGGTTCACTGTCACACCATAGCGTGAGGCAATGGTCGAAAGTGTTTCACCACTTTTAATCTTATGCGTGGTGGCAGTGCCATTAGCTGGTGTGACTGCTCGTGTAGTAGTGGAGCGCTGCGTAGTATTAGTACGCTGTTGGCGTGCATTCTGTTGTGACACTGCCACTACCTTGCGGTTGCGGAAGAATTCGTTAGCTCGATGGGCATAGATGGTGTCTTGCTTTTCGAGAAACATTCCTACGTAGTTCTGGGGTAATCGCAGGGTCTGGGGCTTAGAGTCACCTGGAATGATGCTGCGCTTATATTGCGGGTTCAGGCTCTTAATCATGTCAATGTCCACTCCGCAAATATCGGCAATCTGTTGGAAATGAACATTATGGTTTACTTGAATGGTATCTGTAGCTTCTGGCAGGTTTGTTTCCATCGGGCAAATGTTGTGGTGGCAATAGTAAGTCATCACATAATTGGCTGCGATGAAAGATGGTATATAACCTCGTGTTTCTTTGGGCAGGTAGTTATATATTTCCCAATAGTCTTTCTTTCCCGAACGACTGATAGCTTTGTTCACATTACCAGGACCACAATTGTATGCGGCTATGGCCAAGTTCCAGTCTTTGTAAATGTCATACATGTCTTTGAGGTAACGTACTGCCGCCCAAGTGGACTTGATGGGATCCTGACGCTCATCTACATAACTGTTGTTCTCCAGTCCATACAGCTTGCCAGTACCTAACATGAACTGCCACAATCCACTTGCTCCAGCACGAGAGATGGCGCTTGGGTTGAGGGCTGACTCGATGATGGGCAGGTATTTAAGCTCTAAAGGCAAATCGTATGCGTAGAGTGCCTCTTCAAACATGGGAATATAGAAATTGCTGAGACTCAACATCAATGACATTCGCTGACGCAGTCCACCAGAAGTGTATTTCTCGATGAACTCACGCACCACCTCATTATAAGGCATCTCAATGATGGCTGGTATTCGACTCAGACGGTCGATGTAGATGGAGTCACTGAACAAAGGGTTTTCGTCGCTGGTGCTGCAGTCCTTTCCTAAGTCTATGAGATTCTTTGCTTTCCAGTCTGCCAGCAAACTGTCGATGGGGTAGGTCATACTCAATGGCAACTCAAATGTTTCTATATGAGTGCCACCGTTACTATCATGGATAGTCACGTCAAAGGTCTCTTGACCATTGACCACATTGAACATTAAACATTGAACATTGAACATGATCAATGCCAGTCCTATCTTAAATCCTATTTTATTCATAAAACTCATTATCGTAATAATTATTAATGTTCAATGTTCAATAATACTAAAATTTCAGGCTGCACTGCAAGCCTACTGCCTGATTGTTCAGCCCTTTGCCATTCAGTATCCCTCCATCCATCATCGCTGGCTCTACCCGCATACTCAAGTCGGGTGAGATATCGAAGTTCGACAGCTCGGCATCTACATATGCATCGATAACTGACAATGCATAGACAGCGATGAAAGCAAATACGCTAATGTCGCGATAGCGTCGGTAAGTGTCCTTGCGCTTTCGCAGCAATTCTGTTACCTGGGTTGCTGAGGTTCTCTCCAAATATCGTTTGGGGATAAGCTCAGTAATGCTCTTGGCCGTCCAATTGTTGTTCACCGCATCCTTGTAGGCAGACGAATAGTCCTTGTACATGCGGTTATTCCAAGTCAGAGCATAGGCGCAACCCGCAAATCCTGCATAAAATATTGGTAGTTTCCAATACTTCTTATTATAAATCTGTCCTCCACCTGGAAACACCAGTGCCATCCAAGTAGCCTTGGTAGGATTAGGGATCCATTGCTTTGGCAGTTGTATGCTATCTGCATTCTTTAAATCTATCACCACTGGTGATTCCAACTGCATCAGTTGTTGCCTGTTGGCAGCATCGATACTGTCGGTTGTTTCCAGTTGGATACTATCGCTAACCTGCACATGCCTCCTGCGTCTTGATGCCCTCGAGTTGTTGTCTTGTGCATCAGCAACACTACTTATGGTGAGTAGCAAAAGGGTTAGTAGTACCCATGTGAAACGATATGTCCGATATCTCCTCAACCGCATAACTCACTTCATCGAATCAAACAATGCCATGATGCGTTCCAAGTCTTCCTCATTATTAAATGAGATGCTTATTTTACCCTTACCCTTAGGGGAACAGGTTAGTTGCACCTTGGCTTTGAAGAAACTGGTAAGCTGCTGTTTCAGCAACTTATATTCCTCTGGTAGTTTTGAGCGTTTTGGAGTAAGTTTTTTCCCACTCACATAAACAGCCTCACCTTGTGTCAGTGATTTCACTAATTCTTCCACACGACGCACAGAGTAGTCGTTCTCCACGATTTCACGATAGACCTTCACCTGCAGTTTTGGGTCAGAGAGTGATGCCAGAGCCCGGGCATGTGCCATATCTATCTGTTTGTTCTGCAAGCCCATCTGTATTTCAGCTGGCAATTTGAGCAATCGCAGGTAGTTGGCTATGGTAGCTCTATTCTTACCCACACGTTCACTCAGTTTCTCCTGAGTTAGGTTATACTGGTCAAGCAGGTGCTGATAAGCCAATGCAATTTCAACGGAGTTCAGGTCTTCACGTTGAATGTTTTCTATCAATGCCATCTCCATCACATCCTCGTCACTTGCAGTGCGGATGTATGCTGGAATGCTCTTTAAACCTGCCATCTGTGCTGCCCTGAAACGACGCTCGCCTGCTATAATCTGGTACTCATCTTCAGCGGTCTCACGTAGGGTAATCGGCTGGATGATACCAATTTCGGCGATGGAGTCGGCTAACTCCTGCATAGCCTCTTGGTTAAACTCACTTCGTGGTTGGTTAGGATTGACTTTTATCTTACTCAAGTCAATCTCATTGATCGAAGATGAGCCTTCCGTCTGTATATCACTTATGTCAAGCAGAGCGTCAAGTCCCCTGCCCAATGCTTTCTTCTTCATCATTTATTTCTCTCAATTAGTTCTTTCGCCAACTCCATGTGGTTGCGAGCGCCTTTGGAGTCGGCATCATACAAGATGGCTGGTAAACCATAGCTTGGAGCCTCACTCAGTTTCACGTTTCGTTGTATCACAGTCTTAAACACCAGCTCTTGGAAATGCTTCTTCACCTCATCATAAATCTGATTAGCCTGACGCAGACGAGAGTCGTACATGGTTAACAGGAAGCCTTCAATCTCCAGCCCTGAGTTCAACTTGGTCTTGATAATCTTGATAGTGTTCAACAGTTTACTGATACCTTCCAATGCGAAATATTCTGCCTGCACAGGTATAATTACGGAATCGGCAGCTGTAAGTGCATTCACAGTTATCAAGCCTAATGAGGGAGAACAGTCGATAAGAATAAAGTCGAAATCATCTTTTAGGGGAGCAAGCACTCTCTTCATAATACGCTCACGACTTTTCATGTTCAGCATCTCTATCTCCGCACCTACCAGGTTAATGTGTGAAGGAATGACTTTCAGCGAGTCTAATTCTGTATTTTGTATGGCTGTACGCACATCTGCGTTGTCAATCAAACATTCGTATATAGAACAATCAATATTTCTTATGTCAATACCTAATCCTGATGAAGCATTTGCCTGTGGGTCAGCATCTATAACCAGCACTTTCTTCTCCAGCGTTGCCAGTGATGCCGCCAGGTTAATGGTGGTGGTGGTTTTACCCACACCTCCTTTTTGATTAGCTAAAGCAATTATTTTTCCCATAATCTTAGCAATTAATTCTGCAAATATAGGTAAAATATCCCACATAATGATTAAATCGGTGTTAATTCCTTAAAATTTTAAAATAAGTTGGCAAAAAAGAATGTTTATATTTAACTTTGCAACCGAATTATTAAGAGTATATATATGGAGAACAACAAACCGCTAATCTTAATCTCTAATGATGATGGCGTAATTTCAAAAGGTATTAGTGCATTAATTCGTTTCCTGCGTCCATTGGGCGATATCGTGGTGATGGCTCCAGACTCACCTCGTTCAGGAGTTGCATGTGCCGTTTCCATTCATGAACCAGTGCAGTACCAGATGGTACGTAAGGATGTTGGCCTGAGGATTTATAAGTGTTCCGGCACACCTGTGGATTGCATCAAGTTAGCTTTTTATACAGTGCTCGACCGCAAACCAGATATTATCATAGGCGGTATCAATCATGGCGATAATTCTTCTGTGAATGTACACTATTCCGGTACGATGGGTGCAGTGATAGAGGGTGCCATTCGAGGTATTCCTTCGGTGGCATTCTCGCTTTGCGATCACGATGCTGATGCTGATTTCGAACCTGCAGGTACTTATGTGCGCGATATAGTGGTAAAGGTGTTGGAGCGTGGCTTGCCTGCCAATACTTGTCTGAATGTGAATTTCCCCAAGGTAAAGGAACTAAAAGGTGTGCGTATCTGCGAACAGACAAAGGGTATCTGGGTAAACGAATGGGAGAGCTTTGCCCATAGAGGTGACTCTCAGTTTTTCTGGATGGCAGGTGAGTATAAGAACACTGATCCCGATAATGAGAATAGTGATCAATGGGCATTGAACAATGGGTATGTGGCTATTACACCTACACAGGTGGATATGACTGCCCGTGCGCTGATTAACGAGTTGAAGTCGTGGTTTTGATATGAAGTATTACCTCATTGTTGGCGAGGCTTCAGGCGACCTCCACGCATCTCACCTGATGGCGGCTCTTCAAGACGCAGACCCAAAGGCAGAATTTCGCTTCTTTGGCGGTGATTTGATGAAAGCTGTAGGGGGTACATTGGTAAAGCATTATCGCGAACTGGCTTATATGGGGTTTATTCCTGTGTTGCTGCATTTGAGGTCAATCTTCTCTAACATGCGTTTCTGCAAACAAGATATCATTGAGTGGCAACCAGATGTGCTGATACTCGTAGATTATCCTGGCTTTAACTTAAACATAGCGAAATATATTCACAGTCATACACAGATTCCTGTCTATTATTATATTGCACCTAAAATTTGGGCTTGGAAGGAATACCGTATCAAGAACATTCGTCGTGATGTTGATGAGTTGCTTTCTATCTTGCCCTTTGAGGTGGAATTCTTCGAGGGTAAACATCACTACCCGATACATTATGTAGGTAATCCCACCCTTGATGAGGTGACAGCATTCGAAGCTTCTCATCCTCGAGATTTCCACCACTTTGTTTCAACGAATGGTTTGACGGACAAACCGATTATCGCATTATTAGCTGGTAGTCGTAAGCAGGAAATCAAGGACAATCTGCCACTGATGATTGACGCAGCGCAATCTTTTATTGACTATCAAATGGTACTGGCAGGAGCTCCTGGAATAGACCCTGCATATTATCAGTCTTTCTTGAAGAATGCCGACATACACGTGTTGTATAATCAAACCTATCATTTGTTGCAGCATGCAGATGCTGCACTTGTCACATCTGGTACGGCAACATTAGAGACCGCACTCTTCCATGTACCACAGGTGGTGTGCTATTATCTGAGTTTTGGAAAAATCATAAGTTTTCTCAAGAAAAGATTGCTTCATGTTAAATATATTTCCTTGGTTAATTTAATTGCAGGAAAGGAAGTGGTGCAGGAGTTAGTCGCAGACAGTATGACTGTGGCTAATGCACGCGCAGAACTATCAAAGCTACTTCATGACTTAACATATCGTCGGCAGACGCAGGAAGGCTATGAAGAGGTTGCCCATAGGTTAGGTACTCCAGGTGCTCCACTAAAAGCAGCCAGAATTATCATCGATACAATTGGCAAAAGCTTAGATTGACAATAGGTATAGGTAAACAGTTGCGGCAGGAATGGCAAGTAAAGCACTGTCAAAACGGTCAAGCATGCCCCCATGTCCAGGAAGAATATGTCCAGAATCCTTGATGCCTATCTGACGTTTGAATAATGACTCTGTCAAATCTCCCCAAGTACCAAATACCACAATGGTCAACGCCAAACCAATCCATTCCCAAATGTTGAGAATGGGGAAGAAATGAGCCAGTGCCAAAGCTGCAATCACGGCTACCAAAGCTCCACCAATACTGCCTTCCCAAGACTTTTTCGGTGATATCCTTTTAAATAATCGGTGTTTGCCTATCAGTGACCCAATACAGTAAGCACCTGTGTCGCTCATCCACAAAAAGATAAAGATGGAGAGAGGGAGCACAGGGTTATAAGTCACCTCTGACGAAATGAAATCATTTTGAAATGAGATAATGTTCAGCAAGGCGAAAGGTAAGGCGATATAAACCTGACTGAGCATAGTGTGTGCCCAGTTGCCAATGGGGTTTTCATGCTTGAGATACAACTCGGAAATCATCATGTAGAGCAACAGCAGTAAATAGGGCAGGAACACACTGGCATGAGCCATGTTGGTGCAATATCCCATGAATGCCATGAATAAATATCCTGCTCCAAGGGCGGTGATATAGATGTTCACGTGTGAGTCAGTATGGGCATTGATAAGTTGTCCGTACTCAATGACAGTCATCGCACTGATAACCAAAAACAACACGCCAAATGACAGAGGATTGAAAAGGATACAACCCACCAATACTGCTACGAATAGCACACCTGTAACAGCTCTAACTATAAAGTTCCTCATGACCCTGACTCTTCTTTATTAGCAGCTTCCTCTGCTGCTTTGTCACCTCGTTTCTTTGCTTCCTCCTCCGCTTGTTTCAATTCTTTGGAAATCTTATTCGCATTGAATATCTCTTCAGAACGTGAAGCCCACGGACGAGGACCGAATATCTCTTCCACATCTTCTGCAAAGATTACCTCTCGCTCCACCAGTCTTTGTGCCAGTTGGTTGTGCTTCTCTTTATTATCTTTTAAGATGCGTTTTGCTCGCTCGTATTGTTCGTTCACCATGCGTTTCACCTCAGAGTCAATCAGTTCGGCAGTATGCTCGCTATATGGTTTATTGAAACCAAACTCATCGCCAGCATTATAGTAACATAAGTTTGGCAGTTCGTCGCTCATACCCATATAGGCAATCATTCCGTATGCCTGCTTAGTTACTCGCTCCAAGTCATTCATGGCACCTGATGAAATCCTGCCAATAAACAAATCTTCAGCAGCTCGTCCACCTAAAGTAGCACACATCTCGTCAAGCATCTGCTCCTTTGTGGTAATCTGTCGTTCTTCTGGTAGGTACCAGGCAGCACCTAAGGCTCTTCCTCGTGGTACTATAGTTACCTTAATCAGCGGGTTGGCATATTCTAACAGCCAAGAGATGGAAGCATGTCCAGCCTCATGGATGGCGATGGATTTGCGTTCTTCCTCTGTGGTAATCTTATTCTTTTTCTCTAAGCCACCGATAATTCGGTCAACTGCATCTAAGAAATCTTGCTTCGTTACCGCCTTCTTCCCATGACGGGCAGCAATAAGGGCAGCTTCATTACAAACATTGGCTATGTCTGCTCCAGAGAAACCTGGTGTCTGGCGTGCCAAGAGGTCGATGTCAAGCGACTGATCCACCTTGATAGGACGCAGGTGTACTCCGAATATTTCTTTACGCTCGTTTAAGTCTGGCAAATCCACATGTATCTGACGGTCAAATCGTCCAGCACGCAACAAAGCCTGATCCAGTACATCCACTCGGTTAGTTGCAGCCAGGATAATAATACCACTGTTCGAGCCGAAACCATCCATTTCTGTCAACAACTGGTTCAGCGTGCTCTCACGCTCGTCGTTTCCACCCATAGCTGCCCGACTTGAACGTGCTCGTCCCACAGCATCTATCTCATCGATGAACACGATGCAAGGTGTCTTTTCTTTGGCCTGACGGAACAAATCGCGTACGCGGGATGCTCCCACACCTACAAACATTTCCACAAAATCGGAACCTGCCAAGGAGAAGAACGGCACATCTGCCTCGCCAGCTACGGCTTTGGCTAGCAATGTCTTACCTGTTCCAGGAGGACCTACTAACAAGGCCCCCTTAGGAATCTTACCTCCCAGATCGGTATACTTTTTTGGATCCTTTAGGAACTCCACGATTTCTTCCACTTCTTGCTTAGCCTCGGCTAAGCCTGCTACATCCTTGAAAGTAACTTTTTCTTTGGAATCTTTCTCAAACAGTTGTGCCTTCGATTTTCCTACGTTGAAGATGCCTCCGCCAATACCACCGGCACCTCCTGACATACGCCTGGAGAGATAAACCATAAAGGCGATGAAGAACACCAAAGGCAGGATTTGCCACAGGATAGCCCAGAAATAATTCTGACGCTTCTTGTATTGGATGGTGCCATCGAAATGCGATTGCTGTGTCTCTGCATCAATAAACTCACCCAAACTGTGGCGAGAAGGTGCCTCTGTCATCACAAAAGGCTTCTTGCCAGCCTTGCTGGAGTCTTGCTTAAACACTTGCTGTACATATTGTTGCTTGATGTATGCCTCAACTGTATTGTCGTCGTAGCCCACCACGCGGTTCACATATCCGTTGCGTACATATTGTTGAAATTCACCATAAGTAACTTCCCTTTGTGAACTGCTATCTTCGTTGAAAAACATCAGTCCAAGTAGCAACATACCAATCAGAAGGTAAAGAATGTTCAGGTTGAACCTGAACTTTAGTTCCTTCCTACCATCCTTTCTCTCCTGACCGGGTTGCTTCCTTTCCTGCTGCGGTTCAGGTTGTTGCTCAGGACTTATCTGTTTGTTTTTTTCTTGATTGTCGTTGTTATCACTCATTGTTTTTTCTGCTATTTAGTCTAAATCTGGTATGTTTGTCAGTCTGGCATCAGCCCATAGGTGTTCCAAGTCATAGAACTCCCTGGCTTCAGGCAGGAATACATGCACGATTACATTGGCATAGTCCATAGCTACCCAGGTTGCGTTTCGTTGTCCATCCATGACTGATGGCTTCACATGGCTTCCCTTGATAGTGAAATCCTTGATAGAGTCGGCTATGGCAGATACCTGCATAGGTGAGTTGCCTTGGCAAATCACGAAATACTGGCAGATGGTATCGTCAATGTCCGTAAGGTCTGCTATCACAATTTGCTTGCCTTTTTTCTCCTGTATTCCTTCTGTAATGTCTTGTAAAAGTTTTTTCGTTTCTTCCATTCTTATTATGTTAGTTATTTACAAATGCAAAGATAGTCCTATTTCTCTGATAAACCACCTAAAAAGGACAAAGACTTTCAAAAAAAGTACTTTTTTTTATTTTTTTTTCAAAAGATAGTTTGTATTTCAGTAAAAGTTCGTATCTTTGCATCCGCAAAACAGAGATGTTTGTGGGCATTGGAGTATGGTGTAATGGTAACACTACAGATTCTGGTCCTGTCATTCCAGGTTCGAATCCTGGTACTCCAACCAAATGAAGCCATTGGTCATAAACCAATGGCTTTTTCGTTACCTTATCTATTTATGGAAAGAGGGAGCTTCGTGCCCCCTCTTGTTAATTCCCGCATTTTTAGTTATTTTAGTCGGCTTTCTCCTCTTCCTTCTGGAAGTTCTCGTCAATCTGACGAATCTTCTCTTTAGCTACCTCAATCTCAGCTTTCAGCTTATCCATCTTCTTGTTCAGTTCAGTAAGCAAACTGTTGCCTGTCTTGGATGTAGCATTCAAGAATCCCAGATTGTTCTCATAAGTATGCAACTCATTCAGCAGGTTCTCGTAGTTGCGTACCAACTTCTCGCGTTCGCGATAAACAGTTTGCATGCCACTTTCCTGAACTTTGCCCACTGCTGTGCGGAACTTGCTGACTTTCTTTGCCATACTCAGATTGAACGACTTGTATAACTTATCAACCAAAGTGCGGTATTGTTCGTAGATCTTATCTTTCTCTTTGAAAGGCACATGACCAATCTCGTTCCATTCAGCCATCAGACTATGGATCTTCTGGTTGTTCTCCTCACTCTCTTCCTGCTCCTTCAAATCCTTGAGTTGTTCAATGATGGCTTTCTTGCGTTTCAGGTTATCGTTTTCAATAGAACGCTGTGAAGATGTAGCGGCACCTTTCTGCTCGAAGAAGTAATCGCAAGCGGCGATGAAGCGTTTCCACAATGAGTCGGAGTAACGTTTAGCCACTGGACCAATGCTCTTCCACTCCTTCTGGAGCTTCACCAGTTCTTCTGCGGTCTCCTTCCACTCCTTGCTGTCCTTCAGTGCTTCCACACGCTCCACCAAGGCGCGTTTCTTTTCTAAGTTTTCATTCATGCGAGCCTTAGCCTGCTTGAAATAATCGCTCTTCTTCTGGAAGAACTCGTCGCATGCTTTGCGGAAGCGTTCAAAGATTTTCACATTCAGCTTCTGTGGCGCATAGCCTATAGTCTTCCACTTATTTTGCAGGGCAATGACCTCCTTAGTCTTCTTCTCCCAAGCTTGGAATCCGTTTAGTTTCAGATAGTCAATACCTTCCACGATTTCGCAGATAACTGTTTTCTTGTCCAGATTCTCTTGCTCCACTTTCTTCTGCTCCTCGAAATACTGTTGGTGTTTCTTGTTCAGCAGGGTAGAGGCAGCTTTGAAGCGAGCCCATATCTCATCGCGCAGTTCCTTGGCAACAGGACCTGTGTCACGATATTCCTGGTGTAACTTCTGCAGGTGATGGAAAGCGGCAATCACATCTTCCTCCTCAGCCAGTTTTTCCGCAGCCTCACACAAGCGAGTCTTGATTTCCAAGTTCTTCTTGAAATCATATTCACGGAACTCGTTGTTCAGCTTCAGCAGGTCGTAGAATTTCTCCACATACAACTGATAGCTCTTCCATAATTCGTTGGCTTTGTTCTGCGGAATCAGTGTCACTTCATGCCACTGCTGTTGCAGCTTCTTGAACTCGTTGTAGTTCTTGTTTGGGTCATCTGGCGACTCTATCAATTCTTTCAGCTCCTCAATGATGGCCAGCTTCACTTGATAGTTCTTCTCACGCAGCTTCTCCTCCTCGGCATTCAGTTGGTTTCTCTTTTCTTTGACAACGGACATCACCTCTTTGAACTCGTCTTCCTCTGCATCTGGAGCAGGCACAAAGTCCTCCTCAGCGCCACCTCCATCCAAGAAGGCACGCTTAGCCGCTTCAACCTCGGCATTGTGCAGTCTATAGAAATTCTGTTTCAAGTTGTCGATTACTGCCTTCGACGCTTGTTCCACGTTTTCGGCAATATCTTTCATCTTGGCCAGAATCTCTGATTTGGTCAACTTGCGTGATTCTTCCTCGGCAGTTTCTTCAAGAGCTTCTTCAGCCTCTTCAACCACCTCTTCCGGTATTGTCAGTTCCTGAGCTGCTGGCTCTGGAGCTTCCACCGTCTGCTTTACATCTTCTAATCCTTCTTCCATCTTTGGCAGATTAGTGTCCTGAGTGTCCGTCATTGTCAATAGATTTAATTTACGAGTTACCCCGCTTTTACATTATCAAGTTACAAATTAATGAATAAAAAAAGAGATTTCATACTTTTTTGCATCTTTTTTTTATTCTTAGTGTTATTTTTTGCCTAAAAACGCCCTATTTAGGGGTGTTTTAGCCTCATGTTGCCTCTATTTTTATGTTAAAGCCACTGTTATAACCATATAAATGAGCATACCCATGATGTCACTGATAATGGTGATAAATGGGCCTGTGGCAATAGCTGGGTCAATTTTCATTTTGTCAAACGTCATTGGTACAAGGGTTCCGAAAATGGAGGCGAACATCACTACGGCAAACAAACTCAAACTTACCGAATAGGTGATGGTAGCGGTTCCACCATATACAATGAAGTTGTAAATATAAACTAACATGGAGATAATGGTGGCATTGATAGCTGCTACCACTGATTCCTTGCCTACATGCTTGAGCATATCTTTCGATTCCAATGAGCTATTGGCAAGACCTTGCACCACGATAGCTGATGATTGGGTACCAACATTACCGCCTGTACCACCAACCAAGGGGATGAACAATGCCATTTCAGGATGAGCGGCAAAGGTGGAATCGAAATTACCCAAAATCATGGAGTTGCCAATACCACCCAAGATACCTATCAACAACCAAGGCATTCGAGCGCGTGTCTGGTGAATCACACTATCGTTGGTTTCGATGTCCTGCGAGATACCAGATGCCAACTGATAGTCGCGCTCACTGTGCTCACGGACTTGGTCCATCACGTCATCGACGGTGATCTGACCCACCAGGCGACCTATGCTATCCACCACAGGTATAGCAACCAAGTCGTATTTCTCAATGGCTTGCACCACTTCCTCCAAAGGTGTGTCAACCCTTACTGAGACAGGATCGCGATGCATCACATGTTTCACTTTCGATACTGAGGGTGATGATATCATCTTCTTCAACGGGAAGGTGCCTAACAGACGCTCGTCGTCATCCACCACATAGACATAGTAGATTTCGTCCATCTGCTCTGCCTGCATACGCATTTCTTTCAGGCATTCAGGCATACTCCAGTTCTCGTTCACAACTACCATTTCTGTACCCATGATACCACCTGCGGTGTCTTCGTCGTATTTCAGCAAATCTACGATATCGCCTGCCTGCTCGATGTCACCCATGTGGCTCAACACCTCTTCCTGCTTTTCCTCGTCGAGGTCACGAATCAGGTCAACGGCATCATCGGTGTCCATGTTATCCACGAAACGCTTGGCGATGATCTCCGGATCCAGTCCTTCGAGCAACTCGTTACGCTCGTCATCATCCATCTCTGAAAGCACATCTGCAGCTTTCTCGTTATCGAGTAGCTGATAAATGTAGCGAGCCTCTTCCAAGTCCAGCTCCTTGCACATTTCGGCTATGTCGGCCGGGTGCATGTTCCAGATGATGTTTCTTACATTTTCTCCGTCCTTGTGCGCGATTAATTTTTTAACGCCATCTACATACTTCTCATCAATCTCCATAACGTTCAGTTTTCAGGGTTACATATTCTTTTACTCTATTGGTCAGGCTAACGAACTCACTCACGCTCAGCTGTTCAGGGCGTTTGTTGAAAAGTTCGTCAGTCAGTAGGGGACAGTCGGGTCCCACAATGGGCTTGATTGAGTTGCGCAAAGTCTTCCGACGCTGGTTGAAGGTGGTCTTCACCACTTGCTTGAACAAAGCCTCGTCGCATCCCAGTTCCTGTGTGTCATTGCGAGTCATGCGGATAACGGCACTTTTCACCTTGGGAGGTGGGTTGAACACATGCTCATGCACCGTAAACAGATACTCCACCTTGTACCATGCCTGCATCAACACACTCAGGATGCCGTAAGTCTTGTTTCCAGGATTTGCTGCCATTCTTTCTGCCACCTCTTTCTGAATCATGCCCGTGCAGCAGGGAATCAGGTTTTTGTTGTCCAGCATCTTGAAAAAGATCTGCGATGAGATGTTATAGGGATAGTTGCCTGTCAGCACGAAAGGTTGCCCTTCAAACACCTGTTGCAGGTTCATCTTCAGGAAATCACCCTCAATGATGTTGCCTTCCAAGACAGGGTAGTTGGCATGCAGGTAGGCAATGGATTCTCTGTCGAGCTCCACCACCTTGAAGGGGCGACCTTTTTGCAATAGATATTGCGTCAGCACCCCCATGCCGGGACCTACCTCCAGAATGGGCAGTTTCTCGCAAGCATCCACAGTGTCGGCGATGTCGCGGGCAATGCTCAAATCGGTAAGGAAATGTTGTCCCAAAAACTTTTTAGGTCTAACCTGTCTCATCTGCAAAACTTTTTATAACTTTGCACAATCTTTGCAAAATGCAAAAATAAACATTTAAATTAAAAAAGATGAACAAAAGGCTGAAAAAATCGCTCAAAGCCGTCTTACCAATCGTTTTGGGAGTCTTTGTGCTGTATTTTGTCTATCGTGATTACGACTTTTCACGCTTAGGCGAGGTACTGGCCAACCAGGTTGCCTGGGATTGGATGGCTTTGTCGTTGTTTTTCGGCATACTGAGTCATGTGTTTCGTGGCTTGCGTTGGAAGCAGACGCTTCAGCCTTTGGGTGAGCATCCCAAGAGTGTCAATTGCATCAATGCCATCTTCGTCTCATACGCTGCTAACCTCATCATCCCCCGCATGGGCGAGCTCACCCGCTGTGGGGTACTGTACAAGACGGATGGCGTTAACTTCAGCAAGGCATTGGGTACTGTTGTTACTGAGCGCATCATCGATGGTGTGTGCATCTTACTCATCACTGCTGTCACCTTCGTGCTTCAGATGTCCGTCTTTATGCAGTTCTTCAGTGAGACAGGCACCAAGATTCCCTCATTGGCTCATCTGATTGCTTCCCCTTGGTTCTATGTCAGTTTGTTTTGTGTGATAGGTGTGTGTGTGCTTCTCTATTATATAATTAAGGTGTTTGGCTTGCCCCGGAAGGTGCGCGCCTTGCTCTTGGGCATCTGGAAGGGAGTGCTTTCAGTTCGCAAAGTAGATAACCCACCTTTGTTCATACTCTACACCATATTTATATGGTTATGCTATCTGCTGCATTTCTATTTTACCTTCTTTTGCTTCGATTTTTCAGCCGATTTAGGCTTGTTGGCAGGGCTTGTATTGTTCGTGGGAGGCACATTTGCCGTGATTGTACCCACCCCTAATGGCGCAGGCCCTTGGCACTTTGCCGTTATCACCATGATGATGCTCTATGGTGTAAGCAGTTCAGATGCAGCCACTTTCGCTCTTATTGTCCATGCCATCCAAACCCTCTTGGTCATTGTTTTAGGCATCTGGGGATGGCTTGTTGGGACATTGTGACTTTGTGACATTGTGACATTAAGGAGTTTCTAAGTGTGTGAACGGCATAATAGTCGGATAGGATTTATAATATTACATATAATTATATTATTATAATCTTTATTGCTTCTCTTTGCCCCTGCACATCAAATAGTGCTTATTGTCACAATGTCACAATGTCACAAAGTCACAAACATAGCTCCAAGCGGCAGTTTCATTTAGTCGGAGTAAGTCGGCCATTCGCTTGAGGTAAATGAGGCATCCTCCTGAAGTAAACGAGCCATCCTCCTGAAGTAATCGAGGCATTCTCTTGAAGTAAGTCGACCATCCTCCTGAAGTAAACGAGGCATCCTCCTCTCATTCAGACGGATTTGTAATCCGTCTGGATGGAATTGTCGGATTTATAATCCGACATGGGGATTGCAAATCCCCTCCAACTACAGGCAGACAACTCCTTCACTACAAGCGTTTCCTCTCCCCCTATATAGAGTACGAGCCAATGGGGCAAGCCCCATTGCTACACTAACGAATCCGACCGAGCGAGTTGTTATTCAGTTATTGCCTGGATTTGGCTTGCATAGTCTTTCCATCCATCAGCTGCCTTGTAGGCTTCTACAGAGGCAGCTGGGACATAAATGGTGCCGGAATAAGATCTTCCCCAATCCTCACCGAAAAAATAATCATATGCAGGAGGATTAGCAGCTAAACATGTAAAACTGGTCAGGCTTGTGCATAAAATAAAAGCAGCATTTCCAATGGATGTCACACCCTCATGTATCACAATGCTGATCAAGTTGCTGCAATTTTCAAAAGCACGTTCACCAATTGATATCACACCTTCAGGTATCACAACACTGGTCAGGCTGCTACAATCATGAAAAGCACTTTCACCAATTGATGTCACACCCTCGGGTATCTCGATGCTGGCCAGGCTGCCGCAACCATAAAAAGCACTTTCACCAATTGAAGTCACACCCTTAGGAATCACTATGCTGGTCAGGTTACTGCATTCATGAAAAACATCATTTCCAATGGATGTTACACCTTTTGGTATTACTATATTGGTCAGGCTGCTACAACCACCAATAGCCCAATCTCCAATTGTTTTCACGCCATCAGGAATCACTAAGTTAGTCAGGTTACTACAACCAGTAAAAGCACCTTCGCCAATTGATGTAACACTTTCTGGTATCACAATACTGGCCAGGTTACTGCAATAAGCAAAAGTCCATTCGCCAATGGATGACAAACCCTCAGGTA
This sequence comes from Bacteroidaceae bacterium, assembly GCA_017649485.1. GTDB lineage: Bacteria > Bacteroidota > Bacteroidia > Bacteroidales > Bacteroidaceae > Bacteroides. Next base: position 5,972 of record JAGCGS010000060.1, on the reverse strand, counting down.
TCACAACACTGGTCAGGCTGCTACAACCATAAAAAGCCCATTCACCAATGAATGTAACACTAGCAGGAATCTCTATGCTGCTCAGCTTACTGCAATTCATAAAAGCTGAACCACCAATTGATGTCACACCCTCAGGTATCACAATGCTTGTCAGGCTGCTGCATTCTAAAAAAGCATTACTACCTATTGACGTTACACTTTCGGGTATCACAATGCTCTCCAAACTGCTGCAACGCCAAAAAGCATAACTTCCAATTGATGTCACACCCTCGGGAATCATAATGCTGTTCAAGCTAGCACAACCAGATAAAGCATAATCACCAATTGAAGTCACACCCTCGGGTATCACAATATTGGTCAGTCTGACACAATTCTGAAAAGTCCATCCACCGATTGATTTCACACCCTTAGGAATCACAATGCTGGTCAATCTGCTGCAACCAATAAAAGCATAATTGTCAATTGATGTCACACTTTCTGGTATCACTATGCTGACCAGGTTGCTGCAATTATTAAAAGCCCATTGACCAATTGATGTCACACCCTCAGGTATCACAATGCTGGTCAAGCTGCTGCAGCCAATAAAAGCACCATATTTAATCGATGTCACACCCTTAGGTATCTCAATGCTAGTAAGGTTGCTGCAATTATAAAAAGCATATTTGCCAATCGATTTCAAACCAGTGAAATACTGGAGCTCATCGAAAGACTCAATATCGGTATTATCTCTAAATAACTCGCTGATGTCCATTACAGTCGCCGCTTCTGCATAGCTCAATTCGCCATCCCCATTAGTATCCCAATTCTCCACACAAATTTGCTTTACTATTGGGTCGGCAAACTCAATGATTTCATAATAACCCTGTGCCTCTAACTCGGCACTTATATCCACCAATGAGAAACGGGAAACGTTGCCGGCTTTGACCTCAAAGCGGGAATTAAAAGTCTTATCAATAGCAAACTCATTGTCATTAGCATCTTTTCCTGTAATTCGCACACTGAAACCATCCTCAAAGACTGTAGGTGGGATGCAAACGTATATATCGGTATATTTTTCATCAAAGCTATCGTTAAATATCTGACTATAACTAACAGTCCTTGCATCGTCATCCAGACGGAGTATGGGATGGCTTTCTGACATATCCACATAGCCTTTGCCACCGATTCTTTCATTATTGTTACCGCTAAAACTAACTCTGTCAATCGTATTTATATTGCCGACAGTAACATGAATGATACCTATAACCTGCTTAAAAGTTAGGGCATTACCAGTGGCGGTCGCAACTAATGGGCCATGAAAACCATAGGTTGACGTCATGCCAGCCCTACTGAAATGCACAATATTGTAATTATCCTCATCAAGCGTAATCTCTCTATTCCGTGCATATACCGCATAGAACTTGTTACCTGTAACCTCCTCGCCAGTGAAAACAGCCTGATCGTCTTCGCTAAGACTTGTCATCTCATACTTCTTCAGTTCTGTATCTGTGTCGCTATACACATAGATTACATCACTTAAATTCCAATGCACTCGCCTGATGCCATCAGAAGCCTCAGCATCTAAGTAGGCACGTGTTCCTGCCGCATCGTCAAGGGTAGCTGTGAAAGAGGTAAACGACTTGAGGTTTCCATCTTTCTTATAGTCAGCAAACTCATCACTGCTACAAGCAGTTATGCCTGCAGTTATCAAGATAGTCAATACTACCATCCAGTAAGTCTTGATAGCTTTCATATTATTGGATTTTTATTGTCACTAATTAACTGCAAATATAATGTTATTAGGGGTTAGAACAAAAGAATTTGTTCTTTTTCGTTGTAGAAATGTAGATTTTAAGAGTTTTGCCAACTTTTTTCAATGTCTGAACGCATTTCCCACCTTGTTTAAAAAGCGTGAGAAATAGTGGTGTGGTGTTAAATTATTAGGGCTGATGTGCTATTTTTCGATTATAATGATTACCTTTGCAGCCGATTAGATTATACATGTGTATGATTGGAGTTATTCTTGCTGCTGGTATGGCTAAGAGGTTGCGCCCGTTGACCGACGAGCGTCCAAAATGTTTGCTGACTGTAGGAAAGCGTACCCTGTTGCAACGAACAGTGGATGCCATCCTGGCGGCAGGCATCAATGAGTTCGTGGTGATTACAGGCTATAGGCAACAAATGATTCGCGACTTCCTGACCAACCAATATCCGGATGTAACGGTTCACTTTATCGATAACCCTGATTATGCGCATAACAACAACATTTTCTCTCTGTGGCTGACAAGACCTTTCACGGAGGGGAAGGATTTTTTGCTGTTGGACAGTGACATACTTTTTGACCCAGCTATTCTTCCGCTAATACTGAAGCAGGAGGGTAGTGCTTTGGCTTTGAACCGTCATGAGTTGGGAGAGGAGGAGATCAAGGTGATTGTTGACAATGAGAACCGAGTGCTGGAAATCAGCAAGGTATGCTCCATTGAACAGGCGATTGGCGAGAGTGTGGGCATCGAGAAGATGACTGCGGATTACAGTAAGGCACTGTTTGCGGAGCTTCAGCAGATGATTGAAGTGGAGGGATTGATAGATGTGTTTTATGAGAAGGCCTTCGAACGCCTCATTCCGCAAGGCCATACCTTTAAGATTGTGGATACCACAGACCTTTTCTCGATAGAGCTTGATACTGTGGAGGATTTTGAAAATGCTAAGAAACTGATACCAGTTAATTTATATTGAAATAATTACTAAGTGATGAACTATTTAGATAGAAACGAATTCAACTTCGAACCGAGTCAGAAAGTGGTGGAGGCTATTAAGAACTTCGACCCTAAAACGCTGTGCTTCTATACCCGAATCTATGATCAGGGCAAGAAAAGTGTTATCTCTGTTCGACTGAGTGAAATCTACAACGTGCCAGAGGAGCAAGTCTTGCTGACTTATGGTGGCGAGGATATGCTGAAAAACGCCATTCATTATTTCCTCATGTTGGACGATCGCAAGACTATCTTGATTCCTGAGTACTCTTGGTGGTATTATAACCGAGTAGCAAGCGAGTGTGGTGGCGACTTTGTGATGTATCCACTGCATGAAACGGAGGACACCTTTGCATACGATGTAGATGAGGTGATTGAATATACTAACCGAGTTCATCCGAGAATGTTATTGCTGGCTTCTCCTAACAACCCTACTGGCAATGGGTTGACTCCTGACGAGATAGGTCGCATCATGGAAAGTATTCCTGAGGATACAATGGTGCTGATTGATGAGGCTTATGCCAGCTTTATTACTACTGACACCGATTATATTGCACCTTTGGTGAATAAATATAGTAACCTGATTATCTCCAGAACATTGTCTAAGTTCTATGGATTGCCTGGCTTGAGAGTGGGCTTTGGCTTCATCGGAAAAGGGCATGACCAGTTTATCAGTTATGTGAATAAATATTTGGGTTATAACCGTTTCTCTGAGGCTGTGGCATTGGCGGCATTGGATAGTGATGAGCATTATCGACAGGTGGCTGATGATATGGAGTGGGGACGCCAGCTGTATAAGCGTGAGTTGGATAACCTGCCTGGCTTCAAGGTGTATAAGTCGGTGGCAAACTTCATTCTCATCAAGTATCCTGTGGAAATTAAGGATGCACTCAAAGAAGCTCTGGCCTTGCAGGAGTACAAGATTAAGTTCATGGGGGATAAAGGACTGGAATCGTGCTTGCGTATCACATTGGGACGAAAGGAACAGACCCAAGTGGTGTGTGACACGATCAAGCAGGTGTTCTTCAATAGATAATGTAGATGACTGAGAATAAGAAAGAAAAGGAAGGTTACTTGGCTTCCTTGAAATCTGTGGAAACCGAGGACTGGTTGGATTTCCATGTAGTGCGTCCGTTCTGCTATCACTTGGCAAGGTTCTTTGCCAAGTTCGGCATCCATCCGAACACAGTGACTATATGGTCAATTATCATTGGCGCAGTGAGTTGCGTGTTTTTCGTTCATGGCAGTTTCTATTATGAAGGTATCCAAGGGTTAATATTGAATCTGATAGCGGTTTTCTTGCTTTGCTGGGCGGATATCTTTGATTGTACTGATGGCCAACTGGCTCGCCTTACGGGGCAGAAAAGCCGCTTAGGTCGCATCCTCGACGGAGCTGCTGGCTTTGTTTGGTATATTTTTATCTACACAGCTCTGGCTTATCGCTTTTACTTGCATCACGACTTGGAGTTTGGTTGGTTGGGCATCAGCAATACGCCTGAGAATTCGGCTATTGCCACTTGCATAGTGATTGCCTTGGCTCTGTTTTCGGGTTTCATCTGCATGGCTGGGCAAACACGCCTGGCGGATTATTATATCCAAGTGCATCTGTTCTTCCTCAAAGGTGAGAAAGGTAGCGAGCTTGATAACTCCGTCAAGCAGAAGGAGATATATGACCAGACACCTTGGAAGGGCAACTATGTGTGGAAGGCTTTCTTGAACTCTTATGTGGATTATACGCGTAAGCAGGAGCAGGTTACACCCCAGTTCCAGCGTATGATGAAGTTGTTGAAAGAGAAATACGGCGATGTTGCCCAGATGCCTTCAGCACTTCGTCAGGAGTTCCACGATAAGTCGCTGGCTTTGATGAAATGGAACGGTTTGTTGACTTTCAATTTCCGTTCTGCCATCTTCTTCCTAGCTTGTTTGTTGGATGTGCCAGCCATTTATTTCTTGATAGAGATTGTGGCTATGTCTTTGTTGGCGTGGTATATCAACCATCGCCACGAGACTTTTAGCCGTGAAATAACTCAGAAACTGTAGGTAGTCATGAAGTGGACGAGGCAAAGACTGAATAACCTGTTTTTTATCGTTGGTGTAGCTGCTGTGGTGGTGATGATGCTGACATTCGACGTTAGTTTCATCGAACTGTGGCAACACCTGACGAGGGCAGGCTATTGGTTGATTCCCATCGTTGGCGTGTGGATTGTCATTTATGGCATGAATGCCTGTGCCTGGCGTTGCATTATCAGAAGTAATAAACAACCTGAGGAGAAAGTGGGCTTTTGGCGTATTTACCAACTGACGATTGTGGGCTATGCCTTGAACTATGCAACTCCAGTAGGTGGTTTGGGCGGCGAGCCTTATCGCATCATGGAATTGTCGAAACACATCAACAAGGAGAGTGCTACTTCCTCGGTTATCTTGTATGCCATGATGCACTTCCTGGCGCATTTCTTCCTGTGGTTCTCCTCCATATTTATTTATTTGGCTTTGGTTGCGATTGGCGACTTGCCATATTCCATGCTGGTGGGTATCTTGCTTGGTTCGATAGCCGTTTTTTGCATGGTGGCCTTTTATGTGTTGGGCAAGGGATACCAGAAAGGACTGGTGGTGAAACTTATAAAATGGGTAGGCAAAGTGCCTGGCTTGAAGAGATGGAGCGCCCGCTTCTTGGAAAAGAACGATGAGTTGTTGCATAATATCGACGCGCAGATTATCTCTTTACATCATAGGGATAAGCGGGCTTTCTATACCAGTTTGACTTTGGAGTATTTCTCTCGCATCGTGCAGAGCTCTGAGGTGTTCTTCATGCTTTTGCTTTTTGGCGTGGATTGCGGGGGAGGCTTCTCTGGCTTGGCACTTACATTCCTACATTCTATATTGATTCTTTCCTTTACTTCTCTTTTTGCCAACATGATTGGTTTCCTGCCTATGCAGTTAGGTGTGCAGGAGGGTGGATTCGTACTTTCCATCGCCGCATTGGGTCTCTCTGCAGCTTTGGGCATTTTTGTGAGCATCATCTGTCGAGTGAGGGAAATTATATGGATTTTAATAGGTTTGCTGCTGATGAGAATCGAGAAATAGCAACCTTCCCACCTTTATTATTAATATGGTATAATTTTTTTTGAAAGATTTTCCTGTTTTTGTTTGGTGGTTATCCAAAAAGTGCTTACCTTTGCATCCGCTTTCCGAGAGGGAGGTTTTTTGTATAGAGTTCTATGAGATATTGATGGACAGAGG